>LSIG01000119.1 GCA_001556125.1 Rhizobiales bacterium CCH10-E5 | reverse complement strand
GCTCGGTCGAGCCCTGCGAGAGCTGCTCGGCGCTCGCCGAGAGTTCCTGCGAGCCCGAGGACATGTTCTCGGCGGCCGAGGTCACCTGGCCGACGACCTCGCGCAGCTTCTCGACCGTGCCGTTCAGCGCGGTGACGAGATCGCCGACCTCGTCATTGGACTGCACCTTGGCGGTCTGGGTCAGATCGCCGGCCGCGACCGCATTGGCGATGGCGACGGCGCCGGCGACACCGCGGCTGATGTTCAGCGCGATCCAGACGGCGGCGGCGACTGCGATCAGCAGCGAGGCCGCGACGATCGAGAGCAGCAGCGTCTTGGCGAAGGCGGCTGCCGAGGTCGCCTCGGTCGCGATTTCGGCCATGCGCTTCTCGGCGAAGTCGGCATAGGCGTCATAGGCGGCCAGCGTCTCGAGCAGCGCCTTGCGACCCTCGTTGCGGGTCATGTCGATCGCCTTGATCACACCACCCTCGCGGGCGATGTCGGAGGCGCGGGTGCCGACGGACAGGACCTGCTCGCCGCGGCTGTCGATGTCCTGCGTGGCGATGCCGAGATCCTTGAGGGCGGCGACCGCGGCGCTGCGCGTGCGCTTGAAGGCTTCGGCCTGGTTGGCGAGCGCCTGGCGCTTGGTGTCGAGATCCGCCATCGTCGTGGCGGTGAAGGTCTCGATCAGCATGCGCAGATAGCGCGCCGTCTCGTAACGGGCCGTCATCACCGCGCGTCCGGCGACGGTGTGCTGCATCGAGTCGGGCTGCTTGGCGAGTTCGGCCAGAACCGCATCATAGGCCGCGTTCTGCGCCGCCAGCGCCGGGACGCCCTCGGCGGCCCAGAGATCATAGGCGCGATTGGCCGAGTTCAGCTTGGCGTTGCGGACGGTTTCGTCCTGGACATCGTTCAAGGCCTTGCCCTTGGCATTGGCCTGGTCGATCAGCCTTTTGCCCTCGGGCGAGGCGATCGCATAGAGTTCCGAGGTGATCCGTGCGGCATTGGCCCGGCGCGTCATCATCTCGGCCGCAGCGGCCTCGATATCCTTGGCTTCCGAAGCCAGGATCGCGTTCTTCTCGGCGCGGATCTGCCCCTGAAGCTCGGTCTGGATGTCGCCGATCTTCGAGATGCGCTGGCCCTGACCGATGATGGTCTGCTGGGACGCCTCCATCTTGGTGAGCTCCTGATAGGAGAGCCCGCCGGCGACCATGGAGAGTGTGATGATGACGCCAAATGCTGTCGCCAGCTTGGCCTTGATCGTGAAACGCATAGTCGTAGCCCCCAAATCCCCAAGTAAAACTCAGCCCAAAATCCTGGACATGTCCGGAACGATGACGAATTCCTCACTCCACTTCGTGATGAAGCGGATGAACTCCGGCCGCCAATGGCTGCCGAGACGCGGCGTCTGCTGCATGTGCCGTGTCGAGACCTCGGTGACCTCGTAGACCTTGTCGGCGAGCAGCCCGAGCGTGACGGGATCGCCGTCGATCTCGACCTCGATCACGACGATGCGCGTATCGGCGGCCTGTTCGGTCTTCGGCATGCCGAAGCGAATGCGCAGATCCGCCAGCGGAATGACGTTGCCGCGCACATTGATCAGCGCCGGCAGGAAGGAGCGGGCGCCGGCGACGCGCGTCACCGGCACGGGGTCGATGATCTCGCGGACCATGTCGGTCTCGATCGCGAAAATCTCGTTGCCGAGCCCGACCATCAGCACCTGGAGCTGCGTCTCGGCCATCGGCGGAAGGCCTGCGCCGGCATCCGCGCCGGCGACCTGCATCTGAGCTTGCGTCATCACGCGGCCTCCGGGGTTCTGTCGGTCTCGGCGCGGGACTGGCCGAGGGTGACGAGCTGGGCGACGTCGAGGATCAGCGCCGCCGAGCCATCGCCGAGGATGGTGGCGCCGGAGAACATGGTGACGTCGGCGTGGAGCTTGGACAGCGACTTGATCACCGTCTGGTGGCTGCCGATAATCTGGTCGACGACGAGGCCGACGCGGGTGTCGCCGATCGAGGTGACGATGACCTTCTGGTGCGGATCGGCCTGGCCCTCGGAATCGAAGAGATCGCGCAGCCGCAGGAAGGGCACGAGGTCGCCGCGGACATTGAGGAAGCTGCGGCCCTTGGCGCGGGCCTCGTCGGCCGCCGTCAGCTCGATGCATTCCTCCACCGCCGAGAGCGGGATGATGTAGCGTCCCTCGCCCACCCGGATCAGCAGGCCGTCGATGATGGCGAGCGTCAGCGGCAGGCGCAGCGTGACCGAGGAGCCATGCCCGGGGATCGTCGTCAGATCGATGGTGCCGCGCATCGCCTCGATGGTGCGCTTGACCACGTCCATGCCGACGCCGCGCCCCGAAAGCGCCGAGATCGTCTTGGCGGTCGAGAAGCCGGGATGGAACAGGAACTGGTGGATCTCGTGCTCGCTCAGATTGGCGCCGGGCGGGATCAACCCGTTCTCCTCGGCCTTGGCGCGGATGCGGGCGGTGTTGAGCCCGGCGCCGTCGTCCTGCACCGTCACCAGCACCTGCGCGCCGACATAGCGGGCAGCCAGTTCGATGCGGCCGGTCGCCGATTTCGAGGTCTTGGCGCGGTCCTCGGCACTCTCGATGCCGTGGTCGATGGCATTGCGGATGAGATGGACCAACGGATCGGCGAGACGCTCGATCATGGTCTTGTCCATCTCGGTGTCCTCACCGACCGTGACGAAGTCGACCGGCTTGCCGAGATCGCGCGAGAGGTCGTGGACGAGGCGGCGGAAGCGGGCGAAGAGCGAGCCCATCGGCACCATGCGCACGCCCATGGTCGAGTCGCGCAGGCCCGAGGCCAGGCGCTCGATCTCCTCCGCGATCGCCTTGATGGCGAGGTCGTTGCCGGAATGGGCGATCTGGCTGAGGCGCGCCTGAGCGATCACCAGCTCGCCGACGCGGTCCATCAGCTCGTCGAGGCGCTCGGCCTGGACACGCACCGTCGTGGTGCCCTTGTCCTCGGCCCGGCGGTTCAGCTCGGCCTTCTCGGGGGCCGGCGCGGCCGGGGCGGGCGCCGCCGCGCGGGTGACCGGGGCGGGCGCGGCCTCGGCCTTCGCGACGGGCTCCGCAGCCGCGGCCGGCGCCTCGCCCGGCATCGACATGTCGAGGCCGAAACCGGCCTGTCCGGCGGCAGCGAGAGGGGTGATGACGAGCTTCATCTCGTCGCGGACGAACATGAAGACGTCCTCGATCTCGTCCTGCGAGCAGGCGCTCTCCAGCGTTACCGTCCAGGTGATCAGGCAGGTCTCGGGGTCGAGGTCGGCCAGGACGGGGATCGCGGCCGTGTCGGCCTCGACCGTGCAGGGACCGAGCGCGCGCAGATCGTCGAGCAGGACGAGCGGGTTGGTGCCGTTGCGCAGGATGCCGGGCTCGAAGGCGATCTCGATACGCCAGCCGGCGGAGGCGGGAGCCTCGGGCGCGGCTTCGGGGGCGTTCTCGGCCGCGGGGCCTGCCTCCTTCGCCGTGGCCGGGCCGGCGCCGATCAGGCGCTGCAGCTCCTCGACGATCGCGTCGCCGATGATCGGGTCGGTGGAGTCGGGGTCCTCGATCAGCGTGCGGATATAGTCGCGGGCCGAGAGGGAAACCGTGACGATCTCGTGGTTCGCGTCGATCTTGCCCTTGCGGATCAGGTCGAAGGCGGTCTCGAAATCATGGGTGAAGGCCGCGACCTTGTCGAAGCCGAACATGGCGCCCGAGCCCTTGATCGTGTGCAGCGCCCGGAAGGCGGCATCGATCAGGTCGCGGTTCTGCGGCGACTGGCCGAGATCGAGCAGGACGCTCTCGAGCGAGTCGAGCAGCTCGGACGCTTCCTGCCGGAATGTTTCCGTCGGATCGAGTTCCATCAGGCCCTCACGAGTTTGGCGACGACGGCGAGCAGCTGCTCGGGTTTGAACGGCTTGGTGATCCAGCCCGTCGCACCGGCGGCCTTGGCCTCCTGCTTGACGGCGTCGTCAGATTCCGTGGTCAGGAAGACTATGGGCGTGCCCATGAAGGCCGGCAGGGCACGCAGGGCCTTGATCATCTGCATGCCGTTCATCACCGGCATGTTGAGGTCGGTGATGACGAGGTCGAAGCTCTGCGCCTTGGCCTTGGCCAGACCCTCCGATCCGTCGCCGGCCTCGACGACATTGTGCCCGGCCGGGCCGAGCACGAGCTTGATCATCTGCCGGACGCTCGGCGAATCGTCGACGGTGAGGATGTTGGCCATGGTCAGATCCCGGACAGTTCGGAAGGCATCGAGCCGGGCGCGGTGACGCCGGCCCGTTGGAAAGCGGAGGCGACGACGTCGCTCAGGCCGCCGAGGGCGAAGGGAAGGTTGCGCGCCGCGCAGCTGCGCTGCGCCGCGACGAGCGTCTGCACGAAGGTGATGTCCGCCTGTTCGACGCCAGAGCAGTCGATCTCCAGGCCCGCGCCCGACTCCAGCAACGTGGTCAGGGCCGCGGCCGTCGCCTTGGCGTTTCGAAGCGTCGAATCGGCTCCGGCCTGGAACCTTTGCAGGTCACCGGCATTTGTCTTGCTCATCGTCTTGGCCCCGAACCCAACGTTACTTCGATCTTTTGCGCTGCATACAAAGAATCTCGGCTAACAAGCTTATAATTCACTTAAAAATGCAGTCTTTTATTTTAAGCGATTCAAGACGATTCTGCGCGCGCCGAGTCGGCGCCGCGTGCGCGGAGTCGGGCGGGCCACGCGCGGAAAGATTGGATTCACCATGTTCGATGACAGGTTGTTACGTTAGGGCACATACCCACTCGGCAGAGTGCCCGGGCGCTGCTGTGTCGAATCGATGCGGAGACGTGCCGGGCCGGGTCAGCGGCGGCGGCGGGTCTGCGAGGGCTGCTCGCCGAAGGCCGTGCGGTAATCCAGCGCGAAGTGGCCGCGATTGACGAAGCCCCAATGCCGCGCGATCGCCTCGATCGAGCGTGTTGAGGCCGGGTCGAGCAGTTCGCTGCGCACGCGCGCCAGCCGCGTCTGCTTGATGTAGTCGTGCGGCGAGACGTGCTTGTGCTTGCGGAAGCCCTCCTGGAGCGAGCGCAGGCCGATGCCGACCGCCTCGGCGACCTCCTGAACCGTCAGCAGGCCGGCCTCATGAGCGTCGATGAAGGCGACCGCTCGGCGGATCTGCCAGGGTGCGGGCGCCGCGGCCTGAGCCTCGAACCAGGCCGCATAGGGGTTGGGCCAGCGCGCCAGCACGAGTAGGACCAGCGCATCACGCAGCGGGCGCGCGGCCTGCGGCGTCTGCGCCAGCGGCGCCTCGCCCGTCAGCCCCGCTTCCATCGCCGCCAGCAATCCCGTGATCGTGGCGCCGTCCGCGGATGCCAGATCGATCGTCGTGGCGATGGCGAGGCGCTCATTGGCAGGACGCCCGAACGCTCCCTGCAGGATGCGGGCGACCTCTTCCCCGGGCAGGGTGAAGGTCGTGTGCACGCTGCCGCGGCCGTATTCGCCGGATTCGCACAGTCCGGTGTTGAGGATGAGGCCGCGGCCGGGCACCGCGGCCAGGGTCTGCGGCCCTGCGGAATAGAGGCTGCCGCCGGCGGCGACGATGCGGATCGTCAGATCGTCATGCCGCTCGCCGCGTTTCAGCCGCATCCCTTGCGGATACTCGGCGTGGATCAGCTGGGCGCCGGCCAGGGCATGCGCCGTCAGCCTCGCCTCGAACCCGTCGGGCCCCAGCGGCTCGAGCCGCATGTCGCGACGCAGCCTGGCATTGAGCCAGGCCTGTGTCTCGGCAATATCATGGCTGATGAACGCGTGGACCGGCCTGCCGGGCCTGTCCTCGGCCGTCGGCTGTTCACGGGAGCGTGGCGGCAGCATCGGCGTCACCCCTCCAGATGACGCCGTTGCCCCAACGTTATCAAGCCCCTCCCGCGCGGGGGCCGTCTCCTCCCAGCGGGAGGCGGAGTGGCCGGGCGGCGGGCGCCGGACAGGAGAAGCGTCAGAATGCAGCAGGACATCACGGGCGGCCCTCGTCGCGGCGCAGCCGACACGGCGCAGTCCGTCATCGATTTCTGGCGCGACGCTGGTGCCGAGCGCTGGTTCAAGAAGGACGCTGCCTTCGACGCCTTGTTCCGCGAGCGCTTCCTGGGCTTGCATTTCGCGGCGGCGCGGCGGGAGCTGGACGGCTGGGCCGAGAGCGCGCCGGGCAGCCTGGCGCTGGCGATCCTGCTCGACCAGTTCCCGCGCAACAGCTTCCGCGGCACGGCGCATATGTATGCGACCGACCCGCTGGCAAGGCATTTCGCGCGGCTGGCGCAGGCGCGCGGCCACGGCACGGCGACCGAACCGGAGTTGCGGCTCTTCCTGCACCTGCCCTTCTGCCATTCCGAGGATCTGACGGATCAGGACCTGTCCGTCGCGCTCAGCACGCCGCTCGGTGGCGATGCGGCCAAGCATGCGGAAGGTCATCGCGACGTGATCCGGCGCTTCGGGCGCTTCCCCCACCGCAACGCGCTGCTCGGGCGGGAGACGACGCCGGAAGAGGCGGCCTTCCTCGCCGAGGGCGGCTTCGCGGGCTGAGAGCGTCAGCCCTCCGGGAGCAGCCCGGCGGCCGCGCCCGCCTCCAGCGCCGCGTCGCTCTCGTCCTTGAGGCCGACGCCGGTCAGCGAGTGGCGGAAGCCCTGGTCGATCAGCCAGGCGAGCCGGAAGGCCGCCTCGGCGAAGCCCAGCCCGCCGGGGCGGATGTTGGAGATACAGTTGCGCGCCTCGTCGGTCAGCCCCGTCCGCGGCGCGAAGGTGAGATAGGCGCCGAGCGAATCCGGCGAGGACAGGCCGGGCCGCTCGCCGATCAGCACCAGCACCATGCGCGCGCCCAGCGCCTGGCCCGCCGCGTCGCCGAGCGCGACGCGCGCCTGCTCGGCGATGACGAGCGGTGCGAGCGTCAGCGACTGGCGCCGGAGCAAGGGGAGCAGGGCCTCGACCAGCGGCATGGCGTTCTGGTGGACGGCTGTGGAGGAGAGACCGTCGGCCACGACCAGGGCGAGATCGAAACGGCCTTGCCGCGCCAGTAAAGCGGCCAGGCTCTCCGGCGACAGGGTGCGGCCCCAGTCCGGCCGGCGCAGATAGTCCTCACGCGAGCGGGCCGCGCTCTCCACCGCCAGCGTCTGGAGCCCGAGACCCGCAAGCGCGGCCGCGACCTCTTCGGGGCGGAAAGGTGCATGCACCGCATCGCGCGCCTGGGCATGGGCAAGGCCAAAGCGCAGCAGCTCGCTTGTCGGCAGCGAGGCGCCGGACCGGCCCAGCGCGATACGGGCAGGGGTGAGGCGCGCGAGATCGCCGAAGCGGTTCGGGGCCAGCGGCTTTTCCGGCGCGCTCATGCGGCGCGATCCTGCAGCGCGGCGAGCAAGGTCGGCCCGCCCTGCCCGGTGCTGAGCTTTCCAGCTGCGTCGGTAATGTCCATGCGCAGCAGCCAGTCCTCGAACTCCGGGGCCCGCCGCAGGCCCAGCACCTCGCGGATGTAGAGCTGGTCGTGGAAGGAGGTCGACTGGTAGTTCAGCATCACGTCGTCGGCGCCGGGCACGCCCATGATGAAGTTGACGCCGGCCGTGCCCAGCAGGGTCAGCAGCGTGTCCATGTCGTCCTGATCGGCCTCGGCATGGTTGGTGTAGCAGATGTCGCAGCCCATCGGCACGCCCATCAGCTTGCCGCAGAAATGGTCTTCCAGCCCGGCCCGGATGATCTGCTTGCCGTCATAGAGATATTCCGGGCCGATGAAGCCGACGACGGTGTTGACCAGCAACGGTTGGTAGGCCCGGCAGACGGCATAGGCGCGCGCCTCGAGCGTCTGCTGGTCGACGCCGTGATGGGCGTTGGCCGAGAGCGCGGCGCCCTGCCCGGTCTCGAAATACATGACGTTGTCGCCGACCGTGCCGCGCTTCTGCGAGCGGCCGGCCTCCAGCCCCTCCTGCAGCAGCGCCAGCGTGACGCCGAAGGAGGCGTTCGCGGCTTGCGTGCCCGCGACCGACTGGAAGACCAGATCGACCGGCGCGCCCTGCTCGATCAGCGCGATCGATGAGGTGACATGGGTCAGGATGCAGCCTTGAGTCGGAATGTCGAAGCGGGCAATGACTCCGTCGAGCAGGCGCAGGAGTTCGCCGATCCGGGCCGTGCTGTCGGAGGCCGGGTTGATGCCGATGACCGCATCGCCGCAGCCATAGCTCAGCCCGTCGATGGTCGAGGCGAGGATGCCGGCGGCATCGTCGGTCGGGTGATTGGGCTGGATGCGCACCGCCATGCGGCCCGCCAGGCCGAGCGTGTTGCGGAAACGCGTGACGACGCGGCATTTGCGGGCGACGAGAATCAGGTCCTGGTTGCGCATCAGCTTGGAGACCGCAGCTGCCATCTCGGGCGTGATGCCCGGCGCGAGCCTCGCCAGCGCCTCGGTCGTCGCCACCTCCGAGCAGAGCCAGTCGCGGAAGGCGCCGACGGTCAGCGAGGACACGGGGGCGAAGGCGACGGCATCGTGGCTGTCGAGGATCAGCCGCGTCACCTCGTCGGTCTCATAGGGGATCGGCGCTTCGTGCAGGAAGGTGCGCAGCGGCAGGTCGGCAAGGGCCATCCTGGCCGCCATCATCTCTTCCATCGACTCGGCCGCGAGGCCAGCGAGCCGGTCGCCCGAGCGCGGCGGCGTCGCCTTCGCCATCAGCTCCTTCAGATCGCTGAAGAGATAGCTGCGCGTGCCGATCGCGACGCGATAACCCATCGACACTCTCCCGGGCGGACGGCGTCAGGCCGCGGCGCCATAACAACCCTTCGAGAGGGTCCAAGCAAGCGGCGGGCCGTGGATGCCACGGATTTGAGGCCTCCTGCACAGGCCGTTCGCGCCAACGCGCCATTGCCGCCTCTGGCCGCGCCGCTTAACGGTTGGCGCAGAGCGGGAGCGCACCCGCCAAAGCCCCGAGGGACGCCATGGCCGCAGCCGAAGAGACCGACCGCCGCACGATCGGCCGTTTCGACTATGTCGTGATCGGCGCGGGTTCGGCGGGCTGCGTCGTCGCCAACCGGCTGTCGCGCGACCCCAGGACGCGGGTGCTGGTGCTGGAGGCCGGCGGGCGCGACGACTGGATCTGGTTCCACATCCCGGTCGGCTATCTCTTCGCCATCGGCAATCCGCGCGCCGACTGGCTGTTCAAGACGGAGGCGCAACCGGGCCTCGGCGGCCGGGCGCTGGCCTATCCGCGCGGCAAGGTCGTCGGCGGCTCCTCGGCCATCAACGCCATGGTCTATATGCGCGGCCAGGCGGCAGACTATGACGGCTGGCGCCAGCTCGGGCTCTCCGGCTGGGGCTGGGACGACGTGCTGCCCTATTTCCTGAAGCACGAGGACCATATCGGCCCGGGCGAGAGCGGGGTCCACCGCAGCGGCGGGGAATGGCGGGTCGAGCATCCCCGCGTGCGCTGGGCGATCCTCGACGCGATCCGCGAGGCGGCGGCCGAGGCCGGCATCGCCAAGATCGACGACTTCAACACCGGCGACAACGAGGGCTCCTCGTACTTCCAGGTCAACCAGCGGCGCGGGCGGCGGCTGAGCGCCTTCAACGCCTTTCTGCGGCCGGTGCTCGACGCCCGCGAGGACCATCTGCGGCTGGAGATCAATGTGCTGGTCGAGCGCGTGGTGATCGAGGATGGCCGCGCGACGGCGGTCGAGTTCACGCATGGCGGCGAGAAGCTGCGGGCCGAGGTTTCGGGCGAGGTCGTGCTGTCGGCCGGTGCGATCGGCTCCCCGGCGTTGCTCGAGCGCTCAGGGATCGGCGACGGGGCGCGGCTGCAGGGCCTGGGCATCGCGACGGTGGCGGATTTGCCCGGCGTCGGCGAGAATCTGCAGGATCATCTCCAGATCCGCCCCGTCTACAAGGTCGAGGGCGTGCGCACCCTCAACAGCGACTACGCCAAGATCTGGCGCCGGCCGCTGATGGCGCTGCAATATGCGGCGCTGCGCAGCGGGCCGCTGACCATGGCGCCCTCGCAGGTCGGCGCTTTCGCGAAATCCTCGCCCGAGCACGCCACCGCCAATCTGCAATATCATTTCCAGCCGCTCTCGCTGGATTCCTGGGGCTCGGGGCTGCATCCCTTCGACGCCTTCACCGCCAGCGTCTGCAATCTGCGCCCGACCAGCCGCGGCCATGTCCATATCGCGACGCCGCGCGCCGAGGACGCGCCCTCGATCTCGCCGAACTATCTCGATACGCAAGCCGATCGTCAGGTCGCGATCGACGCGATGAAGCTGACGCGCCGTATCGTCGCGCAGGCGCCGCTGGCGCGGTTCCGGCCGCAGGAGCATCTGCCGGGGCCGGCGGCGACGAGCGACGAGGATCTGCTCGACGCCTCGGCCCGGCTGGGGACGACGATCTTCCATCCCGTCGGCACCGCGAAGATGGGCCGTGCGGACGATGCCCGCGCCGTGCTCGACGAGCGGCTGCGGGTGCGCGGGATCAAGGGGCTTCGCGTCATCGACGCCTCCGTCATGCCCGCCATCACCTCCGGCAACACCGCCAACCCGACGATGATGATCGGCGAGAAGGGCGCGGCGATGATGCTGGAGGATGCGAAGGTGGGGTGATTTCCTCCGCTCCCTGTTGCGTGCCCGTCATCTCACCCACGCGGTCGTCCCGGGCGACCGACAGGGAGACCCGGGACCCATTCCGGAACCTCTCCGACAGGCGCTCCGGAATGGATCCCGGGTCTGCGCTTCGCTCCGCCCGGGATGACCTGCGCTTGATGGGAAGGTCTCAAAATTGCTGGGATCTGTCGGGATAGGATAAACCGTGGCTGCGGCAAGGCGTGCCCGTTCAAGGACGATCGATGACACAGCCGCCGAACCGGGACGAGACGCGCGGCCCCCTCGCCCGCATCCTCTTCGCCATCCTGCGCGCGGTGCTGACCGTCGTCATCGTCTTCGACGAGATCGCCCGGCCGCTCTACCGGCCGCTGATCGACTGGGTGGCGTCGCTGCGCATCGTGGCGCGGATGGAGGCCGTGATCGCGCGTCAGTCGCGGCTTTCAATCCTGGCGCTGCTGGCGGTGCCCTTCGCCATCGCCGAACCGCTGAAGCTGCTGGGCCTGTGGATGATGGCCGATGGCCGTTTCCGGAGCGGGCTCGTCGTCTTCGCCTTCGCCCATCTCGTCAGCTTCCTGCTGGTCGAGCGAATCTATCATGCCGGGCGCGAGAAGCTCCTGACCTATGGCTGGCTCAATTGGCTGATGACCCTGCTCGACCGGCTGCGACGCCGGGCACTCGACTGGGTCCGCAGCAGCGCGGCCTACGCCTTCGCGCGGCGCGCCCGCGACGCGGCGCGCAGCTGGTGGCGCGGGTTGCGGGCGTGAGCGACTTATTCTGGAACCACCCGGTCATTCCGGGGCTTCGCAAAGCGAAGAGCCCGGAACCCATGACCACCGCAGCAGCCGAAGGACCTCCGGGGCCGGGCCCACTGACCTCCTGTCGTGTTCATGGATTCCGGGCTCGGGCCTTACGGCCCACCCCGGAGTGACGGCGTGATTTCGCAGGCTCTGGTCAGACCACCTGATTGCGCAAGGTCGTCTCGCCGCGCGCGAGCCGGGCGAGGTTGTCGACCAGCAGGTCGACCACATTCGTTTCGTAGGCGCGGGTCTCGCCGGCGCTGTGGGGCGTGACGATGACGTTCTTCATCGCCCAGAGCGGCGAGGCCGCCGCCAGCGGCTCCTCGACGAAGGTGTCGAGGCCGGCGCCCGCGATGCGCCCTTCCGACAGCGCGGCGACCAGAGCCGGCTCATCGACGACCTTGCCGCGCGCGACATTGATCAGCAGCGCGCCTGGCTTCATCGCGGCGAGCGCCGCAGCGTCGATCAGGTTCTCGGTTTCGGGCGTCAGCGGGCAGGTCAGCGCGACGATGTCGGCCTGGGCCAGCACCTCGTGGAGCTGATCGGGCCGAACGATCGCCTCGATGTCGGGATGCGGCTCGGGGCTGCGGCGCACGCCGATGACGCGAAGGCCGAAGGCGGCGGCCAGCGTCGCCAGCCGCAGGCCGATGCGGCCCAAGCCCACGATGACCAGCGTCTTGCCGCCGAGTTCGTCCTCGCGCCGGGCGCGGTCGCCGATCATCGGGCGCCAGGTCGCGGCGGTCTGGTTGTCGCGGGCGAGGTGGATCTGCCGGGTCAGGCCGAGGATCAGCGCCATGGCGTGCTCGGACACGGCGCGCTCATTGGCTCCCTGAGCGCTCGCAAGCCGAATGCCGGCCGCCGCAAAGGCGGCCTTGTCGTACTGGTCGGTTCCGGCGCTGACCGACTGGACGAAGCGCAGCTTGGGGCAGGACGCGATCAGCTCGTTGCGCCAGAGCCCGGAGGCCACCACGACATCGGCCTCCGGCGCCCGCGCCTTCAGCTCGTCGAGCGAGCGGACCTCGAAGCTCTTGGCGGCATGGCCGCGCGTCGCGAACTCGGCCTGCAACTGGTAGGCGGCATGGGCGAAACAGATGGTCAGGTCGCTGGCAGGCGGCAGGGCGGGCATGGTGCGTTCCTTGGGGCGAGGCGTGTTCGGGCAGGTTCGGCGATCAAACTAGCGAGCGGCTTCGGATCTGTCCCGGCGCGCGACGCATGCGGGCTTTACGATGCCCGCGAAGGCGGGGCGAAGGACGCCAGCGCCGCTTCCAGCCGCGCCCAGCCCGCCGCATCGCCCGGCAGGCCGAAGCGCAGCCGGGTCGGATCAGCCTGGAAGCGGCGCACATAAAGGCCGCGGCGGCCCAGATGGGCGAAGAGGGCCGGCGCCTCGGGCGTCGCCAGCAGTCGGAACAGCGCGGTTCCGCCGATGATCGTGCCCAGCGGCGCCAGCAGCGCATCGAGCCTCGCGGCGTCGGCGGCGCGCGCGGCGCCGGCCTGCTCCAGCCATTCGGCATCGGCGAGCGCCTGCGCGCCGATCGCGAGCGCGGGACCGGCCACGGCCCAGGGGCCCATCGCCTCGCGCAGCGCCGATACCAGATCCGCCTCGCCGATGGCGAAGCCGAGCCGGACACCGGCCAGCCCATAGGTCTTGCCGAAAGAGCGCAGCACGAGGGTCGCGGACGGCAGGGCCGGGACCAGGCTCGCCTCGGGCGTGAAGTCGCAGAAGGCCTCGTCCACGACCAGCAGCCCGCCGCGGGCGGCGCAGCGCGCCGCGAGCGCCGTAAGCTCCGAGCCCGACAGCAGGCGCCCATCCGGGTTGTTGGGGTTCACCACCACCACCGTCGCGGCGGCGTCGGCCTGCGCCAGCGTGTCAGCCTCGACGACCGTGGCGCCCATCTTCCGCCAGGCGAGCGCATGCTCGGCATAGGTCGGCCCCAGCACGGCGACGGGTCCGGCACCGACCAGATCCGGGACGACCCGCGGCAGGAGATCGATCAGGATCTGGGTGCCCGGCGCGGCGACGATGCCGGCATCGACTGGCACGCGATAGGCCTTTCGCGCCGCCGCGAGCAGCGCCGCCTCGTCGTCGCCAGCAGGCAGGCGCTGCCACAGGCTTAACGGCAGCGCGGGAACCGGATAGGGGATCGGGTTGATCCCGGTGGAGAGATCGATCCAGGGCTCGGGCGCTTCCGGAAACAGCGCCCGAGCCCGGCCGAGATCGCCGCCATGCCAGATGCCCCCGGTCCCCGTCGTTTCGCCCATGGCTTTGTCTGATCTCTGGCCCGACACACTGCTTCTGCTGCTGGCCGCGCTCGCGATCGAGGCCGCGTTCGGCTATCCGCAGCGCTTGTATGCGCGGATCGGCCATCCCGTCACCTGGATTGGCGCGCTGATCGCCGGGCTGGACCGTCGCCTGAACCGGGAGGCAGCTCGCTTCGCCGCCCGAAAGGCGGCGGGCGTGGCCGCGCTCCTCATCCTGCTGGCGATAGCGCTGGCCGGGGCTCTCGCGCTGACCACCCTGTGCCGACAGCTGGGGCCGGCGGGGCTTTTGCCGCTCGCGCTGCTCGCCTCGACGCTGCTGGCGCAGCGCAGCCTGCACGAGCATGTCGCGGCCGTCGCGCACGGGCTGGAGACGGGCGGCCTCACCGAGGGGCGCAAGGCGGTCTCGATGATCGTCGGCCGCAACCCCGACAGCCTCGACGAGGCCGGCGTTTCGCGCGCCGCGCTCGAGAGCCTGTCTGAGAACTTCTCCGACGGGGTGGTGGCGCCGGCCTTCTGGCTGGGCGTGGCCGGCCTGCCCGGCATCATCATCTACAAGGCGATCAACACCGCCGATTCGATGATCGGCCACAAGACGCCGCGCCATCTCGCCTTCGGCTGGGCCTCGGCGCGGCTCGACGACCTCGTCAACCTGCCGGCCTCGCGGCTGACCGCTCTGCTGATCGTGGCAGCCGCCGCGCTCGACCGCGATGCCGATGCGGCGGGTTCGTGGCGGGCCCTGCGCCGCGATGCGAACCGCCACCGCTCGCCCAATGCCGGCTGGCCGGAGGCGGTGATGGCGGGCGCGCTGGGCCTGAAGCTCGCCGGGCCGCGGATCTATGGCGATGTCATCGTCGAGGATGGCTGGATGGGCGATGGCCGGGCCGAGGCGACGGCGGCGGATATCCGGCGCGGCTTGCGGCTGTATCGCAAGGCTTGCGGGCTGTTGTGGGGGTTGGCGGCAGTGGGCGCGGCAGCAGCATTCGTCTAGCCGTCATGCTCGGGCTTGGCCCGAGCATCTCGTGCCGACAGAGGCACCGGCGTCCTTTTCGGGCTGAGTTTCTCGGGTCAAGCCCGAGAATGACGCGCCTCGCTCAAAACTCGATCCCCTCCTGCGCCTTCACGCCGGCGGTGAAATGATGCTTCACCAATGTCATTTCCGTCACGAGGTCGGCGGCCTCGATCAGCTCCGGCTTGGCGTTGCGGCCGGTGACGACGATGTGGAGATCGGAGCGGCGCGCCTGCAGCGTGGCGATGACTTCGGCCAGCGGCAGGTAATCGTAGCGCAGCGCGATGTTGAGCTCGTCGAGCACGATCAGGCGGATGCCTTCGTCGGCCATCAGTTCCTTGACCTTGTCGAAGGCGCGGGTGGCGGCGGCGATGTCGCGGGCCTTGTCCTGCGTCTCCCAGGTGAAGCCCTCGCCCATGCTGTGCCAGGCGATCTGCTCGCCGAAGGCGTCGAGCGCGCGGCGCTCGCCAGTCTCCCAGGCGCCCTTGATGAACTGCACCACGCCGACGCGCCAGCCATGGCCGAGCGCGCGCAGCATCAGCCCGAAGGCGGCCGTCGACTTGCCCTTGCCGGGGCCGGTGTTGACGATCAGCAGCCCCTTCTCGATCGTCTTGGAGGCGACCTCGGCGTCCTGCAGCGCCTTGCGCTTTGCCATTTTCGCCTTGTAGCGAGCGGCCTCGTTGGTCTCGTTCGTCATCGCGTTCTCACTTCACCTGCCCGCTCACTTCACCAGCATCGGTAGGCCGGCGACCATGAAGACCACGCGGCCGGCCCTTGCCGCAATCGCCTGGTGCAGCCGGCCGGCCTCGTCGCGGAAGCGCCGCGCCAGCGCATTGTCGGGCACGATGCCGAGCCCGACCTCGTTGGAGACGAGGACGATGGGCGCCGTCGCCTGCGCGCAGGTCTCGATCAGGGCGCTTCCGGCAGCGGCGGTGTCGTGCTCGGCCAGGATCAGATTGGTCAGCCACAGCGTCAGGCAGTCGACGAGCACGGGGCGCCCCTCGGGCAGGCCGCGGATGGCGCCGGGCAGGTCGAGCGGCGCATCGAGCGTGATCCAGTCCGCGGGCCGGCGGGCGCGGTGCTCGGCGATGCGGGATTTCATCTCGTCGTCCCAGGCCTGGGCGGTGGCGATATAGGCCCAGGGGGGCGGCAGCGCCTCGATCAGCGCTTCGGCATGGCGGCTCTTGCCCGAGCGGGCGCCGCCGAGGACGAGGGTGAGGTGGGGGATGTTCACAGGCAGCGACCTTCGCCGTCATGCTCGGGCTAGACCCGAGCATCTCTTGAGAGGGATTCTCGGGTCTGCGCTCCGCTCCGCCCGAGAATGACGGCGCACTGCATTGCACAGCCTCTCGCACATGGCTAATGATCGTTCCCGACGGTGCCTCCGCGAGGAGGTGAAAAGGGAACGCGGTGCGATGCCGCGGCTGCCCCCGCAACTGTAAGCGGCGAGTTTCGCGCCATCGGCCACTGGGAGCGATCCCGGGAAGGCGGCGTGGAATGACCAGACCCGCGAGCCAGGAGACCTGCCGTCGACAGTGTTCCTATGGGCCCATCGGACGGGGTGTTCCGACGGCGGCTGTGTTCGCGTGGCGACGGTCACGCGGCTCCGTCCTTGGGAACGTGAGGCCGGTCGCGAGACCGGCCGCCTTCTGACGGAGACCGGAACCATGACGCTGCGCAATCGCCTGACCCTCGCCTTCACCGCCCTGCTCTGCAGCCCGGCGTTCGCCCACCATCCGATGGGCGGCAAGACGCCGTCGACGCTGACGGAGGGGCTTCTGTCCGGCCTCGGCCACCCCATTCTCGGGCTCGATCATCTCGCCGCGCTGGTCGCGGTCGGCCTCGTCGCCTCGCGCTACGCGTCGGGCGCCCTGCTGCTGCCGGTGCTGTGGATCGTCGGCATGGGGCTGGGCGCCTTCGCCCATATGAACAGCATCGACCTGCCGGCCGGCGAGATCCTGGTCGCCGGCAGCCTCGTGCTGATCGGCGCCATCGGCGTGCTCAGGCCCTCGCTGCCGCTGCCGGCCCTCGCCGCGCTCTTCGCCGCCGCCGGCTTCGCCCATGGCCATGCGCTCGCCGAATCGATCATCGGTGCCGACACCGCCGTGGTCAGTGCCTATCTGATCGGGCTCGTCGCGATCCAGGCGGCCGTCACCGTCGGCACGATCCTTGTCGTCCGTCGGCTGTTCTCGCCGGAGACGCGCCTGTCCCTGCCGGTGCGCGCGGCGGCCGCCGCCATGGCCTGCGTCGGCCTCGTCTTCCTGATCGCGGCCCTGCCCGCGACGGCCTGATTCCGGCCGGATCATGAGCACGCAACTGCAGCAGCCGCGCCCGGAAACGGGCACGGCGCCGATCCGCATCCTCGTCTGCGCGACCTGCCGCGCCGCCGGGGGCGACCCCGACGCGCCGCGTCCCGGCGCCGTCCTCGCCGCCGGCCTCCGCGACGCGCTCGACCCCACGCTCGACGCGGCGCTCAGCGTCGAGACGGTCGAGTGCCTCTCCGTCTGCAAGCGCCCCTGTACGGTGGCGCTCAGCGGCGAGGGCCGCTGGACCTATATCTATGGCGATCTCGACCCGGCGACGGGCGTCGAGACGCTGCTCACCTTCGCGCGCCAGTATCGCGAGGCCCCGGACGGAATCGTGCCCTGGCGCGAGCGCGCCGAGGCGATCCGCAAGGGCGTGGTGGCGCGCCTTCCTCCCCTCCCGATCGCGGGTTCCCGATGACTTCTCTCACAAAGATCCCCTGCACCATCATCACCGGCTTCCTTGGCGCCGGAAAGACGACGCTGGTGCGCCATCTGCTCGAAAACGCCGAGGGCAAGAAGCTCGCGGTCCTCGTCAACGAATTCGGCGATCTCGGGTTCGACGGCGAATTCCTCAAGGGCTGCGGTATTTCCGGCTGCACCGAGGAGGACGTCGTCGAGCTGCCGAACGGCTGCATCTGCTGCACGGTGGCGGATGATTTCGTGCCGGCGCTGGAAAAGCTCCTGAACCGGGCCGACCCGCCGCAGCATATCCTGATCGAGACCTCGGGGCTGGCTTTGCCCAAGCCGCTGGTCCAGGCCTTCAACTGGCCGGCGATCCGCGCCCGCGTCACCGTCGACGGCGTCATCGCGGTGGTGGATGGGCCGGCGGTCGCCGAAGGGCAGTTCGCCGACGATCCCGAGGCGCTCGCGGCGCAACGCGCGCAGGACGCCTCCGTCGAGCACGACAACCCGCTGGAGGAGGTCTTCGAGGACCAGATCCTCTGCGCCGACCTGATCCTGCTCAACAAGAGCGACCTGATCGACGCGGCGACGCGCGAGCGGGTCAAGGGCGAGATCGCGGCGCATTTGCCCAAGGCGATCAAGATCGTCGAGACCAGCCGGGGTACGATCGAGCCCGCGCTGATCCTCGGCCTCAGTGCCGCGGCGGAGGCCGATCTGGCGTCGCGCCCCTCGCATCACGGCGAGGGCGAGGATCATGAGCATGACGATTTCGATTCGGTCGCGCTGGCGCTGCCAGCCGGCCTTGCCCCCGACGCGCTGGTGGCGCGCCTCGGCAAGGCCGCCGAAGCGCAGGGCGTGCTCCGGCTGAAGGGCTTCGCCGCCGTGCCGGGCAAGCCGATGCGGCTCGTCGTGCAGGGCGTCGGCCGGCGTGTCAGCCATCATTTCGACCGGGCCTGGGGCGCGCAGGAGGCCCGCCAGGGCCGGCTGACCGTGATCGGGCTCAAGGGCTTCGACGTGAAGTCGGTGGAGGCTGCGCTCGCCGGCGCCTGAGCGGCGGCCCTTTTCGAAAGCCAGGCATGCATCTGCTCCCGACCAGCGAGATCAGGCTCGACGACGGCGAGGACGCCGTCGATCTCGCCCTGCCGCCGGGGGATGTCGTCGTCCTGTCCTTCGCCGACAGCGATCTCTCCGCCTTGGCGGCGGCGGCCGGCGACAGCGATCTCACTGTCCGCCTGGCCTCGCTGCGGCGACTGCGGCATCCGTTGTCTATCGATCTCCTGATCGAGAAGACGGTGACCAGAAGCCGCTTCGTGCTGGTGCGCTGCCTCGGCGGGCTGGACTACTGGCGCTACGGCATCGAGCAGCTCAGCGAGACCTGCCGCGCCAGGGGCATCGCGCTGGCGGTGCTGCCCGGCGACGACCGCGACGACGCGCGGCTGGCAGAGTACGGAACCGTGCCGTCCGCCTGCGCGAGGGCGATCCTGTCCTATTTCCACGCCGGTGGCGGGGCGGAGAACATGCGCCGGCTGCTGGCGGTGGCGGCGGGGTATCTCGGCCGCGACCGGCCGCCGTCTCACCTCGCCCCCCTGCCCCTCCCACCACTGTTCGCGCTGGGCACCAACGCCGCGCCGATGCCCTGGTGCGAGACGCTCGCCGCGCTGCCCGACCGGCCTTTCGTGCCGATCCTGGTCTACCGTTCCGCTGTCAGCGCCGGCGACACGGCGATGGGCGAGGCTCTGGCGGCGGCGCTGGCCGCGCGCGGACACGCCCCGCTGATCCTCGCCCTGACCAGCCTGAAGGACCCCGCCGTCACAGCCGAGCTCGCGGCACTGATCGCGACGCGGCGGCCGACGGCCATCGTCACCACCACAGCGTTCTCGGCCCGCGAGGGCGCCGATTTCGTGCTCGATGCCGCCGATTGTCCCGTCTTCCAGGCGATGCCGGTCGGCAGTGCGCGCGACACCTGGGCGGCCTCGGCCCGGGGGCTCTCGGCTACCGATCTCGCCATGCAGGTGGCGCTGCCGGAATTCGACGGGCGGCTGGGCACCATCCCCGTCGCCTTCAAGGCCGAGACCGCCGACCCTGCGACCGGGCTGGCGACGCGCCGGCTTGTGCCCGACGCGGATGGCATCCAAGCGCTCGCCGATCTCGTCGCCGGCTGGATCGCTCTGTCCGCCAAGCCGGTTGCCGCGCGCCGGCTGGCGCTGGTGATGTCGGATTATCCCGCGCGCGGCGGCCGGGCGGGCTTCGCGGTCGGGCTCGACACGCCGGCGAGCGTCGCCGCGATCCGGGGGCTGCTGGCGGAGGCGGGGTACGACATCCCTTTCCGTCATTGCGAGCGCAGCGAAGCAATCCAGGGGGACGTCGAGCGAGACGGTTCTGGATTGCTTCGCTGCGCTCGCAATGACGGCCAAACCCTCATGGCCGTTCTCACCACCGGCCCCGCCGACCTCGCCCTCCCGCTCGACGCCTATCGCGCCTGGCTCGCCACCATCCCCACCGACGCCCGCGAGGCGCTGCTCGCCGCCCATGGCGCGCCCGAGGCCGATCCGGCCATCAGCGGCGGCGCCTTCCGCTTCCGCGCCGTCCGTGACGGCGCCCTCACCATCGCGCTGCAGCCGCCGCGCGATGCGACGCCTGACCGGAAGGCCCGCTATCACGACCCCGACGCACCGCCCTCCCATGGCTATCTCGCCTTCTACCGCGCCCTGCGCGAGACGGCCGGCATCGACGCGCTGATCCATCTCGGGACCCATGGCACGACCGAATGGCTGCCGGGCAAGGCGGTGGCGCTGTCGGCCTCCTGCTGGCCGCGGCTGGTCACGCAGGGGCTGCCGGTGGTCTATCCTTATGTGGTCGACGACCCCGGCGAGGCGGCGCCGGCCAAGCGGCGGCTCTCGGCGGTGACGCTCGGCCATCTGCCGCCGCCGCTGGCGGAGACCGGGGCCTCCGGCGAGACCGCGCTGCTGCGCGACCTCGTCGAGGAGTTCAGCCAGGCGCAGGTGCTCGATCCGCGTCGCGCCGACATCGTCGCCAGCGAAATCCGGGCGCGGGCCCAGGCCAGCGGGCTGGCGGAATCCTGCGGCGTCACGCCCGATCTGCCGATGAGCGAGGCGCTGACGCGGCTCGACGCGCATCTCTGCGACATCGCCGAACTGCCCTTCCGCGACGGCTTACATGTCTTCGGCCGGTCGGCGCTCGATCCGGGTTCCGCAGAGGCCGAGCGCGAGGGGCTGCTGCGCGCGCTGGACGGGCGCTTCGTGCCGCCCGGGCCCGCCGGTTCGCCGCATCGCGGCCGGCCGGATGTGCTGCCGACCGGGCGCAATCTCTCGACGCTGGACCCGCGCGCGATCCCGACGCGGGCCGCGGCGCGGCTCGGCGCACTGGCGGCGCAGGCCGTGATCGCGCGGCATCTGCAGGATGAGGGCGAGCCGCCGCGCCGGATCGTGATGGATCTCTGGGCCTCGCCGACGCTGCGCTCGGGCGGTGAGGACATCGCCCATGCGCTGGCGCTGATGGGCGCGGCCCCACTCTGGGACGATGCCTCGACGCGCGTTACCGGCTTCGCGATCACGCCGCTGCCGAAGCTCGACCATCCGCGCATCGATGTGACGGTGCGCATCTCCGGCGCTTTCCGCGACACGTTTCCGAGCCAGGTCGCGCTGCTCGACGCGGCGGCGCGCGCGGTCGCGATGCTGGACGAGCCGGACGAGTGGAACGAGCCCGCCGCCGCGCGCCGTCGTGGCGAGGCCGGGGCGCGGGTGTTCGGCGCGGCGCCCGGTCGCTATGGCGCGGCCGTCGCCGACCGAGCGCTCGACGGCCATTGGACCAGCCGCGACGAACTGGGCGCGGCCTATCTCGCCGCCTCCAGCCACGCCTATGGCGGGCCGGAGGGCGCGGGGCATGTCGATGACAGCTTCTCCGCCCGAATCCGGACCGCCGACGCCTTCGTGCATGTCAGCGACACCGCCGGGCGCGATATCCTCGAAGCCTCCAGCGCCGCCGACGTCATCGGCGGGCTGGCAGCCGCGGCACAGTCGCTCGGCGCCACGCCGGCGCTCTACAGCCTCGATTCCTCCAATCCCGAGGCGCCGAAGGCGCGCACGGTTGCCGAGGACATCGCCCGCATCGTCCATGGCCGGCTGACGCATCCGCGCTGGATTGCCTCCCATCTCGCCCATGGCTGGCGCGGCGCGGCGGAACTCGCGGAAGCGGTCGACACGCTCTTCGTCTTCGCCGCCAGCACGGACGCCGTGGCGGACGGGCTGTTTGACGCGGTGTTCCAGGCCTGGTGCGCCGATGCCGCGGTCTGGTCCACGATCGAGGCCGCCAATGCCCCGGCCGCCGAGGCGATCCGCGCGCGGCTGGCGGAGGCGGCGCGGCGCGGCCTGTGGACGAGCCGGCGCAATTCGGTGGGGGCGTTTCTGGCGGAGGCGGCTCACGTCGAGACGCCGGCCGAGATGGGCTCCTCCCTTCCCCCTCGTGGGGAAGGGTTGAGGATGGGGGGCGTGCCGCCTGGTGAGCGCTCGCCCGGTCGTTCGCCCCCCACCCCTGCCCCTCCCCACAAGGGGGAGGGGTTCCCAGCGCCTGAAACTGCAAGCCGCTTTCACCGGAAGGCGGCGGAATGAGCGCGCCTTCCCCCGACGCGCTCCGGCGCGGCTGGTGCCCGAGCACGCTCAAGCCGATGGAAACCGGCGATGGCTGGCTGGTGCGGCTGCATCCGCCGGGCGCGCGGCTGACCCCGGCGCAACTGCAGCGCATCGCGGCGCTGGCCGCCCGGCACGGCAACGGGCTGATCGAGATTTCGGCGCGCGGCAACATGCAATTGCGCGGCGTGACGGCGGGCAGCCATCCGGCGCTGGTCGCGACGCTGCTGGCGGAGCGGCTGGTCGACGAGCACGAGGGCGACGGGCCGCAAAGGCTGACGCTGGTCTCGCCGCTAGCGCAGCTCGGCTGTCATTCCGGGGCTTCGCGGAGCGAAGAGCCCGGAATCCATGAACACGACGAAGCCTCAGGACGTGCAGGCCCATTGGGCGCCTCTTGCATCCAAGACAGTGTTCATGGGTTCCGGGCTCAGGCCTGCGGCCTGCCCCGGAATGACGGCCTCGGAGACCGGATCGACGCGCTCGCCCTCGCGGCCGAGATCGAGGCGCGCGCGCGCGAGGTCAGCGGCCTGCCTGCCAAGTTCGCCGTCGTCGTCGATGGGGGCGGTGAATCGTCGCTCGAGGCCTTCGCGGGCGATCTTCGCATCGTCGCGACCGCGCCGGGGCGGGTGGTGATGGCGCTGGCGGACCGGCTCTGGTTCGGGCCCCTCGCGGAAAGCGAGGCCGGAGCCGTCGTCGCCCAGGTCCTGGCCCGCTTCGCCGCGAAGCGGGCGCAGACACCCGATGCCATCCGCCGCATGGGCGATCTCGCAGCCGACGAACTGGCAGCGCTCACGGACCTCCCCGCCACCGAGGCGCCGGCAGCGCGCCCCGCGTCCCGGCGGGCCGGGCTGTTCGCGCTCGGTGAGAGCCATGCCGCACTGGTCGGGCTGCCCTTCGGTCGCGCGGAGGCTGCGACGCTCGACCGTCTCGCACAGGCGTCCGAAATGCTGGGCTGCCCGGAGATCCGCCTCTCGCCCTGGCGTGGCCTCGCTTTTCGCGGGCTGTCCGAGGCCAACGCGATAGCCCTGCTGGACGGCGCGGCGGCGGAGGGCCTGATCACCCGTGACGACGACCCGCGCCTGTCGGTGCAGGCCTGTGCCGGCGCGCCCGCCTGCAGCCGTGCGGAGGCTCCGGCGATGGCGGATGCGGCGCGGCTGGCGCAGGTGCTGGCACCGGACCTCGCCGCGGGGTTGAGCCTGCATGTTTCGGGCTGCGTCAAATCCTGCGCGCGGCCCGGCGCCTCCGACCTCACGCTGGTCGGCGAAAGCGGGCGCTACCGCGTCGTCATCGGCGGCGTCGCGCGGGACAGCGCTGTCGCCACCCTTGACCTTTCCGCCCTGCTGACGCGATTGCAGCCCGGACAGGACCTTTATGCCCGCCTGAGCGCGGCGGGCCGGCTTCCAGGACCGACCAAGTGACGACGGGTTACGACTATATCCGCGATGGCGGAGCGATCTATGAGCGCTCCTTCGCGATCATCCGGGCGGAAGCCGATCTCTCGCGCTTTGCCGGCCGCGCCGCCCATGTCGTGGTCCGGATGATCCATGCCTGCGGCATGACCGATCTGCCCGCTGATGTGGAGATGTCGCCGGATTTTGCGGGAGCTGCCGAGGCCGCGCTGAAGGCCGGCGCACCGATCCTCTGCGACGCCAAGATGGTGGCGAACGGCGTGACGCCGTCCCGCCTGCCGGCGCGCAACCCGGTGATCTGCACGCTCGACGATCCCCGCACCGCGGCGCTCGCGGCCGAGATGGAGACGACGCGCTCGGCCGCCGCGATGGAGCTGTGGCGGCCGCATCTGGCGGGTGCGCTCGTCGTCATCGGCAATGCGCCGACCTCACTGTTTCGGCTTTTGGAGATGCTCGATGCCGGGGCGCCGAAGCCTGCGGCCGTGATCGGCATCCCCGTCGGCTTCGTCGGCGCGGCGGAATCGAAGCAGGCGCTGGCGCAGGACGGGCGCGTGCCCTTCCTCGTCGTGCATGGGCGGCGCGGCGGCTCGGCGATGGCGGCGGCGGCCGTCAACGCGCTGGCGCAAGAGAAGGAGTGAGCCGGTGAGCTTCGAGCCGGCCAGGAAGCCTTTGGGACAGACACTGCTGTTCGGCGTCGGCCTGGGCCCCGGCGACCCGGACTACATGACCGTGCGGGCCCGCGACATCATCCTGAGTGCCGACCGGCTGGTGCATTTCTGCAAGCGCGGCCGGCGCGGCCATGCCCGCATCACGGCGGATGCCGTCATCGGGCAAGATACCGCCCGCGAGATCGAACTCGCTTTTCCGGTGACGATCGAGGTCCCGGTCGAGGACGAGGGCTATAGCGGCCCGATCACGCAGTTCTACGACGACTCCGCGGCGCTGCTCGCCGCCGAGATGGAGGCCGGCCGCAGCGTCGCGGTGCTATGCGACGGCGACCCGTTCTTCTACGGCTCCTTCATGCATCTCTGGCGGCGGCTGGCGCATCGCTTCCCGACCGAGGTGGTGCCGGGTGTCACCGGTATGGCCGGCGCCTGGACGCGCGCCAACGCGCCGATCACCTGGGGCGACGACATCCTGACCGTGCTGCCCGGCACGCTGCCGGAGGCCGAGCTGGTGCGGCGCCTCGCGGATACCGATGCGGCCGTGATCATGAAGCTCGGCCGCAACCTGCCGAAGGTGCGCCGCGCGCTGGAGGCCACCGGCCTGATCGAGCGGGCGATCTATGTCGAGCAGGCGACGATGGCCGGCCAGGCGATCATCCGCCCCTCCGAGCGCGACGACGCGGAGGCGCCGTATTTTTCGATGGTGCTGGTCCCCGGCGAAGGGCGGCGGCTGTGAGCGGCTCCCTCACCATTGTCGGCCTCGGGCCCGGGCCGGCGCAGTGGCTGACGCCGGCGGCGCAGGCCGCAATCGACTCTGCCTCCGACCTGATCGGCTACGGGCCCTATCTCGACCGCATCCCCACGCGCGACGGCCAGACGAAGCATGCCTCCGACAACCGCGTCGAGATCGACCGGGCGCGGCACGCGCTGCAGCTGGCGGCGGCGGGGAAGACTGTCGCGGTCGTCTCGGGCGGCGACCCCGGCGTCTTCGCCATGGCAGCGGCCGTGTTCGAGGCGCTGGAGGCGGGCGATCCGGCCTGGCTGTCGCTGCCGATCGCGATCGAGCCCGGCGTCACCGCGATGCTGGCGGCGGCGGCGAAGGCCGGCGCGCCGCTGGGCGGCGATTTCTGCGCGATCTCGCTCTCGGACAATCTCAAGCCCTGGGAGGTGGTGACCGCGCGGCTCGCAGCGGTGCTCGCCGCAGACCTCGTGACATGCCTCTACAACCCGATCTCGAAGGCGCGGCCGTGGCAGCTGCGCGCGGCGCTGGAACTCGCCGCCCGCCATCGTGATCCGCAGACGCCGGTGATCTTCGCCCGCGCCGTCGGGCGCCCCGACGAGGCCCTGCGCATCCTGGCGCTGGAAGACGCGATCGAAACGGCGGCGACTGCGGACATGGCGACGCTGGTGATCATCGGCGCGTCGAGCACGCGGCTGATCACGCGGCCCGGCGAGGCCGCGCCTTGGGTCTACACGCCGCGCTCGGTGACAAAGAGCCCCTGCGCCACCAGCCAAGGCAGGACCTGATCGACATGGGCGACGGTCTCGACATCCGGCTTGGGCGGGCGGGCGACCATGATCACCGGCAGGCCGAGCCGGCGCGCCGCAATGAGCTTGCCCGCCGTGGCGTCGCCGCCGGAGTTCTTGCTGACGAGCAGCTCGATGCGCTTCTCGCGCATAAGCACCTCCTCGTCCTCGGCGCGGAACGGGCCGCGCTGCTGGATGACCTCGACATGGGGCACGGGCAGGCGATCGCCGATCGGCTCGATGGCGCGCACGAGGTAATGGTGCTGCGGCGCCTGCGCGAAGACCGGCAGGTCGAGCCGGCCGATCGTCAGGAAGACGCGGCGCGGCGCCTCGCCGAGCGCGGCGGCCGCGGCCTCCATGTCGGGAACGTCGCGCCAGTCGTCGCCGGCTTCCGGCTGCCAGGGCGCGCGGCGGATGGCGAGCAGCGGCACGCCTTCGGCCTTGCAGGCATGCTCGGCATTGAAGGGCATGATCGCCGCGAAGGGATGCGTCGCGTCGATGACGGCGATGATGCCCTCCTCGCGCAGATACTGCCTGAGACCTTCGACCCCGCCGAAGCCGCCAACGCGCACCGGCAGATTCGCCGGGCGGGGGTCGACGGTGTGGCCCGCCAGCGAGATGATGGCGCGGATTTCGGGCGCCTGCTCGGCCAGATGCTGGTCGAGCGCCGCCGCTTCGCCGGTTCCACCGAGGATGAGCACGGTCATGTCCCCAGTTACGCTTGAAACCGAGAGTCTGTCGAGCGGCGCAGGCGAGGCGCCGGCGCCCTGGCTGTCCCTGATCGGTTTGGGCGAGGACGGCCCATCGGGGCTCTGCGAGCAGGCGAAGGCCGCGCTGGCCGAGGCCGAGATCGTCTTCGGCGGCGAGCGCCATATCGCGCTGGTCGGCTCCGTGCCCGGGGAACTGCGGCCCTGGCCGCAGCCCTTCCGCAACGCGCTGCCGCAGATCCTGGCGGAGCGCGGTCGCAAGGTCTGCGTGCTCGCGACCAGCGATCCGTTCCACTACGGCATCGGCAACAGCCTGAGCCGGGCCATCCCCGCCTCCGAGATGCGGATCATCCCGCAATCCTCCTCCTTCTCGATGGCCTGCACCCGGCTGCGCTGGCCGCAGGAGGAGTGCGCGCTGGTCTCGCTGCATGGCCGCACGCTGTTTCGGATCGTCCCGCATCTGCAGCCTCAGGCGCGCATCCTCGCGCTGTCCTGGGACGAGACGACGCCGCGGGCGGTGGCGGAGCTGCTGACGGCGCGCGGCATGGGGGCGAGCCGCATCACGGTTATGGAATCGCTCGGCGGGCCGCAGGAGCGCATCCGCGAGACCCGCGCCGACGCCTTCGCCTTCGACGACATCGTGCCACTCAACCTGATCGCGGTGGCCGTCGATGCCGGCCGGGATGCGCGCGTGCTGCCGCTCGCGCCCGGCCTGGACGAGGAGTGGTTCGCCCATGACGGGCAGATCACCAAATCCGAGGTCCGCGCGATCACGCTCTCCGCGCTCGCCCCGCGGGCGGGCGAGCTGCTCTGGGATGTCGGCGCCGGTTCGGGCTCGGTCGGCATCGAATGGTGCCAGCGCCATCCGCGCAACGCGGCCATCGCCTTCGAATCCAAGGCGGAGCGCATCGAGCGGATCGCCCGCAACAGCCTGGAACTGGGCGGGCTGTCGGTGAAGGTCACCGGCGCCGCGCCGGAGGGCTTTGCCGGGCAACCTTCGCCCGATGCCGTCTTCATCGGCGGCGGGCTCACGGTCGAGGGGCTGTTCGAGGGCGCCTGGGCGGCGCTGAAGCCCGGCGGGCGCCTCGTCGCCAATGTCGTCACGCTGGAGGGCGAGGCGAAGCTCGCGGCGCTGCATGCGCTGCATGGCGGCTCGCTGCGGCGCATCGCGATCGACCGGCTCGTCCCCGTCGGCGGCAAGCATGGCTGGCGGCCGGCGATGCCGGTGACGCAGTGGCGGGTCGAGAAGCCGTGACCGGCCGTCTCGTCGTCGGGCTGGGCCTGCGCGCCGACACCAGCGAGGCCGACATCCTCGCCTGCCTCGACGAGGCGCTGGCGATTGCCGGCCTGTCGGGCGAGGCGACGCCGCGTCTGGCGACGCTGGCGAGCCGGATCGGCGAACCCGGGCTCGCGGCCGCCGCCGTCAGCCGGGCCGCCGAGGTGGTCGGCGTGCCCGACGAGGCGCTCAAAGGTTTCGAGGCCAGCTGCGCGACGCGCTCGACGCGGATCGCCTCGCTCTACGGCGTCGGGTCGGTGGCGGAAGCCGCCGCGCTCGCGGCCGCCGGGCCGGGCGGGACGCTGGTGCAGCCGCGCATCGCCACCGCACGCGTCACCTGCGCGCTGGCGCGGTCATCATCATGAAGCGCGCGGCATGACGATCCATTTCATCGGCGCCGGGCCCGGCGCGCCCGACCTCATCACGTTGCGCGGGCGCGACCTGATCGCCTCCTGCCCGGTTTGCCTCTATGCGGGCTCTCTGATCCCCAAGGCGATGCTCGACTGGTGCCCGCCGGGCGCGCGCATCGTCGACACGGCGCCGCTCGATCTCGACGCCATCGTCGCCGAGATGCAAGCCGCCCATGAGGCCGGGCAGGATGTGGCGCGGCTGCATTCCGGCGATCTCTCGATCTGGAGCGCGACGGGCGAGCAGATGCGGAGGCTCGACGCGCTCGCCATCCCCTACAGCGTGACGCCGGGCGTGCCGGCCTTTGCGGCCGCCGCCGCGACGCTGAAGCGCGAGTTGACCCTGCCGGGGCTGGCGCAATCGCTCGTGCTGACGCGGACCTCGGGCCGGGCCTCGGCCATGCCGGAGCGCGAGCGGCTCGCGACCTTCGCCGCCTCCGGCGCGACGCTGGCGATCCATCTCTCGATCCATGTCGTCGAGAAGGTCGTGGCAGAGCTGTCGCCGTTCTACGGGGAGTCCTGTCCGGTCGCGATCGTCTTCCGTGCCTCCTGGCCGGACGAGCGTGTGCTGCGTGGGACGCTTTCCACGATCGCCGCGCAGGTGCGCGAGTCCGAGCTGGAGCGGACCGCGCTGATCCTGGTCGGCCCAGCGCTGGCGGCCGAGGATTTCGGCGAGAGCGCGCTGTATTCCACCGGCTACGACCGCCGCTTCCGGCCGGGGGGCGGGGTATGACCGTCCTGACGCGCACGACGCAATCCCCTTCCCCCCGCTTGCGGTGGGGAAGGGTTAGGGATGGGGGGCCGGAAAGCCGGAGCACAGTCCGCCATCGTCTTGCCGAGCGGCACTGCCCCCCACCCCAACCCTCCCCACCGCAAGCGGGGGGAGGGAGTGGGTGCCGCGCTTCCGGAGCCCGTCCATGACAGCGCCCGGCCTGATCATCGCCGCGCCGCGCTCCGGCTCGGGCAAGACCACGATCACCCTCGGCCTGCAGCGGGCGCTGACGCGGCGCGGACTGGTGGTGCGCGGCTTGAAATGCGGGCCTGATTATATCGACCCGGCCTTCCATGCTGCTGCGACCGGGGCGCCGAGCGCCAATCTCGACTCCTTTGCCATGCCAGACGCGCTGCTGCGCGCGATCGCGGGCGATGCGGCCGAGGATGCCGACCTCGTCGTCGCGGAGGGCTCGATGGGGCTCTTCGACGCCGTACCGGGGCCTGAGGGACATACCGGCGCGAGCGCCGACATCGCCGCGCTGCTGGGCTGGCCGGTCGTGCTGGTGATCGACGTCTCCGGCCAGGCGCAGTCGGCGGCGGCGATTGCGCTCGGCTGCATGAAATACGATCCGCGCATCACCATCGCCGGCGTCATCCTCAACAAGGTCGCCAGCGAGCGGCACCGCCGGCTGGTGACGCAGGGGATGGACACAATCGGCCTGCCCGTGCTCGGCGCGCTGCCGCGCGAGGCCAGCCTGATCCTGCCCGAGCGCCATCTCGGGCTGGTGCAGGCCGGCGAGACCGCCGATCTCGAGGCGCGGCTCGAGGCGCTGGCCGATGCGGTGGCGGCGGCGGCCGATCTCGACGCGGTGAGGGGGGTGGCCCAGGCAACTCGTTTGCCGGCTTCTTCGATGACGATTCTGCGCCTGCCGGCGCCCGGCCGCCGGATCGCGATCGCGCGCGATGCCGCCTTCAGCTTCGTCTATCCGCATGTCGAGGCGGGCTGGCGGGCGGCCGGCGCCATACTGGTGCCGTTCTCGCCCCTGGCGGACGAGCCGCCGCCCGAGGATTGCGATGCCTGCTGGCTGCCGGGCGGCTATCCGGAGTTGCATGCGGGGCGGCTGGCCGGCGCCGGCCGCTTCCTCGGCGGCCTGCGCGCCTTTGCCGAGACACGGCCGGTGCATGGCGAGTGCGGCGGCTACATGGTGCTGGGGCGGAGCCTGATCGATGCGGACGGCGTCCCCCACGCGATGGCCGGCCTGCTCTCGGTCGAGACCTCCTTCGCGAAGCGGACGATGACTCTCGGCTATCGCCGCGCCATTTTGGAGGCCGATGCGCCGCTCGGCGCAGCCGGCGCGGGGCTTACCGGCCATGAGTTCCACTACGCGACGATCGTCACCCAAGGCGAGGACCCGCCGCTGGCGCTGGTCACCGATCCGCATGGCTCGGCGCCCGCCCCCGCCGGCAGCCGGCGCGGCCACGTCACGGGGTCGTTCTTCCATGCGATCGCGGTGGCAGGGTGAGCGTGATGTCACGCCCATTCTCCCACAGCCCTCATCCTGAGGAGCCGCGCAGCGGCGTCTCGAAGGATGTTCCAGGAGGCTCCCGCACAAGCTGGATCATCCTTCGAGACGCGCTGCTGCGCAGCGCTCCTCAGGATGAGGGCTGAGGAGGATGTCCAACTCCCCTCCCCGCTTCGACGAGGCCTTCGCCGCGCAATTTGCCGAGCTGCTGGCCTGGCGGCGCGATGTCCGTCGCTTCCGGCGCGATCCCTTGCCCGGCGGGCTGGTCGAGCGGCTGCTGGCGCAGGCGGAGCTGTCGCCCTCGGTCGGCCATTCGCAGCCCTGGCGCTGGGTTCGCGTCACCGATGCCGGGCAGCGCCAGGCGGCACGGGACAGCTTTGAACGCTGCAATGCCGATGCGCTGGCCGACTACGAGGGCGAGCGGGCGCGGCTCTATGCGGAGCTGAAGTTGGAAGGGCTGCGCGAGGCGCCCGAGCAGATCGCGGTGTTCTGCGACCATAGCACGGCACAGGGCCACGGCCTCGGCCGCAAAACGATGCCGGAGATGCTGGATTATTCGGTGGTCGCCGCGATCACGCAGTTCTGGCTGGCGGCACGGGTTCAGGGCGTCGGCGTCGGCTGGGTCTCGATCCTGGAGCCGGAGGTGGTGCGGGAGGCGCTGGGCGCGCCGCCGGCGTGGAAGCTGATCGCCTGGCTCTGCGTCGGCTGGCCGGAGGCCGAGAGCGAGGTGCCGGAGCTGGTCAAGGCGGGGTGGGAGAGCGGCAAAGTTCGATAGTCCAGCCGTCATGCTCGCCCTTGTGGCGAGCATCCACGTCTTGAGCGTAGCGCTCGACCTCAGAAGACGTGGATGGTCGGGACAAGCCCGACCATGACGGATGAGCTCAAACCGCCACCTTGAACGTCGCGCCCGTCTTCGCCTTGATCTCGTCGAGGGTGACGCCCTCGGCCAGCTCGATCAGGGTCATGCCGCCACCGTTCTCGTCGATCGAGAAGACGCCGAGATCGGTGATCACCATGTCGACGACGCCCGCTCCCGTCAGCGGCAGGTCGCAGGCCTCGAGCAGCTTCGGCGACTCGGTGCCATCCTTGTTCTTGGCGACGTGCTCCATCACCACGACGACCTTCTTGACGCCGGCGACGAGGTCCATGGCGCCGCCCATGCCCTTCACCATCTTGCCGGGGATCATCCAGTTGGCGAGGTCGCCGTTCTTCGCGACCTGCATAGCGCCGAGGATCGAGAGGTCGATATGGCCGCCGCGGATCATCCCGAAGGAATCGGCCGAGGAGAAGAAGCTCGTCGTCGGCAGCTGGGTGATCGTCTGCTTGCCGGCATTGATCAGGTCCGGGTCTTCGTCGCCCTCATAGGGGAAGGGGCCCATGCCGAGCATGCCGTTCTCGGACTGGAGCTGAACCGACATGCCCTCGGGGATGTAGTTCGAGACGAGCGTGGGAATGCCGATGCCGAGATTGACGTAGAAACCGTCCTTCAGCTCCTTGGCGGCGCGCTGGGCGATCTGTTCGCGGGTCCATGCCATGTCGGTCGACTCCGTATCTTTCTCTTGCGCGAATTCTGATCGTCCGGCCGTTCCGGCCGAACGGAACGCGCGCTCAGGCCGCGCGCTTGCGGACGGTGCGCTGCTCGATGCGCTTGACGCTCTGGGGCGTGTGGACGATCCGCTTCACGAAGATGCCCGGCGTGTGCATGTGGTCGGGGTCGATCTCGCCGGCCTCGACCAGATGCTCGACCTGCGCCACGGTGAAGCGCGAGGCGGTCGCCATCATCGGATTGAAGTTGCGCGCCGTCTTCCGGTAGACGAGGTTGCCTTCGGTATCGCCCTTCCAGGCATGGACCAGCGAGACGTCGGCGAAGATGCCGCGCTCCATGATGTAGCGCTCGCCGTTGAATTCCCGCTCTTCCTTGCCCTCGGCCACCAGCGTGCCGACGCCGGTCTTGGTGAAGAAGGCAGGGATGCCAGCACCGCCGGCCCGGATGCGCTCGGCCAGCGTGCCCTGGGGCGTGAATTCGAGCTCGAGCTGGCCGGAGAGATAGAGCTCCGCGAAGAGCTTGTTCTCGCCGACATAGGACGAGATCATCTTCCGGATCTGCCGGGTCTCGAGCAGGATGCCGAGGCCGGCGCCGTCGACACCGGCATTGTTGGAGACGAAGGTCAGGTCCTTCGCGCCACTCGCGCGGACCGCCTCGATCAGGATGTCGGGGATGCCGCAGAGGCCGAAGCCGCCCGCCATGATCGTCATGCCGTCCTTGATGACGCCGGCGAGAGCCGCCGTGGCGTCCGGATAGACCTTCTTCATCATCTCGCCTCTGCCGCTGAAAGGATGCCGCCGGACGGCGCGGTCCAGAACTAGCCGAGCCGGCGGGCGGGTGGCAACTCTCCGTTCGGCCAAAACGGCATATTGCCGCGCCGGCGGCTTTCCAAAAGCAAAACGCGGCGCCGGGCGCCGCGTCTCGAAGGCCGAGATGACCGCCCGCCGGGTTGCGGCGGGCGTCACGATCAGCGGCGGAAGCCGCCGCCCAGCGCGCCGCCGACGACGCCGCCGACGATGCCGCCGAAGATGGCCGCGCCCGTGGCGCTGCTGCCGCCGCCGGCGCGCTCGCGCTCCAGATCGCGGCGGATCACCGGGTCGCGCTCATAGGCGACGCCGCCGCGGGTGCGGGGCTGCGGCTCGGCGGGTTCACGCGCGGTCCGGGTCTTGGCCGGCGCCGGCTTGGCCTCCTCGGCGAGAGCGCGCTGATAGGCCGGCTCGGTCTGGGCGCGCAGCGCCCTGAGCTGCATCGGGGCGAGGAAGCCGGTGGCGGAGAGCGCCCGCGTCGTCTGCCATTCCCTGATCGCCGCGCGCTGGCTCGGCCCGAAATTCGGGCCGGCCTTGCCGGGCTTGAAGCCGGCGAGGCTCAGGCGGCGCTGGAGTTCGCGGCGGTCCTTGGCGGTGAGCTTCAGCGCGGCCTCCGTCTCGGCGCTGCCGACCTCGCCCTTCATCGCCTCGTCGGCGATGGCCTGCCCCGTCTCCCGCGACGACGGCAGGGCGGCCAGGGCCGCACCCGACACGGCGGCGGCGCCGGCGGCCGCCGGCAGCGCCGCGACCGCGACGGGGGACGGCTCCAGACGCGACAGGCGGTTCCGGGCGAAGGCGGCGAACTGGCCGGTGGGGAAGGCCTCGAGATAGGCCTTGTAGTCGGCCGCCGTGTTGCCGCGCTCGGCCGTCTCCCACATGCGGACGTCCATCTGGGCACGGTCGAGCCCGACCGGCGCCGGGGCGGCGGGCACCGGCACGGCGCCGTCGATCGCCTTGATCGTCACCGAGGGGTCGACCGCGGCGAGCTTCAGCGTCGGGTTCAGCTTGAACTCGCCGATGATCGAGGAATTGGTCCAGGGCTTCTGCTTCTTGCCGGTCGATTCCCAGACATCGGCGCGGACGCGGTCCATGACCGTGGTGATGGAGACCTCGGGCGTCTCGATGTGCTTGAGGAGAGCGGCGGTGAAGGGGCTGTTGCCGTCCTTCTCGCCGTCGAGCGCGGTGGAGCGCGGATCGGTCGCGAAGGCGATCAGGATGCCCGAGGCCGACTGCGTCTCGATCGCGGTCAGGCCGCGGGCGACGGAGCGCGACCTGGCGGCGAGCTGGGTGGCGAAGGGGTTGTCGCGGCAGGCGTCGAGGATCAGCACGTTGACGCGCTCGTCGCGCTGCATCTGGCGCAGGATCAGCTGCACGTTGACGGCGCGAAAATCGAGATCGGCCTCGGATTTGAGCGAGGCATCGACGGGAATGAGATAGTTCTCGTCACCCACCGCGATGCCGTGGCCGGCATAATAGACGACGCCGGCCTTGGCGCCGTCGAGCTTCTGGGCGAATTCACGGACGATGCCGGTCATCTCGTCCATGCGCAGGTCATAGCCCTCGACGACCTCGAAGCCGAGGCGCTTGAGCGCGGCCGAGATGGCGGTGGCGTCCCGTTGGGGATTGGCCAAGCGCGGCACGGCCGTATAGGCGCTGTTGCCGATGACGAGGGCGACGCGGCGCTCGGGTACCGCCTGCGCGGGCACGGCAAACAGGACCGCGACCAAGCCGAGCAGCGCCGCCATGAGGCGGGCGCGAATGTCCAAACCCGGAGCGAAGTTCAAGATACCCTCCCTGATCGGCCCGCCACGTCTTGAAAAGGCCCGACGCGCGTCGGCGGAAACGCGCAGCCGGCCGATGCCGCCATGGGACGGCCACAGGATCGCCAGGAAACAGCCAGAAACACTACTGGAAAACTGCCCCGACGCCAACGGCCTTCCGCGCCGTCTTCGCTGCTTGGTCGCGCCGCGCGCGCTTCCGGTTCAAAGCGCCGGGCGGCATAGCCCGGTCGGCCCGGCCCGGTCGTCATCCATTTGGATGAGCCCGTCACGCAGGCCCGGCGGGCCGGGCGTCTAAGACGAAGGGATGAGCCTTGATTCACAAGGCCGTATTCCCGCCCGCGCAGCGTTGACTTATGCGACGAGCGCGGTGCAGCATGCCATACAAGGGGAGACAGTCGAGAACAAGAAAGACCAAGATGACGACGACAAGCGTTGCGCATGGCTGAGGACATCATTCTCGCTACGACGGGTTTGACCAAGGAATTCGGGGGCTTCACGGCGGTGAACGGCGTGGACCTGCAGGTCAGGCGCGGGACGATTCATGCGCTCATCGGGCCCAACGGCGCCGGCAAGACCACCTGCTTCAACCTGCTCACAAAATTTCTTGCGCCGACGAAGGGCTCGATCGTCTATAACGGTCGCGACATCACGCGGCAGAAGCCGGCGGACATCGCCCGCCTCGGCATGGTCCGATCCTTCCAGATCTCGGCGGTGTTCCCGCAACTCAGCGTCAAAACGAATGTCCGGATCGCGCTGCAGCGCAAGCGCGGCGATTCGTTCGATTTCTGGCGCTCGGAAGAGGTGCTGCAGCCGCTCGACGACGAGGCGTTGCGCCTGGTCGATGCGGTCGGCCTCGCCGCCTTCGCCGAGCTGCCCGCCGGCGAGCTCAGCTATGGCCGCAAGCGCGCGCTGGAGATCGCCACGACGCTCGCACTCGATCCCGAGATGATGCTGCTCGACGAACCCATGGCCGGCATGGGCCGCGAGGATGTCGAGCGGATCGAGGCGCTGATCCGCAAGGTCTCGGCGAACCGCACCATCCTGATGGTCGAGCACAATCTCTCGGTCGTCGCCTCGCTGTCCGACCGCATCACCGTGCTGGCGCGCGGTCAGGTGCTGGCGGAGGGCGACTATGCCGCGGTGTCGAAGGACCCGCGCGTGATCGAGGCCTATATCGGTTCGGGAGTCGGCCATGCTCACTGAGGCCGTGCGGTCCTCCGCCGCCGGAGCGGCGGCGCCGATGCTGAAGGTGCGCGGGCTCGAGGCCTGGTACGGCGAATCGCATGTGCTGCACGGCATCGATTTCGACGTCGCGCCGGGCGAGGTCGTGACGCTGCTCGGCCGCAACGGCGCCGGCAAGACGACCACGCTCAAGTCGATCATGGGCGTCATCGGCAAGCGCAAGGGCTCGGTCGTGCTGGAGGGTACGGAGACGATCCAGCTGCCCTCGCGGGCGATCGCGCGGCTCGGCATCGGCTATGTGCCCGAGGAGCGCGGCATCTACGCCTCGCTCAGCGTCGAGGAAAACCTGATGCTGCCGCCCCGCGTGCGGCCCGGCGGGCTCTCGCTCGACGAGATCTTCACGCTCTTCCCCAACATCAAGGAGCGGCTGAAGAGCCAGGGCACCAAGCTCTCGGGCGGCGAGCAGCAGATGCTGGCGATCGGGCGCATCCTGCGCACCGGCGCGCATTTCCTGCTGCTGGACGAGCCGACGGAAGGGCTCGCCCCGGTCATCATCGACCAGATCGGCGCCACCATCCGCAAGCTCAAGCAGGAGGGCTACACGATCATCCTGGTCGAGCAGAACTTCCGCTTTGCCGCGACGGTCGCCGACCGTCACTATGTCGTCGAGCAGGGCAAGGTGATCGACATGATCGAGAACGATCAGCTCGACGCCAATATCGACAAGCTGCACGGCTATCTCGGGGTCTGAAGGCCGCCTTCCGGCGGATTCGAAGGCCCCCAATCCGATCCATATCGGACATCACGTCGAAAACGACGCCAATCTCAGGGAGAGACACATGAAGCTCAAGACGTTCCTGACCACGACCGCCTTCGCCGCGCTGATGGCGGCGCCGGCGCTCGCGCAGCAGATCAGCATCAAGGCGGGCGTGCTGAACGACCGCTCCGGCCTCTATGCCGACCTCTCGGGCGAAGGCTCGGTGATCGCCGCCCGCATGGCGGTCGAGGACTTCAAGGCGGCCGAAAAGGGCATCAAGGTCGAGATCGTCTCGGCCGACCACCAGAACAAGCCGGACGTCGGCTCGACCATCGCCCGCACCTGGTACGACCAGGACGGCGTCGACCTCATCCTCGACGTGCCGACCTCCTCGGTGGCGCTCGCGGTCAACCAGATCACCCGCGAGAAAAACAAGATCCACATCAATTCCGGCGCGGCCTCCTCCGACCTGACCGGCAAGGCCTGCTCGCCCAACACGGTGCACTGGACCTACGACACCTATGCGCTGGCCCAGGGCACCGGCGGCGCCATGGTGAAGGCCGGCGGCGACAGCTGGTACTTCCTCACCGCCGACTACGCCTTCGGCCATGCGCTGGAGCGCGACACAGCGGCCATCGTAACCAAGAACGGCGGCAAGGTCGTCGGCGCGGTCCGCACGCCCTTCCCGGGCACGGACTTCTCGTCCTTCCTGCTGCAGGCCCAGGCCTCCAAGGCCAAGGTGATCGGCCTCGCCAATGCCGGCGGCGACACGATCAACTCGATCAAGCAGGCGGGCGAATTCGGCATCACCGCCGGCGGCCAGAAGCTGGCGGGGCTGCTCGTCTTCCTCACCGACGTGCATTCACTCGGGCTCGCCACCGCGCAGGGGCTGGTGCTGACGGAGTCCTTCTACTGGAACACCAACGACCAGACGAGGACCTGGTCCGACCGCTTCGCCAAGGCCAATGGCGGCAAGAAGCCGACCATGGTGCAGGCCGGCGTCTATTCCGGCATGCTGCACTATCTCAAGGCGGTCGAGGCGGCGAAGTCGAAGGACTCGGCGGCGGTGATGGCCAAGATGAAGGAAATGCCGACCGACGATCCGCTCTTCGGCAAGGGTTCGGTGCGCGCGGACGGCCGCAAGATGCACGACATGTATCTCTTCGAGGTCAAGAAGCCGGGCGAGTCGAAGGGGCCGTGGGACTACTACAAGCAGATCTCGGTGCTGCCGGCCGAGCAGGCCTTCCGCCCGCTCGCCGAGAGCGAGTGCCCGCTCGTCAAGAAGTGAGCGGCCGACGCTTCTCGCGGCGTCATCCTGGGGCGACCGAAGGTCGTCCCGGGATCCATCGTAGAGCTCCCGGCCCTAGGATGGATCCCGGATTGCAGCTTCGCTGCATCCAGGATGACGGCGACAACGCACGACACCTACTGTCAAGATGATCTGAGCCCCGCATGTTCGAACTTCTCGGTGTCCCGCCCCAGGCGCTGTTCGGCCAGGTCCTTCTCGGCCTGATCAACGGCTCGTTCTACGCCATCCTCAGCCTCGGGCTGGCGGTGATCTTCGGGCTGCTCAACATCATCAACTTCACCCATGGCGCGCAGTACATGATGGGCGCCTTCGTCGCCTGGATGTGCCTGAACTATCTCGGCATCAACTACTGGGTCGCGCTTTTGCTGGCGCCGCTGGTGGTCGGGGCGACGGGAATCGCGATCGAGCGGCTGCTGCTCAAGCGCATCGCCCATGTCGACCATCTCTACGGGCTGCTTTTGACCTTCGGTCTCGCCCTGATCATCCAAGGCCTGTTCCGCAACGAATTCGGCTCGTCGGGCCTGCCCTACCAGATCCCCGCCGAGCTGCGGGGCGGGCAGAATCTCGGCTTCATGTTCATGCCCTATTACCGCGGCTGGGTGGTCGTCGCCTCGCTCGTGGTCTGCCTCGCGACCTGGTTCCTCATCGAGAAGACCAAGCTCGGCGCTTACTTGCGCGCCGCGACCGAGAACCCGACGCTGACCCAGGCCTTCGGCATCAACGTGCCGCTGCTGGTGACGCTGACCTACGGCTTCGGGGTGGCGCTGGCGGGCTTCGCCGGCGTGCTGGCGGCGCCGATCTATTCGGTGAACCCGAACATGGGCGCCGACCTCATCATCGTCGTCTTCGCCGTCGTCGTCATCGGCGGCATGGGCTCGATCCTCGGCGCCATCGTCACCGGCTTCTCGCTCGGCCTGATCGAGGGGCTGACCAAGGTCTTCTACCCGGAGGCCTCGGCGACGGTGATCTTCATCATCATGGTGCTGGTGCTGCTGGTGCGGCCGGCCGGCCTGTTCGGACGGGCCGCGTGATGGCCGCCCGCCGCGAGACGAGGATTTGACCATGGCCGACATCGCCGCCACCGACGCGCCCGCCGCCCCCCTGCCGGGCGAAGCCGACAAGGGCACGCTGCGCCTGCACCGCGCCATCATGATCGGCATCGCGATCCTGCTCGTGATCGCGCCCTTCGTGGCCTATCCGGTCTTCGTCATGAAGGTGCTCTGCTTCGCGCTGTTCGCGCTCGCCTTCAACCTGCTGCTCGGCTATGGCGGCCTGCTCTCCTTCGGCCACGCCGCCTATTTCGGCATGGCGAGCTATGTCTGCGCCTATACCGCCAAGAACTGGGGCCTGACGCCGGAGCTGGCGATCCTGCTCGGCACGGCCGTCTCCGGCGGGCTCGGCCTCGTCTTCGGTGCGCTCGCGATCCGGCGACAGGGCATCTATTTCGCCATGATCACGCTGGCGCTGGCGCAGATGGTGTTCTTCTTCTCGCTGCAGACGCCGCGCTTCACCGGCGGCGAGGACGGGATCCAGGCGGTGCCGCGCGGGCATCTGTTCGGGATGATCAGCCTCGCCGACGACCGGCCGCTGTACTGGCTCGTCGCGGCGATCTTCATGGCGGGGCTGCTCGCGATCTACCGCATCATCCACTCGCCCTTCGGCCAGGTCTGCAAGGCGATCCGAGACAACGAGCCGCGCGCGATCTCGCTCGGCTACCGCGCCAACCAGTACAAGCTCGCCGTCTTCGTGCTCTCGGCCAGCCTGGCGGGGCTCGCCGGAGCGACCAAGGCGATCGTCTTCCAGCTCGCCTCGCTCACCGACGTGCACTGGTCGATGTCGGGCGAAGTGGTGCTGATGACGCTGGTCGGCGGACTCGGCACCGTCTTCGGGCCGATCGCGGGCGCGCTCGTCATCGTCTCGATGCAGAACTATCTCGCCTCGCTCGGCGCCTGGGTGACGGTGGTCCAGGGCGTGATCTTCGTGATCTGCGTGATGACCTTCCGCGAAGGCATCGTCGGCGTGATCTCGAAATGGATCAGGAAGCCGCTTTAGGTTTTTTGCTCCCGCAACAGACGCCGTCATCCTGGGCGAGCGAAGCTCGACCGGGTTCACGAGGCGTCGCCGAACCCTATGATGGATCCCGGGCTTCGCGGCTTCGCCGCCCGCCCAGGATGACTGCGAGGTTCGGGGAAAAAGCCCCCACCCTACTTCACCAGCTTCAGCGCCTCGCGGAAACGGGGATGCTCGGCGCTCTTCAGCCATTCGAAGATCACCATCTCGGTGGTGACGATCTCGGCGCCGTGGCGGGCGAGGCGGACGAGCGCTGCGTCTTTCGACTCCGGGCGCCGCGAGCCGGTCGCGTCCTGGACCAGCGCGACACGGCGGCGATGGGCGAGCAGGGAGAGCGCGGTCTGGCCGACGCAGACATGCGCCTCGCAGCCGCAGAGAATGATTTGGCCATCGCCCGCCAGCGCCTCGAGGAAGGCGCCCTCGGCACAGGCATCGAAGCTCATCTTGGCGATGACGGGGCCTGCGCCCGCCAGTTCCGGCACGGTGCCGCCGAGCCCCGCCGGGTTCTGCTCGGTCATCAGCACGGGCACGCCGAGCAGCGCCGCCGCATCGACGAGGCGCCGCGCATTGGCGACGAGGGCTGCGCCCTCATGGATCGCCGGCATCAGCCGCGCCTGAAAGTCGATGATGACGAAGGTCGAGTCGCTGGCACTGAGCAGGGGCATGGGTCTCGTCCGGTTGGCGTCATCATAGCGGGCGCCCGACGCACCGAAAGCCCCGGCCGGCTCACCGCCGCGGGGTTTCGGGCTCTTCAAGGCGTATCCGAGGGGATGCGCGGAACGGTGGTGGCGTCGCAGTCGACGGCTGCGTGCCGATGTCGATGTCGAATGTCGTGTCGAGGCAGCGTCAACAGCCACCACCTCGCCCCGCGCACGGTTGTCTGATGGTCCCGGCGTCGTGTTTTAAGTCCGGCAAAGGACGGGGCCTGCCTGTTCGGCCCGAACGACGACGGTCCCTCCATGGCGTCGGGCCCGCGACGGCCCTCCCCCATGAACACCGCCTCTCCCCGGCCACACGACGCCTCGCGAAGCCCCCTCGGTCGGGGAGAGCAAGGGGAGAATAGGCACGGGTGTGGGAAGCGGGGATAAGATGCGGACGCTATCCCCGAGCCACTCGAAAAAGCGCCGTCATCCTGGGCTTCGCGCAGCGAAGACCGGGATCCATCATCGAGGGCCGCCCCCCTCCGATGGATCCCGGGCCGACCTTTCGGTCGTCCCAGGATGACGGTTGGCGTGGGCAGGCAGAGACTCGCCTAACCCGTCGTCCCACCGGGGAGCGGGATCTCTTCCTCGATCTCGTGATGGCCCACGGCGCGTTCGAGGCCGTCGGGGCCGCGGACGCGGTACTGCTCTTCCTTGTTGTCACGCGGCGGCATCAGCCGCGTGATCTCGAAGGGGCCGGGCCGGACCTGGTTGTGGAAGCCGGCGGTGAGCTGGACCAGATCGCCGGTCTTGTAGGGAGGGCGTGCCATGATCTCAAGCCCTTTCGCCGATGTCGGCCACGGTCAGCCGGTGATAGCTGCCCTTGCGGCGGCCATAGACCGTTGCTGCCGCGCTCAGGATGGCGTCGCGATGGCTGTCGAAGGTGGCGAGCATCTGGGCCTCGCCGGCTTCGGCACCGAGCCGGCGCAGCGCGTCAACCTCGATCTGGAAGGCGATCTCGAGCGAGGCGTCGGAGCCCCAGAAGCTGACGCAGGAGCGGCCGGCATCGAAGCTGCGGACCGGATTGGGAAAGTTCAGTGACATGATGACCTCTGTTCTGCGCTGCGGCTCAGGACGCCAGGAAGGCGGCCTGGGAGACCGGAACCGAAGCGTGGACCGGGATCGAGACCGGCCGGCGCGACGGGATGGACGGGGCCAGAGCGGGCGCGAGATCATCGGCGCTGAGGTGGTCGTCCAGAACATCGAGGATCGTCTCATCGACGGATGCGTCGAATTTGCGGGCGAAGAGGCAGGCGCTCGCCAGAAGCTCCGGCGCGTCGGAGGCGAGATAGGTGCGCGGGCGCAGCTTGATGTCGCCGTCCGGGACCCAGTCGATCATGCGCAGATCGTCGCTGACGATCTCGCCATGCTCGGCGGTGTTCATCATCACCGTCTGGAAGAAGCCCTCATCGGCGATGAAGGTGTTGCGGTAGAACGCCTTGTAGCGCTCGGCCTCGCGATCGTGGCAGACGAACTCGCAGAAGCGGCGGCTGACGATCATCCACTGATTGCCGATATAGGGCGAGACGCCGGCCATGAAGCTGCGCGGGAACGGCGTCCGGACGATGCGCTTCTCGAATTCGACGACATAGCGGCTCACGCGCTTCATCGTCTCGGGCCGCGCCGTGCGCTGGTCGAGAACCTTGATGAACTCCTTGCCGCGGTTGCGCTTCAGGAACGTGGCGATCTCGTCCTGGCTCTTGAGCGGGTAGTCCTGGCCGCTGAGATTGACGAAGAACTCCCAGTCCGCGCCCATTTCCAGCAGCTGCGCCATGCCGCGCAGTTCGGCATCGACGAGGCTGTAACCGCCCCAGCGGGCGTGATGGCTCGCAAGGATGGCGCTGTTGGGAAAACCGCGCAGAAACCGCCGAATATCGGCTTCGAGTTCGGGCCCCGAATTCTTGTCGACATGGATCAAATAATGATTGGCGGGATCGTAGATCGACTTGAACATGCGCTTGAACTGCGCGGGATACCGGTGAACCAGAACCAGATAAGCGATCAACGTGAGTGTCCTTGCAGTGGGAACGAACAGGATCAGATCAATAGCCGCATGACGGCCCGCGCCTCGGCCACGCTCCGGCAACCGATGCGCGACAGCGCTCCTCGCCTCCCGGCGAAGCGCGGGCGAATATCGTCTTGTCTCGAGGCTGGCCCTGGCGATTGGCAGCGACCGCAAAGGCGGCTGCTCGCGTAGACCGTGAATCCGACATGGGGAAGCCGACCTGAGATTGTAAGGTCGCAGCGAAAATAAGACCGGTGCGGATTGGCCCCCGCCGACGCTCCGGCCGTGCTAGCGGTGGATCGCCCGCCATCCCGGTCGGCGGGAGAACCGACCATGAAAACCATCACAGCCCATGGGGCCGCAATCCCCGCGCTCGGCTTCGGCACCTTTCGGATGGAGGCTCCCGACGTGCTGCGGATGGTGCCGGCGGCGCTCAAGCTCGGCTTCCGCCATGTCGACACCGCCCAGATCTACCGCAACGAGGCGGCGGTGGGCGAAGCCATCGCCGGCAGCGGCGTGGCGCGCGGCGACATCTTCCTGACCACCAAGGTCTGGATCGACAATTTCGCGCCCGACCGGTTCATGGCCTCGGTCGCTGAAAGCCTTACCAAGCTCAAAACCGACCATGTCGATCTTCTGCTGTTGCACTTGCCCAATGGCAGCGTGCCGTTAGCCGACCAGATCGGCGCGCTCAACGCCGTGCGCGAAGCCGGCAAGACGCTCCATATCGGCGTGAGCAACTACAATATCGCTTTGCTCACGCAGGCACTGGCGCTCAGCGCCGCACCGCTCGTCACCAATCAGGTCGAGTATCACCCCTATCTCGACCAGCGCGTGCTGATGGCCGCGATGCGCGAGGCCGGGATGGCGCTGACCGCCTATTACGCCATGGCCAACGGCAAGGTCTTCGCCGATCCGCTGCTCGCCGACATCGCCGCGCGGCACCATCGCAGCATCGCCCAGATCGTGCTGCGCTGGCTGGTGCAGCAGGAGGGCGTGGTGGCGCTGTCGAAGACGGTGAGCGAGGACCGCGCCCGCGACAACGCGGCGATCTTCGACTTCGCCCTCGGCGAGGCCGAGATGGCGGCGATCCATGGGCTGGCGGTGCCGGACGGCCGGGTGCTCAGGCCCGAGGGCCTCTCGCCGGTCTGGGACGCCGCCTGACCGGCGCCCCATCGCTGACGCGCTGCGGCGCGCTCCCGCAACAGGTTCCATGCCGCTGCGCATGGCCGCCAGACCGGCCCCGCTCGTCCCGCCTCTGGTGCATGGCTGGGCCAGCACCTAGACTGGTGCCCTCCTCAGACGCACGGGCAGGCACGGCACTTCATGGATCAGCGGGTCGATCCCCCGGCGCATCAGGCGGCCGCGCAGGCGCCGATGCGTCATGAGGACATCCGCCGCATCCTGTTCGGCATCATGCTCGCCATGTTCCTGGCAGCGCTCGACCAGACCATTGTCGCTACCGCCATGCCGACGATCGGGCGCGAACTCGGCGACGTCACGCATCTGCCCTGGGTGGTGACGGCCTATCTCCTGGCCTCGACGGCGGTGACGCCGCTCTATGGCAAGCTCGCCGACATCCATGGCCGACGCGTCGTGCTGCTCAGCGGCATCGCCGTGTTCATGGCGGGCTCGCTCGCCTGCGCCATCGCGCCCTCGCTCCGGCTCCTGGTGCTGGCGCGCTTCGTCCAGGGTCTCGGCGGCGGCGGGCTGATCGCGCTGGCGCAGACCATCGTCGCCGACATGGTCTCGCCCAAGGAGCGTGGGCGCTACCAGGTCTATATCGCGTCGGTCTTCATGGCGTCCTCGCTGCTCGGCCCGGTGCTGGGTGGCGTCATCGCGGAACGGCTGCACTGGTCGGTGATCTTCTGGATCAACCTGCCGCTCGGCGCAGCGGCTTATCTGATGACGAGCTCGGCGCTGAAGCGCCTGCCGCGGCATGAGCGGCCGCACAGGCTCGACCTGCTCGGCGCGGTGCTGATCACCAGCGCGACGATGACGCTGCTGCTGGCGCTCTCCTGGGGCGGCACGCATTACCCCTGGGCGTCGGCGCCGATCGGCGGGCTCGTGGCGCTGTCGCTGCTGCTCTGGCTCGCCTTCGCCTGGCGGCTGCGCACCGCTGACGAGCCGCTGATCCCGCTCGACATCCTCGCCAACAAGGTGGTGCGGATGGGCACGGTCGCGGCCGGCTTCGGCATGGGCACCTTCATCGGCCTGACGATCTATCTGCCGATCTATTTCCAGGGCGTGATGGGGCTGAACGCCGCCTCTTCCGGTCTCGGCCTGCTGCCGCTCACGGTCGGCACGGTGGTGGGCGCCACCCTGTCGGGCCGGGCGATGACGCGCCTCAAGCACTACAAGCGCGTGCCGGTGGTCGGGCTCAGCGTGGCACTGGTCGGCGTGGCGCTGCTGGCCTGGCAGGCCGGGCGCATGCCGCTCGTGCCCTTCTGTGCGCTGCTGGCGCTGATCAGCCTCGGGCTCGGCACGATGCTGCCGGTCGCGACCGTTTCGATCCAGAACGCGGTGCTGCCGCATCAGCTCGGCACCGCGACGGGGGCGGCGAACTTCTTCCGCCAGATCGGCGGGGCGCTGATCGTGGCGGTGTTCGGCGCGATCGTGCTCGGCGGCATCGGTAGCGCCGGGCCGGGCCTGTCTCATGAATCGATCCGGCTCGACGGCGTCGATCGCGAGACGATGGTGCGGCTGTTCCAGTATGTCTTCGGGGCGACCTGCCTCGGCTTCGCCTGCGCGCTCGGCTTCCTGCTGCGGATGGAGGAACTGCCGCTGCGCAGCGGCGTGGCCCAGGCCGCCAAGGCGCCCGCGGGTGATTGATCCAGATCGCGCCGGGCCCTCCGCTTTCGGCTAGCCTCGCCACAGACCCGTCAAGAAACGGGGTCTAGTCTGCGATCCCACCCGCGGCAGGAGAGCCCCATGTCCGATCTCGTCGTCATGGTCTACCCGACTGAAGCCCGCGCCGAGGAGATGCGGCAGAAGCTGTTCGGCCTGCAGAAGGAATATCTGATCGAGATCGGCGACGCGGCCATCGCGGTCATGCAGGAGGGCGGCAAGGTGAAGCTGAACCAGCTGCTCAACACCACGGCGATGGGCGCGGCGTCGGGCTCCTTCTGGGGTCTGCTGATCGGCGCGATCTTCCTGATGCCGCTGGCGGGCGCGGCGCTGGGCGCCGCCTCCGGCGCGCTCGGCGGCGCGCTGACCGATTACGGCATCAACGACGCCTTCATGAAGGATTTGGCCTCGAGCCTGCAGCCGGGAAACGCCGCACTCTTCGTGCTCGTCCAGCGCGTCACCGGCGACAAGGTGCTGGAGGCGATCAAGGGCACCGGCGGCACCGTGCTGAAGACCTCGCTCGACCACAGCCGCGAGCAGGCACTGCGCGACGCGCTGGCGGGGGTGAGCACCGCAGTGCCGGCGGCGGGTGCTTCGACGCCAGTGGGGTGATGGGACCCCGTCATTGCGAGCGTAGCGAAGCAATCCAGACTGAAGCGCGCGGCTGCTCTGGATTGCTTCGTCGGCTTTGCCTCCTCGCAATGACGAGGAGGCTGTTGATCAATCCCGCAGCAGTTCGTTGATGCCGGTCTTCGAGCGCGTCTGGGCGTCGACCGTCTTGACGATGACGGCGCAGGAGAGCGAAGGGCCCGGCGTCCCATCCGGGAAGGGCTTGCCCGGCAGCGAGCCCGGCACCACGACCGAATAGGGCGGCACCTTGCCGATATGGACCTGGCCGCTGGCGCGGTCGACGATCTTGGTCGAGGCCGAGATGAAGACGCCCATCGAGAGCACCGAGCCCTCGCCGACGATGACGCCCTCGACGACCTCGGAGCGGGCGCCGATGAAGCAGTTGTCCTCGATGATCGTCGGGTTGGCCTGCAGCGGCTCGAGCACGCCGCCGATGCCGACGCCGCCGGAAAGATGCACGTTCTTGCCGATCTGGGCGCAGGAGCCGACGGTCGCCCAGGTGTCGACCATGGTGCCGCTGTCGACATAGGCGCCGATGTTCACGAAGGACGGCATCAGCACGACGTTGGGCGCCAGGAACGAGCCCTTGCGCGCGGCGGCCGGCGGCACGACGCGGAAGCCGGCGGCGCGGAAGCGGTTCTCGCCCCAGCCGGCGAATTTGGAGGGCACCTTGTCCCAGAACACGGCGTCGCCGGGGCCGTTGGCGATGATCATGTTGTCGGTCAGGCGGAAGGAGAGCAGCACCGCCTTCTTGAGCCACTGATGCACGACCCAGTCGGCGCCAACCTTCTCGGCGACGCGCGCCTGGCCGGCGTCCAACATCTCGATCGCCTGCTCGACCGCCTCGCGCACCGCGCCTTTCGTGTTGAGGCCGATCTCGGCCCGGGCCTCCCAGGCGGCGTCGATGGTGGCGGCGAGATCGGTCAGATTGGTCATGGCTCGGCTCTCTCGTCATGGTCGGCCCTGTGCCGACCATCCACGCCTGGCGACGTGGACAAGGTGAAGACGTGGATGCTCGGGACAAGCCCGAGCATGACGGGGCGAGCGATGGCGGATGAGCGGCGTGGCGTCAAGGCGGGTCGAGCCGGACGCCTCCCGCAGGGCTGGCCCGTTTCGCCGCAGGAACGCAGCCGGGACCGCTGTGTTAAAGAGGGGTCGATGCCGCGAACCGGCCGGAGGTCCCCCTGATGCGCCTGACCCTGTCCCTGATGCTCCTCGTCCTCGCCGCGCCGGCCCTGGCGCAATCGCGCCCCTCGACGCCGGAGCGCAGCTGCGCCGTCAACCGCCAGAGCGTCGCGGCGAGCGGCGCGATCGTGCTCGGCACCGGCGGCTTTACCTATGACCGCTTCGTCAACGATCCCCGCTTCTGCCAACATGGCGAGTTCCTCGAGCCCGCCTTCGTGCCGAGCCGCGACACTCCGCAATGCTTCGTCGGCTATCGCTGCAAGGTCGACCTGCCCTGGGATTGAGGACCGGCGCTTTACCTCGCCCGGCCGCGGCGGCAGTGTCGGTCCCGACCCTTCCCCTACGCCGGTATCCCCATGCGCCTCTGGATCAGGAACCCGCTCGGCATCGTCGCCGAGGCCGCCGCGGGCGGCGTCGTGGTCGAGGGGGCGCTGATCGTCGAGCTGGTCGCGGCGGGAGCGGCGCCTGCCGCGCCGGTCGATGAGGTCTTCGACGCCTCGGCGCATGTTGTGCTGCCCGGCCTGATCAACACGCATCATCATTTCTACCAGACGCTGACGCGGGCCCATCCGGCCGCGATCGACCGCGAGCTGTTTCCCTGGCTCACCGCGCTCTATCCGCTCTGGGCGCGACTGACCCCGGACGATCTGCGCCTCGCCGTGCGGGCGGCGCTGGCGGAGCTGCTGCTTTCGGGCTGCACCACGGCGGCCGACCATCACTACCTCTATCCGCCGGGGCTGGAGGATGCCGTCGACATCGCCGTGGAGGAGGCGCGCGCGCTCGGCATCCGCGCGACGATCTCGCGCGGCTCGATGAACCTGTCGCAGAAGGATGGCGGCCTGCCGCCCGACACGGTGGTGCAGGACGAGGACACGATCCTCGCCGACAGCGAGCGGGTGCTGAAGCTCTTCCACGATCCCGCGCCGGGCAGCATGATCCAGATCGCGCTCGCGCCCTGCTCGCCCTTTTCGGTGACGCCCTCGCTGATGGCGAAATCGGCCGAGCTGGCGGCGCGTTTCGATGCCCCGCTCCACACCCATCTCGCCGAGACGAAGGACGAGGACGCCTATTGCCTGCAGGTCTATGGCAGGCGCCCGCTCGACCTGCTCGAGGAGACCGGCTGGCTGCGGCCGAAGACCTGGCTGGCGCATGGCGTGCATTTCTCCTGCGAGGAATGCGAGCGGCTGGGCAAGGCCGGGGTCGGTGTCTGCCATTGCCCGACCTCGAACGGCGTCCTCGCCTCCGGCTTCTGCCGCACGCGGGAGCTGGAGGCGGCGGGCGCGCCGCTCGGGCTCGGCGTCGACGGCTCGGCCTCCAATGACGGCTCCAACCTGATGGAGGAGCTGCGCCACGCCCTGCTGGTCAACCGGCTGCGCTATGAGAGTGCCGCCGCCGTCACCGCGCGCGACGTCATCCGCTGGGCGACGCAGGGCTCGGCGCGCTGCCTCGGCCGCTCCGATATCGGCACGATCGCGCCGGGGATGCAGGCCGATCTCGCGCTCTACCGGCTCGACGAGCTGCGCTTCTCCGGCGCGCATGACGCGGTCGCGGCACTGGTTTTGTGCGGCGCGCACCGGGCCGACCGCGTCATGGTCGCCGGGCACTGGCGGGTGGTTGACGGGGCCATCCCCGGCCTCGACCTCGCCGCGCTCCGCCGCGCCCATGGCGCGGCGTCGCGCCGCTACGCCTGAAGCCTTTCGCAATCTCGACTCATTTGCGGCCTTTTCTGGCTGGGGCCATTTGGGCCTGGATCGTGCCGACCGAAGGATGCCGGACATGAAGATCGCGCCGCTCGCCGCCCTCGCTCTGGCGCTGACCGCCAGCGGCTGCATGACGCTGGAGGAGCGCCGCGCGCTCGATATGGAGCAGCGTCGCGGCTACGGCTTCCGGCAGGGCACGGACGCCTTCGCCCAGTGCATGCAGACGATCGATGTCGAGCGGGCGGCGGCGCGGCGGACCTATGTCTATCAGGATTTCGGCGGCTTCTATGGCGGCTATGGCTTTGGCTACGGCTATCGCCGCTGGTAAGGCCTAGCCGCCCTCGCCGGATGGCGGCGCGAAATCGCGCAGGGCCGGCAGGCGCGACTGCATCCGGCGCAGGAAATCGAGAAGCTGGGCACGCTCCTGCGGGCTGAAGCCCTCCAGCATCAGCTGCTCGCGGGCGGTGGCGAGCGCGATCAGCCGGTCATGCAGAGCATAGCCGCTGGGGGTCAGTTCGAGGAGCTGGCGGCGGGCGTCGCGGGCATCGGGTCGCTCGGCGACATGGCCGGCCGCGACCAGCGTCGCCGCGCTGCGGCTGACCGCGCCCTTGTCGAGGCCGATGACCTCGCAGATGCGCTGCGCCGGGATGCCGGGCTCGATGGCGAGCTGCGACATCACCCGCCATTCGGTGACGCCGACGCCGAAGCGCTCGAGATAGAGCCGCGAAGAGCTGCGCGACCAGGTGTTGGAGATCGCGGTCAGGAAATAGGGGACATAGCCACCGAGATCGAGGACATCCCGCTCGGCGCCCTCCCCGGCGGCTCTGTCGCGTCTGGTCGAAGGCATGGTTCGTCCCGCAATCCCTGGCGCGCATCTCACATGGCGGTGAGGGGCGGGGCAAGCGTACGCCCTGGCCGCCCGCGGCTAAATCCGCCGGAGCAGATAGATGTCCATGATCCAGCCATGGCGCTCGCGCGCCGCGGCACGGATCCGCACGATCTCGTCCGAAACCGCAGCGAGCGGGCCGGCGATCAGGATCTCGTCCGGCGTGCCGAGATAGGCGCCCCAGAAAATCTCCAGTCCCTCGGGCGCGATCTTCGCGAAGGCCTGCTCGCCGTCCAGCATGACGACGACGCCATCCGGCGCCTGCGGCAGGCCCTCCGCCAGCTTGCGGCCGGTGGTGATCAGCACGGGTTCGCCAATGCGGTTGAGCGGGATGCGATGGCGGGCGGCGAGCGCCTGGACGCTGCTGATGCCGGGGATGACCTCCCAGTCCAGCGCCAGGCCGCCCGCGCGGACGCGCTCGACGATGCGCAGCGTGCTGTCATAGAGCGCGGGATCGCCCCAGACGAGCAGCGCCCCGGTCTGCCCGTCCGCCAGCTCCTGCCGGAACAGCGCCGCGTAGGACGCGGCGATGCGGGCATGCCAGTCGTCGACGACGCCGCGATAATCGTCCCCCGCCTCGGCGCGGCGTGGGGTTTCCATCGTCACACTGCGAAAAGGCTTTTCGATGAAGCGCGCGCAGATCGCCTCGCGCAGATGGCGCAGCGCCGCCTTCTCCTGCCCCTTGTCGGGCAGGAAGATCACATCGGCGCGGTTCAGCGCCGCGATCGCCTGGACCGTCATCTGGTCCGGATCGCCGGCGCCGATGCCGATGATCAGCAGCTTGCGCATCCGCCTCGTCCTCCGTGCTCGGCCCGGCGCATAGCACGCGAGCAGCGCGGTGCCAGCGCGCTTTCGTCACCGCTCACAGCGCGCGCACGATCTCCAGACGGGCGCCATGGGCCAGCGCCCGGTCGAGGCAGCGATCGGCCGACCCGAAGAAGGAGAGCGCGAAGGCGCCCTGCCCGCGCCGGCCGAGCTGGCGCGTCAGCCCCTCGCAGGCCTCGCCGCGCGGCTGCGCCAGCGAGAGCATCTGGCGGCCGAGCCGGAATTGCGCCAGCGCGAAGCCGAGGCCGGGCGCGGCCCCGGTCGCGAGCGGCTCGAGCCCGGTGACCGCGCGATAGCGGGCGACGGACGCGGCGAGATCGCGGACGGCGACCGTGACGCCGGCGATACCGGTCACGCCATTGGCGTGGCGGCGGGCCGCGCCTTCGGGCACGCGCAGCGCGCGCGGCGTCACATCCTCGCAGAGGAAGGGGATGTCGGGTTCAGGCGGGCGGGAGGAGCGCCAAGCGATGCGGGTTCCGTCCGGCTGCAGGCGCTCGCCGTCGATCGGCCCCTCGATCGCGATGCCGGCGTTGCGGATTCGGGCGGTGTCCTTGTCGAGGTCGTCCGCCGGCAGCAGGGCGTAGTCGACCAGGCCGCTGCCGGCCTCGTCCAGCACCCGCCACCAGCGGAAGCCGGGCACGGGCCGGGCGAAGGCGATGATCTCGAGATAGGCGCCGTCGGCCAGGACGATCAGCGCGTTGCGCGAGCCGCGCGGATGCTCGCCGCCGGGAAGGACAGTAAAACCCAGCGCCGTGTAGTCGGCGACCGCCTTGTCGAGATCGGTGACGGCGATGACGATGTGGTCGATGCTCTGGCGCATGAGGCTCCCCTGACAAGGCCCGATCCGTCATGGGTCGGCCGGAAAGCCCGCCACGACAAGCCCGGCCGGCGCATCGCCCCACTGTTCCGGCATGGCTTGACGCCCGCATCCCCAAGAAAATCGGTGTGGCGAGCGCTAGGGCGTCGCTGTGGCGAAATCTCGGATTGATACGATTCGTTAAGAGTAGCTAAGTTGAGCGATTGATTCGTGTCGGCGTTCCCCAAGCTCCACAGGCGCACTCTTCGAGGCCACCACTTGACCGCGCTCCCTCTCGCCGACTCGCAGGACTGGCTGGGCACGCCGGCGCGCGTGGCGGCGGCCGGCGGAGTGGCCGACGATGAGGCCGCCTCGGCCCGGAGGCTGGTCGCAGCCCAGCAGAGTTTCCTCGAATTGCGGCTCGAAGCGGCTCTGGGCAGGCTTGCGGCCATGGAGACGCTGATCGAGGCGGAGCGACTGCATCTGCGGCAGGCGCGGGCGGCGCTCGCCGCCACCGAGCGCGCCCTCGAACAGCAGCGTGACGCGACCGCGCAATCCGACCGCCAGAGGCAGGCCGCGGCCGCCGAGATCGGGCGGCTGAAGGAGGCCCTGCACGAGGCGTCGATCGAGAAGGCCAGACAGGCGAGCCGGATCGCGGCGCTCGATGCCGCCCTTGCCGATCGCCTGGCGGAAATCGCCCGGCTCGACGGGGCCGGCGCCACCGCCGAAAGCGAACTTCGCGCCGCCCGGGCGCAGCATGCCTGGGCCACCGACGCGCTGCAGCGTGAATGCCTTCGGCTCGAAGACACGCTGCAGGGCGAGCGCCGCGACAAGCTGCTGCTCCAGCGCGCGCTGGATCTTGCCCGCGCCAACCGCCGGGCGCTGCAGGACCAGCTGCTCGCGGCCTCGGCGCTTCCCTGCGCGATCCCGTTGCCGCCCGCCCGCGCCGATTTCTCTGCCCCATTCACCCTCGGAGAGGACGGGCCCGTGCCGCCTGCCCTTCCGGCTCTCACGGAGCAAAGCCATGCAGCCTGCCGTTAGCGATCTCGCCACCGTCACCACCCTGCGCCAGAGCCTGCCCACCTCGGAGCAGTTCCTGAACGCGTCGGACAAGATCGCCGCCTTCCCCGCGGCGGCCGTCGCGCCGGCCGAGCCCGCGCGCCAGGCCGCCCCGCCCCAGCCGCAGCGGGACTGGCCCTCCGCGCTCGCCCTGATCGAGGAGACGAGCGAGGCGATCCGCATCAGCAATCTGCGCTACGCCCAGCTCGAGGAGCGGCTACAGCAGACCATCGCCCAGGCGGCGGTGAACATGCGCGAGCTCGAGGCGCAGATCGCCACCGCCAACGAGATGCTGTGGCGCTCCGAGGAGCGGGCCCGCCAGGCCGAGGCGCGCGCGCTGGAAGCCGAGGGCTGGCTCGCCCGGCTGCACGACGCGGTGACGACCTCCTTCTCGCCGGCCAATCGCGCGCTGCCGCGCGAGTGACCGTGAACCCGAACGCGCCCAGCCTCAGCCGCGCCATGCTGCGGTCTCCCGCCGGCCGGGAAACGCCGGAGCGCGGGCCTGCGCCGCCGCCGCGCCCGCTGGCGCGCCGCCTGACCGGCCGGCCGCACCCGCAGGACACGCTGGCGCTGGTCGAGGGGGCGGGCGCCGCCTTCGAATCGATGCAGCTGCAATTGCTGGAGATCCTGCACAAGGCGCGCGGGTCGCTCGAGGACGCCGAGCGCGAGAAGCAGAAGCTGCAGCAGCAGATCGCGGTGCTGGCGCAGGAGAAGGACGAACTCAGCCAGCGCGCCCAGAAGGCGGAAGCGACGCTGAGCCGCGCCAACGAGGTGCTGCAGACGCAGCAGGGCGTGCTGGAGAAGGCGCTGCTACGCGAGCGCGAGGCGGTACAGCGGGCCTATATGCTCGAGCTCAGGTTGCGACAGGCCGGGGGTGTGCCGCGGGCCGGTTGACGGCCGCGTTCGCGCCAAAGAAGTTGTTTGCAACTCGCAGGGACAGCCACTGCGATGTTGCCTTGCGGCCCGGCCCGTCCTCTGCTGGCGCAGCGCCTTGAACTGCAGCCCGGAAAGCGCCATCGCCGGGCCTTTTGAAGGCGGCGTGCCCTGCGTCGAGAAGGGCAAGGTGGGTGGGGTGGCTTCGATGATCGGTGCAAGTCTGAGGCGTCTCATCGGGGGACGGAGCGAGGCGCAGGAGCCGCCAACGGCTCCCGCCTTCCCCGTGCCCGAGACCGCCGCCAACGAGCCGGGCGAGCCGATCGCGCCCCTCGCGCCGCCGCCGCCGAAGCCCGGCAGCTCGCATGAGGTCGGCCAGCTGATGGCCGCCATCAGCGAGCAGTCCAACGAACTCCAGGCCGAATTCGCCAAGATCTCGAATTGGTCGGTCCAGCTCGACCTGCTGATGACACGCACCGCGACGATGCAGCAGATCCTGCCGAAATTCATCCAGACCTCGCAGGACCAGGCGGCGCAGATCGAGGAGCTGAGCAGCGTCTGCACCCGCCAGGAGCGCGAGATCGCCGGTCTGCAGAGCGAGATCGGCCATTACCGGCCGCTGGCGATGCGCTACGAGGAGGAGCTGCACCGCAGCCGCGCCGCGCTCGACCATAACCAGGCGGCACTCGCCGCGCTCGAAGCCGAGCACGCCAAGCTGCAGAGCGAGGTGAACGCGCTGATGCAGCGGCTGTCGCGGGCCGATTCGCGAATTCAGCGCCTCTCCGAGGAGCGCCAGGTCGTCGACCAGAAGCTGCTCGAAAAATCCGCAGCGGCGCAGAACCTCGCGCGCGAGGTCGCGATGCTGCGCTCGGACCTCGTCGCCGCCACCGGCGAGAACAGCCGCCTGCAGCGGGACATCGCGGCGCTGGCTGAGAAGATGAGCGGCGAGCGCGAGTCCGCCAACGAGGCCGCCGGCCAGGCGCAGACGCGCATTGCCACCGCGCTGCAGACGATCAAGGAGATGGAGGCCCAGGCTGCGGCCGCCGCCGAGCGCGAACGCCGGCTGGTCGAGGATCTCGGCCAGCGCGACAAGACCGTCTACGATCTCGAGATCAAGCTCTCGGCCCTGCAGTCCAAAGCCGATTTCCTGACCGGGGTGAACCAGCAGCTGCGCACCGATCTGCGCCACCACATCGACCATGTCGGCACGCTGGAGCATTCCAACCGCCAGCTGATCGAAGCGATGTCGCGCCACCGGCTCGCCACCGGCGCCGAAGAGGCCGAGTCCGACGAGCCGCCGGCCCGGCGCGCTGCGGGCGAATAGCCGCCCGCCTGTCCCGTCTGTTCAGGCCGCCGCGAAGGCCCGCGCGATCACGGCCTGTGCCTCCTCCTGGATGCGGGCGAGATGGCCGGCGTCGCGGAAGCTCTCGGCGTAGATCTTGTAGACCTCCTCCGTGCCCGAGGGGCGCGCACAGAACCAGCCCTCGCCCGTGACGACCTTGACGCCGCCGATCGCCGCGCCATTGCCCGGCGCCGCGTTAAGGACGGCGGTGATGGGTTCGCCGGCGAGCGTGTCGGTGCCGAGCTGGGCCTGCGACAGGTTCTTCAGCACCGCCTTCTGCTCGCGGGTCGCGGGCGCGTCGATGCGGGCATAGAGCGGCTCGCCCAGATCCTTCGTGATCGCGGCATAGCGCTCGCCGGGGTCGGAGCCCGTCTTCGCGGTGATCTCGGCGGCGAGCAGGCCGAGGATCAGCCCGTCCTTGTCCGTGCTCCAGCTCGTGCCGTCGAGTCGCAGGAAGGAGGCGCCGGCGCTCTCCTCGCCGCCGAAGCCGAAGCTGCCGTCCGAAAGCCCCTCGACGAACCATTTGAAGCCGACCGGCACCTCGACCAGACGCCGGCCGAGCCGCGCGGCGACGCGGTCGATGATGGCGCTGCTGACGATGGTCTTGCCGATGGCGGCGTCCGCCCGCCAGCCGGCGCGGTTGCGGAAGAGATAGTCGATCGCCACCGCGAGATAATGGTTCGGGTTCATCAGCCCGCCGCTGCGGCTGACGATGCCGTGGCGGTCGGCGTCGGTGTCGTTGGCGAAGGCGACGTCGAACCGGTCCTTCATCGCGATCAGCCCGGTCATCGCATAGGGCGAGGAGCAGTCCATGCGGATCTTGCCGTCCCAGTCCGCCGGCATGAAAGCGAAGGTCGGGTCGAGCGTCTGGTCGACGATGGTCGCGTTCAGGCGGTAGCGCTCGATGATCGGGGCGTAATAGTCGAGCCCCGCCCCGCCGAGCGGATCGATACCGATGGCGACGCCGGCGCTGCGGATCGCCTCCATGTCGAGAACACTGCCGAGCTCGGCGACATAGGCTTCGCGGAAGCCGTGGCGGCGGACATGGTCGGAGGCGAGCGCCCGCGCATAGGGGATGCGGGAGACGCCATTGAGGCCGGCCTCCATCAGCGCATTGGCCTTGCGCTCGATCCAGCCGGTGGCGTCGGTGTCGGCCGGGCCGCCATGGGGCGGATTGTACTTGAAGCCGCCATCGGCAGGCGGGTTGTGCGAGGGCGAGATCACCACGCCGTCGGCCAGACCGGTCTTGCGCCCGCGGTTGTGGCCGATGATGGCGTGCGAGATCACCGGCGTCGGCGTGAAGCGCAGATCCTCATCCACCAGCGTGGTCACGCCATTGGCGGCGAAGACCTCCAGCGCGCTCTCGAAGGCCGGACGCGACAGGGCATGGGTGTCGATGCCGAGGAAGAGCGGGCCGTCGATGCCCTGCTCGCGGCGATAGAGGCAGATCGCCTGGGCGATGGCGAGGATATGCGCCTCGTTGAAGGAGTGCAGCAGCGAGGAGCCGCGATGGCCCGAGGTGCCGAAGGCGACGCGCTGGGCCGGACCGGCGGGATCCGGCCGCTCGAAATAGGCCTGGCCGAGCCGGGCGAGGTCGACGAGCAGGCTGGGGTCGAGCGGCTTGCCCGCGAGCGGGCTGATCGTGGGCGACATCGGGATTCCTCAGCGAAGGGTCTGCGCCGGTTCTATGACGAGCGGTCTTAGGACGCGAGAGTGAAGCATCCGTTCCCGGCCGGGCAAAGTTGGGGCAGACGCGGGCGCCCGTTACCCGCGCGGCGCGGGCCGCTTGATCGGGATCAATGCGGCGGCGGCGGCATTTGACGATCACAGCCCTGCAGGTCCCCGGGGGCTCCGGTCCCGGGGCAACGGGCCAGACCCAGCCGAGGACATATCGATGCAACTCCCCCATGGTGCCGTGATCGCAGTCGTCGACGGCCAGCAGTTCGCGCTCTTCCGCAACAGCGGCAACGAGGCCGAGCCGGCGCTGGCCGCCCTGCCCTCGCCCCATCTCGACGAGCACAACAGGGCCGGCGGCGGCGGGCGCGATTCCAGCTCCGCCAACCCGACCGGGCACCAGATCGACGAGGACGCCCATGCGGCGGCGGCGACCGCCTGGCTCAACCATCAGGTCACCGGGCACAAGATCAGCCATCTCGTGGTGATCGCCGCGCCGCGGACGCTCGGCGAGATGCGGCGCCACTACCACAAGCAGCTCGAGGCCGCGCTGGTCGCCGAACTGCCCAAGAACCTGATCGGCAAGAGCGGGCCGGAGCTGCTCGGCGCGCTGCGCGGGCATTAGCCCGCTCGGCCGAGGCCCGCCCCCTGCATCGCCGCCTCGACCTCGTCGCGGCCGATGCGACCCTGCGCATCGAGCCGCGCCGCGATCGCCGCATGGGCGGCGCGCATCGCCGGCTGGTAGAGGATCGCCGTCGCGGCCCTTTCGCAGCGGGCGCGCAGCGGCTCCGCCTGCTCCGGATGCAGCAAGGCGAGAAAGGGCTGCATCTGGGCGAGGTCGTCGGCATGGGATTCGATCGCGCCGGGATACCATTTCAGCGCCGCCGGCTCGTTCCAGTAGAGCATCTCGCCGCAATGGCCGGCGGCGAGGATGGTGATCTCGATCTCGGCGCGCTTTCGGTCCTGCGCGCTCTTGGCGTCGAAGCCGCGGCGATAGGGCTCGAAACAGGTCTCGCCGGAAACACCCTGCGGCGGGCGCAGCCAGGCATGGGTGATGGCGCGGCCATGATGCCAGCCGACGACGATGTGCCCGGCCTCGTGGAAGGCGCAGGCGGCGCGGCGGATCGCGGGGGGAATGGCGGCGAGCTTCGGCATCCTGGCCGGTGGCGGCGCCTCAGAGCTGTGCGCGGCCGGCCGGGGTGATCGTGACCGTGCCGTTCGGCCCGTCCTCGAACCAACCCAGCGCCTTGCCGTGCTCATAGCTCGCCATCACCGCCTTGGTGTCCCATCCGTTCATCGCGGCGATGGAGAGCAGATTGCCGGTGGCGAGCCATTCGCCGGGCTCGGTGTCGAAATGGGCGAAGATTTCGAGCGCCAGCCGGGCCTTCTCCGCATCGCTCGCCGCCATCGCATCGTTCTCCCGCCCGCTTGCCGCAGGATGTCCGCGCCGCGGCGCGCAGGCAAGCCCGCGGGGGGACGTGGCGCGACGTCGTGGCGGGAGCCGGCCGGGCAGCGCCCGTGCTAGGCTGTCGCGGAGCGAAGCGCTGCCGGCCGGCGGGCGCGCCTCCGATGCGGACCAGGTCATGGGAACGTTCAAGATGCTGGCGCTCGCAGGGCTCGGGCTCGTCGCCGCGCTGGCGGCGGTGGCGATCGGGATCTGGATCTATGTCATGAGCACGATCGAGCAGCCGACATACGTCTCGGTCAGGCAGGACGGGGCCATCGAGATCCGCGACTATCCGGCGCTGCGCGTGGCGGAGGTGACGCGGCAGGGCGACCGGCAGACGGCGGTGCGCGCCGGTTTTTCGCCGCTCGCGGCCTATATCTTCGCCAAGAACCGGCCCGGCGACAGCATCAGCATGACCGCCCCGGTGACGCAGACGCCGGCGCAACCCGCGGCGCAGAGCTGGCTGGTGCGCTTCGTGATGCCGTCCCAATACACGCTCGAGACCTTGCCGAAGACGGCGGGCGAGGATGTGCGCCTGCTCGAGCTGCCGGCGGAGCGGCGCGCCGCGATCCGCTTCTCCGGCGTCGCCACCGACGCGCTGATCGCGGAGAAGGAGGCGGCCCTGCGGGCCTGGCTGGCGCAGGCCGGGATCGCGATCCAGGGCGCGGCCACCTACGCCTATTACAACGACCCCTGGACGCCCGGCCCGCTGCGGCGCAACGAGGTGCTGTTCGAGGTGGCGGGGCCGTAGGGCCAGAACAGCCAGAACGGTCCTCCTCGCAGGCAGACGCACAGACGGCATGGCCTCACGGCCGTTGGACGGGCCGCGGTCACCCGGGCGACGCGCCAGGGGGCTCCCGCTCGCGGTTGGGGTCCGCGCCCGACACGACCAGCCGGCGCAGTTCATCGGCGACGACGTCGTAGACCAGACGGATGCGGCGACTGGTCTGCAGCTCTCGATGTGTCACCAGCCAGAGCGGCACCGGGACGCGCGACAGCTCCGGCAAGAGCTTTCTCAGCCCCGGCATGCGCGCCGCCGCGATGTCGAGGACGACGCCGACGCCGATCCCCCGATGGGTCATCTCCCAGAGCGCCGACGCGCTGTTCGACACCACGGAGCACTGCTCCGGCCCGAGCCGGATCCCCTGGAGCTCCATGTGGCCGACGAACTGCTCGACCGGGTCGAAGGCCAGGACTGTCGCGCCGACCAGATCGGCGGCCGCCCGCGGCAAGCCGTGACGCGCGATCCACGCGTCTGAGGCATAAAGATGCGCGGCCAGTTCCCCGATCAGACGGCCGATCAGTTCCGGCTCCGTGGGGCGGACATGGCGGATGGCGATGTCGGCCTCGCGTCGCCTGAGATCGCTGAGCGCATCGGTCGCGATGACCACGACGGTAACCTGGGGCACCTCCTCGCGCAGGCGCTCGACGATGCCGGGCATGACATGCGTCGCGACCGCATCCGTGACCGACAGGCGGACGAGGCCCGCCAGCTCGGATGCCTGGCCCGCGGCGCCAAGTGCGAGCGCCTCCGCCGCGGCAGCCATCTGGCGGGCGTGCTCCAGCATGCCGGCCCCTCCAGCCGTCAGGATCAGCCTTTTCCCGACCCGCTCGAACAGGGTGACGGCGAGCTGTTCCTCAAGGGCGGCCACCTGCCGCGACAAGGTCGGCTGGCTCAGACCGAGTTGGCGCGACGCCGCGGACAAGGACCCCGCTTCGGCCGTGGCTCGAAAGGCCCGCACCCAGTTCCAATCGATGCCATCCATGCATGTATGAATATCGCATCTCTGAAATCGGTGAAATCCAAATATTGCAGCCTGTGCGATGAGAGGGGCTGATGGAGCCTGGCATGCCAACCCGACGAGAGCCTGAAGACGATCCCGATGCCGCGTTCTGGAACCGGGCGGCGCGGGCCTATTCACGAAGCGCGATCAAGGATCCCGCCGGCTATGAGCGCACCCTGTCCTCGACGCTGGATCTGCTGAGCGCCGGGGATCGGGTTCTGGAGCTCGGCTGCGGAACCGGCCAGACAGCGCTGCGGCTGGCGCCTTCGATCGGCCACATCACCGGGACGGACGTCTCGCACGAGATGATCGCCATCGCCGAGGCGCGCAAGGCCGCGGCCGCCTGCCCGAACGCGACGTTCACTGTCGCGAACGGGTGCGACCCGCCCAGGCCGGACGCGTCTTTCGACGCGGTGCTGGCCTTCAATCTCCTGCACCTGATCGCGGACCGGCCACGCCTGCTGGAGTCCGTCGCGCGGGCCCTGAAGCCGGGCGGGCTGTTCATCACCAAGACACCCTGCCTGTCCGAGATGAATGCGGTCATCCGCCTCGCCATCCCCCTGATGCAGTACATCGGCAAGGCACCGTCGCTGTCGTTCTTCACGGCCGATGAACTGACCCGCGAAGTCACCGCCGGCGGCTTCTCGATCATCGATCGCACGCGCCATGGATCGGGCCGGACGGATTTCCGCGTGTTCCTGGCCGCACGAAAGCCGGGCCCGTGAGCGCCACCCGCCCCGCGGCCCCGGCGGCCTCGCCATGGCTCTGACAGGCCGTCGGCCCGCTCGAGCGACATGTCCTGTCGCATCCCGTTCATCACACCGAGGAGGACCAACCCCGATGAAGACCATGCTGTCGGTGACGACCCTGATGCTGTGCTTGGGCGCCACGCCCATCCTGGCCCAGAGCTGCGAAGGGAATTTCCGCGTCGAGGGCACGCCGATGCTCACCGCGCTGAATTTCCGAACCTCGCAGATCTTCGCCGGCGTCAACCGGGACCGGGCCCTCGACAATCTGCGCAGCGCGATGCTCGCCGAGGGCTTCATCCGCGTCGGCGTCGACCGCTCCGCGGGGGCACTGACGGCCTTTCAGGAGACCTCCGGGTCTGGCCGCCCCCAGACCCTTCGCGTGTCGGCACGCAAGACGGGCAACGGCACGCGGGTGGACGCGGTCTTCATGATCCAGGCCGGCCAACTGGCCGATGCCGCAACCATTCGCGGCTATCTCTGCAGGGTCGTCTCGGCGGCGCGCGGCTGAGGCTTTCCATCCCGAGCGCCGCGCGACCGTCCAGGCCACGAGCGCGGCGCGCCTCGGGCAGCCCCCGCCCCGTCGCAATTCCCTCGTTGCCCCGCGCCGCGCGATCGGCTATCCACCATGCACGGATTGCGCCCGTAGCTCAGCTGGATAGAGCGTTGCCCTCCGAAGGCAAAGGTCACACGTTCGAATCGTGTCGGGCGCGCCATTTCAGAAACCCTTGAGATCACTCGGGTTTCGGCTTTTCATGACCTTCGCGGCATTCATCGCGCAGCTCGGCTGGCACGGCCTCCGTCACAATCGGCGCAGGGTTCGCGAGGCGCCGCGAGGGGGCTTTGGCTGGCAGGCATCGGCGCGGCGCGGAAGCCCGTTTCCGGTTTTGGGGAGCTATTCCCTCTGAACGCTGCTGCCGCATCGGCCAGGGCCCTGGCACTAGCGCATCGAAGCCTTGGCGGGTCGTTCTCGCATGACGTAGGCATCGACGCGGGGGGCGGTCGTCAGGTGCTCGACGCGATCGTGGAGCGGAGAGAGGACGCAGACCGGATCCGTGTTGCGGGGATCTCCGGTCAGCGCCATGGCCTGGCAGCGGCAGCCGCCGAAGTCGATCTCGCGGCGCTCGCAGCTCCGGCACGGCTCGCGCATCCAGTCCGTGCCGCGGAACGCATTGAAGGCCGGCGAATCCCGCCAGATCTCCGCAAGGGAGCGATCGCGTACGTTCCAGAACGACAGGCCGGTGATCGTCTGCGCGGCATGGCATGGCAGAACCAGCCCGCGCGGCGTCACGTTCAGCGACTGGCGACCCCAGCCGTTCATGCAGGGCTTGGGGTAGCGCGCGAAATGGTCGGGCGGGACGTAGTCGATGGTGATCCGGCCGGCCGTGCGCTCGCGAAGATCGGCCACCGTCGCGCTCGCCGCTACAGCGTCCGTCAGCTCCGGCATCAGGGCCTCGCGATTGCGGGCGGCCCAACCGTAATACTGCGTGTGTGCCAGCTCGATCCGCCGCGCGCCCAGGCCGATCGCCTCGTCGACCATGGCCGCCATGCGGGCCAGGTTGCCGCGATGCAGAACGGCGTTGATCGTCAGCGGCAAGCCGACCTCGGTGACCATCGACGCGAAGGCGCGCTTGCGCCGGTGCGAGCCGGCCAAGCCGGCGATCCGGTCGGCGTTGCCTGCGTCGGTGTCCTGGATCGAGAGCTGGACATGGTCGAGCCCGGCCTGGGCCAGCGCAGCCAGCCGATCGCGATCAAGCCCGATGCCGGAGGTGATCAGGTTCGAGTACAGCCCATGCCGCGCAGCGGCCGCGACGAGCTCGGTGAGATCCTGGCGCGCCGCGGGCTCGCCGCCGGAGAGATGAAGCTGCAGGACGCCGAGGTCGGACGCCTCCTCGAAGACGCGGATCCAGTCGGCGGTCGCCAGTTCGTCGGCCTTGCGATCGAGCTCCAGGGGATTGGAGCAGTAGGGGCAGGCCAGCGGGCAGCGATGCGTCAGCTCGGCCAGCAGTGCGAAGGGGGCCGGGGCGCTCATGGGTCGATCAGACCTCGGGAGGCGAGATCGCCGAGCAGCGCGGTGACGTCGCGTTCGATCCGGGTCCGGTCGGCGGCATAGTCGCGCGCGAGGTGATCGACGATCTCCGGCAGCGAGCGCTGTCCATCGCACAACGCCAGGATCGCAGCCGTCGATGCGTTGATCCGCAGCACATGCTCGGGCGCCAGCAGATTATGCCCGCCGCGGACGCGATCCTCCCGGATGCGCACACCCGCCGCCAGCCGGGGCTTCGATCCGGCATCGGTCACGATTCAGGCTCGAATGCGCCGGGCGGAATCTGCCCTGGCTCGCCATAGGCATGGTCGAGCGCATCCAGCATCGCCCAGAGAACGTCGCATTTGAATTCGAGGGCAGCGACCACCGCCTCCTGATCGGCCGGTGTGGTGGCGTGGGCCGTGACATAGGCGAGCGCACTCTCGACATCGCGCGATGCCTGCTCGGGGCGGGCCGTGAAGTAGCTCAGGCTTTCGGCGCTGACGAAGTCGTAATGGGCGAGCATGCCCGCGACGCGCGTCTTGATCACCTGCGGCGAGAAGAGTTCGGTCAGCGACGACGCCACGGCCTCGAGCAGCGGACGCTCACGGACGAATTCGACATAGGCGCCGACCGCGAACCGCGTCGCCGGCAGAACGCCTCTGAACGCGACGACGTCCGCACGCGCAAATCCCAGACTTTCGCAGAGGCGCAGCCAGCGCTCGATGCCGCCCTCACCATCGGCCCCACCGTCATGGTCGACGAGGCGCTGGCGCCAGGCCCGCCGCAGAGCGGGATCGTCCAGGCGGGCGATGAGCGTGGCGTCCTTGCGGGGGATGGCGGCCTGATAGGCGTAGCGGTTCAGCGCCCAGGCCTGCACCTCGCCCCTGGTGCAGCGTCCGGAATGAAGACGCTGATGGAACGGATGCCGGTCGTGATAGCGCCGTGCGCCGACATCGCGGAGCCTGTCCAGAAAGGCGTCAGGTGAAAGCAGGCTCACAGAGGGATCTCCATGCCATCCCGGGCGATCTCGACGCCGGCGCTCTCGACGAGCCTGCGCTCGCGCGAGCCCTCGATGAGAACCGGGTTGGTGTTGTTGATGTGGGTGTAGATCTTGCGCGACGCCGGGAGCGCTGCGAGCCAGTCGAGCGAGCCGCCCGGACCGGACATCGGCATGTGCCCCATCCGGCGACCGGTCTTTTCGCCGAGGCCAGACCTGATCATCTCGTCGTCCTCGAAGAGCGTGCCGTCGAACAGGACGATGTCCGCCCGCTCGGCTTGAACGCGCACCCCGTCGCTCAGCGTCGCACAGCCGGGGATGTAAAGGAGGCGCGTCCCGCGTCGGCTCACCACCAGACCGGCCGTTTCGCCGTCCTCGCTGCCGGTCTCAGGCTCGGGTGTCTCGAGATAGAGCGGCGCCTTGCCGGGCACCGGAAACAGCGTCATTTCGGTCTCGTCTCCAGCCGGGATCGGGGCATCCGCGCGGAGCGCGGCCCAGTCCGCCTGCAGAGGCTGCAGCATCGGATTATCCGCGATGGCGGCTCGGACAGGGTCCAGCGCCCAAATCTGAAAGGCATGGCGCTCGCGCAGCGACAACAGCCCGGCGACGTGATCGATCTCCGCGCTGGTCAGGACAACCTTGGCGATCGGGGAGTGCCGCGCGGACTGCGGCCAGAGGGCAGGCGTGGCGCGCAGCTGCTGGCCGATGTCGGGGGAGGCGTTGACGAGGATCGCCTCATCGCGATCCACGAGAGCAAGTGAGGATTGCGTCCGCCAGGACGCCCGCGGGTCACCGGCCCAGGCCAAAGCACAATTGGCGCAGCGGCAATTCCATTGTGGAAAGCCGCCGCCCGCAGCGGAACCGAGGACGACGGCCTTCATCGATGGTCAGTCGGCCCGCGTGTCGGCGGTCGGCTGCGCGGGGAGGCTGGCGATCTCATGGCTGGCGATTTCATGGCTCTCGGTCGCCGGCGCGTAGGCCGTGACTTCCATGCCGCAAGCGATGGCTTCGATGGTGGGAGTTTCCCAGGTCATGACGTCTCCTTTCAACGATACAGAGGTAACGCGCCGGCCCGGTGTGAAGGTCCGGCTTGGGCATGCGCCATGATGGCGCGGCTTTCCGTGTCGGTATACGCGCTCACGGCGCCGTCGGTTTTGGTCCCTGTGCCGCCCCGGCACCGTCTTCCGGGCCGACCGCCGGTGCGATGTCGGTCTGCGGCGGCTGGGACCGCGCGCCGACTGGCGGGGCCTCGCCGGTCGGACGCCTCGAATCCGGCGCCGCGGCATTCTGCGGCGCCGATGCGGCCTGGGCCGTGACGCGGTCCGTAGGGATCGGCTGGGGGGTGGTCGATCCATCCGCTGCCGCGACGCGCCAGACCGTGTTGCCGGCATCGTCGGCAATCAGCAGCGCGCCCGTCCCGTCCATCGCCAGGCCGACCGGCCGCCCCCGCGCCTGTTCGCCCTCGAGGAACCCCGTCACGACATCCCGCGGCATGCCGGTGGGGCGACCGTTCTCGAAGGGGATGAAGATCACCTTGTAGCCGTTGAAGGCATTGCGGTTCCAGCTGCCGCGGTTGCCGACGAAGGCGCCGTTGCGATAGGCCGCCGGCATGGCGGAATCATGGGTGAAGGCCAGCCCCAGCGCAGCGACATGGCTCGTCAGCGCGTAATCCGGCGAGATCGCCTTCGCGACCAGATCGGGACGTGGCGGAACCACGCGCTGGTCCACATGCTGGCCGTAGTAGCTCCAGGGCCACCCGTAGAAGGCCCCCTCGCGAACGGAGGTCAGATAATCCGGCACGAGATTACCCCCGAGTTCGTCGCGCTCGTTGACGACGGTCCAGAGCTGGCCCGTTTCGGGATGGAAGTTCAGCCCGTTCGGGTTGCGCAGACCCGATGCGAAGACGCGCGCCGACCCCGTGCGGCGATCAACCTGCCAGATCGCGGCCCGGCCCTTCTCGGCCTCCAGCCCGCGTTCGCCGGCATTGGAATTGGAGCCGACCGACGCGTATAGGAAGCGGCCGTCGGGACTGAGCGCGAGATCCTTGGTCCAGTGATGGTTGATCGGCCCGCCCGGTAACGGCGTCAGGACGGTCGGTTGCGCGTCGATCGCGGTCTGCCCGAGCGCATAGGGATAGCTCAGGATCGCATCGGCCGCGGCGACATAGAGCGTGTCCTCGTACCAGGCGACGCCGAAGGGCGAATTGAGCCCCGTGAGCAGCTCGACGCGCTCGTCGACCGTGCCATTGCGGTCCGTGTCGCGCAGAAGCGTGATCCGGTTCGTCTCCGGCTGCCCTTCCGGGCTGCCCGAAGCGATCGACATGATGAAGTTGCGGATGATGTCCTTGGGACGGTTGATGGGCTTTCCGGGCGGAGCCTTCGACTGAACGACGAGCACGTCGCCATTCGGCAGGGTATGCACCGTCCGGGGGTTGGCGAGACCCTTCGCGAAGGGGGTTACCACGAGACCTTCCGGCACGCGCGGGGCCTGGCCATCGCGCCAGCCGACCACCTCGGCCACCTTGAGAGCAGGCAGCAGGTCCGAACTCGGAGCCGGCAGCACCGGATCGGGTCCGTACTGCTTCGACACGTCGAAGCTCTCGTCGTTGCAGCCCGCCAGAACGAGGCAGCTGGACGCGAGTGCGATCAGGGACAGGCGGGAAGTCTCAGTCATGGCGCGCTCCCAGCCAGGCGGTGGCGATCATCACGACGACGGTCAGCACCGACACGGTCAGCCCGTATGGCATGACCGCGGTCCAGCCATCGGCCGTGTGGATGAAGCTGTTGAGCGTGGCGAGCAGCAGAACCACGATCCCGGCGAGGACAGCCGACCAGGCCGGCCGGACGCGGTGGACGGCAAAATCGATCGCCAGCGTCAGCAGCGCAAACGCGCCGAAGACCAGACCGGCGAACAGCAGCCATTCCGAGAAATGCAGCCACAGCAGATTGAGCGTCTGCCAGTAGGCGACGTCGGTGAGAACCGTGAGCGTGAAGCAGGCGACGGGAAACGACAGCAAGGCCGACGAGACGAGGTCGATCGGGCGATGCCGGTCGAACCGGGCGTGTTGATAGGTCATGCGAACGGCTTGCCTTTGGTGCGAGGAACTCTGGACCCTACTGATGGATCACGCGCTGGTTCCGGGAGGTCACGGACGTGTGAAGGCGCGCGCCGCCCGCAAGCACGACCGTTTCAAGCAGCGATCGGGACCCCCAGCTTAGGGAACCTCGCGCGGCGCTTCGCGTATTCCTGACTGGTGACCCCATTCCCTGGCCGGGGTCGCGCGGTCCGGGGAGGTGGTTCGGGTGTCGGTCGGAAGTGTCGTTCCCTATTGCGGGCTGCCACCCGCCCCCGCCGATCTCCTTGCCACCTGGAATTTCGACCCTCCCCTCTTGATGGTGCTGGCGCTGGCTGCCGCAGCCGCCCTAGGTCTGCGGGACCGGTGCCGCCTCGCGGGGCTTGCCGCGGTCGCGGTGCTGACCATCGTTTTCGTGTCGCCGCTCTGCGCGCTCGCCTCGGCGCTGTTTGCAGCGCGGGGCCTGCATCATCTGGCCCTGGCTGCGCTGGCCGCGCCGCTCCTGGCTGTCGCATTCCCGGCAGGGCGGCCCTCCGGCGTTGCGGCGCCGCTTGGTCTGTCGAGCCTTGCGCTGTGGTTGTGGCACTGGCCGGCGCTCTATGAGGCGCTTTATCGCGACGGGGGCCTCTACTGGCTGATGCAGGTGTTCCTGCTGGCGAGCTTCGTCTGGTTCTGGCGCAATGTGATGTCGGCGCGGACCACGCCGGTGACGGCGCTGCTGGCGATCGCGGCAGGGGCCGGGCAAATGGGCCTGTTGGGGGCGCTGCTCACACTCGCCCCGACACCGCTCTACCCGGTCCACGCCGCGGGCGCGCTGCTCTGGGGCCTCGATCCGCTGCAAGACCAGCAGTTCGCCGGGCTGCTGATGTGGGTGCCGGCCTTCTTTATCTATGGCGGTTATGCCCTGTGGACTGCCAGGCGGCTCGACCGGGCGGCCTTCCCATGATCGCCTGGCTCAAATTCCTGCACATCACCGCCCTGTTGGTCTGGTGCGGCGGCCTGCTGTTGTTGCCCCTGCTGCTGGCGCGGGCCGACAATCCCGTGCGGGCCGGCGAGGCGGCGCGGATGCGGATCTTCGCCCATTTCGGCTATAATTTCTGCGTCAGTCCGGCCGCCGTCCTCGCCACGATCGCGGGCGGCAGCCTGATCTTCGCCCGCTGGGTGTTCGAGCCCTGGATGTTCGCCAAGCTGGCGCTGATCGGCGGGCTGGTCGTGCTGCACACCTATGTCGGGCATTGCGTCGCGCGGCTGGGCGAAGAGGGCTATGTCCGCCCCGCCGTGCCGCCGGCGCTGTTGCTGTCCGCGGGCCTCGCCATCATGACCGCGATCCTGCTCGTCGTGCTCGCCAAGCCGCATCTCGACGCCGCGCTGATGCCGGACTGGCTGCAGCAGCCCCTCAACCGTCAGCTTTTGCTGCCGCCGGCGCCGAGCCGGTAGTCGAAGACGAGCTTCCCGCCATGCCAGCCCGTCAGCCCAGTGAAACCGGCACACAGCACCGACAGCAGAATGCCGAATGGCAGCACCGCGTCCTCGTAGCCGCTGAGCCGGTAGCCGAAATTGGCGCCGAGCATGCTGAGCAGCGCGACCGCGATGACGAAATGCGTCCAGCTCGGCGGGCGCGTTCGGATACCCGGGACCAGCAGCAGTTCGACGGTGCCCGAAAGCCCCGCCAGCAGTCCGATCAGGAAAGCGGCACCGATCGCCCAGAGCGCGACGCGCGTCCAGAAGATGTCGCCGGTCCACCAGTAGAACAGGTCGGCGCCGAGCGTGCACATCGTCAGCGAAATCGGGAAGGCAACCAACATCGCATGGATCGGGTGGCCTGCGACGGCGACGCGGGTGTCGGTATCGCTCAGCACCTTTTCCGCATGCAGCGGATCCAGCGCCTGGTCGGTGTCGGGGCGCGGCGGGCTCATCGCCTCGCCCCCATCGCGACGGCCGGCATCGCTTGCGGGGCGTGCAGAGGCCCTCTCTCCGTGCTCGATCCTGCCGGCCCGGCGGCGGACAGCATCCTCACGCTGATGACCGTGCTGCTCGCGCTCTCGATCCTGTCCTTCGTCGTCATCTTCGGGCTGTTCCTCCTGGCCTGGCGCCGTCGCCGCAGGCCGGCGCCGTCGCTGCGCCTGTTCCTCGTCGGCGGCGGACTGGTCTTCCCGCTGGTCCTGCTCAGCGTCGCCACGGTCTATGCGGTGGTGCTCGGCGAGCGCATCACCGGCGCCCGCGAGGTGCCGGCGCTCCGCGTCGAGGCGCAGGCCCGACAATGGCGCTGGGAGTTTACCCGCCAGGGCCCGGGAGGTTCCGTCACGCGCGCCGACGTGCTCGACATCCCGGCCGGGCGCAGCGTCGAGGTCTTCGTCACCAGCGCGGATGTGATCCACAGCTTCTGGGTGCCGCGGCTCGGCGGCAAGATCGACGCCATCCCCGGCAGCCGCAACCGCATCCTGCTGCGCGCCGACGTACCGGGGCGCTATGGCGGCGTCTGCGCCGAGTTCTGTGGCACCGGCCACAGTGTCATGAATTTCAGCGTCCTCGCCCATGACGAGGCGGCCTGGGCGAAGCTCGCTGGCGGAGACCGTCCATGAGCGCGCTCAAGCTCCACGCCGAACTCGATGCGATCTGGCGGCGGCAGAGCGGCTGGAAAGGCGTTCTCACCAACGTCAATCACAGCGATCTCGGCATCCGCTTCATGGTCGCGGCGGGTGTCTACTTCGCCGTCGGCGGCATCCTCGCCATGCTGATCCGGGCGCAGCTGGCGACGCCGCGCTCGGCCTTCGTCGGGCCAGAGATCTACAACCAGATCTTCACGATGCATGGCAGCCTGATGATGTTCATGTTCGCGATCCCCTTCTTCGAGGGGCTCGCCATGTACATGCTGCCGAAGCTGCTCGGCTCGCGCGACCTGGCCTTTCCGCGCCTCTCCGCCTTCGGCTGGTGGTGCTATCTCTTCGGCGGCTTCATCCTGCTCGCCGCGATGGCGCTGGGGCTGGCGCCCGACGGCGGCTGGTTCATGTACACGCCGCTCGCATCGAAGACTTACACGCCCGGCATCAATGCCGATGTCTGGCTGCTCGGCATCACCTTCGTCGAGATTTCGGCCGTCTGCGCCTCGATCGAGATCACCGTCACCGTGCTCAAGCTGCGCGCGCCGGGCATGTCGCTCGGCAAGATGCCGATCTTCGCCTGGTACATCCTGGTCACGGCGCTGATGATGGTGGTCGGGTTTCCGCCGCTGATCCTGGCCTCCACGCTGCTCGAGATCGAGCGCGCCTTCGGCTGGCCCTTCTTCGATCCGGCGCGGGGCGGCCACCCGCTGCTCTGGCAGCATCTGTTCTGGCTGTTCGGCCATCCGGAGGTCTACATCATCTTCCTGCCCGCGGCCGGGGTGATCTCGACCGTCCTGCCGGTCATGGTCCGCCATCCGCTGGTCGGCTATGCCTGGGTCGTGGGCTCAATCCTCGTGCTCGGCTTCTTCAGCTTCGGGCTCTGGGTCCACCACATGTTCGCGACCGGCATCCCGCATCTGGCGCTGGCGCTGTTCTCGGCGGCCTCGGCGCTGGTGGCGGTGCCCACCGTGGTCCAGCTCTTCGCCTGGCTGGCGACGATGTGGGCCGGGCAGCCGCAGATGCGGCTGCCGATGCTCTACATCGCCGGCTTCTTCTTCAATTTCCTGATCGGCGGGCTGACGGGCGTGATGCTCGCCATGGTGCCGTTGAACTGGCAGGTCCATGACACCGCCTTCGTCACGGCCCATCTGCACTATGTCCTGATCGGCGGCTTCGTCTTCCCGATGCTGGCCGGGCTGCATTACTGGCTGCCGCGCCTGATCGCGCGCAGGAGCCACCCGCTGCTCGGGAAGCTCGCCTTCTGGCTGATCTTCGCCGGCTTCAACCTGACCTTCCTGGCGATGCATCTGACCGGGCTGCTCGGCATGCCGCGGCGTGTCTCCAGCTACGAGACCGGCCTCGGCTGGGACTGGCCCAACCTGCTCTCTTCGGTCGGCTCCTTCATCATGGCGATCGGCGTCGCCGTCGCCGTCATCGATTTCAGCCTCGCGGCGCTGTTCGGTCGGCGCTCCGGACGCAATCCCTGGCGGGCGGGTACGCTCGAATGGGCGCTGCCGATCCCGGCGCCGAGCTACAACCTCGCCAGCCTTCCGCAGGTCGACAGCCGCGAGCCGCTCGACCGGCGCCATGCGCTGGCCCGAAGCCTCGCCCAGGGCGAAGGCTATCTCGGGCGGACCCGCGACGGGCTGCGCGAGACGACCGGCGTCGACATCGTCTCGGGCGCGGTCAGCGAGATCGTCATCGTGCCCGGCAATTCCTGGCTGCCGATCGTGACGGCGGCCGTCACGGGGGGCTTCTTCCTCTCGCTGCTGCTCGGCTTCTACATGGCAGCGCCGGTGGCGCTGGCGGGTCTCGTCGTCCTCGGATGGCACTGGGCGGCCGGACTGGGAACACGGGCCGATCTGGGTCCCATTCCGCTCGGCCGTGGCGAGTGCGCCGTGCCTCATCATGAATCGGCAGAGGCGCCGGGTTGGTGGGGCAGCATGTTCGCGCTGGTGACGGACGCGACCTTCTTCGCCTCGCTCCTCTTCGGCTACGCCTTTCTCGCCACCGTCGGCGCGGGATGGCCTCCGCCCGTGCTGGCGCAGCCCTCGCTCATGGCAGGAACCCTGGCCCTGGCGGGAGGATTGGCTGCCCTTCTGGCCGACCACACCGCTCTCGCTGCCGCGAGTGAGAGGCGCTTCGACCGGGCTCGGGCCGCCTATGCTGTCGCGGCCGCAGGCCTGGCCGCGGGCCTGGCGGCGCTGGCTGCCTTCGGCTGGCTCGGCCTGCCGAGCCCGCAGAGCCATGCCTATGGCGCGGTTGTCTGGGTGCTGCTGATCTATGGCGCCGTGCATGGGCTGATCGCGCTCGTCATGCTGCTCTTCGTCCGCCGGCGACTGGCGCAGGGCTATGTCTCGCCGGCCCGGCTGCTCGAGCCGCGGGTGGCGCGGCTCTGGCTCCGCTATGGCGTGCTCGCGATGATCGTCTCGCTCGCCGCCATCGCCCTGCCAGCGGGGGCGTCATGGCGGTGGTGATGCGCCTCCTCGCCGGCCTGCTGATCTGGGCCCTGGGCTTCAACGCGATCTACGCCGCCCATGGCCTTGGCTGCGGCCTCGGCTGGGACGAGCGCCTCCTGCTTGGCCCCTTCACGCTGCTGAACGGGCTGCTGATACCGCTCTGGTTGTCCTGTCTGGCGCTGAGCCTGCTGCCTTTACGCCAGGCACTGCGCGCCCGCGGCACGACCGCCGATCCGGTGCTGCGGCGTGCCTGGCTCGTCGGCGGCTGGGCCGGTCTCGGCGGGCTTGCCGTCACCGGGGCGCCCGTGCTGCTACCGGCGCATTGCCTCTGACGGCGTCGCGACCGCCTGCACCGCCGGCCGCGCATGGTCCTGGCGAGGGAACGCCGCGCCGCCCCAGCGGCACTGTGCGTGCTCAGGCGCGAAGAGGCGCTCCGCCGAAGAGAGGCTCTCGCGCATCCTCGCAGCGCGGGTCACTGCAACACGAGCCGTGGCAACCAGAGGACGACTTCCGGAACGAAGGTGATGATCGCCAGCACGCCGAAGCCGACGCCCAGGAAAGGCAGCACCTCCCGCACGACGCGCTCGATCTTCACCTGGGCGAAGTTCCCGCAGATGTAGAGGAGAATGCCGACGGGTGGCGTCAGCAGGCCGAGCATCAGGTTGAAGACGATCACTAGCCCGAAATGAACGAGGTCGATCCCCACCGCCTCGACGATCGGGATCAGCACCGGGATCAGGATGATCATGGCCGCGATCGCTTCCATGAAGCAGCCGACGATCAGCAGCAGCACGTTGATCAGGATCAGGATGACCCAGGGATTGTCCGAAAAGGCTCCGATCCACGCGGCAATCTCGCGCGGCAGGCCGCTCACCGCCATGAGCCAGCCGAAGCCGGCGGCAAAGGCGATGATGATCATGACCACAGCGGAATCGAGCCCGCTCTGGACGCAGATGCTCCAGAGCTGGCGCCAGGACAGTTCGCGATGGATGACCATGGCGACGAAGAGCGCATAGAGAACCGCCACGGCCGCGCTCTCCGTCACCGTGACGACGCCGCCGGTGACGCCGAACAGGATGACGAAGGGCATCATCAGCGCCCAGATCGCCTTGCTGCCGGAGCGCAGCACCTCGCGCATCGGCACCGCCTCGTGGACCGGGTATTTCCGGGCGCGCGAGATCAGATAGACGACGACGGCGAGACCGCCGCCGAGCAGGAGGCCGGGAATGACGCCGCCGAGAAACAGGGCGGCGACGGACACGCCCTTGCCGACCGAGAGGGCGTAGATCACCAGCGGGATCGATGGCGGGATGATCGGCCCCATCACCGAGGCCGAGGCCGTGATGGCGGCGGCGTAGCCGGGGTCGTAGCCGGAGCGCTTCATGCCCGGGATCAGCACCTTGCCCAGCGCCGTCGCATCCGCCACCGCCGAGCCGGACACACCGGAGAAGACCATGCAGGACATCACGGTGGTGAGGCCGAGCCCGCCGCTGAACCGGCCGACGCAGGCATTGGCGAAGCTGATGATGCGGGCGGTGATGCCGCCGACATTCATGATGTTGCCGGCCAGGATGAAGAACGGGATCGCCAGCAGCGAATAGGAATCCGCACCGATCAGCGCCCGCTGCACGAAGACCGAGAAGGGCAGTGTCGGGTGGTTGGCGATCGTCATGACGGCGGCCAGCGCCATCGCGAAGGCGATCGGCAGGCCCAGCAGCATCATCACGCCGAAGGAGAGCATCAGGACGCCGGCCATGGGGATCGTCTCCTAGAGATGCCCGTCTAGAGATGAACGTCGCCGAGCGGATCGCGACGGGCCGGATCGAACAGCTTTTCGACCCAGAACACGATCATCAGCGCGGCGCAGAAGGGCGCGGCGAAATAGAAGGTGGCGGGGCTGATCTCCAGCGCCCCGAAGGTCTGACCGAGCGTGCCGATCGAGATCTGCAGCCCGAACCAGAGCATCAGAACGGACAGCAGCAGGATGAGCCCCTGGTTGAGCCAGAGCACCAGCGTCTGCAGCCGCTGCGGCAGCATCAGCACGAACATGTCGATCGCGATGTGCAGCATGTTGCGGTAGAGCACCGCCGCACCCGCGAAGACCGACCAGACGAACAGGATCCGGCAGACCTGCTCCGTCCAGGACAGCGGGCGCTCCAGCCCGTAGCGGTACCAGACCGCCGCGATCGTGATCAGCACGATGGCCGCGATGGAGCCGCCGACGATGGCGCGGGCGATCCAGTCGCAAAAGTCGCAGAGCCTGCGCCACAGCGCAGGCAGGCCGGTCAGAGGCTGCATAGCAATCCCGTCACGAGAGGACAAGGTGCCGGGCCCGCGGCGGGCCCGGCAACGGTGGCGATCCGGTGATCAGGCGATCGTCTTGATCCGGTCGACCCATTTCTTCACATGGGCGAACTCGGTCTCCATGCCTTCGAGCGTCTTGCGGAAGGCGTCCTTGTCGACATCGTTGATCGCGATGTTCTTGGCCTTGACCAGGCCGAGAATGCGGTCGTCGTCGGCGATCACCTTCGGACGCAGCGTATCCTCCATGTCGCGAGCGGCCTGGACGAGGGCCTTGCGCTGGTCCTCGCTGACCGCACGGAAGCTCGCTTCCGAGATTACGATCATGTTGTCCTGCATCATGTGCTCGGTCAGCGCGAGGTTCTTGTTCACGTCGAAGATGCCGCCGTTGAAGGTCAGTGCCATCGGGTTCTCCTGACCCTCGATCACACCCGATTTCAGCGCCTGGAATACCTCCGGCCAGGGCAGCGGCGTCGGCGAGGCGCCGAAGCGCTCGAAGGTCCGGCGCCACATCGTCGTCTCGGGCACGCGGATCTTGAAGCCCTTGAGATCGGCCGGCGTCTTGACCACGCGGCTGGAGGAGAGCTGGCGCGGCATGCGCGGGATGGCGCCGAGTGGGCGCAGCTTGGCCTGCGCCGCGACGTCGTTGCCGTATTCGGTCATGATCGCGGTCATGACCTTGTCCTTGTGGGCGACGTTCTTGAACAGATAGGGATAGGTGAAGACCTCGGCCGGCTTGTACCAGCCGGCGAGCAGGGCGGCGCCCGGCGTCGCGACATGGATCGAGCCCTGCAGCAGCCCCTCGACATTCTCGCGCTCGCCGCCGAGGGCGCCGGCATGGTGCGAGGCGATGTCGATCTGGCCCTTGGTCAGCTCCTTCACGCGCGCGGCGAACACGTCGAGACTCTGGGCGATGAAGTCGGTCTGCGGCGTCGCCGAGGCGCCGATCCATTTCAGCTGCTGGGCCCGCAGGATGCCGGGCATGGCGATGAGGCCCGCGCCGAGCGCGGCTCCTGCCAGGACGGTCCGGCGGGTCGGCTGGTCTGCTCTGATCTTGGTCATGATGTCCTCCCTGGACGGTTTGGCCGGCCCGTTATCTCGGGCTCTCGCCGGTCTGCACTGCTGGGCCGGGGCGGCGTCAGCCCCGGAAGTGATCCTCCATCTCGCGGCGAACCTTGACCGCGGCATCGTCGGCATCGAAGGCGACGTCCGACCATTTCAGTCGCTGGCCCAGCGCGATGTCGTGCTTGAGCTTGACGCGATGGGCGAGGCCGAGCGGCAGATAGCCCTCTGCCAGCGAGGTCTTGGCCGGTGTCTGCTTGCCCCAGACGCAGAAGCCGCCCTCGCCATCCAGCATCTCGCCGGCCTTGAGGTCCCGCTTGGCGGTGGCGACGACGTCGGAATTGAAGCAAATCGGCGCGCCCGTCGGCTCGTGGCGCAGCGCTGCCGAGGCGACCGAGATTCCGAGTTCGAGCCCGATCATGTGGATCGGCCGGTAGAGGCAGGCATAGCGGCCGCTCTTGTCGGGCAGCATCGAATACTCCCGGAAGCACTCCTCGCTATAGGCGCTGTCGGATTCGAAGACGACATAGGTGCCCATGACCAGGCTGTGGGGCACATCCGTGCCGTCGCGATAGACCGAGGAGGTGACTTCGGTGACGCCGGCCCGCTCGAGCACGCCGCCATCGGCTTTCGGCTTGCAGATCTCGGCATGCTCGAACCGGGTCGCCGGCGGGAAGGACAGGCCCTCGGCCTGGGATTCGAGCCCCGTCGCATTGCAGACGGCCGTCATCTCGATGCCCGACTTGGTGCCGTCGACGAAGGAGTTGAACATCTTCGGGTTGATCGAATTGCGATCCTTGATCTTCATGTACTTGTCGAGGATGTCCCAGACCGTGTCGGGCGTCGACTGATGATAGGTCGGGTGGTAGCGCGTGCCCTTGCCTGCGCAGACGACGCGGAAGCCGGCCGCGCGGGCCCAGTCGACATGGTCCGCGATCAGGGCCGGCTGATCGCCCCAGGCCAACGAATAGACGACACCGGCCTCGCGGGCCTTGCGCGCCAGCAGGGGCCCCGCGCAGGCATCAGCCTCGACATTGACCATGACGATGTGCTTGCCATTGGCAATGGCGCGCATCGCGAAACGGATGCCGGCGCCCGGATCGCCCGTCGCCTCGATGATGACCTCGACACCGGGATGGTCGATCAGCGCGTCGCCATCCTCGGTGACGAGCGTCGCGCCGTTCTTCAGGGCATCGTCGATGGAGGCCGCCGCATATTGCTCCTGCGGCCAGCAGGCCAGCTTCAGCTGCGAGCGGGCGCGGGCGGTGTTGAGATCGGCCACGCCGACGATGTGCATCCCGTCCGTGCTGCGCGCCTGGGAGAGGAACATCGTGCCGAACTTGCCCGCGCCGATGATGGCGACGGTGACCGGCTTGCCGGCGGCTTTCCGTTCGAGAAGCAGTCTGTGCAGGTTCATGCGCCGGTTCTTTCCTCGCCAGGCCGGCCATTGGGGCCGGACATCCCGTTTGTGGAGGAGGCACGCATGGAGGACGGTGGCGTACGCGGCTGCGCGTCACCTGGCGCCGGCTGCCGGCGCGTTTTCCTCCCTGCGGGCCGCAGCTTCGTTTGATGAGCTGCATTCCTCATGCTTCAGGCGTAACATGGGGTTCGCTCGGGCGAAAAACGAAGAATTTTGGCGTGATCGACGAATAGGGCTCATCGATGATCGGAGGAATGCCACCGCTGCAATGGCTGCAGACCTTCCGCGCCGTGATGGAGGCGGGCAGCTTCTCGGGCGCGGCCAAGCTGATGAACCTGACGCCCTCGGCGATCAGTCACCAGATGCGCGCGCTCGAAGGCATGCTGGGTCGGCCCCTGTTCCTGCGCGTGCGGCGCAGCGTCGTCCCGACCGAGGAGGCGCTGACCTATTCCGCCTCGATCGGCGAGAGCTTCGCGCGGCTGATGACGGCGACGATCCGCGTCGCCTCCGGGGCCGGCGTCAGGCGGCTGCCGATCCATGCCTCGCCCAGCCTCGCCACGCTCTGGCTGATGCCGCGGCTCGGCCAGTTCCTGCGCGAGCACCCCAGCATCGACGTCGCGCTCTTCGCCAGCCATGAGCCGGCCCGGCTCGGGCAGGACGGCATCCTCATCGACATCCAGTATGCGCGGCCCGTTCCGGAGGATTGCGAGGCGGTGGCGCTGGGCGAGGAGCTGATCGTCCCGCTCGCCAGCCCCGCCTTCGTGGCCACTCATGGGCTGGAGACGGCGGACGACATCGCGCGCGTGCCGCTGATCCACTCGCTGCGCTGCGTGGTTCCATGGGACCAGTGGGCCGCGCGTCATGCGCCCTTCGTGCCCCTGAGCGCCCGCGGCCTGCAGTTCGACCGCGCCCATCTCGCTCTGGCCGCCGCGGTCGACGGGCTCGGCCTCGCGCTCGAATCGACCTTGCAGGCGCGCGACCTGCTGGCCGCCGGCCGCCTCGTCATGCCGCTCGGCCCGACCGGCATCGGCGTCGTGGCCCATCGCCTGATCTATCGACGTGCGGAGCGTGCCAATCCCGAGGTTCAGGCTTTCGTGGAATGGCTGATGCGCGAGATCGTCGAAAAGCCCGTCCCGCCGACGGAGACGTAAGAGCGCCCGCAACCCTCAAAGCCTTGGACCATCAGCCGGATTTGCGGCCGCCGGCCGGTCTGCTCCTACGACCTCCGGCGTCAGCTCCCGTGCAGGAGGTGCGGCCGGCCTTGCAAGGCTGCGCGGCGCCGCGGCGGCCTCCGCTTCACCGTGACGCAGCGTTAATCGGGGCGCGGCAGGGTGCGCGAAGCCCGGCTCTAAACCCGCCATTAACCTCAATCGGCGAGTTTCCGGGATCACCAGTGGCTTCGCGTGGGCTTTTCCTGCGGCGGCGCGAGGGTAGTAATCGCCATGCGGCTCATCGTCGGCTCGATCATCGTCATCCTCTGCGTCTTCGGCGGCTATGCCGCGATGGGCGGGAAGCTCGGCGTGCTCTGGCAGCCCTTCGAGTTCGTCATCATCCTCGGCGCGGCGATCGGTGCCTTCGTCATCGGCAATCCCGGCCCGGTGCTCAAGGCCGTGCCGTCCATGTTCGGCACGCTGATGAAGGGGCCGAAATACAAGCAGGAAGACTATGTCGAGCTGCTGGGAATGCAGTACTCGCTCTACAAGCTGATCAAGCAGAAGGGCATGCTGGCAATCGAGCAGCACATCGAGAATCCGCACGACTCGTCGCTGTTCAACGCCTTCCCGAGCTTCGCCAACAACCATCACGCGGTCGAGTTCGTGTGCGACTACATGCGCATGCTGACCATGGGCGCCAACAACGTCCATGAGATCGACGCGCTGATGGACGAGGAGCTGGAGACCCACCACCAGGAGCAGGAGCGGATCGTCGGGGCCATGCAGTCGATCGCCGACGGCACGCCGGCTCTGGGCATCGTCGCGGCCGTGCTGGGCGTGATCAAGACGATGGGTTCGATCACCGAGCCGCCGGAGGTGCTCGGCCATCTCATCGGCGGCGCGCTGGTCGGCACCTTCTTCGGCGTCTTCGTCGCCTATGGCTTCTTCAGCCCGATGGCGGCCTCGCTGAAGAGCACCTTCGAGGCCGAGTCGAAATACTATCTCTCGCTCAAGGCCGGCCTGCTGGCCCATATCGCCGGCCAGCCGCCGGTGATGGCGGTCGAATTCGCCCGCAAGGCGCTGATGAGCGACGTCCGCCCGACCTTCGCGGAAGTTGAAGCGTCGACGGCCAATCTCCCCGCCTGACCCTCTTTCCCTTTCCAGCGGGGTTCCCATGGATAAGCCGGTCCAGCCGATCATCATCAAGAAGATCAAGAAGGCCGCCCATGGCCACCATGGCGGGGCCTGGAAGATCGCCTATGCGGATTTCGTGACCGCGATGATGGCCTTTTTCCTGCTGATGTGGCTGATCAGCATGACCACGCAGGAGCAGAAGGTCGGCTTGGCGGAGTATTTCGCTCCCGCGGCGGTCAGCCCTAGCAACAGCGGCGCCGGCGGCCTGCTGATGGGCACCGCTCTCGACAAATCGGGCAACAAATCCTCGTCGCCGCGCGATGCGGCCATGGGCACCTCCGGGCAGGATGACGGCGCGCGCCGGACCAGCTGGGACCGCGAACTCAGCCGGCCCGCGGCGAACCAGCAGTCCCTGCACAGCGCCATGGTCAGCATCCGTCAGGCGTTCCAGACCATGCCGGAAATCTCCGAACTCTCACGCAACATCCTGATCGAGCCGACGAAGGACGGGCTGAACGTCTCGCTCGTGGACGAATACGGCCGCTCCATGTTCCCCGAGGGATCGGTGCAGCCGCATGAGCGCACACGCCGCGTGCTCGAGGCACTGGCGCCGACGCTGCGCCGGCTGCCGAACCGGCTCTCCGTCACCGGCCATACCTCGAGCGCGCGGCCGGGCTCGATGGAAACCACCGACGCCTGGAGCCTGACCGCCGGCCGCGCGCTCGCCGTGCGCGAGATCCTCTCCGGTGCGGGCTTCCCGAGCGACCGCTTCGCTTTCGTGGCGGGGCGCGCCGACACCGAGCCGGTCTTTCCCGACAATCCCTACATTCCGCAGAATCGGCGCGTGACGATCACGCTGCTGAACGCGGAGCCGCCCCTGCCGCCCAACGTGCTGCGCTGAGGCATCGCGGGGAAACAGAGCCAAAATGGTTCCACATGGAACCAGATTGCAATCCTTTGGTAACCTGAATCGCCAAGGTTCCTGACCCAGCGGCATAACGGTCAGGAACCCAACGATGAATTTCTTCAACAGGAAGACGACGCAGTCCCTGGCGGAAGCCTCCTCGATCCGGCGCTGGCAGGCCGTGATCGAGTTCGATCTCGACGGCACCATTCTCGAGGCCAACGACCTTTTCCTGAAGACCGTCGGCTATGAGCGCGCCGAGGTCGTCGGCAAGCACCATTCGATCTTCGTGCCGCCGGAGGAGCGCGCCTCGGTGGCCTATCAGGGCTTCTGGCGCGATCTGCGCAGCGGCAAGGCCTTCCAGGCGGAGTTCGCCCGCGTCACCAAGACCGGCAGCCGGATCTGGCTCCAGGCGACCTACACGCCGATCTGCGGCACGGACGGCAGCAAGCCGTTCAAGGTGATCAAATACGCGACCGACATCACCGCCATGAAGGCCATGGTCTCGAACGCGGAAGGCCAGATCGCCGCCATCCAGAAGGCGCAGGCCGTGATCGAGTTCGATCTCGACGGCACCATCCGCGACGCAAACGAGAACTTCCTCAAGACGCTCGGCTACACCCTCGCCGAGATCAAGGGCCGCAAGCACGACATCTTCGTCGCGCCCGCTGAGCGCGGGAGCGAAGCCTATCGCCAGTTCTGGGCGAAACTCGCCCGCGGCGAGCATGACGAGAACCAGTATCTGCGCATCGGCAAGGGCGGGCGCGAGGTCTGGATCCAGGCGAGCTACAACCCGATCCTCGACCCGTTCGGCAAAGCCTACAAGGTGGTGAAATACGCCACCGACATCACCGCCTCAAAGCAGGCGGCCGAGGCGCTGGCTGGCGCCGTTGCGGAAACAGGCTCGGTGATCGCGGCAACCCAGGGCAACGACCTGACCCGGCGCGTGCCGCTGGAAGGCAAGAGCGGCGCGATCTTCGAGCTTTGCCGCGGCGTCAACGCGCTGCTCGACACCTTCTCGGGCGTGATCCAGAGCGTCGGCCAGATCTCGGGTCGGATCACCACCGGATCGCGCCGGATCGGCGCCGACAGCCGCGACCTCGCCCAGCGCACCGAGGAGCAGGCCGCCTCGCTCGAGGAGACCGCGGCGACGACCGAGCAGCTCGCCGCCTCTGTCAAGCAGAGCTTCGAGCGGGCCACGGAGGCCGCGGGCCTCGGCGCCGCCGCCAACGACATCGCCCACCGCGGCGGCTCGATCGTCACCGACGCCGTCATCGCGATGGAGCGGATCGAGAAGGCGTCGACCGATATCGGCGACATCATCCGGGTGATCGACGACATCGCCTTCCAGACGAATCTGCTGGCTCTGAACGCCGCGGTCGAAGCGGCGCGGGCCGGCGATGCCGGCAAGGGCTTCGCCGTCGTCGCCTCTGAGGTGCGGACGCTCGCCCAGCGCTCCGGCGAGGCGGCGAAGGACATCTCGGGGCTGATCAACAATTCGAGCGTCCAGGTCGCCAGCGGGGTGAAGCTGGTCAAGGAGGCGGGCTCCGCCCTGTCCGAGATCGTCGGCTCCTCGACCAGCGTCTCGGCCTCGCTCGACGAGATCAAGAGCGCCTCGCGCGAGCAGGCCCATGGCATCGAGGAGGTGGCGCGGGTCGTCGCCCATATGGACGAGATGACCCAGCAGAACTCCTCGGTCGCCGACCAGAGTGCGAAGGTGGCTGCGGACCTCCAGCAGGCCACCGAGGCATTGCAGGCCCTGGTCGAGACCTTCCGGATTCGCGCCGACCGCTCCGGCACGGCCGGCCCGCTGGGCAGTGCGGTGCCGCGGGCCGCCTAGCGCACGGCAACCGGCGTCGGGCGCGGCTGGGTACGGATCTGTCCGTTACTGCTACGCGAGTTGCTGGCGTGCCCGCTGTCCGTCGACCTAACTACAATTGTTGGGCTCGCAGCAGCATGCCGAAGAGATCGCGCGGCTCGTCGGGGTCGGCGAGGAGGTCGAGTTCATCATACTCGCCCTGCCGCGCAGCTTCCTTGGCCAGCCAGCGCAGGGCCGAGAAATCCTCGATCGCGAAGCCGACCGAGTCGAACAGCGTGATCTGGCGCGGATCGCGCCGGCCCTGATGCTGGCCGGCAACGACGCGCCAGAGCTCGGTCACGGGATGATCCGTCGGCAGCTGCTGGATCTCCCCCTCAATGCGGGTCTGCGGCGGGAATTCCACGAAGATCTCGCTGCGGCGCAGGATGTCCGGATGCAGTTCCGTCTTTCCGGGGCAGTCGCCGCCGACGGCGTTGATGTGCAGGCCGGGCCCGACCATGTTGTCGGTGAGGATGGTGGCGTTGGCCTTGTCGGCGGTCGCCGTGGTGACGATCTCGGCACCAAGCATCGCGGCCTCGGCGGAGGCGCACAGCGCGATGTCGAAACCGTAGCCGGCGAGATTGGCGGCGCAGCGCGCGCTGGCCGCAGGGTCGATGTCGTAGAGCCGCAGCCGGTCGACGCCCAGCAGCGCCTTGAAGGCGAGCGCCTGAAACTCCGACTGTGCGCCGTTGCCGATCAGCGCCATGCAGCGCGCCCCGGGCGGGGCGAGGTGGAGCGCCGCCAGGGCCGAGGTCGCGGCGGTGCGCAGCGCGGTCAGGATCGTCATCTCGCTGAGCAGCAGCGGATAGCCGGTGGCGACATCCGACAGCACGCCGAAGGCGGTCACGGTCTGGCGCCCGTCACGCGTGTTGCCGGGATGGCCGTTGACGTATTTGAAGGCGTAGTGCTCGCCATCGCTGGTCGGCATCAGCTCGATGACGCCGGTACGGCTGTGGGCGGCGACGCGCGCCGTCTTGTCGAACCGCTCCCAGCGCCGAAAGTCGGCCTCGATCTCGCTCGCCAGCGCGGCCAGGGCCGACTCGATGCCGCAGGCGCCGATGATGCGCATCATCCGGTCGACACTGACGAAGCGGACGAGGTTGAGCTTGCGATCCATCGTCAGAAGCTCCGGGTCGGGCGGTCGAGCACGCTGCGGCCCATCAGGCTGGCTGTCAGATCGACCATCAGCCGCGCCGTGCGGCCGCGCTCGTCGAGAAAAGGGTTGAGTTCGACCAGATCGAGGCTGGCGACGCGGCCGCTGTCATGCAGCATCTCCATGATCAGATGCGCCTCGCGGAAGGTGGCCCCGCCGGGAACGGTGGTGCCGACGCCGGGCGCGATGTCGGGATCGAGGAAGTCGACGTCGAGGCTGACATGGAGCAGCCCGTCCTGCGCCGCGACCTCGTCGAGAAAGCCGCGCAGCAGCGCCGCGACACCGTTCTCGTCGATGGCGCGCATGTCGTGAACGCGCAGACCCGTGGCGGCGAGCACCTGACGCTCCGCCGGATCGACGCTGCGCAGCCCCATCATGCAGACCCGCTCGGGAGAAAGCGCGGCGGCGAGCGGGGGAAAGAGGCCGCCGAAACCCGGCAGGCCGAGCGCATAGGCCATCGGCACGCCGTGAAGATGGCCGCTCTCGGTCGTTTCCAGCGTGTGCATGTCGGGATGCGCGTCGAGCCAGAGCACGAAGAGCTTGCGGCCGCGCTCCTGGGCGAGGCGGGCATGGCCGGCGAGCGTCCCTGCGGCGAGGCTGTGATCGCCGCCGAGCACGATCGGCATGCCTTCGCTGCCGGCGTCGTAGACGGCCTGCGACAGCACTTCCGTCCAGGCGACGATCTCCGGCAGCGCATGGATGGCGGGATTGGGATGGCTCAACGGGCGCAGCGGCGCCGGCGCGACATTGCCGCGATCGACGACGCCATGGCCGAGCGAGCGCAGCGCTTCGCCGATGCCGGCGGCGCGAAAGGCGCTTGGGCCCATGTCGCAGCCGAGCCGGCCGGTGCCGTCCTGGACCGGGGCCCCGAGAAGAATGCAGTTCGTCCGATCCATCGCGCCCTCGCCCTCGAACGGCGGGTCTAGACCGGTGGGGTGGCGGGACGAAGAAGTCAGATTGGCAGAAATGGAGGCTTAATCTATCGTTTTGGAATTCTCGACTTCTCATAACGGCAGAACCGGAAATGGATGATCTCGACCGCCGCCTGGTGACGCTGCTTCGGCGCAACGGGCGCCGCGCCATCTCGGACCTCGCGCTCGACCTCGGCGTCTCGCGGGCTACGGTGCGAACGCGGCTGGAGCGCCTCGAACAGGCGGGCGAGATCGTCGGTTACACCGTCATCCTGCGGGCGGACGTGGTCTCGGCGCCGGTGCGCGGCATCACGCTGATCGAGGTCGAGGGCCGGGCCAAGGACCGTGTCGTGACGGCGCTGAGCGGCTTTGCCGAGATCACCGCGATCCACACCACCAGCGGCAAATGGGATCTCGTCGCCGAAGTCAGCACCGACAGCCTGACGGCCCTCGATGCCGTGCTGACCCGCCTGCGGCTGATCGGCGGCATCGCGGCGTCCGAGACCCATCTCCTGCTGGCGACGCCGCGCAGCAGCCGGGCAGGGCTCAGCCCCTCTCAGCCCGCCTGACCTTTCAGCCCGGCTGATTGGCCGGACCCGCAGCGGCGACGGCCGCGCTTGCCGCGGGGCGACATAGCGACCCTAATGGTCGACAGGGAACGAATCGGTGCTCCCGCCGGTTGACAGCTGGCCGCATGAAGCGGCGCGAAAGGAATCAATGATGAGCAGGCTTTCCGCCCTCGCAGGCCTTTTCGGCCTCGTCGCGCTGGCCACGGCCGCAGTCACCGCGCCCGCCAGCGCCGCGCAGGACCTGCCGGCCACCACGGCGCAGCAGCTCGACACGCTGGACCTCACCTTCGCCATGACGGCGGCCAAGCAGCGGCGGCTCTACATGATGCAGGAGACGATGCGTCAGCAGCAGCGCGGCCGCGGCGGCCCCGGCTATGGCCGCGGCTACGGCCCCCGCCCCTCTTACGGCCGTCCCGGCTATGGACCGCGGCCCTATTACGGGCGTCCCGGCTACGGCCCGCCGCCCGGCTATGGCTATCGCCGCTACGACCGCTACTGAGGTCAGGCCGCCCTATCCATCGCGCCGCTCGAGACGCTAGAACAGCGGACCGACAGCGCGAGGAGCAGGGCATGAGCAGGAAAGTCGCCATCGTCACCGCAGGTGGCAGCGGCATGGGGGCGGCGACCGCGCGCCGCCTCGCGAAGGACGGCTACGAGGTTGCCATCCTGTCCTCCTCCGGCAAGGGCGAGGCGCTGGCCAACGAGTTGGGCGGGCTGGGCGTCACCGGCTCGAACCTTTCCGGCGAGGACGTCAAGCGCCTGGTCGATCTGACGATGGCGCGCTGGGGCCGTATCGATGCGCTGGTCAACAGCGCCGGCCACGGGCCTCGTGGGCCGCTGCTCGAGATCAAGGACGAGGACTGGCAGCGCGGGCTCGACGTCTATTTTCTCAGCGCGGTGCGTGCGATCCGGCTGGTGACGCCGATCATGCAGGCGCAGAAATCCGGCACGATCGTCAACATCACCACCGCCTGGGCCTTCGAGCCCGAAGCGATGTTCCCGACCTCGGCGATGGCGCGGGCGGGGCTCGCCACCTTCACCAAGATCTTCGTCGACCAGTATGGCGCGGACAACATCCGCATGAACAACGTCCAGCCGGGCTGGATCGACAGCCTGCCGGCGACGGAAGAGCGGCGCCAGCGCGTGCCGATGCAGCGCTATGGCCGAAGCGAGGAGATTGCGGGAACGATCGCGTTCCTGCTCTCGCCGGATGCGGGCTACATCACCGGGCAGAACATCCGGGTCGATGGCGGGCTGACGCGCTCGATCTGAGCCGCCACATCGCCTGGCACGAAAATGGCCTGCACCACGCATCACCCGACCGAGGAACCCTCTCCATGGCCATCCCCAGGCGTTACGCGCATGTCCTCTTCGGCGTGATCCAAGCCGGGCTCACCTCGGCCATCGCCTCGGGGGTGGCGGTCGTAGCCGCTCCGGGGGCCGCGCCCGCCCTGCAGCGCTGGCTGTCGGCCTGGTTCCTGTCATGGGCCATGATGCTGCCCGTGGTCGTTTTCGCCGCGCCCTTCATCCGCCGGGCCGTCGAGGCGCTGACGGCGGACTGACGTGCGTCAGCGAATGTCCCGCGCGGTGAGGTTCGGCCAATTCCGCTCGGAGCGCGCGAGATAGGTCTTCGTGTCCTTCGACCAGGTCTCGCGGACATCGAGATCATAGTTGAGATACAGCCGCCCTTCGACGATCGACCAGGCCTCGGGCTCGATCTTCACGAGATAGCCGCGCGAGGTGCCATAAGCGCAGAAGCCGCCATAGGCCGGCTTGTAGCGCTCCGGATCGGCCAGGAAGAGCGCGCGGTTGGCGGCGCTGGCGAAATGCCAGGTCGCGCCGTCATGGCGGACGGCGTGCTCGGGCGAGCCCCGGCGCGGGCCGCCGTCGCGGAAATAGGCGACGGGGTCATAGCCGCGGATCGCGATGCCTTCCGCCGAGCCCAGCGTGTTGACGGGCTTGCCCGTCATGGCCGGCGCGATCGCGACGCCGGGAACGAACAGCGCAGCGAGAAGTCCGGCGATCAGCGCGACGAGGGCACCGGCCCGGCGGCGGCGGTTGGGTGTCGAGGCTTCCGGCAGGGTGACGTCGGACATGGGCACCGTCCCCGTTCAATGAGCGATGGCGAGGGGCGTCGCGGCGAGCGCGAGCGCCGCCAGCCCGGTTCGCGTGGTATCGAGGCGGGCGAGCCGGCGGCCGGCGAAGAGATTATGCCCGCCGCGGCGCGCCAAGCGCTCACGCAGCACATGGGCGGCACGGTCCCGCGCGCCGGAGCGGATCAGGCTCTCGATATAGGCCTGCTCGAAGAGATCGCGCTGGGCATGGCTGCCGCCGATCGCGACGAGGCCGCCGCGGGCGGCGCCGAGGAGCCGGGCCGCCTCGGCATGGTCCCGCTCGCGCAGCGCGATCAACCCATAGGCGGCGAGCGCCCCGGCGCGGGCGGCCTCGCGGCGCTCGCCGCTGGCATGGCCGTGGCTGTCGGCGGCGAGCGACCGGGCGATGGCTTCAGCCGCTTCCTCACGCCCGGCGCCGAGCAGGGCGAGCGCGTAATGCAGATCGGCGAAGACGAGGCGTCGGTCGTCGAGGCGGGCCTCGGCCTTCTCCGCCAGCTCCTCCCAACGCGCGCCGACATCGACTCCGGCATAATCGAGGCGGGCCAGCAGCGCGGCGCCATTGGCGATGTCGCGGTAATCGTCGGTCTGCTCGGCGCGGATGCCCTCGTCATAAAGCCGCAGCACCTCCGTCGTCTCGCCGCGCTCGAGCCGGAACAGGGCGAGATGCCAGGTGATGTGGAAGCGGAAATTGTTGGCATGGGCCCAGCCGGCGCTGTCGGCCAGCCAGGCGACGCCTTCGTCCGTGCGGCCGGTCATCTCCATAACATGGGCGACGGCATGGCGCCCCCAGGCGTCGCGCGGCGCCCGCTCGACGGCACGCCGGCCGGCGGCCTCGGCCTCGCGGTAGAAGCCGCGTTCCTCCAGCGCGAAGGCGTAGCAGCCGGAGACGTAACCGGCGAAGGGGTGGTCCTCCGGGAAACGCGGCACGATCCTGCGCAGGCAGGCGAGCATCTCGCCCTGATCGCCGAGCATGAAGCGGATCCCGTGGGAGAGCTTCAGCGCCAGCACGTCGCGGGGATGCTCCTCGAGAACGGCTTCAAGCGCTCGGGCGGCCCGGCGCGGCCTGTCCTCGAGCCACTGCGCCAGCGCCTCGACGAAAGCCGTCTCGCGCGTGGTCACCGGACGCTCGGCGATGGCGCGGCGGGCCTGGGCGAGACAATCCCGCGCGGTGCCGACCAGTTCGGCGCGCGCCAGGGAGAGCAGCATCAGGCCCTTGGCGGCATGGGCGAGCGCAAAACGCGGATCGGCCGCCAGCGTCCGGCCGAGATGCTCGGGCGCGGCCGCGGCATGGGCCAGGACCGCTTCGAGAGTGGCGTCCCAGGCGAGCCGGGCTTCGTCATTGGCGACGGCGATGCGGTGACCGCAGCAATCGAAGAACATGGCCGGCTCCTGGCTTTTGGGCGAGGCCCGACCCCGCCGCTCGACAAGGACTTCGCAGCGGCGCGATCAACCGCCGTTCAACTCGCTTCACGCAGGCGTGATGTCGACGCGGCCGGCATCTCGGGAGCCTCGCGCGGCGCGGGCGGCGGGCCGGCCCAGGGCGCGCGCTTGAACCATGCGACGACGCAGGCGACGCCCAGCAAGGCCGCAAAGCCGGCCAGGTTGAGCAGGGCGACGACGACCGCGTCATGGCCCGCCATCTCGGATGCCGTCCAGGCCAGCCGCGCGAGCACGATGCTGGCGAGGAAGGCCGCGAGCGACTGCCGGCCGATCAGGATGAGCAGGTGGCCCAGGCCTGAATCGAGCCGGTCCCGCACCGGCTCGATCGCGCTCAGGACGATGTAGGCCAAAGCGAGGAAGTGCAGGATGCGCAGCGGGTGCAGGTTGCTCTTCTCGAAATCGCCCGGCAGCAGGATGTCGCGCCAGCTCTGCGCCGCGGGCCAGATTTCCAGGATCCCCCAGAAGGAGAGCGGCACCGCTGCGACGACGATCAGCCCCGCCGCCAGCAGCAGGGCCGGCCGGCGCAGCGGCGGCACCGGCAGCCACTTCATCGCGATGAAAAAGCCGATGAAGAAGATCGCCTGCCAGGCGAAGGGATTGAGGAACCAGCCGGCGCCGTTCCAGGGGTTGCCGGGGAGGTTGAGCCCTTCCGTCCAGACGAGGGCGTAGAGCAGCGCCACCATCAGGAAGGGCAGCCAGGGGTGAAGCCGCCGCAGCGCGATGGCGAGCGGGATCAGCGCCAGGATGACGAGATACATCGGCAGGATGTCGAGATAGTCGGGCTGCCAGGTCAGGGTGACGAGGCCCAGCAGCGCGCGTTCTGGGTCGGCCATCAGCGGCGCGAACTGGCGCCCGAGCTCGGCGCTGCCGACCAGCGTGTCGAGCAGCGCGGCCAGCGCCACCAGCGCGACGACGAGGCCGACATGGGCCCAGTACACCTGCCAGAGGCGCTGCAGGATACGCGCCGTGCCGAGCCACCAGCCGCGCCGGACGAAGGTCGCCCCGAAGGCGAGCGCGCTGGCGAAGCCGGAGCAGAAGACGAAGAGTTCGGCGCCGGACGAAAAGCCGAAGCGGGCGGGTATCCAGGCGTTCCAACTGTTCGCCGGCACATGGGCGACGAAGATGATCAGCATGGTGAGGCCGCGGAAGATGTCGAGGCGCTCGTCGCGCGGCCGTTTCGATGGGCGGGCGGCCTCGGCCATCAGAAGGCCCCCTGGTAGGCGGCGGCGTCGATGCTGCAGGCGAGCAGGCTGAAACCGGGCCGCGCGAAGGCGGCGGCCGCCTCGCGGGCGAGGCTTTCTCGGTCCGCCACAGTCGCGCCATGGCCACCAAAGGCGCGTGCCACGGCGGCGAAGTCGCTGAGGCCTAGATCGACACCGGCGCGGGCGAGGCCCATCTGCTTCTGCTTCAACGCGATCAGCCCGAGCGCCTCATCGACCAGCACGACGACGATGACGGGCACGGCGAGGTCGCGCAGCGTCGCGAGTTCGCCCAGCACCATTTCGAGCCCGGCATCGCCGACGAAGCAGAGCGTCGGCTGGCCGGTGCCCAGCGCCGCGCCGGTGGCGAGCGGCAGGGCGCAACCCATGGTGCAAAGCCCCGTCGACTGCAGCAGGCGGCGCGGCCCGTCGCAGGTCCAGAGCTGCGAGAGCAGGATGCGATGGGCGCCGGAATCGGCGGTGGCGACCGTGCCGGATGGGGCGACCTCCCGCAGCGTCTCGAAGACGGCATGCGGGCCCCACTCCGCCGGTGCGGCGAAGGCCTGCCGGAAGGCGGCGCGGACCGCGGCCGGCTCGCCTTGGTCCCAGACAGTCATGGGCGAGAGCCGCTCGGCCAGCCGGTCGAGAATCGTGCCGACATGGCCCTCGAGCGTCAGCGTGGCGCCATGCATGCCATGCGGCAGCGCCTCGGCGACGATGTCGATGACCGGCTTGTCGGCCGGCCAGGGGTTGCGCCAGCCCTGTCGCATCTCGATCGGGTCATAACCGGCCAGCACGATCAGATCGGCCGCCTCGATCAGCGGGCGGACCAGCGCATCGGCCTTCGGCGAGAGGCCGACGCCGCCGATGACGCGCAGGTCGTCCTCCGGCAGCAGCCCCTTGCCCTTGTAGGTGGTGAGCAGCGGCGCGCCCGTCCTGTCGAGCAACCGCACGAGCGAGGTGGCCGCGTTCTCGTTGACGAGGTCCAGCCCGGCGAGCACGAGCGGCCGTCGCGCGCCGGCGAGCAGCGCCACCGCGCGGTCGAGGTCGGCGGGCACACACGCGGGCGCCATGGCGGCCGGCGGCGGCGGAACAGCGACGGCCTTGGCCTCGGCGACGGCGATGGGCAGGTCGATATGGACCGGGCCGGGCCGGCCGGAGCGGGCGATGGCGAGCGCCTTGTCGACGACCAGCGCCTCGGTGCCGGGCGCGGCGCGGAAGCTCGCCTTGACCAGCGGTCGCAGCACAGCCTGATGATCGAAGACCTGATGGGTGTAGCTCTCGGCGAGCGCGTGATCGACGCAGCCGGTGATGAAGATCAGCGGCACGCGGTCCTGCTGGGCATGGGCGACCGCCGTTACCGCATTGCTGACCCCCGGCCCCAATGTCGCGACCAGCACCGGCAGCGCCCCCGTGACGTGCCAGAGCCCCTCGGCCATGAAGCCCGCGGCGTTCTCGTGCCGCGCCAGTTCGAAGCGGATGCCGGCGCGCCCGAGCGCATCGACCAGTCCCAGGACCTCGCCGCCGGGAATGCCGAAGGCATGGGTCACGCCCGCCGCCGCCAGCCTCGCCGCGATGATGTCCGCGCCCGTCAGGCCGGCCGCGCCGGCCGAGGTAGGAACGGGCGGCGGGGTCTGGATCGTCATGCAGGCAACTCCTCGCGGGCGACACGCCCAGGGCGGCGGTTCAGGCTGACAATCGTGGCGCAGCCTCCCGGGGTTACCGCTTCACGGAAAGGTGATCGGGTCGCGGCCCCTCGCCGCCCATCGTCAGCCGCCAGGCCCGCTCGATCCAGGCGGGATCGACGACATGGCCGCCCGGATGCAGGCAGAGTTCGAGAGGCGCCGTTCCTGCCGCATTCAGCGGCAGGCAGGCGAGCGCGTCCGGGCCGGTGGCGAAGTCCGCCACCGCGACCGCCCTCGCCTGCGGATCGAGAATGGCGAGGCTGCGGAAGACATCCCCCTGGCGGTAGCCGCCGCGCAGGGCCCGGCCGGCGAGCGGCACGGTTGCGTCGGCCGTACCGTGGGTGTGGATCAGCGCCGGCCGCGGCCCGGCGCAGGAGGCGGGCAGCGGCTCCCAAAAGGCGCCGGCGACAGGCGCGAAGGCCCGGAAACGCTCCGGCATCCGGCAGGCGAGATACCAGACCATCGAGCCGCCCTGCGAGAAGCCGCTAGCCATGATCCGGCGGGGATCGATCGGGAAACGCGCGGCGACGTCGTCGAGTACGCGGCCGACAAAGGCGAATTCGTCGCGATGACGGCCCGGCGAGCCGGGATAGGACCAGGTGCGCCCCGCGCCGTCGGGCGCGATCAGGGCGACGCCGAGCCGCGTCGCGAGCGCCCGCAGGCCGGGATCGGCCACCGTTTCCTCGGCCGAGCCCTGCCAGCCATGGAAGAACATCAGTGCAGCGACCGGAGCGGCAGCCTTCGCGTCGTCGGGCAGGATCACGCGGTAATGCCCGCCCTCGACGCGGCAGCCCTGGTCGCCACCACAGGCCTCGAGAGGCGCCGCAGAGGCAGGTCCGACCGCCATGAGGCCGAGGAGGGCAAGCCAGAAGGGCCAGCGTGGGATCATCGATCGGCTCCGCGGCGGCCCGCCCATCGCAGGCGCTGCGCGAGAGGCTAGCGGCGTTCGGCGATGATCGCGAGGCCCGCTCGCCGGCTTGTGAGAGGCGCGGAACCCGTGCAAGGAAAGCAGCTGCTCGCATTGCTGGACCTTTCGCCCCCCGTGTCGCTCGACGATTTCGAAGCCGTGCTGCACCCCGCCTTCATGGCCGGGCTTGAGGGCGACGCCGGCGCCTATCGCCGCTTTCTCGACCTGATCGGAGGGCGCCTGCGCGGCTTCCTCCGCGGCCATCTGGCCCGGGCCGGCCTCGCCGGCGCCGAGGAGGCGGAAGACGTGCTGCAGGAGACGCTCCTGGCGCTTCACCTTTCGCGGCACACCTATGACCCGGCCGTGCCGGTCTCCGCCTGGGCCCATGCGATCGCGCGCTACAAGCTGATCGACCATCTGCGGCGCTCGGGCCGGCATCGCGGCCATCTGCCGATCGAGGAGGCGCTCGCCCAGCCGGAGCCCCGAGGCGCCGCCAGCGATGCGAAACTCGACGTCGAGCGCGCCCTCGCCACCCTGCCGGAACGGACGCGGACGCTGATCGACCGCGTCAAGCTGCAAGGCGGCAGTCTCGCGGAGGCGGCGCAGGCCACCGGCATGACCGAGAATGCAGCCAAAGTCGCGATCCATCGAGGCCTGAAGGCGATGGCGAAGGTGCTCAGCCGGCGCGGCCCGAGGACACCATGATCTTTCGTCCCCTGAGCCGCGTAACCTTTCAGTCTCGGCCGCCGAACTTCCAGAACCGCAGCAGGCCCCCGCAGGTTTCGACAGCGCCATGAAAACCGACGATCTCGTCACCCTCCTTGCCAGCGACTCCGGCCCCGTCGAGAGGGCGGGCTTCGCCCGCATCACCGGGCTGACCGCGCTGGCCGGGCTCGTCGCCTGCTCCGCCGCGGTGCTCTGGATGTTCGGACCCCGGCTTGACCTGGCGGCGGCCGTGATGACGCTGCCCGTTCTCGCCAAGTTCGCCCTGGGCGCCTCGGTGGCCGGGCTCGCGCTCATCGCCTTCCAGCGCAGCCTGAGGCCGGGCCGGGCGGCGGCGGACCTGCTCGCGCTCGCCCTGTTGCCGGTCGCGGCCGTGCTCGCCTGGGCGATTGCCGTGCTCGCGACCCAGCCGATGCCGGCCTGGCCCGCGCTGCTGCTCGGGCGAAGCTGGTCCGCCTGCCTCGTGCTGGTGCCGCTCTACGCGCTGCTGCCGCTGGCCGGGCTGTTCGCCCTCGCCCGGCGCGGCGCGCCGGTGCGGCCGCGGCTGACGGGGCTCGCGGCCGGAATCGGCGCGGCGGGGCTGGCCACGGTCGCCTATGCGCTGCACTGCCCGGAGGATGCGGTGCCCTTCCTCGCCACCTGGTATCCGCTCGCGATGGCCGTGGCCGGGGGGGCTCGGGGCGCTCGCCGGGCCTCGCCTGCTGCGTTGGTGAGCCCTGCGCCTCAGGGCTTGCGGGCGGAGACGATGAACCGGTCCTGGCTGGCGCGCTCCAGCCGCTGATGCAGCGGCATGAAGCGCCCCTGCGCCCGGTGGATGGCGCGCAGGTCGCGGTCGATCACGACATCGACGAAGCCGGCCTCCACCAGCAGCCGCGCGATCTCCTCCGGCCGGCACCCTCCCGAGAAATAGACGCGCGAGACGATGTCGTCATGCGTCGCCTTGTAAGGCGGCGGCGGCTTCGGTGCCGAGACCATGCGGGCGAGCTTCGCCAGCAGGCGCAGCACCTTGCCGTTACCGGGGCGCGGATTGGTCATGTCGACATCGACGATGGCGACGCGGCCGCCGGGCTTGAGCACGCGATGCCACTCACGGAAGGCGGCCGGCGGATCGGGCAGCGTCCAGACGAGATGGCGTGCCGCCACCGCGTCATAGCTGTCGGAGGCCTCCAGCGTGTCCTCGGCATCGCCGGCATAGAGGCGGATCGGCTTGCCGACCGTCTTGGCCCGGGCGCGGGCGAGCATGGCCTCAGACAGGTCGAGCCCGGTGACGGCATATCCGAGATCGGCCAGCAGCAGGGAGATGACGCCGGTGCCGCTGGCGAGGTCGAGCGCCTTCGCGCCCTGGGGCGGAAGGCCGAGATGGCGCGCGAACAAGGCGAGCCAGGCCTGGCGCTCCGCGACCGAGAAAATCTCGTGGCCGGGCATGGTGTCGAAGGTTTCGGACCGCATCGACCAGAAGTCGCGGATCTCGTCCTTGAGGCTGAGATTATGGTGCAGGGTCGTCATGGCCGGCACTTCCGATGCAGGGCTGTCGGCTGCGAAAACCACGGAAACCCGGGCACCGCAAGCTGTTTCGGCGAAATCAGCCAACTCCAATACGATTACTGCCGAAAACGCTGTCGCCGATTTTGTTTGCAATAATTCTAAAAGATAAGACTTGACCCTTTACTGGCACGGACATACGGACCCGGCCACTTTTCCCGGAGAACGCCCATGTCCCTGCTGCGCGCCCTGCTCGCTGCCGCTACGGTCGCCACCTCGCTCTTGGCCGGCGGCGCGCCCGCCCTGGCCGACAAGGTCATGGTCACCGACGTGCTCGGCCGCAAGGTCGAAGTCGAGGCGCCGGTGCAGCGCGTCATCCTCGGCGAGGGGCGGCAGATGTATGTCGTCGCCGCGCTCGACAAGGACGATCCCTTCAAGCGCGTCGTCGCCTGGCGCGACGACCTGCCCAAGGCCGATCCCGACAGCTACAAGCAGTATCTGGCGCGCTATCCGCAGATCGCGAAACTGCCGAGCTTCGGCGGCATGAAGGAAGGCGCCTTCGACATCGAGCAGGCGATCGCGCTCAAGCCCGATGTGCTGTTCCTCAACATCGAGGCGAAGGTCGCCAGCGACGAGGCGAGCCTGGTCGAGAAACTGGCCGCTGTCGGCATCCCGGTGGTCTATGTCGACTTCCGCGAGAAGCCCTTCCAGAACACCGAGCCGTCGCTGCGGCTGATGGGCAAGCTCTTCGGCCGGGAGAAGGTCGCCGAGGACTTCATCGCCTTCCGGGCCGCCGAGATCGCCCGCGTCACCGACCGTCTCGCCAAGGTCCAGGGGCTGAAGCGCCCGCTGGTGATGATGGAGCGGGCCGGCGGCTACAGCGACGATTGCTGCATGTCCTTCGGCAACGAGAATTTCGGCAAGATGGTCGACATCGCCGGCGGCAAGAACTTCGCCTCGGACCTGATCCCGGGCACCTTCGGCACGGTCAATCCCGAGGCCGTCGTCGCCGCCAACCCCGACGTCGTGGTCATCACCGGCGGCAACTGGGGCGCCTATGTGCCGGGCGGGGCCTGGGTCAGCCTGGGGCCGGGCAGCGACCTCACCGAAGCGCGCCGCAAGCTGGCGGGCCTCGCCAGGCGGCCGGCCTTCAGCCAGACCAAGGCGGTGAAGGACGGGCGCGTGCACGCCATCTGGCACCAGTTCTACAACAGCCCCTACCAGTTCGTGGCGATCCAGGAGATCGCGACCTGGCTGCATCCAGAGCTGTTCAAGGATCTCGATGCCGAGGCGACGCTGAAGACCCTGCATGAGCGCTTCCTGCCGCTACCCTACCAGCCGGGCTACTGGGTGACGGTGGAGCGCAAGTGAGCGCGGCCGTCGCAGCCACGGCCCGGCCGGCCCGGCTCGCCTACCGCGCGCTGACGCTGCGGCGGCGGCTGATCCTGCTGGCCATGTTCGGCCTGCTGCTGGCGAGCTTCGTCGTCGATCTGATGCTGGGCCCGGCACGCTACGATGTCGGCCAGGTGCTGCGGACGCTGATGAATCCCTCCGGGGCTCCGGCCGCGTTGCGGGTGGTGATCTGGGACATCCGGCTGCCGGTCGCGCTGATGGCGGTCGTCACCGGGGCGGCGCTCGCGATCGCCGGCGCGCAGATGCAGACGATCCTGAACAACCCGCTCGCCAGCCCCTTCACGCTCGGCATCTCGGCGGCCGCCTCCTTCGGGGCGGCGCTGGCGCTGGTCTTCGGCGTGGCGCTGGTGCCCTTCGCGATCGACTACATCGTGCCGATCAACGCCTTCATCATGGCCATGGGCGCGGCGATGCTGATCCATGTGCTGAGCCAGCAGCGCGGCGTGACGACCGAGACGGTGATCCTGCTCGGCATCGCGCTGGTCTTCACCTTCAACGCGCTGCTCTCGCTGCTGCAGTTCTTCGCCTCCGAGCAGGCGCTGGGCGCCGTCGTGTTCTGGACCATGGGCTCGCTGACCAAGGCGAACTGGCACAAGCTCGGCATCACCACGGCGGTTCTACTCTTCACCCTGCCCTTCTTCCTGCGCCGGGCCTGGGCGCTGACGACGCTGCGGCTGGGCGACGACAAGGCGGCGAGCTTCGGCATCGATGTGCGCCGCCTGCGGCTCGAGATCATGTTGCTGGTCAGCCTGCTCGCCGCCGTCCCGGTCTCCTTCGTCGGGACGATCGGCTTCATCGGGCTCGTCGGCCCGCATATCGCGCGCATGGTGATCGGCGAGGACCAGCGCTTCTTCCTGCCGGCCTCGGCGCTGGCGGGGGCGGCGATCCTCTCCGCCTCCTCGGTGGTCTCGAAGTCGCTGATCCCGGGGCTGATCTTCCCGATCAGCATCGTCACCGCGCTGATCGGCGTGCCGTTCTTCTTCAGCCTGATCATGGCGAGCCGGAAGCGCTCCTGGTGAGGTCCTGATGGTCCAGCTCTCCCTCAGCGGCGTCGGCGTCGCCTATGGCAAGCGCCACGTCCTCAGCGACGTGGACGCGGCCGATCTCAGCGGCGGCGAGGTGGTGGCGCTGATCGGCGCCAATGCCGCCGGCAAATCGAGCCTGTTCCGGCGCATCGCAGGCCTGGCCTCCGGCGACGGCACGGTCAGCCTCGGCGGAACCAGCCGCGTCGCCGGCCGGACCACGCCGCAATGCTGCTACCTGCCGCAGGACACGGCGGTGAACGCCGTGCTCACGGTCTATGAATCGATCCTGCTCGCGCTCAAGCAGGGCGGGGCCTGGTCGGTCAGCGACGAGGAACTGCGGCGCATCGACGGCGTGCTGCGCGACCTTGAGATCGAGGACCTCGCCTTCCGGGGCCTGGGCGAGCTCTCCGGCGGGCAGCGCCAGCTCGTCTCGATCGCGCAGACGCTGGTGCGCGAGCCCGACGTCCTGCTGCTCGACGAGCCGACCAGCGCGCTCGACCTGCACCGGCAGTTCGAGGTCCTGAGCCTGGTGCGCCGGCTGGCGCGCGAGCGCGGCATGCTGGTGCTGATCTCGATCCACGATCTCAACCAGGCGCTGCGCTTCGCCGACCGGGTGATGGTGCTGGCGCATGCCCGGCTCGTCGCGATGGGCGATCCGCGCGCCATCGTGACGCCGGCCCTGCTCGACGAGGTCTATGGCGTGCGCGCCCGTGTCGAGATCCTGGCCGGCGGCGAGCCCTATGTGCTGGTCGAGGGCTCGAGCCGGCAGGCGGCTTGAAACGGCCCTCGCGCGTCAGCTCCGTGACGGCGGCAGCGGCTCATCCGGCCGGGCGAGGCGTCCCTCTTCCGCCTTGTGGACATATTGCGACGCCACCAGCCAGCCCTTGAGCGGTTGCAGCGGGGGGATGCAGGTCAGCAGGATCAGCGGCAGCGTCGTGACCAGATGCACCCAGGTCGGCGGCTGGTAGGCGAGTTCGAGCCAGAGCGGGAAGGCCACAGCCGGCACGCAGACAAACATCATCACGAAGAAGGCCGGACCATCGGCCGGATCGGCGAAGGAATAGTCCAGCCCACAGACCTCGCAGGACGGCCTGATCTTCAGGAAGCCGTCGAAGAGATGGCCCTTGCCGCAGCGCGGGCAGCGGCCGCGCAGACCGGTCTGCAGCGGCGACAGGGTCGGCCAATGTTCGCCGGACATCTCGTTCTCCTACGCAGTGCCGCAAAAATGGGCATAGACCCGAGATGGGCGCCATCGCCGCCGAAGGCAATTGTCGTGCGCGCATCGCGGGGCTGCATCATGCAGGTCAGACCGTCGAGATCACGGGAATTGACCACGAAGGGGCCCAAGATGGCCCCTGACGCATGCAAACGAGACGGTTTGCCGCAGCCGGCTCAGATGTGGATGGCGTGGCCGAGCGCCTTGAGCGCCGCCTCCTGGAAGCCCTCGCCCTGCGTCGGATGGGCGTGGATCGTGCCGGCGACATCCTCCAGCGTCGCCCCCATTTCCAGCGCGAGCCCGAAAGCGGTGGCGAGCTCGGAGACGCCGCAGCCGACGGCCTGGATCCCGAGCACCAGCCCGTTCTGCGCCTGGGCGACGATGCGGACGAAACCCTGCTCGCCGTCGCGGGTCATGGCCCGGCCATTGGCGGCGAAGGGGAACTGGCCGATCCGGATCTCCTGCCCTGTGCGCCGCGCCTCCTCGGGCGAGAGGCCGACCGAGACGATCTCGGGGTCGGTGAAGCAGATCGCGGGGATGGCGCGCTTGTCCCAGGCGCGCGGCAGGCCGGCGGCGATCTCGGCCACCATCTCGCCCTGTGCCATGGCACGGTGCGCCAGCATCGGCTCGCCGGTGACGTCGCCGATCGCGAAGATGCCGCGCATCGAGGTCTCGCAGCGGTCGTTGATGCGGATGAAGCGGCCGTCCCGATCCAGCACCAGCTCCTCCAGCCCGAGGCCTTCGGTGGCCGGCGCCCGGCCGACGGTGACGAGGATCTTGTCGGCGGGGATGCGGCGCTCCTGCCCGTCGGCGGTCTCGACCAGCAGCGCGTCGCCCGCGGGGGCAACGCCGCGCGCCTTGGCGCCGAGCAGGACCTCGATGCCGAGCGCGGTCAGCCGCTTCGCGACGGGGGCGGTCAGCTCCGCATCGTAGAGCGGCAGGATGCGGGCTTGCGCCTCGACGATGGTGACCTTGCTGCCGAGCTTGGCGAAGGCGATGCCGAGTTCGAGCCCGATATAGCCGCCGCCGACGACGGCGAGACGCTGCGGGACTTCCGCAAGGGACAGCGCCTCGGTCGAGGAGATCACCGCCCCCCCGAAGGGCAGGAAGGGCAGCTCCACCGGCACGGAGCCGGTGGCGATGACGACGCGCTCGGCGCGGATCACCTTCGGGCCGGTCTCGGTCTCGACCACGACCGTCTTGCCGTCGCGAAACCGGGCGCGGCCCTGGACGATCTTGACCTTGGCCTTGCGGAGCAGACCGCCGACGCCGTTGTTGAGGCGGCCGACGATGCCGTCCTTCCAGGCGACGGCCTTGGCGAAGTCCAGCGTCGGGGCGCCCGCCGTCAGACCAAAGGGCGTTTTGCCGACGGCGGCGTGGGCGGCCTTCTCGTATTCCTCGGCGACATGGATCATCGCCTTGGAGGGGATGCAGCCGACATTGAGGCAGGTGCCGCCGAGCTTGCCGGCCTCGACGATGACGGTATCGAGGCCGAGCTGCCCGGCGCGGATGGCGCAGACATAGCCGCCGGGCCCGGCGCCGATGACGAGCAGCTTGCAGGTGATCTCGGTCATGATACGGCTCCGCCCTCAGACATCGATGAACAGCGTCGCCGGGTTCTCCAGCAGCTCCTTGAGCCGCTGCACGAAGACCGCCGCGTCCCAGCCGTCGACGACGCGATGATCGAAGCTCGACGACAGGTTCATCATCTTGCGCGGGACGAAGGTGGTGCCGTCCCAGACCGGGCGGACCATCATCTTGTTGACGCCGACGATGGCGACCTCCGGGTGGTTGATCACCGGCGTCGTGGCGATGCCGCCCATCGCGCCGAGCGAGGTGATGGTGATGGTCGAGCCGGAGAGCTCTTCGCGGGTGGCGGTGCCGTCGCGGGCGCGCTCGGCGATGCGGTTGAGTTCCAGCGCGCAGCCGAAGATGTCGCGCGCCTCGGCATGCTTCACCACGGGCACCATCAGCCCGCCCGGCGTCTGCGTCGCGATGCCGAGATGGATGCCGGCATGCTGGCGCACGATGCCGGCCTCGTCGTCATAGAGCGCGTTGAGATTGGGCTGCTCGGCCAGGGCCTTGACCATGGCGCGCATCAGGAAGGGTAAAAGCGTCAGCTTCGGGCGCTCGGGCGTCGGCTTCCTGTTGAGGACCGCGCGCAGATCTTCCAGCGTCTGGACGTCGACCTCCTCGACGATGGTGATGTGCGGGATGCGCGCCTTCGACAGCGCCATCTTCTCGGCGATCTTGCGCCGGAGGCCGACGACCTTGACCTCGCTGACGGCGCTCTTCTCCGCGAGGCCGGGCTTGCGCTCGGTCTCCGGCCCGCGCAGCAGGAAGGCGTCGAGATCCTCGTGCAGGATGCGTCCGGCCGGGCCGGTTCCTGCGACCTGGCGGAGGTCGACGCCGGCCTCGCGGGCCTTGAGCCGCACCGCCGGAGACGCCAGCGGCTTTTCGCCCGGCGCGCGCCGCGGCAGGGCCGGAGCGGCGGCGGAGGCGCCCGCCAGCGCCTTGGCGGGGCGGGGCACGGTCATGGCCTGAGGGGGAGCGTCCGCCGTGCCGTTGTCATTCCGGGACTTCGCGTCAGCGAAGGGCCCGGAACCCAGAACCGATGACGGATCGGATGTTTGCTGCCCGTCGCCAGCGCCATTGCGCTCAGGTCCATCGGTTCTGGGTTCCGGGCTCAGGCCTTCGGCCTGCCCCGGAATGACGGTGAGGTCGTCATCGGGGTTCGCGATCTCTGCAGATCCACCCTCGCCCGCGACCTCGAGCCGGACCAGCGCCGAGCCGATCGCGACCGTGTCGCCGATCTCGGCGCCGATCCAGGTGACCTTGCCGTCGACGGGGGCCGGTATCTCGACGGTCGCCTTGTCGGTCATGACGGCGGCGATGAGATCGTCCTCGCGGATGATGTCGCCGATCTTGACATGCCACTCGACCAGCTCGGCCTCGGCGATGCCCTCCCCGACATCGGGGAGCTTGATGATGCGCTCGGCCATCAGCGGCTCTCCATGATCTCGCGCAGCGCCTGGCCGACGCGGGCGGGGCCGGGGAAATAGGCCCATTCCTGGGCATGCGGATAAGGTGTGTCCCAGCCGGCGACGCGGCGCACCGGCGCCTCGAGATGGTAGAAGCAGGTTTCCTGGACCAGCGCGGCCAGCTCGGCGCCGAAGCCCGAGGTCAGCGTCGCCTCATGCAGCACCATGCAGCGGCCGGTCTTGGAGACCGACGCGGTGATGGCGTCGAGATCGAGCGGGACGAGGGTGCGCAGATCGATCACCTCGGCATCGATGCCGGTCTCCTCCGCGACGGCTTCCGCGACATGGACCATCGTGCCGTAGGTGAGAATCGTGCAGGCGGAGCCCTCGCGGCGGATCGCGGCCTTGCCGAGCGGCAGGACGAAATGCCCCTCGGGCACCTCGCCGAGCTCATGCTTCGACCAGGGCGTGACGGGGCGGTCGTGATGGCCGTCGAAGGGGCCGTTGTAGAGGCGCTTGGGCTCGAGGAAGATCACCGGGTCGGGGTCCTCGATCGCCGCGATCAGCAGGCCCTTGGCGTCGTAGGGGTTGGACGGCACCACGGTCTTCAGGCCCGAGACATGGGTGAAGAGGGCTTCCGGGCTCTGGCTGTGGGTCTGGCCGCCGAAGATGCCGCCGCCGGTCGGCATGCGGATCACGATCGGGCAGGTGAAATCGCCATTCGAGCGGTAGCGCAGGCGCGCGGCTTCCGAGACGATCTGGTCATAGGCCGGATACATGTAGTCGGCGAACTGGATCTCGATGCAGGGCCGCAGGCCATAGGCCGCCATGCCGATCGCCGTGCCGACGATGCCGGCCTCGCTAATGGGCGCATCGAAGCAGCGGCTGACGCCGTATTTCTGCTGGAGCCCATGAGTGCAGCGGAAGACGCCGCCGAAGAAACCGACATCCTCGCCATAGACGACGACGTTCTCGTCGCGGGCCATCGAGACGTCCATGGCGGAGCGGATCGACTCGATCATCGTCATGCGGGGCATGAGATGCTCCTCCCGTCATTGCGAGCGAAGCGAAGCAATCCAGCCGGCCCGCTCGACGTCCCCCTGGATTGCTTCGTCGCTGCGCTCCTCGCAATGACGGCGTGATGCTCGCGTGCCGAGACCATCCTCACACCCCCAGTTGCTGGCGCTGGCGGCGCAGATGCGGCGGCAGCTCGGCATAGACGCCCTCGAACATGTCGCGCGCCGAAGGCTTGCCGCCGGAATGCAGCGTGCCGAAGCGCTCGGCCTCCTTCTGCGCCGCGATCACCGTCTCCAGGATCTCGGCCTCGGTCTGCTTGTGGCGCTCCTCGCTCCAGGCGCCGATCGCGATCAGATGCTCCTTCAGCCGCAGCAGCGGGTCGCCGAGCGGCCAGCCGTCCGACTCCTGCTTGGGGCGATAGGCGGAGGGGTCGTCCGAGGTCGAATGCGCGCCGGCGCGGTAGGTGACGTATTCGATCAGGGTCGGGCCGAGATTGCGGCGGGCCCGCTCGATCGCCCATTGCGCCACGGCATAGGTGGCGAGGTAGTCGTTGCCGTCGACGCGCAGGGCCGGAATGCCGAAACCGAGGCCCCGCGCCGCGAAGGTGCCGGAGCCGCCGCGCGCGATGCCCTGGAAGGTCGAGATCGCCCACTGGTTGTTGACGACGTTGAGGACGACGGGGGCCTTGTAGGTCGAGGCGAAGACGAGCGCGGCGTGGAAATCCGATTCCGCCGTCGACCCATCGCCGACCCAGGCGGCGGCGATCTTCGTGTCGCCCTTGATCGCCGAAGCCATCGCCCAGCCGACGGCCTGGACGAATTGCGTGGCGAGATTGCCGGAGATCGAGAAGAAGCCGTGCTGCTTCGAGGAATACATGATCGGGAGCTGCCGCCCCTTCAGCGGGTCGCGCTCGTTGGAGTAGATCTGGCACATCATGTCGACGAGCGGGTACTCGTCGGCGATGAGAAGCCCCGCCTGGCGGTAGGTCGGGAAGTTCATGTCGCCGGGCCGAAGTGCGATCCGGAAGGCGCAGCTCACCGCCTCTTCGCCGGTGTGCTGCATGTAGAACGAGGTCTTGCCCTGGCGCTGGGCCATCTGCATGCGGGCGTCGAAGCTGCGCAGCGTCATCATGTGACGCAAGCCCCGGATCAGATCCTCCTGGCTGAGATCGGGCACCCAAGGGCCGACCGCCTGCCCCTCGCGATTCAGCACGCGGATGATCGAATAGGCGAGGTCCCGGATCGCCTTCGGATCGACGTCGACCGGCGGGCGCTCGACCGAGCCGGCCTTGGGGATCACGACATGGGAGAAATCCGGCTGCTCGCCCGGGCGGGACGCCGGCTGCGGCACGTGAAAGCGAAGGGGTGTGTCGGTCATGCGCTCCGTCCCTGATCCGCCATATCGTCCGGTCGGCCAGCATTCCGCCGTCCGGCCCGGACGGCAAGCCGTCCGTGTTGGCGGGGCTTGGGTCGCGAGCGGCGACGCATCCCTCTTGGCGTCAGGCTAGCGCGGGGCTCGCGGAGATTCCTGTCGAAATCAGTTGCGTCCGGAACCGTCTGCGGAAATATCTTCCGACTTCTACCCACAGTGCAGGATAATGTTCCGTGATACCGCGCAACCGCCGGAGCGATGAACCGGACGCCACCGATCTGCGGATTCTCTCCGCCCTGCAGGAGGATGGCCGTCTGACCGTCAATGCGCTGGCGGAGAAGGTTGGGCTGTCGCCCTCGCCCTGCTGGACGCGGGTGAAGCGGCTGGAGGAGAGCGGGGCAATCGAGAAATATGTCGCCGTGCTCGACCAGAAGGCGCTGGGTTTCGGCAATGTCGTCTTCGTCGAGATCACGCTCGACAAGCATGACGACAAGATCCTCGATCATTTCGGCGAAGCGCTGACGCGGATTCCGGAGGTGGTCGAGGCCTATCTCGTCACCGGCGAATACGATTACCTCGTCAAGGTCGTGGTCAGCGGCACCGACCATTACGAGCGCTTCCTGCGCGAGATGCTCTACCGCATCCCCGGCATCCGGCAGACGCGCACGACCTTCGGCCTGCGCACGCTCAAGCGCGCGATCTCGATCGATCCGTTGAAGATGCCGAGGGCGTAGTTCGCCCCCGGGCACCCGTCATCCTGGGCCAGCCGCGAAGCGGCGCAGGCCGGGATCCATCATAGAGAGCCATCGCGCCCGACGATGGATCCCGGTCGGCCTGCGGCCGCCCAGGATGACGACTGTGGGTCAGTCCCTGAAATTGAGACAATCGTTGCCCTGGCGGTCAGGCCAAGACGAACCCCTCATCCGCAGCCGCCAGCGCCACCGCCGCTTCGAGGTCCGGCGCGGCGGCGGCGTGGATGGTGAAGAGCCCCTCGCCCGCCGTCACATCGTCGCCCACAGCGCGCAGCAGGTCGATACCGGCGCTCTTGTCGAAGGGCGCGCCGGCGCGGCGCGCGATGCCGGCGATGCGCCACCCGTCGATTTCGCTGATGCGCCCGGCACGGGAGGCCCGCACGGTGTGGGTGAGAGCGGCGGGCTTGGCCACGATGTCGCGGCGTCCCTGGGCGGCGACGATGCCGTCCAGAGCGGCGCGCGCCGCACCCGAGGCGAGCAGTTCGGCGGCCCGGGCGCGCCCCTTCTCGCGCGTGCCGATGGCCGGGTCCCAGGCGAGGATGCGGCCGGCGAAGTCGAGCGCCTTCTCGCGCAGATCGGCCGGGGCCTGCGCATCGCCCTCCAGCACCCAGAGCACGTCGCGGACCTCGAGCGCCGGCCCGATGCCCCGCCCGATCGGCCCGGCGCCGCAGGTGGCGACCGCCTCGACCTGCAGGCCGACGGAACGCCCGACGCTCTCGAACAGCGCGCCGAGTTCGCGTGCCTCCGCCTCGCTGTGCAGCTTGGCGCGGCGGCCATAGGGCAGATCGACCACGACATGGGTCGAGCCGGCCGTCAGCTTCTTCGAAATGATCGAGGCGACCGACCAGCGGTTGGAATCGATCCCGAGCGGGCGCGTGATCGCGTTCATCACATCGTCGACGGCGGAGTGATTGAGGCGGCCGTTCCAGGCGATGCAGGCGCGCGCCTGCGCCACCGTGCGGCGGACATCGTCCTCCGTCAGATCGACCCTGGCCAGCACCTCCATCGCGTCGGCCGTGCCGGCGGCCGAGGTGATGGCGCGCGAGGAGGTCTTGGGCATGGCGAGCCCATGGGCGGCGACGATCGGCGCGACGATCAGCGTGATGCGGCTGCCGGGGATGCCGCCCATCGAGTGCTTGTCGACGATAATCGGCTCGTCCCAGCGCAGCGGCGTCGAGAAACCGGCGCGCACGCTCGCCAGCGCCGCGACCTCGGCATCGCTCAGCGAGCGCGTCGCGGCGACGAGGAAGGCCGAGATCTCGCCCTCCGGATACCGACCCTCGACGATGTCGCGCAGCAGCATGGCGTAGTCGGCGGCGCCGAGTTCGGCGCCCTGGATCTTGGCGCGCAGCGCATCTCGGCTGTGCTGCGGCGGGGTGCGTGTCAGCGTGATCTCGCTGCCTTCGGGCAGGCCAAGCTGCGCGAAGGCCTCGCGCGACAGGCCGATCTCATGCGGCTCCAGCAGCCAGCCGGCCTCCACGACGTTGACCCGCGCGCGGATGCTGCGGCGTGTCCCGTCAGCGGCGATCGGCCCGGCGACGTCGACCTTGCCCGGCCCGTCGAAGTCGGCGACGCCGATCACGCTGTCGCGCGGCAGATAGGCGATGCTGTCGCGCCAGCCGTCGATCGGGACGGGCTTCAGGGACAGGCGGCGCGTGGCGGCGTCGATGGCAGCGAGGAAATGCTCGATGCCCTCCTCGACGGTGCCATCGTTGGAGACGGTGATGGTCTCGATGCCCTCCGGCCATTGCGGCGGCTTGCGGGCGAGCCGCGCGGCGATGTCGTCCGCCGTCTCGCGTCCTCGGGAGGCGAGACGACGGGCGAGCGTCTCGGGCGAGGCGGTGACGTTGATGATGATCAGCCGCGGCACGGCGCCGGCGAGCATCTCCAGCACCCCGCGCGACCCGTTGGCGACGATGTGCCGGCCGGCGGCCAGTTCGTCGCGCAGCGAAGCGCGCAGCCCGTAATGCAGACCATGCGCCTGCCAGGACACCAGAAGGCCGCCGGCGGCCGCGAGCGCCGCAAAGCCGGCCTCGTCGATCGCCTCGTGATCCTCACCGCCTGCATCGGCCGGACGGGTGATCAGGCGCCGCGCGAAGCCGAAGCGCTCGCCCTGCACCAGGACCCGCCTCGCCCCGTCCATCATGGTATCCTTGCCGGCCCCGCTCGGCCCGACGACGACGAAGAGGATGCCTGGCCGCATGGAGGTTTCGTCGCCTTCAGGCCTCGTCGAGGCCGATATCGACGGCGGGCGCCGACTGGGTGATCTTGCTGGTCGAGATGTAGTCGACGCCCGTCTCGGCGATGGCGCGGATCGTCTCGTAGCGGATGCCGCCCGAGGCTTCGAGCTTGGCGCGGCCCGCCACATAGGCGACCGCCTCCTTCATCTCCGGCACCGGCATGTTGTCGAGCATGATCACGTCGGCACCGGCGGCGACAGCCTCGCGGACCTGCTCCAAACGGTCGCACTCGACCTCGAGCTTGGTCAGGACGGGCAGCTTGCGCCGCGCTCGCTCGACCGCCTGGGCGATGCCGCCGCAGACGGCGATGTGGTTGTCCTTGATCATCACGCCGTTATCGAGCCCGAGGCGGTGATTCAGCCCGCCGCCGCAGGCGACCGCATGCTTCTCCAGCATGCGCAGGCCGGGCGTGGTCTTGCGGGTGTCGATCAGCCGGGCGTTCGTGCCCTTGATGATGTCGACATAGCGCGCCGTCTCGGTGGCGATGCCGGAGAGCCTCTGGACGATGTTGAGCGCCGTGCGCTCGGCGGTGAGGATGCCCTGGGCCGGCCCCTCCACGAGGATCAGCGTCGCGCCCTTCTCGACGCGGTCGCCATCGGCGGCCTCGACCTTGACTGAAAGCCGCGGCTCGTAGCGGGAAAAAACGGCGGCGGCGACGTCGATGCCGGCCAGCACCATCGGCTCGCGGGCGTTCATCCGGAAGGCGCCGGTCTCGTCCGGCTCGATCATGAGCTGGACCGTGAGATCGCAGGAACCGATATCCTCGCTCAGCCAGAGGTCGATCAGCCGCTGCGTGGTGAAACGGTCATACATGCTCAGCCCCTGCCGCGCGCTCCGCCCGCCTTCGCGGGCATCGCCATGGGAGCGAATAGCATGGATGGCCCGATCTCATGACTGTTTGCACACCAACGATGCGAAGTGGGTTCCGACGTGTCAAGCAGGGATTCGGTGACAGGCTGATGACGGCAGGGGGCTTGATGGGTGAGCCCGCGAATTCGGCGTGCCGGACCCAGTTTTCGTGTGAGAGTTGCAAATTTTTGCTGCAGCGCACGCCCTGTTTTCGATCGTCGGACAGCATTGACAAGCCATATGCACACCAACAAACTCACCTTCGTGCTGCGCAAGACAGCATTCGACAAGGCGGCTTGAAGCCGCCGGGGAACGGCAGCTACGTCAGATCGTCGGCCGATCCGATCGGCCGGCACCATGCGGTTGCGCGGCCCGCCTGCGGGCGCGCCCGACACGAGGCCGGGAGGGTGACCATGAAGAGACTGGGATTGGCATCGCTGGTGGCGGGCGCGCTCGCCCTTGGCGCGGGTCTTGTGGCGGCGCAGACCGCTCCGGCGAAGAAGATTACCTTGACCGGCGGCTCGGTCGGCGGCGCCTGGAGCGCGATCGGCAACGCCATCGGCGAGACGATCCGGCGGGAATCCCCCGGTGTCGCCTTTGGTTACGAGCCCGGCCGCGAGGCAGCCAACATCCAGCTCGTCTCGACCGGCAAGGTCGAGCTCGGCATCGCCCACGCCCAGTTGGTGAAGCGCGCGCAGGCCGGTGAGGAGCCTTTCAAGGCGCCGGTCACGAACCTCCGCGCGATCGCACTGATCGACCCGCAGGCGGCGGTGCAGATCCTCGTCCGCGAAGATGCCGGCATCGAGAGCTTCGAGAGCATCCTCGCCGCCAAGAAGCCCGTGCGCGTCGCGCTCAACCAGCGCGGCACGCTGATGGCGGTGACCGGCGAAGAGGTGTTCAAGGCCTATGGCGTCAGCGCCAAGGACATCGAGTCCTGGGGCGGACGCATCCACCACGTCGACTACAATGCCGGCCTGGAGATGATGAAGAACGGCCAGGCCGACATCATCATCAACATGCTCGCCTTCCCGTCGGGGCAGATCAACAGCGCGACCCGCGAAATGAAGGTCAAGATGCTCGGCATTTCGCCGGACGCCAGCGCCAAGCTCGGCGCGCTGCTCGGCACGGCGCCGATCACCGTGCCGGCCGGCACCTACGCCTTCCAGCCCGCGGCGGTGTCGACCATCACCGGCAGCGTCGTGCTCTTCGCCTCGGCCGAGATGAAGAACGAGGATGCCGCCCTGATCGCCGACGGGATGATCAAGCATTTCGACTATCTGCGGCAGGCGCATGCGATGATGGCCCGGCTCGAGCCGGTCAACCTAACGCAGACCGCGCCGCTGGCGCTGCATCCCGGCGCCGAGGCCGCCTATCGGAAAGCCGGCCTGCTGAAGTGAGGCGCACGGCGTCCCTCCCGTTCCATCGCCGAGAGAACGAGGTGTCGCCATGCTCGCCCTGCTGAAGCTGATCGCACCGGGCCGGTCCCGCCAGCTCGGCACGCCGGAGCAGTGGACGGTGCACGTCATCGGCGTGTCGGCGGCGGTGCTGCTGATCGCAATTTCCTTCGGCTGGTACATCAAACGCGAGATCGCACTGTTCCTCTTCCTCGGCGCGGTGCTGTCGCTGGCCTTCCTGACGACGACGGCCAATCCGCTGAGGCCGACCGGACGCTCCACCCCCTCCTGGTGTCTGGTCGCGCTATCGCTGGGGTCCTGCGGCTATTTCGTCTGGATGCAGCCGGTGCACGAGATGCGGCTGCCGATGATCGACGAGCTCTCGACCGCCGACATCGCCGCCTCGATCGTGCTGATCGCGCTGGTGATGGAGGCGACGCGGCGCTGCATCGGCATGATCCTCGTCGTGCTGGTCGCGACCTTCCTGGCCTATGCGATCTTCGGCAACCGGCTCACGGGCTCCTTCGCGCATCGCGGCTTCAGCACGCAGGAGATCGTCGACCATCTCGTCTTCTCGACCAACGGGCTGTTCGGCCCGGCGCTCGAGGTCGCGGCCTTTCTCGTCGTGGTGTTCGTCGTCTTCGGCGCGTTGCTAGACCGCATCGGCGGGGCCGACTTTTTCTACGACATCGCCAACAGCCTCGTCGGCAAGCAGGTCGGCGGGGCGAGCAAGGTCGCCGTGGTCTCGTCGGGCCTCTACGGCTCGATCTCGGGCTCGCCGACGGCCGACGTCGTCACCACGGGATCGTTCAGCATCCCGCTGATGATCCGGACCGGGACGAGCCGGACCTATGCGGGCGCTATCGAATCCGCGGCCTCGACGGGCGGCGCCCTGCTGCCGCCGGTGATGGGCTCGGCCGCCTTCCTGATGACGGACTTCACCGGCATTCCCTATGCGACGATCGCGCTGTCGGCGCTCATCCCGGCCCTGCTCTACTACCAGTCGGTGTTTCTCGCGGCGCATTTCAAGGCGCATCGCGACGGGCTCCAGCCGATGTCGGAGGGCGAGACGCCGTCGATCCTCGCCGTATTGCGGCGCGACTGGGCCTATCTCGTGCCGATCGGCCTGCTTATCTGGGGCGTGCTGAGCCTGAACCGGCCCGCCTTCGCGGGCGCGCTCGCCTGCGCCGCCCTCGTGCCGGTCGCCGTGCTGCGTCACCCTGATCCGGTCCGGCTCGTCAAGACGCTGTTCTTCGGCCTGAGCGACGGCATGCGCGGGATGATCGGCGTCGGGGTCGCCTGCGCCATCGCCGGTCTCGTCGTCGGAACGCTCTCGATGACGGACCTCACCGGCAAGATCAGTTCCGGCCTGTTCCACATGTCCGGCGGCAGCCCGATCCTGACCATCCTCGTCTCCGCCTTCGTGATCATCGTGCTCGGCATGGGCATGCCGACCCCGGCGGTCTATGCGCTCTCGGCGGTGCTGGCGGCGCCGGCCCTGATCGCGCTCGGCGTCGCGGTGCTGCCGGCGCATCTCTTCATCGTCTACATCGCCTCCATGTCGGCGATCACGCCGCCCGTGGCGGTGGCGGCCTTCGCCGCCGCGTCCATCGCCAAGGCCAATCCGGTGCTGATCGCGGTGGTCGCCTGCCGGATCGCGATGGTCGCCTTCCTCCTGCCCTTCGTCTTCATGTACCAGCCGGCCCTGCTGCTGATCGGATCACCCGCCCAGATCCTGATTTCGGTCGGCACCGCGATCCTCGGTGTGCTGGCGCTCAACGCGGCGATCGAGGGCTACTTCATGGTCAGACTGGACGGGCTGAAACGGGTGCTGCTGTTTCTCGCCGGCGTCGGCCTGTTCCTGCCCATCCCGAGCACCGAGATCGCCGGTGCGCTGCTGCTGTCGGCGACCACCGCGTGGCTCTGGACGGCTCGCCGGTCGGGGCCGCGCGCCCGTCCCGCGTGACCGCCGCGCTCAATGGCCGAGGTCGCGCGCGACGCGGAATCCGGCGACCTGATCGCGGATGCCGGGCTCGCTGACGATCCGTGAATCCAGCCGCCGCGCCGCCGGCGGATCGGCCCAGGAGCCGCCGCGCAGGATCCGCCCCTCCTCCTCGCGGCAGACCGGCGGCGGAAAGGGCTGGCCCGGAACCGATGGGTCGGGCGGGCAGGTGTCGACCCATTCCCAGAGATTGCCGCTGAGATCGGACAGGCCCCAGGGGCTCGCTGCGAAGCGGCCGACCGGCGCCGTCGTGCGGAAGCCGTCACGGCAGGGGGCAACCGTCCAGGAGGGCATCGCCTGCTTCGCGGTCTCGTCGGCGCCGTTGCCGATGGCGCAAAGGCGCGCCGGATCGGCCATGTCCTTCGCCGAGGAGGCCGCGACATGGTGCCATTCGGGGTCGGTCAGCAGCCGGTAGCGCTGGCCGGTGCGCTTCGACAGCCAGGCGACATAGGCTTTCGCATCGCCATGGCTGACGCAGGCAACGGGCTCGTCGTCACCCTGAGGATAGCCTGGATCCTGCCAGGACAGGGTCGGATCCAGCTTCCAGACCGGCGCCCGGACATGGCAGCCGAGTTCGACGACATGGCCGGACTGCTGCATGAAGGCCTTGTACTGCGCCCGCGTCACCTCGAACCGGCCGACGGCGAAGGGCTGGGCCAACGCGACCTCGACGATCCGCGGCGTCGTGCCCGTCCGGAGCTCCATGCGGACATCGCCTTCGGGCACCAGCACCAACTCCGGACAATCCGCGCAATCGCGGAAGCCCTCGCCGCCGCCCGGCTTCAACCAGACCCGCTGGCCGCCTGCGGCGAGATCGACGAAGCCGAGCTGCGTCAGCCGCGCCGTGATCCGGGCCTTCTCGACCCCGGCCGCCAGAAGCTCGAGCAAGGCGGCCCGGTCGGTGGTGGCCGCGATGCGCGCGGCCATGTCGGCGCCGGCATCGCGGGGCGGGGCCACAGGCGCAAGCTTGAGCGTGGGCAGGGCCGAGGCGGGGCCGGGC
>LSIG01000118.1 GCA_001556125.1 Rhizobiales bacterium CCH10-E5 | reverse complement strand
ATCGCCCTCGCTGCCACCGTCATCTTCTGGCTGTGATCAACGAGTCCTGACCCTAAGGAATGTTTGTGAAATTCAACCGGCGTCGCCCGGCCGAATGAAGTCCATCACGTTGGCGACGTCATGGCTGTTGCTGCCGTCTTGTCCTTGAAGTCGGTGATGACTTCGCCGATCAGCGCCCGTAGCCAGCGGTGGGCGGGATCGTGGCGGTAACGGACGTGCCAGGCCATCTCGACGGGAAAGCTGCCGAGGTCGACCGGGGCGGGCAGGACCTTCAGCCGGGGGTCGTGCATCAGCTGTCGGCAGATGAGCGAGGGCAGGGTGGCGCAATAGTCGGTCACCGCTACCATCTCGGCTGCCGCGAAGAAGTTGGTCACGGAGATCGCGACGTCGCGCTTCAGCTGCTGCTGCGCCAGCGCCTGAAACAAACCGGCGCGCATCCGTCCGGGCGGCACGATGTTGACATGCTTCATCGTCTCGAACTGCTCGCGCGTCATGGCGTCGCCGATGGCCGGATGATCGGCGCGGACCGCGCAAGCGAGGCCTTCATCCATCAGGTGCTGGACGATGAGGTTATCGGGCGGATCGACGATACGGCCCAGCACGAGTGCCGTCGTGCCCGACACGACGCCTGTTTCCGCAAGATCGTTGCCGAAGGGGGTCAGGCGGAGCTTGATGCCGGGCGCGACCTTCTCCAGGCGCGCCAGGACAGCGGGGACGATGACGAACTCGACATAGCCGTTCGGCGCGATCGTGAAGAGCCGTTCGGCGTGTGCGGGGTCGAAGGCCTGCTGACCGAGGACCGCGTCGTCGAGCTGGGCGAGTGCCTCGGCGATCAGCGGTGAGAGTTCAAGCGCGATCGGGGTCGGCTGGATGCCATAGCGCTCGCGTACGAACAGCTGGTCCTGAAGCATCTGTCGCAGACGCGACAAGGCGTTAGAGAGGGCGGGCTGCGTCATGCCCATGCGCTCGGCAGCCCGCGTGACGCTGCGCTCCTCCATCAACGCGACGAAGATCGGCAGCAGGTTCAGATCGTAGCGCATGCAGTCATCCTGTCAGACGTATATCTGACATTAGAAAGATAAACTTCTAGAATATATCAACGAGGCCCATTTCCCATCCATCGGCGACGGGCGCCGCGAACATGGAGGTCAGATGAGCAAGGGTCAGGTTCTCGTTCTCGGATCGAACGCGACACAGCTCGGTCTGCGTAGCGGCAGTACCGCAACGGTCGGTCAGTATCTCAACGAGACGGCAGTCCCCGCGCTGGCACTGCTCGACGCCGGCTATGATATTGTTCTCGCTACGCCCAACGGGACCAAGCCGCACATCGACGCCGGCTCCGACACGAAGGACCACTTCGGCGGTGATGAGGCGGCATACCAGCGCGCCAAGGACTTCTTCGCCAGCCACCCGGCCATGAACGACGTCCGCACGCTGAAATCGGTCGTCGACGAGGGTCTGGACGGCTTCGTTGGCGTGTTCGTGCCGGGAGGTCACGCGCCCATCGTCGATCTGATGCAGGACCGCGATGCGGGCACGATCCTCCGTCACTTCCACGCGGCGGCCAAGCCGACCGCGCTCCTCTGCCACGGACCGGTGGTCGTTGTCGCCGCGCTCGACGATGCTCCGGCCTTCCGCAAGGCGCTGGAGGAAGGCGATGACGCCGGGGCGGCCGACCTGGCGCGAGACTGGATCTACGCGGGTTACCGCATGACAGTCTTTTCGGCGAGCGAGGAAAAGATCGCCGAGGAGCAAGTGCTGAAGGGCGAACTCTACTTCGACATGGAAAAGGCGCTGCGGTCGGCCGGTGGCGACGTCTCTGTCACCGACAAGAACTTCGCTTCGAATGTCGTCGTGGACCGGGAACTGATCACGGGTCAGAATCCCGCGTCGGACCGGGCCATGGCCGACGCGTTGATCGAAGCCCTCGATCGCGCCGCTGCGTGAGTACCAGGATGACGGGCGGGGCGCTCAGGATGCGCCCCGCTTCGGATATAACCAGGACAGGGTATGGTGCCATGACCGCCAACGTGAAGATCGTCGCCGTCCTAACCGCCCGTGCGGATACCGTCGACCGCCTGCGCGCTCTGCTCGACGCCATGCTAAAGCCAAGCCGTGCCGAACCGGGCAATTTGCGCTACGATCTCTGGCAGGACCAGAGCGATCCGAATCGTTTCGTGCTCGACGAGCTGTACGCGGACGCGGATGCAGTCGCCGCCCACCGTGCAACGCCCCACTTCCAGAATTACCTCTCTCAGATCGGCGATCTGTCCGAGCGCGCCGCGTTTGTCCTCAACCCCGTCTCGTCAACCTGAGGATGGTGCCAATGGGCAAGCCTGAAGAATGGGTGGGTACGGCACGGCTTGTAAAGGCGTTCGACACAGACGTGTTGCGGATGACCGGCCTGTTGGCACCTGCGCTTCGCGCGGGGCTCTTGGGCCTCATTCATCTACGCGCCTATCGCTGGCGCGGGGCCGCGATCCGGCGAAAAATCAACAACTGACTTGAAGGAATACAGTCGTGACCAAGGGTATCGAAGGCAAGGTCGTTCTCATTACCGGCGGCAGCACCGGCATCGGCGCGGAAACCGCGCGTCTTCTCGCGGAACGCGGCGCCAAGGTGGCCATCGCCGCGCGGCGCAAGGACAGGCTCGACGAGGTCGTCGCGGACATCGCCGCAATTGGCGGCACGGCACGTAGCTACGCGCTGGACGTGACCGACAAATCGGCGGTCCAGTCCGTCGTCGCCGCAATCATTGCCGACTTCGGCCGCCTCGACGTGCTGATCAACAACGCCGGGCTGATGCCGATCCGTCCGATGGCCGAGGTCAACACCGACGAGTGGGACCAGATGATCGACGTCAATCTGAAGGGTACGCTCTACGGCATCGCGGCGGCCCTTCCCGGTTTTCTCGAGCAGGGCAGCGGTCACATCATCAACTTGAGCTCGGTTGCGGGCATCAAGGTTTTCGCACCGGGCGGCACGGTCTACTCCGGCACCAAGTTCGCCGTCAGCGCGATCAGCGAGGGCTTGCGCCACGAGGTGGGGGAAAAGGTCCGGGTCACGTCAATCGAGCCTGGAGCTGTCGAAAGCGATTTGAAGTTCACGACCTCTGGCACGGCTGCCGAGACGGTGCTGGACTTCTACAAGCAGGCCATCCCGGCGGCATCGGTGGCGCGTGCTATCGCGTTCGCCGTCGAACAACCTGATGACGTCGACGTCAACGCGATTGTCATCCGTCCGACCGCACAGCAGTTCTGATTGCAACGAGGAGGCGGGGCCGCGTGTGCTCCGCCTCATGGGGAACGTATCGGCCCGCTTGTCCGTTACTTTGCCGAATAATATGTGTCCGTTTCACTTGAGGAGTCATTTATGCCGTAACCGTCCGGTCTCGGCCCTGTGAGTTTTGGCGCTCTCAGTTGAGACCGCAGCATTTTTTGTGTTTCTTGCCGGAGCCGCAGGGGCACGGGTCGTTTCGCCCGACCTTCTGAGCCGGAGCGGCGAAGGGGTTTGATCGGGTTGTCATGGTCGGCGCCGGGGCGGCGTTGGCGAGGCGCCAGTCGTTGAGTTCGATCACCCAGTCGGCGATCCTGTCGTGGGCGGTGGCGGTGATGGCGTCGATTTGCTCGTCGGAGAAGCGGGGATCGCGGCGGGCGACATCGGCGAGCATCATCAGGCCGGTCCAGGCCCTGGCGGCCTCGATATCGGCTGTGGCGAGGGGCACCCAGGCTTCGGGCTTCAGCTTGACGGCCTTTTCGAAGCCCTCGATCCAGATCTCCCACATGATCTCGTTGTGGCGCTTGTCGACGCTGAAGATCGGACCATAGCGCTCGGGCTGGTCGAAGAGCGTGCGCGCAACGTCGTTGTAGTACGCCATCACCAGGCCCATCACCTTGTTGGCGTGGTCGAGGCTCTCGAACACCGGCTCGCCCTTTGCGTCGGCGCTGTTCCAGACCCATGGCAGCCAGGCGCTGGGAGGGATCATCTGCGGGCAGACGAGGAGGCCGGCAATGAAGCCGTCCAGTTCCTCGATCAGCATCGCCTCTTCATCGAGGTCCAGCAGCGCCTTCGACAACTGCTTCTGTTGGCGCGACAGTCCGGGCATGGCTCGTCCAGTTCCAGGGGGCGAGTTCACCGACGCGGTTGATGGGATGGTCGCCGATGCGGGCCAGAACATCCCGGAGATAGGCCTGGGGATCAAGGCCATTGAGCCTGGCGGTCCCGATCAGGGTGTAGATGACGGCGGCGCGCTCGCCGCCCTTGTCGGAACCGGCGAAGAGCCAGTTCTTGCGGCCGATGGCGAGCGGCCGGATCGCGCGCTCGGCGGCGTTGTTGTCGATCTCCAGATCGCCGCGGTCGGCATAGCGGGTGAGCGCGGGCCAGCGCGACAGGCCGTAGCGGATCGCCCTGGCGAGTTCACTCTTGCCCGACAGCTTGGGCAGGGTCGTGTCGAACCAGGTCCGCAGATTGGCGAGCCGTGGAACGGCGTGCTCCTGCCGCGATCGTCGCCGTTCGTCGGGCGGGCGGCCACGGACGGCGTCCTCGACCTGGTAGAGCTCCCCGATCCGGCGCAAGGCCTCGGCTGCGACCGGCGAGGCGTTGGCCTGGTGGATATCGAAGAACTTGCGCCGGACATGGGCCCAGCAGGCGACCTCGGCGATCGCGGCGCGCTTACCGGGGCTGCCGGCATAGAGCTTGTCGAAGCCGGCATATCCGTCGGCGTGGAGATATCCGGCGAAGCCCTGGAGATGGCCTTGCGGGCGCACGCCCTTCCGATCCGGCGTATAGCGATAGAGGACGGCTGGCGCGGCATCTCCGGCATGGGGGCGCTCGTCGCGGACATAGACCCAAAGGCGGCCCGTCGCGGTCTTGCCGAACCCGGGGGCGAGCACCGGCACGGGCGTGTCGTCGGCGTGAAGCGCGCGCCCGGCCATGGCATGCTTGCCGATCGCCTCGGCCAGGGGTGTCAGCAGCGCCGCCGCCGATCCGACCCAATCGGCCAGGGTGGAACGGTCGAGATCGACGCCTTCGCGGGCATAGACCTCGGACTGGCGGTACAGCGGCAGATGGTCGGCATACTTGGCCACCAGCACATGGGCGAGCAATCCAGGGCCCGGCCGCCCGCGCTCGATCGGCAGGGACGGCATCGGCGCCTGCACGATCGCTTCACACAGGCGGCAGACGATCTTGGGGCGGATATGCCGGACGACCTTGAACTGGGTGACGCGCTCCAGCACCTCGGTCTCGTCCTGGCCGAGCCGGCGCAACTGTCCGCCGCAAGCCTGGCAACCACAGCCGAGATCGCCATCGGCGATGCCCGCTGGCCAATGCACGATCTCCTCGCGCGGCAGATGATCGGGCAAGGGACGACGAACCGGATGCTGCCGGGCGTCGGGAGTTGCCGGCATGACCGCGCGCTCCAGAACCGTCCGCGCCGCCGTGCCCTCCTCGACATCCTCGAGCGCCAGCTCCAACTGGTGGATGGCGGCGTCGAGCTTCTCCGACGACTGCCCGAACTGCATCCGGCGCAGCTTCGCCAGTTGCGCCTTCAGCTTCTCGATCATGAGCAGATGGGCGGCGCTCTGCGCCCGCGCCGCGATCAGCAGCGCCTGGAGCGTCGCGACGTCATCGGGAAGGTCTGCGGAGGCGCTCGCCATGGTCCTCCGAGATTATCGCGAGGCCGGCGGCCAAGCCATTGAATCATGGTCGATCTTGACCGCGCACCACAGGCCTGAATCGGCTCGAAGCACTTCGCTTCACAGCGCCAGGCTGGGGCGATCGGTTCGGATCGGCGCGCGCCAGTCGATCCCCTCCAGCAGCATCGAGAGCTGCGCCGGCGTCAGCCGCACCACGCCGTCCGTCGTCACAGGCCAGATGAAGCGGCCCTTCTCCAGCCGCTTGGCGAACAGGCAGAAGCCTTGTCCATCCCAGTACAGCACCTTCAGAAGGTCGCCTCGGCGGCCGCGAAAGACGAACAGGTGACCGGAGAACGGATCCTGCTTCAGCGCACCCTGCGCCAGCGCCGCCAGGCCGTCGAAGCCCTTGCGCATATCGGTCGGCCCCATGGCGAGATAGACCCGCATCCCGGCAGGGATCGCGATCATCGCCGGTCCAGCACGTCGAGCACCCGCCGCAGCGCGTCCGCGTCGACATCGCGATCGACCCGCAGCCTGCGGCCAGAACCGAGCGCGATCTCGATGATGCCGGACGAACGACGGCTCCGGCGCGCGGGCTCCGCGACAGCGACATCGGAAACCGGCGTGGGCGTGACGTCGGTCAAGACAGGAGCCAGTTCGACCGGCAGCAGAAGCGGCGCCGGGCTGTCACCGCCCAACTGCCCCAGCTTCGCCTGACGCCGCCATGTGAAAACCAAGCTCGCCGCGACGCCGTTGCGCCGCGCGACATCCGTCACCGTCACGCCAGCGGCGAAACTCTCCTCGACGATCCGGACCTTGTCCTCATAGTGCCAGCGCCGCCGCCGCTCGATCGCGCCCAGAACCTCCGCCCGAACCATCGCCATGACCTTAAAGCTAGACTTAAGGTCACACCGTTCGGGAAATGCCGCCCACCGCGCAAGGCGGCCGAGACCGGACGGTTACTTTATGCCCAAACTTGCCCTGTATGTACCGCTGAAGGCCAAGCCCGGAAAAGAGCGCGATATCGCCAATTTCCTGACCTCGGCATTGCCGCTCGTTCAAGCTGAGGCGGGCACTCTGACCTGGTATGCGATCGAAGAAGGTCCCGGTGCGTACGCGATCTTCGATACGTTCGACACAGAGGAGGATCGGCAGGCCCATCTTGACGGCAAGGTTGCCGCCGCACTGATGGAGAAGGCAGAAGAACTGTTTTCTGAACCGCCGCAGATTCACAAGTTCACCCTGCTGGCCGCGAAATAGCGGAGCTGTCGGTACTGATCCACCCCCGTTGAATTGGTCCACCCTGAAGTATGTCTTTTGGCAGACAG
>LSIG01000117.1 GCA_001556125.1 Rhizobiales bacterium CCH10-E5 | reverse complement strand
GAACAGTGGCCGGTTAATTATTGGATTACCCGGCCGGTCGCGTCGGAATCTGCACGCTTGACGGTCGCGGTGTGACCCGATGCCGACGTTCGAGGGTCACGACCGGAGCTTCAGTGATGGTGGATCTGCGAACTTTAAGAGGGGCTGGTTAGGCCTATCGCCGGGCGGGCTTGACCACCTGCAAGAGGAGTTCTTTTTGCAGGCAGGAGCTTCGGAGCCTTCACAGCATGTAGCCGATGTCCGAAGCCCCGGTCGGGTAGGCGAACATCGTCGTCTTCAGGTTCTCGGCTGTGAGCCCGTGGCGGATCGCCAGGCCGAAGAGGTTGATCACATCGTCCACGTGGGGGCCCACGAGATGGGCTCCAATGACGAGGTCCGTCTCTTCGTCGACCAGCACCTTGAAGCCGTACACGGTTTCGGCGAGGCGGCGTGCCGTGTACCAGTGTGGCACGAGTTGGCTCTGCATGCGGAATTTCAGGCCCTTCTCGCGCGCCTCCTGCTCGCTCAAGCCGACACCGACGATGGGCGGGATCGTGAACGCGACGCTCGGGACGCCACGGTAGTCGGGCCGGTGCCGGTTGCCATCGAGGATGTTGCGCACGACGACCTTGGCGTCGTGGCTCGACACCGGCGTGAGCGGCGGCCCCATCTGGGCCGCATCGCCGGCGGCGTAGACGGCCGGATTGGAAACGCTTTGGAGGAACTCGTTGAGCCGCAGGTGCCCGCGCCCGTCCCGCTCGACGCCTGCCCCCTGAAGATCGAGAGAGTCGAGATCGGGGATGCGCCCGGCGGCATGGACCACCAGGTCGGCCTCGACCGTCATGGGCTGGCCGCCGTCGGCGTCCGCCCGGGCCCGGACCAGGAAGCCCCGGTCGGTCTTCTCCACTCCCTCGACCGTGGTCCGGGTGCGCACGTCGATCCCGACCTCGCTGAACTTCTCCATCAGCCAGCCTACGAGGTCGGGATCGAAATGGGCCAGCAGGCGACCACCCCGTTGCAGGATCGTGACCCTCGCGCCGGCACGCGCCGCAATGTGCGAGAACTCCGCGGCGATGTAGCCGCCGCCGACCAGGACAATGCGCTCTGGCAGTTCTTCGAGCTCAAGGAATTCTTCGTTCGTGATGAGGAGTTCCTCGCCGGGGAAGCCTAGCGGTGCCGGCCGGGCGCCGGTCGCAAGCAGGATGTGGTCCGCTTCGAGCCTCTCCCCACCGTCGAGTCCGACCGCGTTCGGGCCGACGAAGCGGGCCTGGGCGTGATAGGCATCGATGCCGCGGTCTGCGTAGCGCCTTTCCTGCTTCTTCGGGACCGGGCCGGTGAAGGTCCGCTTGAACGCGATGAGGTCGGGCCAGGCGATGTGGGCATCCTCGGCCACCACCCCGCGCCTGGTCATGCGCCGAACGTCGTCGATCACCTGCGCACCGGTGACCAGCATCTTCTTGGGGTCGCAGCCGCGCAGGGCGCAGGTGCCGCCGAACGGGCGGTAGTCCGTCACCGCGACCTTCCGGCCCGCGGAGGCCATGCGGTGGCTGGCCACCATCGCGGCGGTTCCCGAGCCGATGACGATCAGGTCGTAGTGCTTGGTCATGGGACTCTCCCATCGCGGCGGTGAGCGGATGGATGGCTCCGGCGGTTGGCGCCGCCTTATCCCTTATGGGCCCAACATCTGTAGCTGCTCCAGGTTCCGCGACCGGACCATGGATTTTCAGGGGTGTTCCGTGGGGCGGCTGAGATTGCGGAGGGTTGGCCCCTCCGCCCCCATCTCGACGGCACGATAGAAGCAGCTTGTCCGCCCGGTGTGGCAACACCCGCCGTCGACGCGGACCCGGAGCCAGATGGTGTCCTGGTCGCAGTCGACCCGCATCTCCTCGACATGCTGGATCTGGCCGCTGGTCGCGCCCTTGCGCCAGAGCTCCCGACGCGAGCGGGACCAATACCAGGCCTCCCTGGTCTCGATGGTCCTGTTCAAGGCTTCCGCGTTCATCCACGCCACCATGAGGACGGCGCCGGTCTCCACGTCGGTGGCTATCGCCGACAGCAGCCCGTCGGCGTTGAACACCGGGGCGAAGACGGAGCCTTCCTCGATCTCTGCCCTTGAGCACGTGGCCCGCATGATGCCGCTCCCCGTCACACGACCGCCGGCACGGGGTCGCTGAGGACCGGCCCGAAGATCGCGCGGCCGAGCTCCAGAGCCTCGTTCATGTTCAGACGGGCTCCGGTGCGCTGGACCGCCTGGCTGTCGAGCCAGCATTGCAGGTGCCCGTCGGAGCAGAAGAACGCGATCGCCGGGCAGCATGAGACTGCCGCGCTGTCGGCGTAGGCAAGGTCGTACCAGACGACCGCCCCGGGATGGGACACGCTCCGCAGTGCTCGGCCCGTACCCGCCGTCGTGACGCGGATCGTCTCGCCACAGGAGCGGCACTGCGACTCGACCGTGACGTCGGTCCGGTACATCGCGGCGACGCCGAGGGCGTCGATGGCGCACAGGGCATTCAGCACCTGCCCATTGAGTTCGACCCGGTGCCCGGTCGCACGCTCGGTGAACGGATAGGCCAGCCAGATGGCGTCCGATCCCGCCTTGAGGCCAACGAGGTCCCGCAGTTGCAGCTTGCGGAGCAGCGCGGAGACGCGGCTTCCGTCGATCCCCGCCGCGGCGGCGATTTCGTCGACGTTTGGAGGCCGCCCCTGGGCCGCGTAGAGCCGCAGGACGGTCCGCCAGACGATGTCCTCGCTGGCCTCAAGCGCGTGTGACCACATGTCGAGCAGGCCCGAACGGGCCGCCGTGCGTCCGGCGAGGGCCCGTCGGGCGGCCGGCGTGGTCACGGCCGACCAGTCCGGGCGCCGCACGCCCGGCCGGATCTCCGCGGCAAGCTCTCGTGTCGGGTTCACGGTGCTGTTCATGGCTCGATCCTCCATGGCGTTGCCAGGCGCTATCCTGCGCAGCAGGACAGCATCTTGACGTCCCTGTCGAAGGTCTGGGCGGCGAGCTTGAGCCCCTCGACGGTGGTCAGGTACGGGAAGATCGTCTCAGCCAGGGCGTCGATTGTGAGCCCGCCCCGGATCGCCATGGCCGCCGTCTGGATGCTGTCCGCGCCTTCGGGGGCCAGGATGTGCGCCCCGAGCAGCTTGCGGGTGCCACGGTCCGCCACAAGCTTGATCAGGCCCCGCGTGTCGCGGGCGGCAAGGGCGCGCGGGACGTTGTCGAGGGTGAGCACCGAGGTCCGCACGTCATGTCCGGCGGCGCGGGCCTGCGCTTCGGTCAGCCCGACGCTGCCGACCTGCGGATCGGTGAAGACCACCGCCGGCATGGCCGAATTGTCATAGCGCAGGCTGTCGCCGTTGAGCGCGTTCCTCGCCGCGAGCTTCGCGCCGTAGGCGGCCATGTAGACGAACTGGTCCTTGCCCGTGACGTCACCCGCCGCGTAGACGCCGGCCCTGGTGGTGCGCATGCGGTCGTCGACAAGGATGGCGCCCATGGGGGTCTGGGCGATGCCCGTCTCCGCCAGGCCAAGGCTTTCGGTGTTGGGGGCGCGGCCGGTCGCAACCAGGATGCGCTCGGCACCGATGGTTTGCGGATGCCCGTCCCTGATGACGGTGAGGGCGATTCCATCCTCCGTCCTGCGAACGGAATCATAGGTCAGGTCGCCGATGACCGTGATGCCCTCGTCGGTGAGATAGCCGGCGAGCGCCGCTCCGATCTCGGGCTCGGCCTCCGGCAGGAGGCGGCTGCGGAAGACCAGTGTCACGTCCACTCCGGCGCGGGCGAAGGTCTGCGCGAGCTCGGCCCCGATGTAGCCGCCGCCGACCACGATCATGGAGCGGGGCAGCTCGGTCAGGGCCAGCGCCGTCGTGCTGTCGAGCGGGGACACGTCCGCGATGCCCGGGATGGCCGGCAGGGCCGGCCGCGTCCCGGTCGCGATGATGATGCGGTCCGAGACGAGGCGCTTGCCGCCGGCCTGCACGCCCCCGTCAACGAGGCGAGCCTGGCCTTCATGATAGGCCACGTTGTTGTAGGCCGGCAGGAGGTCGACGTACTTGGCCTGGCGCAGGCTCGCGACAAGGTCGTCTTTTTGGGCAACCAGCGCCTGCCAGTCGGCCACCCGCGCGTTGCCGTCGATCCCGGCAAAGCGGGAGGCCGCGTTGGCGTGGTGCACCGCCTCGGTGGCCCGGATCAGGGCCTTGGAAGGCACGCAGCCGACATTGACGCAGGAGCCGCCGATCGTGCCGTGGCCGACAAGGGCAACCTGTGCCCCCTGTTCGGCGGCCGTGATGGCGGCGGAAAACCCGGCCGACCCAGCCCCGACGACCACCAGATCGTAGCGGTCGTTGCCGTTCTTCGCGCCAGTGGCGCAGCAGTCACTCATGGTCTCAACTTTCATGTGTTCCCGTCCGGCTCGCAGCAGCCGGCGGTCGGGGAGGAAGACCTCTTGCGGCGGTAAAGCCCGATCCCCAGCAGCCCCAGCGAGGCAAGGAAGAGCGGGATCAGGACATAGTCGGCCTTGGCGGCCCACACTGAGAGCCCGAGGGCTCCCAGCGCGATGGCGAGGAAGGGTGTCGTGCAGCAGAGCGCGGCGACAATTCCGCCGACGAGGCCCGCTTTGGTGAGGGCGCGGTGATTCAAGAGGAACTCTTCCCGTCCTTCACGGTCGACGGATAGCCAGCGTTGGTCGTCGCCTGGGTCAGCGCCTCGGGCGTGACCTTCCCATCGTCAAAGGTGACGGTCGCCGTCGCCATGCCGCTGTCCTCGACCACCGTGACCTGGCTGACGCCCGGCATGCGGGAGAGCACCCTTTTCACGATCGGGGCGCAGGTGGCGCAGCTCACGTTCTCGACGTTGAGCGTGACGGTGCGCGGTGCGGCCATGGCCCCACCCGCGAGCATCAGGGCCGAGGCGGTCAGGGCAATACGAAACAGGGTCTTCATCTCAGGTCTCCTCAGAGGGCAATCAGCAGCGGGGCGGTATAGGGGAAGGTGACGGCCGCCAGGACGAGCGCGGCGGCCGCCCAGAGGCCGATCTTGGCGATGCGGCTCGATCCTGGCTGCGCGCAGGAGGCTCCGGGCGCACAGGCGGCCTTGGGTTGGCGATAGACCCGCCAAAAGCCAAAGGTCAGGAAGGCCACCGCCACGGCCACGAAGACCGGCTGGTAGGGCGCCATTGCGGTCAGGTTGCCGATCCATGCCCCGCTCGCTCCAACGCCGAAGAGCACGAGGGGCAGGATGCAGCAGGATGAGGCTCCGAGCGCGGCAAGAATGCCTCCGGCCGCCAGCAGGCCTTGGCTGGCTCGTGCGGAGGTCGCGCCCTCCTGCGAGCTTGCCAGCTCGCTTGGCTCAGCACGGGTCAATTCACCCATCGAACAATCTCCTTTACGTCGATGGAGCGACCATGCTTCCTGTAGTAGCTACAGGAGCAAGGGCATTTTCGATGGACACGATCACGCATTCGCGAGGCGGGACGTTCCCCATCGGCGAGCTGTCACGGCTCACCGGGGTGAACATCGAGACCATCCGCTACTACGAGAAGATCGGGATGCTGCCCGCGCCACCCCGCACCGAGGGCGGCCGCAGGGTCTACGACCGGCACCATCTGCGCGTGCTGGCCTTCATCCGGCGCGGCCGCGAGCTCGGATTCACGCTGGACGAGATCAAGGCGCTTCTGGCGTTGGGCGGCCCGGAGCGCGCGCCGTGCGGCGAGGTTCGCGAGATTGCCACGAAGCACCTGGACGACATCCGGGCAAAGATCGCCGACCTCAGCAAACTCGAACGACTGCTTGGGCAGACCATCGACCGCTGCGAAGGCGGCACCGCACCCGAGTGCCCAGTGCTCGACATTCTCTCACCTGAGCCGAGCATGGTGTCCTAACGCTAGTGGCTCTCACGCACTTCCAGAGGGGACACCTGCATTCAGCACTTGGTATGCGAAGGTCCGTTCATGGGCACGAACCGGCCCAGCCGGGATAGCGGGGCCAACTTCTGCAAACGGCCCTTAGCGGAAGTGCCGCTCAACTCCGGCATTACCTCAATGCGTCATTTACCCCTCCCATGGGACAATGAGGCATGCAGAGGATTTGCCCATGAAATGGCTAGCGGGCATCGCGCTGGTGATTTGGGCAACTTGGGCCCTAACCGATACGACACATACGCTGCGCTGGAAGCTGACGATCGAAGTTGAGACGCCGCAGGGAATAAGCTCAGGCGCCAGCGTGTTGGAGTCGTCGTTCTTCGAGCAGTCGGGGGTTGTACGTGGAGCTTCATCGAAGCTACTGGGACAAGCAATCTTCGTCGACCTAGGCGGTGGCAATCATATCATCGCGGCGCTGGTACACGGAGAACGGGCCCAGTCATACGATGCGATTGCCGCACTTCCTGTTACCGCGATCACTGGCGCTGGATGGGGCTGGTCCGCTTATCAGGAGCTAAGCAGACGTAAAGGATCTTTGACGGGGAACGCGGAGCTCAAGCCGCCGCTGATCCCAACCCTCGTCTACTTTCTGAACCTGAACGATCCACGTTCGGCCCAAGTGGTTGACCCGTTCGACGGCTCATTTGAAACTGTGATAGGGCCAGGCTACCGCTTCAATCGCGCAACAGTTGAAATCGTGCCGACCAGTTGGTCTCCGTTCAGCAAAAACGGGCTTTACGGCGAAGCCGTTACAAGAGGGCTCGAAACAAGGCTGCCATGGCTCAAGGTCATCAAGGGCAATCTGAGTGGTGCCTCCGGCTGCAACCGCAACACGGAGTTATGTCTGGATATAGGTCATTTTTTGCGCAAATAGCGCATATTGGACGAGCCGAACGAACCAGTGCTGAAGACCACAAAGTTCCGCTTCCGACCCTTAACCGACAGTCGGATCAGCTTCCAGCTTGGATGACAACGGCCAAGCGTCGACGTCGCCGTGAGCCCGCATCTCTACCCAGTAGCGTTGCTCTCTTGCCTCGGCCCTACGGTTCCAAAGAGCGAGAACGCCGAACGATAAGATCACGGCCCAAGTCGGATACCGTTTCGCGCCTTGGATGGTCCCTGAGTGAGGCCACTTATACTCCTCGCTAGTCTGCAAAAACGAGATGCAGTTCGGGATGATCACCATAAGCCGAGGATTGGAGGTTTCAGCCTCTCCGATGGTGTGTGCTTTGAGATCGGAATAGAGCGTCCAGACAAGGTCCTCGACGGCGCGGATACCCTCGTCGCGGCTATCTGGCCAAGAGCGCTCTAGGTCATCGTTCGTGATGGACCCATTCCAAAATTGCTCGACCAGATTGGCCGCACGAAATCGAGCTTCTCTGTCGATCATCTGCCAATTATGTCCGAAGGCAGGAAGTCTGCAACCGACCCGCTGCGGACGCGGTGCACCAACGCCGCTTATCTGCCAGCCTGCCAGTGTATAGGGCGTGCGCGGAAGCAGACGTTCCAGGCGTCGGCAATGGGCCATAATTTCGCATTGGTCGACGACCAGGCGACCATGCCCAGCCAGAAAGCGGGCAAGCTTCGGAACCCAGTCCTGGGAACCCCTGCGAACCTGAGCCGACGAGCCGTTCCGGGAGAGACGAACCGGAACGGGTATGAGGATGAATAGCAATACGGAGGGCGGCGACACCGCCCGGGACGAGGCGCGGCCGACAGCTGAGCATCTGTCGCGCTATCAGCGCAGCTACCAGATGACGACCGATCAGCCGGAGCGGTTCTTCTGGCTGTGGCAGGAGGCCCTGGCGCACGCGCTGCTGCTCGAACAGCAGACGGAGCGGTCCTTTCCTGAGCACGGCGGTCTGACGGCCCTGCAGATGGCGGAGGGTGCTCGCGCCCACGCGCGCTTTTACGCCTTCCTGCTCGCGGAGGCTCCTGCGCGAGAGACCGGGCACTTCGAGCGCAAGATCATGGTCGCCGAGGCCATGGCTTTCGACGAGGAGGAGATCCGCCGGACACGGACCCCGGCGATGGTCGAGGCTGCGATGCAGCAGGATGCGCGTGAACTGGGCATTACCCTGAACAAGGCGCAGATGCCGCCCGGCTCGCCTAGTCGGCACTGAGGACCTAAAGCCGATGTCCTTCGTGATCTACGACCTCGAGACGAGCGGTCTCGAACCGCAATGGAACGTGCCGCTGCAGGCAGCCCTGATCCATACCGATGAGAACCTCCAGCCTTTGGGCGAGCTCTCGCTCCGCTGCCGCCTGCCGGCCCATATCGTGCCCGCGCCGGGAGCGCTGCTGACCACCGGTATCGGTCCCGCCCAGCTCGAGCAGGCACCGATGTCGAGCACGGAAATGCTCACCGCCATCGCAAAGGCGCTGTCTGCCTGGGCGCCGTCGACCGTGATCGGTTACAACACCATCCGGTTCGATGAGGAAATGCTCCGGCACGCGTTCTTCACCCATCTCCTCCCGCCCTATGCGACCCAGCTTGGCGGTCATCGCCGGGCTGACCTCCTGACGATGACCCGGGCCGTCGCGATGCTGGAACCCTCTGCCATCACCGTGCCGGTCGGCCCAACTGGCAAGCCGAGCTTCAAGCTCGGCGACATCTGCAGGGCGAACGGCATCGCGCTCGCCGAGCACGAAGCACATGATGCGCTCGGCGATACCCGAGCGACAATGGCCCTGTTCCGGCACCTGCGCCAGATCGCACCTGCAACGGTCGCGATGATGCTGAGCCTCGCCGACAAGGCCATCCCGAACCGGCTACTTGCCGGCGGCGAGGTTCTGCTCCTCGGCGGCGCCGCGAAGCTGACCCCCGTGGTTGGCGTCGTGGCGAACCCGACTGTCGCAACCTCCTGGGCGACTGTCGATCTCACCATCGACCCGGCCAGCTATCTCGACGGCAGCGCGGACGAGGTCACAAAGCTTATGTCGGGCCCGGGCCCGCGCCCGATCAGGCTGGTGCGGACCAATGCCCAGCCGATCCTGCTGGCCTATGCGCAGGGCTGCAATGCCCTGCCACCCGAGCAGCGCGATGAGGCACTCTACCACGAGCGCGCCGCCCGCATTCGCGATCATGCCGGCTTCCGATCCAGTGTCGCAGTCGCCATGGCAAATCGCTTCGCCGATCGCGAGCCTTCGCCCTACCCGGAAGCCAGCCTCTACGGCGGCGGCTTCCTCTCGAACGAGGACGCGCGGCTGAGCGCCCGCTGGAACGCTTCGCCATGGGAGGATCGCCCGGCTATTGCCGCGCAGTTCACGGATGAGCGGCTGAAAGCTTTTGCGAACCGACTGATGCTGCTGGAGGCTCCGCAGTCGATGTCCCCGGTCGCTTGGCAAAAGGGCCAGGCTTGGCTACGCGAGCGACTGACCACCGACGCCGAGGTGCCGTGGCTGACTCTGCAAGGGGCTTTGCGGCAGGTTGCCGAGCTGCGTGCGGGTCTCGCTGAGGATGAGGTCAGCAAACATGCTCATCTGGACGAGATCGAACGGTGGCTCCGTCAGCGCAGCCAGTACTTCCAGCTGGCGGCCTGAACCCAAAACCATCTGCCCTGACGACGAAGGCGCCCACCGGGCGCCTTTTCCATGTTGGGATCGAGAGGGAAAGCGCAGCCGGGATGGCTGTAACCCCGATGAAAGTACCCGACATGACCAGGAAGAATGAGGGCGGCCGCTCGCTTGCGCCGCGCAGCAGCAAAGCGATCGACAAGACGGCGGAGACCACCCTGCGCGATCCTATCACGGTGGCGATGGAGATCGCTGCGGGCGATGATCTGAGCGTCGCCGAGCTGGTGGCGTTCAGGCGCCAGCCGCTCGATCTCAAGAATGCTGCGCGGAACGCCAAGAACCTCCATTCTGAGGAGTTCCGGGTCTGGCTCGCGCGAGAGAGTGGCGACGAGGTCGGTGAGGCCGTCTGCGGCGGGCTCGAGATCATGAGCATCAGCCTGATCGCGCTCGTCGCGCTCTGGCCGGCAGACGACCTCGACGCGGCCGAGGCAAAGCTCGCGCTCGACGCGAGAACGGGCGTGCAGTTGCATCGCCGCGAAAAGGACTTCGGCGGCAGCATGGAGGCGCAGACCGCCCGGCGGATCCGCTGGCGACGCGGGGCATTCGCAGTGCCAGCTCTGATCCTGCCGCCGGCGCCAGCTGCGCCGCAGTCCGATGATCGTGGACTCGCAAGCTGGCCGCTCGAGCGCTTCGATCTCGTCGAGGGACTTCCTCTTCGAGGCGGCGTTCCCGCCTTCGCCGACAGGCAGGTGGTCGAATGGAGCCGGTTCGCCCGATCCGCCCCGGATCTCGGCTTATACCAACGGCCCTCATTTCTGACCGATACGGGCCCATTCGCGCATCCCGATGGATGTGATGGTGCTGGGCTGATCGACGAGGCGGTTCCAGGCGTCGCA
>LSIG01000116.1 GCA_001556125.1 Rhizobiales bacterium CCH10-E5 | reverse complement strand
AGCCGAACGCGCTCGACCAGGCGGCGGCGCTCCAGGGCTGGGACCTGCCCGAGACCTTCCAGCACCTTCGCCATCTGCTGGAGGCGCGAATGGGCAATCGCGGCAAGCGCGAGTTCATCCAGGTGCTGCGGCTGATGGAAGCCCTTCCGCGCGAGGTCGTGAGCTTGGCCGTCGGCGAGGCAATCCGGCTCGGTGCGATCGGCTTCGACGCGGTGAAGCTGATCGCGCTGGCGCGTCTGGAACGGCGCCCGGCCCGCCTCGACCTGGCGGCCTATCCGCACTTGCCGAAGACGTCGGTGAAGACGACCTCGGCCGCCGATTATGCCGTGCTCCTGCCAGGAGCGGCAGCATGACGGGCGCGGCGAAGGAGTCGATGCCGGCGGGGACCACCGCGGGAACGCCGCAGATCCTGCTGGCGCACCACCTCAAGCATCTGAAGCTGCCGACCGTGCTGCGCGAATACGACAAGGTGGCGCGGGAATGCGCCCGGGACGGCGTCGATCATCCCCGCTATCTGCTGCGGCTGGTCGAACTCGAACTGATCGACCGGGAACGGCGCATGGTCGAGCGGCGGATCCGGGCGGCGCGCTTCCCGGCGGTGAAGAGCTTCGACACCTTCGACTTCACCGCGATCCCGAGCCTCAACAAGATGCTCGTGCTGGAACTGGCGCGCTGCGGCTACATCCTGCGCCGGGAGAACATCATCGCGCTCGGCAACAGTGGCACGGGCAAGACCCATGTCGCTCTCGCGCTCGGGCTGGCCGCTTGCCAGAAGGGCTTCTCCGTCGCCTTCACCACGGCGGCTTCGCTGGTCAGCCAGCTCCTCGAGGCCCGCGACGAGAAGCGCCTGCTCAGGCTCCAGCGCGAGTTGCAGGCGGTCAAGCTGCTGATCGTTGACGAGCTCGGCTATGTGCCGCTGTCGCCGACCGGCGCCGAGCTTCTGTTCGAGGTCTTCTCGCAGCGCTACGAGCGTGGCTCGACCATCGTCACCTCGAACCTGCCCTTCGAGGACTGGACCTCGGTCCTGGGGTCGGAGCGGCTGACCGGTGCGCTGCTTGACCGGCTCACCCACCACGTCAGCATCCTGGCCATGAACGGCGACAGCTACCGCCTCAGGCAATCCGCCGGCCGTCGCCGCGCCACCGCCGCGGCGGAGCAAAACCAGGCCACCGCCGACGAAGCCGATCCCGAAACCGGCGAGATCATCGCCTGAGCAATCCCGGCAGCGCGATATGGCGAGGGCCCCGATCGGGGCCCTCGCCATATCCGCCGCTCCCCAACGCCAGTGGCCTGCTTTTACTCCGCCACGCTGGCCTGGAATCCGACCGCCGTTGACA
>LSIG01000115.1 GCA_001556125.1 Rhizobiales bacterium CCH10-E5 | reverse complement strand
TAACCGGCAATCGCCGGTGACCACCGTCAGCTACACCACGCTATGGGACACGACCCACCTTCGTCTCCGGAAAAAGTCGTGCCACGAGTTGCCGCCCCACCGTATGGAGTGCGTCACAATAGCGGATAATCAGCCGAAAAAATCTGAAGGCCCTCCTCTCTCCGGACCCTTCCCCATTCCCCCCCGTGGCCCCCTCGCGTTTCCTTTAGGAGTGGCCTCGCACGCCGCGCCGGGGCCATCGACAGTTCGCTACAGCTCGTCGCCATCAGGCGGTGGCGAAGATGCAATCATGTCCAAATAAGGAAAATGCGGGAGCAGCCCGGCCTCAGCATCAAAATCCGGACCATTTAGATCCAAAGGGCCTCTCCAATGGTGCACCCGCTTTGTTTCTTTGCCGATTTCCGCAAAGCCAAAAGGCTGAAAGCTCTGCATTTTAAACTCGCCGTACTGGATGTTTCCACCAACACCCTCCACTTGGGTATCGTTAATCACCAAACGCAATACCTCGATGATGACGTTGCCCCCAGTTTCTATCCAGCGCTGAGTTCGTTTCCGGCGGTTACGGAG
>LSIG01000114.1 GCA_001556125.1 Rhizobiales bacterium CCH10-E5 | reverse complement strand
CAACCCCTTGGAATCACGAGTGCCCCAGTCGCTCAACCCTTTCGGGACGGGCTCTGAGGATCGAGCGCCCGTGGCGATGGCCGCCGGAAGAAGCGGAGGAAACCACCTCCATCTCCTTCGACCCTGCGGCGCTCACCTTTAGATCATTGCACTGGGGCGGACATCCTGGTCCTGGGGAGGTCTGCGCCGCGCTCCCAAACAACGCGCGTTGGCTCGCGCTCCTGCTGCGGGCTCTCGAAGCTGAGCTCGATAGGGTTTACCGCCTCGCGGCTCAGATGGGGTGGCTGGAGGAGGGGCACGATCTTCTGCAACGCTTCACCAACCGGGTCGCGATGGAGCCTCACTGGACGGATGACGCGACGGGCGCCGAGGACCAGCCATCCGACCCCGATCGATACCAGTCCGATCACCGCGCGCTCATTCGCGTGATCTCGGGCGCCTGGGACAGGCTCGCCAGGGTCGATCCCTCTTCGGCGCGGCAGTTTGCCGAAGGGTGGCGACTACGCGAACAGGCGCTTTACCAGCGCCTGTTCCTCCATGCTCTGCGTCGCGCCGAGGTGTTCGCGGCGGAAGACGTCGGCCGAACGCTCACGCTGCTGTCGGATGACGAGCTCTGGAGTGGACACGCGGAGACAACCCTAGTGATCGTGGCGCGATGGCAGAGCCTGCGGGAGGCTGATCGAACGCAGCTGGAAGCGCGTCTGCGGCGCGGCCCTCCGCTCGAGTCGTGGACACAGGGCACCGCAGACCAGAGGCGCCAGTGGCAGCGCGCCCGTGCGCAAAGGTTTCTCTCCGTTCTCGCACGAGAGGGCGGGCCGCTCTTACCCGAATCGACTGAGTTTGTCGGCGAGATGACGAAGGGGGCGGGACACGACAAGACCGAGCTGACGGTCGACGATCTGCTGGCAGGTGGCGTGCATGTCAGGTCCGTGCCAGAGGGTGACGCCTCCAAGTTCGCGAACTGCGAGAGTGTCGATCTGGTCGTGGCGCTCGAGACCGCGGGGGACGAGCGCGACTTTGGGGGGAGCGACCACGCTGCCGCATTCGTGCGCAGGGAACCCGAGCGCACACTGGAAGCTCTCCTCGCCGCGCCCGATGCGTTCGCGGCGCATGGCGACCTTTGGCGACAGCTTCTTTGGCGTTTGGCGGAGGCCGATTGGATTGAGAGGGCTCCGGTCGAGCAGAAGCAGCGAGTCTTGGACGCGATCGGCAGACTTGACGGTGAGGCGCTCGAGACGACGATCTCGTCCGCGGTGCGGTGGCTGGAGAAATGTGTCGTCGGTCGAGACGAGGCTGTCCTGCCTTTCCTCTCGGCCCAGCAGGACGCCATCATCGAGGTCTGGCATCATCTGGCTTCGCGAGCGTTCCTATCGACCGCCCAGCCTCCCGAAAATCACTTCGGCGCGAATCAGGGCGAAAGGCTCATGCAGCGAGCCTACAACAGCGCTGCGGGCGAGCTTACCTTTGTCGGCTTGGCGCTGCTGGACAAGGCTCGACGCGCCCCGGAGCAGCTCAACGCTAGCGCGCAACAGGCAGAGAGGATCGAGACCGCGATCTGCGAGGTCACGGACCGCGGGCGGCCAGATGTTGCCGCACGATTGGCGGAATGGGCTCACATCGCGGCGGTGCTGATGCCGCGGGCAACCGAGCACCTGGTGCTGGGTCCGATCACCGAGAGCGAGAGTGATGCGGCGCTGTGCCTGCTCGACCTGCACGCGCAATACGGCCGGGGACTGACGTCTGAGCTCTATGGGCGCCTCGAGCCGATCATGGTTCGTGAATCGAAGCGCAATCGGCTGTCGAATAAGGGGGTCGCGCACCTCGTCGGGAGGCTCACCTGGCGAGCTCTCGACCGGCTGTCCGGCACCCAAGCAACCGGATTGTCGCCACCTGAATTGAGGTCGGTCCTTCAGCGGACAAGCGACGAAGGTCGGCGCGCAGCCGCCGACACGGTGCGTGACTGGCTTAAGGGAAAGCCGCTCGAAGAAAGAGCGGACGCTTGGGTAAATACTGGAAGAATCTTTTTCGCACAGTGCTGGGCTTTTGATGTGGCCCTTCGCAGTCCAGAACTGTCGCAGCACTTGGCGAGGATTCCGGCGCTCCTTGGACCGGCCTTCAGGGACGGCGTGACAACGATCGTACCCCTGCTGGTCCCCTTCGAGGTTTGGGATGTTGACACCCTCTTTCTCCATTTCGGATCGCGTCAACAGACGGACGAAGGGCAAGAATTTGCCAGCACCAGCCTGAGGCGAAAGGCAGCTGGGGCGGCCTGGAGTGCAGCGGTCGATCTCCTGGATGCTGCTCTTGGCCCACAGCCGCTGATGGCGGAGCCAAGCTTCCGATGTTGCTGGCTCCCGGTCGCAAAGAAGCGCGACCGGCCGACGCCTTTCCAAGTCGCAGACGATCGTGCCGTAGCGGTGATTGCGCCGCCAGGCGAAGTCATCGATGCCGATCACGCGCAGCGGCTCGCTCGGCACCCTGGCACGCTGCCGGACCACGCGCAGCAACGTGTCGTTGCTGACCGGCAGCATCATCCTGGCGGCAAAACTTGCTCCGGGCCTGCCACCCAAGGCGAGGCCGAGATGCTGGACGATATGATCGAGACGATCGGTCCGACGCGCTCGCGGCGCGAGGACGCGGTCACCAAAGCGCTCCGCGAAGATCTGGCGGCCGCACAGGACGGCATCGCAGCGAAATCGCCGAACGAGGACCTGGAGCTCGACGCGTCGGCCGCTGAGCGGCAGATCCTTTGCACGCCGGAAATACCGGCTTTGGATCCGTTGCGAGAACGCCCCGCAGTCAGGACACGGACAGGCGCTGACGGCGGACCGGGTTCGGACAACAACGCGATCGCCTTCGAGGTCGTGTCCCTGCTGGTGGTGTAGCTTCGCAGAGCCACCGCGTGCCGGCTTTGG
>LSIG01000113.1 GCA_001556125.1 Rhizobiales bacterium CCH10-E5 | reverse complement strand
CCCGACAATCCAAGCGCGGCCGTCTTTGGCTTGCGGACGGACCCTGCATCCGCCTGCGTGCCGAGCGGCCCAATCACGTGTGGTCCTACGACTTTGTCGAGGACCGCACTCATGATGGGAGAAAATACCGGATGCTGAACATCATCGACGAGTTCACGCATGAATGCCTGGCGATCCGCATCGATCGAAGGTTGAAGGCGATCGATGTCATCGACGGGCTCTCGGACCTGTTTATCCTGCGCGGTGTGCCGGAGCATATTCGTTCAGACAACGGTCCCGAGTTCGTCGCCAAGGCCGTGCAGGATTGGATCAGCGCGGTCGGTGCCAAGACCGCCTACATCGCGCCCGGCAGTCCTTGGGAGAACGGCTTCATCGAGTCGTTCAATGCCCGGTTGCGCGACGAACTCCTCGACGGCGAGATCTTCTACACCCTCGCGGAGGCGAAGATCATCGTCGAAAGCTGGCGGCGGCACTTCAACACCGTGCGCCCGCATGGCTCACTCGGATACAAGCCTCCCGCCCCGGAGGTCTTCGTCTCCGCCATGGCCGCACGGGCGGCTGCGCAACCCGGATCAGCTACGCCGCCCGCGCTGGCGTCGAGGCCAACCGTCCACTAACAATAACATTGGACCTCTCGGCGGGGGCGGATCAGTCCCCCATTGCACCGAACGGTCGGGCTTTCCCTGTGTTCCACCCGTGGCCAGGATCTCGCCGATGAACAATGCATGCTCGTCAAACCGCACGGATCATTTTCCAACGGTCAACGAAAACGGCCCCGGAATTACCGGGGCCATCCATCATACGCGGGCGGTTCGATCAGATAACCGCTGGCGGCACGCGCCCAGCCGCCGTGGCGTCGCGGACATACGGATCGGCGTTCTCATCGAAACGCGACCAGCCTCCAGCGCGGTAGTCGGCCTCACGGGTCGAGCGGTCGATCGGCGTGGCGCCATCGAGGATCGCCTGGACGGTGGCCTCGTGCTCCGGCTTGGTCCGGACGGAAACCACGGAGCCGCCGCGGCGAACCGTCTCGGCGTAATAGTTGGCCTCGTCCTCGTCGTGACCTTCCTTGACGAAGGAGCCGACCAGCCCGCCGGCGGCTGCGCCCGCAACTGCGCCCGCCGCGGTGGACGCGAGCCAGCCGGCGGCAACAACAGGACCAACGCCGGGGATCGCGAGAAGTCCGAGACCGGTCAGCAGGCCAGCGGCGCCGCCAACGCCCGCGCCGATGCCGGCGCCTTCTGCGGCATTGGTCTCGCCGGTCTCGCCGTCTCGTCCGACGATGCTGATGTCGCTGCTCGAAACGCCGGCTGCCTCCAGTTGCTCGACAACCGAGCGGGCCGTGGCGTTGCTATCGTAGGATCGGGTCAAGGTGCGGGTCATGTCGTTCTCCAAAGTTCGGGGTGCGAGCGGCACGGATCAGTTGCGGGTGATGTTGCCGCGATAGTCGACGGAAACATTGACCTGCGCGCCGGAATGAGTGGCGGTGCCCTTCCAGACGCCGTTGTCGTCCTTCTTGAGGGCGCCAACGTTGGAATAACCGTTGGACTCAAGGCGGGTTTTGGCCTGGCTCTCGGTGAAGCTGTTGGCACCCGGCAGGGGGGCGTTCTTGTCGGCGTCGGCCTTTGGCGCCGGGATGGGCGAAGTCGTTGACGTCTGGGCCATGGCGGCGAAGGACGTCGCGGAGGCGATCAACGTGGCGATGAGCAGCTTCTTCATGATGGTCTCCATCAGGCAGGTGGCGGCGTTCGCCGCGATGCAAAACCAAACGGCAGCTCGCCCAAGAAAGTTCCACCGCCAAGATCTCAAAGGGGAAGGAACACGGGGCCTGGGCTTACGTTTGGATCCACCACCCACCCATCCCCGGAGGACCTCCATGGCCACGACCCCGAAGCCGCTCGACGACCTGTTCCACGACATGCTCAAGGACGTCTATTACGCCGAGAAGCAGATCCTGAAGACCCTGCCCAAGATGGCGAAGGCGGCGCGGTCCGCCGAGCTCAAGAAGGCCTTCGAAACACATCGCGAGGAAACCGAAGGCCATGTCGAGCGTCTCGCGGAGGTGTTCGAACTGATCGGCAAGGCCCCGCGCGGCAAGACCTGCGACGCGATCCTCGGGATCATCGAGGAAGGCAAGGCGGTCATCGAGGATTACGGCGACAGCCCCGCGATCGACGCAGGCCTGGTGGCCTCGGCCCAGGCCGTCGAGCACTATGAGATGGCCCGCTACGGCACCCTCAAGGCGTGGGCCCAGCAGCTCGGCCACAAGGAGGCGGTCAAGCTGCTCGACGCGACGCTCGCCGAGGAGACCAAGACCGAGAAGGCGCTGACCCAGCTCGGCGGCCCCGCCAACGCGGCTGCCGTCGCCAAGGCGGCCTGAAGCTCATCCCCTTCCCAGCCCCGGCGGCGCTGCCGCCAGGGCTTTCCTTTGCCAGTGCGAGCGCGCCATGTTCGATTCCGAAACCACCGTCCAGCGCGACCTACGCGGTGGTTGCCCGCCATGGCTCTCCGGCTTCAAGCGCCCCGTCAGAGCACCGCTCGACCACGATCTGTCATGCGACATTCTCGTCGTGGGCGCGGGGATCACCGGAGCGCTGATGGCGCAACATTTGACTGCGCTCGGGCGTCAGGTCTGCGTGATCGATCGTGAGCGCGCCGGTTTCGGCAGCACCGCCGCCAGCACCGCCATGCTGCAATGGGAGATCGATTGTCCCCTCAGTGAGCTAACCGGCTTCTACGGCTTCGAGCGGGCCGCAAACGTCTATCGCAGAAGCCTCCAGGCCGTTGCGGGCTTGAGGGGTTTGGTCGACGATCTAGCCTTGCCCTGCACCTTCCGTCATCGGAGTTCGCTCTACATCGCGGCGGGAGACTTCGGAGCGCGACAATTGCTGGCCGAACACCAGCTTCGCGAAAGGGCGGGGCTTCCAGGCGTCTGTCTGGATTATCTCACGCTCCGGCGCGAATTCGATTTCGATCGCGAAGCCGTGATCGTTTCGCCAGGATCGGCGGATGCCGACCCTCTCCTCTTGGCCCATGCCTTGCTCGCTCAGGCCATCCAGCATGGCGCGAGCATGTTCGACGCGCAGGCCGTCACATACGACAACTTCGGCCACGGCCTGATCGTCGGCCTCGAAAACGGACGGCAGATCGAGGCGAAGACCGTCATCCTCGCGACCGGATACGTGATGCCCGAGTTCCTGAACTCGGATCTGCACAGCACGGCGTCGAGCTGGGCGATCGCCACGCCGCCGCAAACTCCGGACGCGCTGTGGCGTGATGGCGTGCTGATCTGGGAGGCGTCGGACGATTACCTTTACGCCCGCACCACCGCGGACAACCGCATCGTCATCGGCGGCGAGGACGACGATGCCGTGACGGACCCCGACGATCGCGACGCCCTGATGCCGGCGAAGGCAGAGATACTCAAGAAGAAGCTGTCGCTGCTGAGACCGAACGCGGTCGCCAAAGCCGAACTCATCTGGTCGGGTGCCTTCGGTGAAACCGACGATGGGCTCCCCTTGATCGGAAGAGCCCCGGGCATCCCCAACCTCTATGCCGCCTATGGATATGGCGGCAACGGCATCACCTTTAGTTTTCTCGCGTCGCGGGTGATCGCGAAAGTGATCGCCGGCCAGCATGAGGATTGGTACGACGATCTCTCCCTCGACCGACCCAAGCCGAAAAGCTGATGGGCGATGGGGCACGAAAAATCGGACTGTCTTTCGACAGTCCGCTCGATCCTTTCAGTCGCGGGGCCGTCAGGCCTTGCCGACGACCTTCTTCACGGCATCCTTGCCCTTGCCGAGCGCCTGCTGGACCTCGCCCTTGCGCTCCTGCGCTACCCCCTCTGCGTGAAGTCGCGGCTTGTCCATAGCCTTGCCCGCCGCCTGCTTGACGTTGCCGGCGGCCTGACGGGATCGGTCATGGAGGCCTCCAAGGATCAGGGGAAACGACCCCGAAATCCTCGGATGCAGCGCCTCACAGGCGAAATCTCAGCGATGACCGCGCCGCAGCGCCCTGCCGCGAAAGCGGCTTAGTCCTGTGGCGCACAGCGATCGAGTCGGCGATCAGAATAACCGGATGACAATAGTGCACTTGACATGTCGACATCGTGCCCGCCCAGTTCCGCGTGATCGTGACGCGTCGGCCGAAATACGCCTGCCGGACTTGCGAGGAGGTCGTGGTCCAGGCGCCGGCGCCCGCCAGGCTCGTCGAGGGCGGCATCCCGACAGAGGCCACGGTGGCCCATGTCCTGGTCGCGAAATATGCCGATCACCTCCCGCTCTACCGGCAGTCCCAGATCTATGCCCGGCAGGGCGTGAACCTGGATCGCTCGACCTTGGCCGACTGGGTCGGCAAGGCAGCCTTCCTGCTGCGGCCGGTACATGAGCGCTTGTTCGAGCGGCTGAAGGCGTCGACCAAGCTCTTCGCAGACGAGACCACGGCCCCTGTGCTCGATCCGGGCCGCGGCCGGACCAAGACCGGCCAACTCTTCGCCTACGCTCGCGACGAACGGCCCTGGGGCGGCGCCGATCCGCCGGGCGTGGTCTATCTCTATGCACCCGACCGCAAGGCGGAGCAGCCGATCCGGCATCTTCAAGGCTTCGCCGGCGTGCTGCAGGTGGACGGTTACGCCGGCTACAAGGCGCTGGCTGGCAGGAATGCCGTGAGCCTGGCCTTTTGCTGGAGCCACGCCCGGCGCAAGTTCTACGAACTGGCCGAGGCCGGCCCGGCGCCAATCGCTTCGGAAGCGCTCGCGAGCATCGCAGAACTCTACCGCATCGAGGGCGATATCCGCGGGCGCTCTGCCGAGGAACGACGCGACGCCCGCCAGGCCAGAAGCCGCCCCATCGTCGAGGCGCTGGAGCCGTGGCTGCGCGCCAAGCTTCTTCTCGTCAGCCAGAAGAGCAAGCTTGCCGAGGCGATCCGCTATGCTCTCTCGCGCTGGCAGGGCCTCTCTTGCTTCCTCGACGATGGCCGTATCGAGATCGACTCCAACGTGGTCGAGCGCGCCATCAGACCAATCGCCCTGAACCGCAAGAATGCACTGTTCGCGGGCAGCGACGGCGGCGCCGAGCATTGGGCCGTCATCGCCTCCCTCGTGGAGACCTGCAAGCTCAACGCCGTCGACCCGCAAGCCTATCTCGGCGACGTCATCGCCCGCATCGTCGCCGGCCATCCCCAGAGCCAGATCGATGAGCTCCTGCCGTGGGCCTACGCACCGGCCCCGCTCAAGGCCGTGGCCTGAGAACAGCGCATACATCCCATCGCATTCGACCTCACCGGCGGCGAAAAGGGCGATGCGCCGCATTTCCCGATCCTGCTCGGGCTCGGCCCGGATCTCGATCCGCGGGCCGCTGTCGGTGACAAGGGCTACGCCAGCAGGGCCAACCGGCAAGCGGCGCGCTCACGCGGCATCATCCCGGTCATTCCGCACAAGGCCAACGAGAAGGACAAGCCCGCCTTCTTCGCCAAGGCCCTCTATCGCGGGCGAGCTCGCATCGAGCAGGCCGTTGGAAAGCTCAAACGCTTCAAGCGCGTTGCCCTACGCTGCGAAAAGACCAAGCGAAATTTCGCAGCCATTGTCGCTCTCGCCGCAGCATTCGTCTTGGTAAAATCCGTCCACACCGCCTAGGTTGGAGGTGTAGTTGTACAGGGTCTTGAACCGCGCCTTCAGCTCGGTGATCTCAAGACGGACCTGCTCGAGCGCCTCGGCTTGGCGGATGTGGTGGTGGGTGGGCGAGCGATCACCTCGACCATCCACAGCGTCCAGAATTCCATGCGTAAGAGCAGCGTTGAAGCCGCGGGTCGCATGCACGCGCTCGCGAACCTTGCCATTGATACGCCGCTGCAGCCGCGGCAGGACGGCGATCTGCAACGGCAGCATCATCAGGGCCGCCAAGGCGAGCGCGACGTTCTGCATGAACAGGAACACCACGCTCGTGACGAGCGTGCGACCTTGGATCAGCGGCACGACAAGCAGGCTGCCGCCGAAATAGCCGATCGGCTCGCATTCCTGGATCGCCACCGCGGCGAGGGTTGACCGGCCGCGCGGACAGCGTTCCGCACGCCGGCGCCGGATCACTGCGAGCCGGATGCGTCGGACGATGCGTTCACTGACTCGGCCCCGGACTACGTTTGCGGTGTATTTGATCAAGCTGTTGGCCGTGGGGACGAGCAGGTAACTGGCGCAGAGCGCAAACAGCAACGCCTCCGAATCAAGCGCGATGCCGAGGAAATCCATCTTCGGCCCATGCTCGGCTAGCGCGTGATTGATGATGTGCTTCGGCAGCAGCAGCAGGACGTAGGTGGCCGGGATGGTGAGGACGGACAAGACCACCAAGCGGACCTGAAATGGCACTGTGGCGCGCAGCACGAAGCGCTCGAGAGTGGGAAAGGCCTTCTTCGAGTCTGCTAACGCGTCATCTACCCTCCGCGCGCGTCCGCGCCGCCAATGTACAACGGCGGACCACACGAGCCGCAGCAGATGCCATCCCAGCCAAGCCGGCGTGACCACCAGCACGATGACGAAGATCGGCAGCATCCAGTGATGGTCTTGCGGGGTGTGGACCCACACGACCATGTGCATCAGGCGGTAAAGCTGCTCGACGGTGTCTTGCAACACCGTTCAGCTCCTCGTCGGTCCAGGCGTTTTCCCTCTTGGTCTCATCACGCGTCCTCGCTCCCTCGTTGACCGCCCGGCATAGGAGCGGCCCCCCGGGTCTCGACGGGGAGCCGCTCCCGCTCCCATCGCGCGCGCGGGGGCAGTGCTTCGCGATGGAACTCGATGACGACAATCACGTAGCCGGATGCTCATCCCTGGCCTGCCCTCGGGCATTTTCCTGATCCAGCCCGCCTAGCC
>LSIG01000112.1 GCA_001556125.1 Rhizobiales bacterium CCH10-E5 | reverse complement strand
GCATCGACGAGATGAGCCAGGCGGTCGCCCATCTCGACGAGATGACCCAGCAGAATGCGGCGCTGTCCGAGCAGAGCGCGGCCTCGGCCGCCTCGCTCTCCGGCCGCATCGGCCAGCTCAACGATCTCGTCGCAGCCTTTAAGACCGGGCCGGATGAGGGCTCGCGACGTGCTGGGTTCGCGCCGGCGCGCCGCGCGGCCTGATCTGAATTGCGCGGGCAGCGGCCAGGGATCCGGGCCCGCGCAGGCATCCACCGACCATCACTCATTACTTCTGGGTCACCGCCTCATCCCGCGGTGACCGGCTCCGGGGGGAGTTCATGACGAAGCTGGCTGGCAAAGCATCCATCCGAACGATCCTGTTCGGTCTGGTCTGCGCAATGGCTCTGGTGAGCAGCGGACTGGCCCTGCAGGGCATCTGGTCCGCCGTGACGCGGTATGGCGTCGCCCAGCAGGTGGTGCAGCTGGCGGGGCTCAACAAGAATCTCTTCGACGCGCTCGGCGCCTTCCGGCTCGAGCGGGCGGCGATGCAGACAGCCGTGCTGATCCCCAGCGAGAAGAACCAGAGTTCGGTTGAAACCTATCTGCACCGGCGCAAGCTCATCGACGACGCCATGGTGCAGGCGCAGGCGGCGTTCGCATCGACGGCCCGGCCGGGTCTGGCGACAGCCCGCAGCGAGCTGACAGCCGCCTATGACGAGAACAAGGCCCTACGCGACATCGTCGACAGGGAGGTCAAGCTGCCGATAGCCGGCCGCGACAAGCAGCTCCCGGATCGCATCCTGATCGTTGGCGAGAAGCTGCTGCAGAAGCTCGACCGCGCCTCGCTCGCCGTTGACAGCGAGTTGCGGACACTCAATCCCAGCCTGACCGAACTGGTCATCGCGCGCGCCCTGGCCTGGGCGACCCGCACCTATGCCGGCACGGCCGGCGTCATGATCAGCAGCATTGCGGCGCAGCAGCGCCCCTTCGACGCGCAGGAGACGCGCACCGTCCTCAACGCCAACGCCAGCGCCCTCGCGAGCTGGCAGGCCCTGCGCGACCTGACAGACACCGCACAGACCGATCCCGCCATCCGCGCCGCCGTCGCCAAGGGGCATGAGGGCTACTTCGCCGGTCCGATCAAGGACAAGCGCGAGGCGATCGTCACCCTGACGACGACAGGCGGCAAGCCGGACATGTCCGCCGATGAGTGGCGCGCCCTGATCGTGCCGGCTCTCGAGGGTCTCGCGGCCGTCGCCAATGTCGCGCTCGACCGCGCCATCATCGGCGCCAACGAGGCCGCGAGCGACGCTTTCTTCGCGATCGCCCGCTATGCCGGGATCCTGCTCTTCTCGCTGATCATCGCGGTCGCGGGCTATGTCGTCGTGCGCTCCCGCGTCACCAACCCGCTCGCCCAGATGACGACCGCGATGACACGGCTCGCGGAGGGCGACCTCGCCACCGCCCTGCCCCGGATCGAGCGGCAGGACGAGATCGGCGCCATGGCCGCGGCGCTTGCGGTGTTCCGCGACAATCTGGTGAAGATGCGCGCTCTGGAAGATCAGGACCGGGCCGCGGCTGCGGCTCGCCTTGCGCGGGCGCAGTCGATGGAAGCTGTTGTCTCCGATGTCGGCGAGGTCGTGGCGGCGGCTGCGGCGGGCGATTTCTCGGCGCGGC
>LSIG01000111.1 GCA_001556125.1 Rhizobiales bacterium CCH10-E5 | reverse complement strand
GTTCTTATCCGCCGCATCGCGCGAGCGTCATGAGTTCCGGGACGGACTCTTAGGCATCTACGGCCGACACCGACATGCGTCAGATTTCTTCTCGGCTTCCTATAGGTAATCAGACTCCCTGGAAACATTCCAGCAACTCAGAGCGACCATTTTTGCAAACGGTTAACTTTGATTCCGCGATGTGCTCACGCGGCCACATGGGCTGAATCGCCCATGCATTCATGGTGTTGTGAACCGCTTCGGGCGCTCAGAGGCCGGCTTCGTGGCCTCGCCCTCAGCCAAGCCACGTCTTCACCCGGCCGCAGAGCGCCTCGGTCGAGATACCGTAGCGGTCATGCAGGGTCGGCAGGGCGCCGGCAGCCAGGAACTCGTCCGGCAGCCCGATCATGCGGAAGGCGCAATGGACGCCCTCGCGCATCAGCAGACCGGCCACCGCCTCACCCAAGCCGCCGATGACCGTGTGGTTTTCGGCCACGACTACGAGCCGACCGGGCTTGGCGCAGGCTTCCAGGATCGCGGCGGTGTCGAGCGGCTTGATCGTCGGCACATGCAGCACGGCGGCGTCGACCCGGTCCTTCTCGAGCGCCTTCGCCGCCTCGAGAGCTCGCATCGTCATCAGCCCGGAGGAGACGAACAGCACCTCGCGGCCATCGCGCAGGAGCTTGGCCTTGCCGAGTTCGAAGCGGTAGCCGTATTCGTCCAGCACCAGCGGCACCTGCCCGCGCAGCAGGCGCATATAGACCGGCCCCTGGTGGCTCGCGATCGCCGGCACGGCCTGTTCGATCTCATGCGCGTCGCAGGGGTCGACCACGACCATGCCCGGCATGGCGCGCATCAGCGCCAGATCTTCCGCGGCCTGATGCGAAGGGCCGTAGCCCGAGGTCAGGCCCGGCAGCGCGCAGACGATCTTCACATTGCGGTCTTCCTCCGCGATCGTCTGGTGGATGACGTCGTAGGCGCGCCGCGAGGCGAAGACGGCATAGGTCGTCGCAAACGGCGTGAAGCCCTCGGCAGCAAGGCCCGAGGCGGCCCCGAAGAGCAACTGCTCGGCCATGCCCATCTGGTAGTGCCGCTCGGGGAAGGCTTTCGCGAAGATGTGCAGGTCGGTGTATTTGCCGAGATCGGCGGTCATGCCGAGCACGCGCGGATCCTGCTCCGCCAGCGCGACCAGGGCATGGCCGAAGGGCGCGGGCTTGGTGCGCTGCCCCTCGCTCGCGATCGAGGCGATCATCGCCGAGGTGGTCAGCTTCGGCTTGCCGGCGGCCATGGGTGAAACGGGCGGCTTCATGACGGCTTCCTCTCGTCGAGGGCGGCGAGAGCCAACTGCCACTCATGGGCCTCGACCCGGATGAAGTGGTTCTTCTCGCGCGCCTCGAGGAAGGGCACGCCCTTGCCCATCAACGTGTCCGCGATGATCAGGCTCGGGCGGTTGCGCTCGGCCTTGGCGGCGTCGAAGGCGCTCCGGACGGCGTCGAGGTCATTGCCATCGATCCGCTGCGCGAACCAGCCGAACGCCTCGAGTTTGTCGAGAAGGGGCTCGAACGCCATCACGCTCGTCGAGGGGCCGTCGGCCTGCTGGTTGTTGACGTCGACGACGGCGATGAGGTTGTCGAGCTTGTAGTGGGCGGCGGAGAGGATCGCCTCCCAGACCGAGCCCTCGTCCAGTTCGCCGTCCGAAAAGAGGGTGTAGACCGTCGCCTCCGAATGCTTGCGCTTGAGGCCCAGCGCCCGGCCGACCGCGATCGACAGGCCCAGCCCGAGCGAGCCGCCCGACATCTCCATGCCGGGCGTATAGGCGGCCATCCCCGACATCGGCAGCCGGCTCTCGTCAGCTCCGTAGGTCTCGAGTTCCTGTTCGGGAATCACGCCCGCCTCGATCAGCGCGGCATAGAGGGCGATCGCGTAGTGGCCGTTCGAGAGCAGGAAGCGGTCGCGCCCTTCCCAGTCCGGATCATCGGGCCGGTAGCGCATGGCGTGGAAATAGGCGACGGCGAGGACGTCGGCGATGTCGAGCGCCTGGGCGATGTAGCCCTGGCCCTGCACCTCGCCCATCAGGACGGCGTGGCGGCGGATGTTCCAGGCCCGCCTCTCCAGCGAGACATTGTGGCCGATCGGGGCGCTGCTCATGGTCGTGATCTCCTCAGCCATGGATCAGCATGCCGCCATTGACGTCGATCACGGCGCCGGTGACGTAGGCCGAAAGATCGGAGGCGAGGAACAGGTAGATGCCGGCAACGTCTGCGGCCTGGCCGAGTCGTCCGAGCGGAATGCCCCTGATTATGTCCGCCCGCATCTCGGGGGTCAGCTTGCCGCCCGTGATGTCGGTCTCGATCAGGCCCGGCGTCACGCAGTTGACGCGGATGCCGTCCGGGCCGAATTCGCGCGCCATTGCCTTGGCGAGCCCGAGTACGCCGGCCTTCGCCGAGGAGTAATGCGGCCCGCCGAAGATGCCGCCGCCGCGCTGCGCCGAGACGGACGACATGCAGACGATCGAGCCCCGACGCCGCGCCTGCATGTGGGGGATGAAGACCTGGCTGAGAAACAGCACGCCCTTGCAGTTGATGTCCTGAATGCGGTCCCAGCTCGCCTCGTCGATGTCGAGGGTCTTCACCGGCTGTGTCACGCCGGCATTGTTGACGAGGATGTCGATCTGTCCGAACGCGGCGAGGACGCGGTCGGCCGCGGCCTGGCAGGAGGCCTTGTCGGCGACGTCGCAGCGCAGGCCGAGGTGGTGAGGGCCCAGCGCCACCGCCTGCTGCTGCGCTGCCGCTTCGTCGATGTCGAGGATGGCGACGCGCGCACCCTGCGCCGCAAAGAGTTTGGCGGTGGCGAGGCCGATCCCGCGTGCGCTCGCGGCGCCCGAGATGGCGGCGGTCTGACCCTGCAGCAGCATGTCCGTCCCTGAAGCGTGTTCTGTATAATCGTGAGCTTGAATCGTTTCATGCCGGTTTGAAAACGCAAAGTTTGCGCGATGACATGAATCTAGGCCGTCGACTCATTACCGCGTAGCCAGATCCTGACGCATACGAGCTTGA
>LSIG01000110.1 GCA_001556125.1 Rhizobiales bacterium CCH10-E5 | reverse complement strand
GGAATCCCGGCCGGTCAATTATCGGAATGATGGCCGGTCGGAATCGGAATCCGCATCCAGGCCGGTGCCTCGACCGACGGGCGCGCCTTCGCCGCCCGCTACGCCGAGGCGATCTTCACTGCGCATCTCCAGAAGGAGAGCGCCATCGCCTTTTACGACGACATCAAGACACAGGCCCGGGCACTCGGCCGGCGGGCGGACCAGCTTCTAATCCTGCCTGGCATCAGCGCCGCGATCGGCTCGACCGAGGCGGAAGCGCAGCGCGTCTGGGACGAGCTGAACGAACTCTCCCATCCCAGCGTCGGTCTGGCGCGACTGTCCAACCGCTTCGGCGGGCATGATTTCTCGCATCTGAAGCTCGATCAGGTGCTCTCGCCCGACGATTTTCCCGATCCCGCGCTGGTGGAGGCCTCGCGCAGCCGCTCGCAGGCGATCACCGCGCTGGTCGCACGCGAACGTCCGACGCTGCGGCGCCTGCTGCACAGCCTCGCCGGTGCCCGGGGCCACTTTACGGCGACCGGCACACCGGAGCAGATCGCCGACGTGATCGAGGACTGGTTCGCCTCCGGTGCGGCCGATGGCTTCAATGTGATGCCGCCGATCCTGCCGGCCCAGTTCGACCTCTTCACGAGCGAGGTCGTTCCGCTGCTGCGCAAGCGCGGCCTCTTCCGCAGCGAGTACGAGGACGGCACATTGCGCGATCGGCTCGGGCTAGACGCAGTCCCCAGCCGCTTCGACCCCGCGCAGCCGCTGCAGCGCTCGGCCTGATGGTTCGACAGCAGAGCACGACAGCGGTGACTACTGCCACGTCTCGGGCTGCTTCATCCGCGAACGGCTCGGGGGCCGGTCGTTGAAGCGGCCCCAGGCGCGGCGCAGCTGCCGGGGTGAGGCGAAGCCGGCCCGTTCGGCCACCGTCTCGATGTCCAGGCGCGACCCCGCCAGCAGCTCGCGGGCGAGCGCAACCCGCATCAGATTGACATAGGCCGTGACGCTCATGCCCGCATGGGCATTGAACAGCCGCGAGAGATGGCGCGGGCTCGTCGCTGACGCGTCCGCGACGGTCTCGATGGACCAGTTGCGCGCCGGATCACCCGTGATGGCATCCTGGGCACGGTGCACCGCCGGGTGGATGTGGTTGCGCCCCTCCAGCCAGGGCGAAAGCTGCGGATCCGAGCCGGCGCGGCGCAGATAGACGACGAGGTAGCGCGCCACCGCGAGCGCGCAGCCGGGCCCGGTCATCTGCGCGACGATGTGCAGCATCAGGTCGATGCCGGCCGTGATGCCGGCGCTGGTCAGGCGGTCGCCGTCTTCGACGAATAGCCGGTTCTCGCGAATGCGCGCCTTCGGAGCCAGCCGTGCCAGCGCCGCAACGCAACCATGATGGGTTGTGCAGTCATGGTCATCGAGAAGGCCGGCGCGCGCGGCCAGCAAGGCGCCCGAGCAGATCGACACCAGCCTGATGCCCGGACGGATTGCGCGCGCGAGCCAGGTGACGATCGCGGCCTCGTCGCGCTCGTCGACGCCCTGGCTTGCGGCGTGCGGCTCCATCGGGTCGTCGGTGCTGCCCGCGATCACGACCAGCGCGTCTTCAGGCAGGCTTTCAGGCAACGGCGCGATGTCGGCCAGGACAAGTCCGATCGAACTGGCCACGGTCGCGCGCGGCCCGACATAGCTTACGACGAAGCGCACAGCCTGCTGTTCGAGATTGGCCTTGCGCAGAACCTCGACGGGGCCGGCGGCATCGAGCAGCAGCACGCGCGGCGGCACCACCACATAGACGGGTACCACCTTCAGCGGCTGCTGTGTCCGCATCATGCGGCGATCGCCTGCGAGGGCTGCGCGAGCGCCTCTTCAACGGTGGCGATCCGCGCGAAACGGCCGGCCAGCACCAGCTCCGTCCGTGCCCTGATCTCGCTTGCGCTCCAGCTGCGGCCGGCCGCATCCGTCATCGCAAAGGTCAGCGTCGCCTCGCCGACATAGTCGACGGCGTAACCCAGATCCGACGCATGTCGCGTCGTCGTCTCGCAGCACTGTTCGGTGCGGATGCCGGAGACGATCAGCCGCCGGATACCGTTGCGCGTCAGCCAGACGTCCAGCCCGCTGCCGACGAGCGCACTGTGGCGCCGCTTTCTGAACACCGCATCCGGCGTGATGGCGAGCGGCTCGAGCGGCCTGACCAGCCCGGAACTCTCCGCGAACGGGCCGCTATCCTCGACATGGAAGATCTGAACGATCGGGATGCCGGCGGCCTTGGCGCCGTCGATCAGCGCCTGCTGCTTCGCGAGGAAGGCAGGGACATCGGCCTCCGAGAAATAGGGGCGATGGCGAAACGATTCCTGCACGTCGATCACGATCAGTGCGGTGTCGGAAGCGGACATGGACGGTCTCCAGCGGTTGATCATGGAGACAGTCTAGGGCTTGCGATCAAGGGCGAAATGCCCGCGCGGGACGAAGATGGGACAAATCGCGCCATCCGTGGGCGGGATTGTCGGTGGCAGGATTGAACCGTGACCAGCAGCTTTCGGCTGATACATATCGCTGTCACGAACGGCTTTTGCTGCATGGAGATAGCATTCGGTACACCGATTGAGGAATTCTCGGCGCTCCGGACGTCTCTGGTATGAATTGTGGTATGAAAAATGGTAGGAACTGTGATGGAAGAACAATCTAAGTGATTGAAAAAACTGATATCATGGTGGATTTGGTTCGACTCCCGTAGGTCGCGCCACCAGTTTGGCTTTCCATTTCTTCCAATCAAATCAATAGGTTAATCCGCCTCATATTCGAGATGGACCCCAGCTTGATTGCTGATGTGGACCCCAGCTTCGGGCTAACTTCCGAGCCGATTGGTGACCGGGGCGGCATCAGCTGATTCAACTACTCGGCGGCAAGGTCTCGAAGAATGGATCGGATTCGCGGGCGCAGGGCGTTCACGAAGACATTGGTGCGGTCCTGCAGCCACTGCAGAGCGCGTGCCCGGTCATCCGGGTCCTCAAGGTCCAGCACCGACAGTTCGTCGGCGACCTCCGGGCGATCTTTTGTGAAGTCGATGGTTGCCCCTGACCCTAACTCTGCTTCTAGCTCGGGGGCGTACTTCGCCAGTTCCTGAGCGGCTCGCTCGCCCACGGTGTTGACGTTCGAAGAGAGAAATAGGCCGACCCGATTGTTGCGCATATCTCGGTAGACAGAGAGCCAGCTGGAGCCTCCTGGGGCACCAAACTTGAAGACAACGTGGCCGCCTAGTGCAGCTGGGGGGCGCGGCTGGTCAGGATCGTCTAAACGAAGGCCCGCAAGAAAATCCCGCCAGAAGGCCTGCCGGACAGCGTTTCTTCGCTCTCGGCCCGCGCGGCGTTCTGGGGTCTCTGCCGAGTCGTCGGCTTCCTCACCCTCATCCCCGGTCACCGCGAAGCCGCTCGGAACTGCTACGACGGTCCGTAGAACTGTCTGTGTCTTCGCCAGGACACGAGGCACCACGATCCGCGCTCCATCTGCAAGCTGGTACACCGGCATCTCAACGAGCCCCATCGTGAAGTGTAGCCCAGAGTGGCGCTGCAGGTGATCAACGATCGTTTCGACGCCGATGCGGATGCCGTCCCCAACGATGAGGAGGAGAAAGCGCCCGCGCCGGAGGTTTGTCGTCAGGGCGTCGTTGAAGTCGATCTCGTCCACGTCGTGGCCCGCAGCGCGAACAAGGTCGAGAATGACGTTCCCTACCTTGCCGAGCCTCTTTGCTGCCTCGCGCTGTAGATCAGAAGAGGTCCAGACGGCCAACTCCTTGGCGTAGTCGAGGATCTGGCCGATCACCTCGCGCCGACCTTCTGGATTCCGCCACAGCTTGCATTCGACGAGGACAGGCAGGCCCGATGGGGTGACTAGAAGGTTGTCGATTGCCCCCGCGGGAGTGGTCAGTTCGCGGCAGACAGGCACTGCGTTAACAAACAGCGGGTCGATCTCGGCTATCGGCAAGCATGTGGGGAACTGGTGGACTAGTTCCTGAATCGCCGCCTCGCTCATGCCGTGACCACCGGCCCCTAGCTCAAGCAGGCTGGCTGCCGAAACGCTCTGTCCATCGCTGGAGATCATCAGTGGAGTGGAGTGCTGTCTTGCCATAGTCCAGAATCTCCTACGCCGCGACGATGTTCGGTCTCGACGTTGGGTTGTGAGGTCAGTGCCGGGGTGGTGCAGAGCGATGACGAGCAACCAAGGGCTGGGCGCTTCGGTCAGAATCTGTTGAAAAGCACCTATGGACGTCTGGGAGCATCATGTGTCCAGCATGTCCCACTCATCTCCCAGCATCCAGCGGACGGCTGAGAGCTTGCCGTTGATCATGCCCCACTCAAAATCGCTCCACGGGCCGATTTCGTCAGGGCCGAGTTCTTGCTCGGTCCGTTTGGCTGCAGCGACAGCCCCCTCCCATACCTTGTCGACGATCATTCTTTGGCGCTGCTTTGGCCTAGCGGCCTCCCATCTCTCTTTGGTCACGAGTTTGTACCTGCCGCGCTCGATGGACACTCGGCTGTTCCAGTGGCGGTTGTACCAGACCTGCTTGAACAGCTTATCCTCAGCCTCGATCAGCTCGGATAATTTTCGGGGCTCCTGGCTGAACTCACGCTCGAATTGAATTTCTTGAATGAGATCTTCAGCGAACTCACCGATGATGGCGGCGAGGCTGGTGGTGTATCGAGACGTATCCCCATCGAACAGGTCAGCCAAATCCGGGTGGGGTAGTCGTGTATCGCCGCCCTTTCGACTGAAATCATGGATGTTGTGGGTCACGAACCCGTACACGTCATCGGCGCTTTGACGGGCGGCAATGGCGTCCACGTAAGTCTCAACGAGGATCGCGTCGTCAATTCCGTTCCGTGGTCGATGGAATGGCGCGATCTTGGCGATGGCTCGATCTGCCGCTCGGGCTTTCACGGCGTCGGTCAGGTCGACCTTGGTGGCCGTCGAGAACAGCTTTTCGACGATTTCGATCGCGTTGTTCATAGGCTCGCCGCCTACCGCAATCCGGTGGTCGACCTCGTTCAAGTGGCGCAGTGTCGCATCTCGCTGCTCTTCGGGCGCGAACTGCACGATGGCCTCCCGCACTAACCGGAAGTGACTAGACAGGCTGCGCTTGCTCTCAGCGATTACTCGTTCCTTGTTCCGCGCGAACTCGTCCACGATGGTCTGTGGCAGAATCAGGTGAAGCTCACCAGCTTCAACAAGCGCCGCGACGGTTTCCAGCACCGGCAGCTGGCGATAGTCCTTTGTAAGGTCGAGCCAGACGCACGTATCGATCAGCAGGTGCAGCTTCACCACCGTCTTTGCTTTCCATGTTTGCTATAGCGCACCGGATCGCAGCTCGGTCCCGTGCGTGGCAACCGCCCCCGGCTCGCTCACCGGCACGTGATGAAGACGCTGGCCTTCTTGGCCCGCTCGGCAAGGTCGGCCGGTTCAAGCTTCTCGCCAAAAGTGCCTGCGTCGTAAGCGATCTGGTTGGCGTCCAGGAAGCTCGTGGCCAGTGATGACTTCACGGCGAAGTTGACGTTCTGAGGAAGGTCGCCCTGTGCCTCCGCAACCTTGATCGCATCAAGCTTCGCGGTAACGACCCCCACAACGTTCCCCGATCCGTCCAGCAGCGGGCCTCCCGAGTTGCCCGATTGAACCGGGGCTGAGATTTGAAGATACCGGCTGTCGTCCCGTAGCCCCGCCAGAGCCGTCACGTTTCCCAGGGTGAAGTTTCCGGTGGTCGCCAGGAGGTCGCTGTGAGGGAAGCCGAATGCGGCGATGCCCTCTCCAAGCCGGATGCTCGGCCGAAGCGGGAGCGAGCGCTCGGCTGGGCCGGCGACCTTCAGAACGGCAAGGTCATTCGCCGCGTCCCTCGCGAGCATCTGGGCCGCTACTGCGACCGCGCCATCAGGCCTGGCGGTGATCGTAGAACAGTCCTTCACCACATGGGCGTTGGTCAGAATGTGGCCTACCTTGGAAACGAAGAAGCCCGATCCCGTCGAGAAGCGGACCTTCGCCGGCTCTTGGGGAGCGGGTACGGGCGGTGGTGCTGCAGGACGCTGTTGGCTTGCTACCTCGGGCTCGGTGGGCTTCTCCCACGGGTAACCGCCGCGCTGGATGGAGGGGAAGGGCGCCCCCGTCATGGTGGCCCACAGAGACCCGGAAATGACCGTTACCAACCGGTTGCCGTAGACGGGTGCGTCATCGTCGGACCATGACATGTCGAAGCCGAGAATGCCGTCGCCATCGGTATGGTAGCGGACGTAGCGACTGTAGCGCCCCTGGTTGCCCGTAATGACGAAGAAGTCGTTGCGCACGACCTTGAAGTTGATGGTGTCGCCGCTGCCGACCATCTCCCGCAGGGTGGCCTCGTAGCTTGCTCGGACATTCGTCGCCGGGATCGCATTGAACCTGAGCTTGAACCGATTCCGAGGCTCTCGCATTTCCACGCCGAGATCCGTCCTGGTGGCTTGAAGGTCGAGGCCGATTGGGACCCAGAGCTGTCGCCCTCGGGTGGGATGCGGCACCCAGCGCATCCGCCAGCCGGCCAGCACCGACGATGCCGACGCAAGCATCTGGTCGATCTGGGGCTTCGTCAGAACGCCCGTAGGGGCCTCCCCACGCGACAACTGGTACTGTCGGGTCGCATCAAAGAGGCGCCGCGAGAACGTCACGTTCGGCACGGCAGGCCAGTGGCCGGCGCTGGTTAGGAAGATCTGGAGCCAGAGCCGCGTGTCTACCTGGAGGGCGTTGAAGCCCGCTTGCGCCGCGTTGAAATATGGGTCGTCGCCTCGTGTCTGGGCCGTCGCGGGCACGCTCAGGAGCGCCACCACCGCCAGTACGAACGCACGTCCACGCATCAACATTCTCCACCCCACAACCAAACCTGTATGAGGTGGCTGTGGGGTGGATATGTCAATGAGATGCGAGTGGTTGCCCTTGTATCGCGATGGTGGGCGCGGCTTGGTGGCGTCCCTGAGGCTGGCGAGAGGGAGACGCGGCCGGGCGGTGTAGCGCCTGACCGTTATAGGAAGACCGCCCCCATATGAGCCAAATTACCCCTTGGCCGCCTACGCGCCGCCAAACGCCAGATCGAGGTCGGCCGATACCTTTCGCATCGTTCCCCCGGCGTGCTCGACGCCGTTGAGAACATGAACCGCAAAGCGCGAATATGCCTCGTGGAGGAGTCGCGCGATCTCGGCGGTGGCTCTGACGGGCAGCGGCCGCCACCCCCGTCGGTCCCGGTAGCCAGCGTCGTGGTCCTGCCCATAGCGATGCCGTGGAGGGTACGGACCTGCCTGACGATTTGGCCGTTCAAGCCACTATCAGTCGCGAAACGCCTTGGGTTATCCCTCTTTGCTGAGGGCCCGGCGGAGGCACTGTCTCGTCTGCGCGCGCATGCCGACGCAGCAAGCACCGGGTCCGCATCCGTAAGCGACATTCTGCGGCGCATAGTTGACCGAGGCTGGTTGCCATTCGGCGTTCAGGGTCGAGCAGGCATCCTCCGACACCAGCAGGAGATAGCCCTTGTCGGCAACGCTGCCCGCCATGGGCTCGAGAGACGGGCCTGACGATACGTGCGGTACTGCCGAGCCCCCGGGCGCTCTGATTGCAAAGGGGCGGGGAGGGCTCAGATGTCGCGCACGGCCTGGAGGCCGATGCGCAGCGCCGCGAGTGCGGCCGTCGCCGAGGCCAGCAGAGCCGCCCGCGCGTTGAGGATCTGGGTGCGGTTGAGCACCGTCACCAGCCGGTTCATGTCGGCGGCATCCAGTTCCTCCAGCCGGCTGATCCGGCGCAGGCGTTGGCGGCTGGCGAGCCACCAAACATAGGACGAAGCGAGCGCGCAAAGGCCGATCACGCCATCGAGAACCACGATCAAGACGGGCAGGCTCCGTGCGTCATACGCGTTCGGGAACGCCGAAGGCACCGGCCGCGACGGGGTCGACGCCGAGTTGGCGACAGATCTTCACCAGCGCCGACTGCTCCTCGACGATGTAATGGCCGTCCGCCTCGCCGATCAGCCGGCAGGTCTCGATCAGCGCCTGGGTGAAGCGTGACTTGCCCTGGAGCCGCCCGATCGTCGTCAGGGCGGTGCGCTCGCCGGTCGATGGGTCGATCTCGAAGCGCGCGGTGACGTGTTCGAACTCGGCCAGCAGTTCCATGCGGGAGCGATCGTCGACGAGGCCGAAGCGCGAGAGCGAGGCGGCCATGCTGTCATGCTCGGCCGGGCGCACGATGCCGTCGGCATAGGCGATGAGGGCGCAGGCGGCCGCGATCGTCTCGATCTGCAGGCTCGCCTCCTCGTCACGCCAGAGATCGAGATCGCGCTTGAGATCGGCCTGGGTGCGGTTGGGTCGGGTCGGCATGGCTCAGGCCCTCCAGTGGCGGGGATGGGACAGGGACGGGCGTCGGCGGCCCAGGAGGCGGTTGGCGAGACCGACGAGGCCCAGGATCAGGATCGCGCCGAGCGCCCAGACGATGATCACGATGATCTCGCTGGCATTGCCGAGGCCGCGGGCGGCCCAGGAGACCGTCTCGACGATCTCGGGCACGCCGGACACCATGTCGGCATTGGCCGCGGCCCAGTTGCTGGTCCAGTCGAGCAGGGCGTGGCCGCCCCAGGCGGCGAGGCTCCAGAGGCCCAGGACGACGAGGCCGCCCAGCCAGATGAGGTTGCGCATCGTTCAGGCCCTCCTGCCGAAGCTGGAAGCCGGCGCGCTGTCGACCGCCCGGAGATGGCGCCGCAGTTCGTCGATGTTCTTCAGGTTGGCGCGATAGAAGGCGTCGCCGAACCAGCCGACCACGGGGATGGCACTGATCGCGAGGTCGATCCCGACGCGGCCCGCCATCCGGCAGACCGTCAGCGTCGGCAGCCCGTGGCGTCGCGCCTCCCAGACGAGATAGGCCGAGACGCCCTTGGCGACGACGGTGCCGATGCCGGGGATGACGTTCAGCAGCGCGTCCGCGCCGACGCGGACATTGGTGCCGGGTACGCGCACGGCCGCGTCGAGCAGGCGGGCGATGGCGTCGAGACGTTCGAGGGTTTCGGCGCGCGAGCGGGCGGGCGAGAGGTCGTAAGCGATCGACATGGCGTCGTGGCTCCCAAGATCGGAGCGCGAAAGCGCTCGTCAGGTGGAAGAGTCCGACATCGCAGCGTCGCTGCCAGAGGGGCCCGGACCCGGGTTCCCCCGAGAGATTGGGAGCGAGATGGCATGCGTCAAGAGCGGATCTGGTACAATAATTTTGCATGACGGTTCTTGACGTCGGCCAGGCTCGCTCCCACTTCGGGCGCACCCGCTGATCCGGGCCCCTCTGGCGAGCGCTGCCGGCGCGCTCGCGATGTCGGATCGTTTTCCGATGTCGCGTCCGGCTGATGGTCGATCATGGATTTCGCCTTCTTCGCCGCCGACTGGCTCGGCAAGCCCGCCTGGATGTGGCTGGCCTTCATCGGCATCGTCGCGGCCCTGCTCGCTTTCGATCTCGGCGTGCTCCACAAGGAGCACAGGCCGATCGAGGTCCGCGAAAGCCTCGTCCTCTCGGGCACCTATATCGGCCTGGGCCTCGCCTTCGGCGCCTGGGTCTGGTGGTATCTCGGCGCCGAGCCCGGCATGAACTATCTCACCGGTTTCGTCGTCGAGAAGACGCTGGCGCTCGACAACGTCTTCGTCATCGCGCTGATCTTCGCCTTCTTCGCGGTACCCGCGCATTACCAGCACCGCGTGCTGTTCTGGGGCATCCTCGGCGTCATCGTGCTGCGCGCGATCATGATCGGGCTCGGCGCGACGCTGGTCTCCCAGTTCGGCTGGGTGCTCTACATCTTCGCGGTCTTCTTGATCGTCACCGGCGTGAAGATGCTGGTGATGGGCGACAAGCCGCCCGCGCTCGAGAACAACGCCCTGATCCGGCTGATGCGGCGGCGCTTCAACGTCACCGACGAGCACCATGGCGAGCGCTTCTTCGTGAAGCAGCCCGATCCGGCGACCGGCAGGCCGGCCTGGTTCGTCACGCCGCTCTTCATGGCGCTGATCGCGATCGAGATCGCCGACCTGATCTTCGCGGTCGACTCGGTGCCGGCGATCTTCGCGATCACGACCGACCCGTTCATCGTCTACACCTCGAACATCTTCGCGATCCTCGGCCTGCGCGCGCTCTATTTCGCGCTGGCGGCCGTGATCGAGCGCTTCCGCTATCTCAAGCCGGCTCTCGCGATCGTGCTGGTCTTCATCGGCTCGAAGATCTTCATCGCCGACCTGCTCGGGCTGGAGAAGTTCCCGCCGGCCGTCTCGCTCGGCGTCACGCTCGGCATCATCGCCGCCGGCATCGTCTGGAGCCTGTTCAAGACGCGCGGCGGCAGCGCCCGGGCGGGGGAGGCCTGACGGGTGGTCCGAGCTTTAAGCCCCGATCGCCCGCTTCAGCCCGCGGATCGCGGCTTCCGGCGTGGTCACGACGCTAAGCCCGGTCGCCGCCTCGATGGCGGGCCGGGCGCGGGCCAGCGAGAACTGCCCGAGGATGAGCGTGTCGATGCCTGAGAGCTTGGCGGCCGCCTCGGCCGCCAGCCGGTCATGGGTGGCGCCGTCGCCCGCCTTCAGGGCGGCAAGCGCGCCCTCGACCATGACGCCGGTGACCTCGACGGGCGCGCCCGCCAATTCGCGGATCTCTTGCGTGAGCGAGGGCAGGGAGGGGGCGAAGGTCACCATCAGCCCGATCCGCCCGCCGAGGGCCAAGGCTTCGGCGAAGGCGGATTCGTTGGGCCGCAACACCGGGATCGGCAACGCCCGCTTCACCGCATCGATCGCCGGGCCGAAGGCGGAGCAGGTGAAGAGGATGGCCCTGGCCGGTCCGCTGGTGGCTTCCGTCGCCGCCGCATAGCGCCCGAGCGTCACGAAGCGCTCGGTCATCGCCTCATCGAGGCGCCCTCGCGCCGCGAGATCGGTGGCGAGCGAGGTGTCGAGCAGGTCGAAGGCCTTGGCCTCCGGCCAGTGCGCGGCGAAGGCGGCCCGCGCCGGCAGCACGGATTCCTCCAGCGCGTGAATGAGCGCGATGCGCGGGGCGGTGTCGGAGATAAGGGTCATCGGGTCGTCGACCTCGTCACGCGCTGACCAGTGTGCGGGCCTTCAGCACGGCCAGCAGACCTTCGTCGCGGCGCGCTTCCAGTTCGGCGATGCTGCGCCCCTGCGCCTCCTCGGCCACGCCGGCGACGATCTTCGCCTGGGTCTCGGCGTCGAGCGAGGGAGCGCCGAGCGACTGCCAGCGCCGCACCTGGCTGGGGCCCAGATGGGCGAGATAGCCGGCGATGCCACCTTCGCCGCCGCCGAGATGATAGGTCATGTGCGGCCCCATCAGCGCCCAGCGCAGGCCCGGGCCGTTGCACAGCGCCGCGTCGATGTCGGCGACGCTCGCGACGCCCTGCTCGACCAGATAGACCGCTTCACGATAAAGCGCCGAAGCCAACCGATTGGCGATGTGGCCGGGCATTTCGCGGTTGAGCACCACGGGCCGGCGCCCGAGTCCGCGATAGAACGCAGCGGCCCGTGCGACGACGCCCTCATCCGCGCCGACCAATTCGACCAGCGGCACCAAATGCGGCGGGTTGAAGGGATGGGCGACGACGACCCGTTCCGGTCTCGCGCAGTCGGCAACGATCGCGCTGCGTACCAGCGCCGAGGTCGAACTGGCGATGATCGCGTCGGGCGGCAGAGCCGCATCGATCTGCGCCAGCAGCGCGCGCTTGACCGCCTCGTTCTCCGGGCCGTTCTCCTGGACGAAGCCGGCGCCCGCGAGTGCCGCCGCGAGATCCGTCGAAAACGAGACCGGCCCGTTGCCCGTCAGGCCGAGTTCAGTCAGCTGGGTCCGAGCCCGCTCGACATGGCCGAGGAAGCGCTCGCGCGCCGCCTCATGCGGGTCATAGGCGCTGACGGCCAGGCCATGGGCGCTGGCGAGCGCCGCCCAGCTCGCGCCGATCATGCCGGCGCCGACGATGGCGAGATGCTGGACGGGCTGGCTCATGACGGTCGGACCCTGGCGCTCACTCTGCCTTGATGCCGCTCGTCTTGATCAGATCGCCCCATTTGGCAATCTCGCTGTCGATGCGCGCGGCCGCTTCGGCGGGCGTGCTCGGCTTCGGCACCACGCCCTGCAGCGCCAGCGCCTCCTTGAGCTTAGGGCTCTGCAGCGCCTTGTTCAGCTCGGCGTTGAGCTTGTCGACGATCGGCTGCGGCGTGCCGGCCGGCGCCAGCATCCCGAACCAGGACGAGACTTCGAAGCCGGCGAGCCCCTGCGAGATCGCCGTCGGCGTCTCCGGCATGAAGGGCGAGACCTCGGTGCCCGTGGTGGCGATCGCCCGCAGCGTCCCGCCCTTCACATGCTGGAGCACGGCAGGAATGGTGTCGAACATGATCTTGACCTGACCGGCGACCATGTCGGTCATGGCCGGGCCGGAGCCGCGATAGGGCACCACCGGCATCTTGGTGCCGGCCTTGAGGTTGAAGAGCTCGCCCGAGAGATGCTGCGGCGAGCCCTGGCCGGAGGAGGCGTAGGAATACTCTTCGGGCTTCGCCTTGATCAGGGTGATCAACTCGGGAACCGTCTTCGCCGTCACCGAGGGGTGGACGACCAGCGCCAGCCCGACATTGCCGGCGAGCCCGACGGGCACGAGGTCCTTCTTCAGGTCGAAGCCCGGCTTGGCCTGCAGGCTCATATTGATCGAGTGGCTGGTCAGCGCTCCGAGCAGCAGCGTGTAGCCGTCCGGCTGCGCACGCGAGGCCGCCGCCGCCCCGACGCTGCCGCCGGCGCCCGCGCGGTTCTCGACAACCATGCGCTGACCGAGGCCGTTGGACATCTCTTCCGCCACGACGCGGCCGATGATGTCGGTGGCACCGCCCGGCGCATAGGGCACGACCAGCGTAATCGGCTTCTGCGGATAGGCCTGGGCGAAGGCGCGGCCGGGGAGGGCGAGCGACAGGCCGGCGATGAGGCAGACGAGATGGCGGCGGTTGAGCATGGGAGTGTCCTCCGAAAGGGGTCGCAAAGGGCCGGTTGATCCGGTCTCGTTCGAGAAGCTTGGGCCGGGCTGGCCGGTCAGCAGAAATCGAAGTCGCAGCCTTCGTCCGCCTGCAGGACGGTGGTGAGGTAGAGATGGCGATAGCCGCGGCTCTCCTGAGTGAGATGGGCCGGCGGCTGCCACTCGCCCTTGCGCCGCTCCAGTTCGGCCTCGTCGACGAGCAGCGCGATCTCGCGCGCCTCGACGTCGAGCCGGATCATGTCGCCGTCGCGGACGAGTCCGAGCGGCCCGCCGACGGCCGATTCCGGCGTGATGTGCAGCACGATGGTGCCGAAGGCCGTCCCGCTCATGCGGGCATCGGAGATGCGGACCATGTCCTTGACGCCGGCCTGGGCCAGCTTCTTCGGGATCGGGATATAGCCGGCCTCGGGCATGCCGGGCGCACCCTTCGGCCCGGCATTGGTCAGGACCAGCACATCGTCGGCCTTCACGTCGAGCGCCGGATCGTCCATGCGCCGCACCATGTCCTCGACCGAGGCAAAGACGACGGCGCGGCCGGTATGCTTGAGCAGGGCGGGAGAGGCGGCCGAATGCTTGATCACCGCGCCACCCGGCGCGAGATTGCCGCGCAGCACGGCCATGCCGCCGGTCGGCTTCACCGGGCTCGCGGCGCTGCGGATGATGGTCTGGTTCGGGATGTCCTCGGCCGCATCGGCGATCTCGCCGATCGTCCGCCCGTCGATGGTCGGCGCCGAGCGGTCGAGATGGTCGCCCAGCTCCTTCATCAGCTTGGGCACGCCGCCGGCCCAGTGGAAATGCTCCATGTAGTGGTCGCCGGACGGCTTCAGGTCGATCAGCACCGGCACCTTCCGGCCGATGGCGTCGAACTCCTCGAGATCGATCGAGAGGCCGGCGCGCCGCGCGATGGCGGCCAGATGCACCAGCCCGTTGGTCGAGCCGCCGATCGCCTGCAGCACCGTCAGCGCGTTGCGGAAGGCCGTCTTCGTCAGCAGGTCGCTCGGCTTCGGCCCGCCCTTGGCGAGGCGAACCGCCTCGCGCCCGCTGGCTTCCGCGGCGCGAATGCGGTCGGCATGCGTTGCGGGGATCGTGCCCGAGCCGGGCAGGGCGATGCCGAGCGCCTCGACCAGGCAACCCATCGTGCTCGCCGTGCCCATCACCATGCAGGTGCCCTGGGTAGGCGCGAGGCGCCCGCTCAGCACCTCGATCTCGGCCTCGTCGATCTGTCCGGCGCGGTGCTGGCCCCAGAGGCGACGGCAGTCGGTGCAGGCGCCCAGGACCTCGCCCTTGTGGTGGCCGACGAGCATCGGTCCCGTGATCAGCTGGATCGCCGGGACATCGGCGCTCACCGCACCCATGAGCTGGGCCGGAACGGTCTTGTCGCAGCCGCCGATCAGCACGACCGAGTCGCAGGGCTGAGCGCGGATCATCTCCTCGGTGTCGATCGCCATCAGGTTGCGAAGGAACATCGAGGTCGGGTTGGCGAAGGACTCGTGGATGGAGATCGTCGGGAACTCCATCGGCAGGCCGCCCGCCAGCATCACGCCGCGCTTCACCGCCTCGATCAGCCGCGGCACATTGCCATGGCAGGGATTGAAGTCGCTGAAGGTGTTGGTGATGCCGATGATCGGCCGGTCGAGCGCGTCGTCCGAAAAGCCGGCCGCCTTGATGAAGGCCTTGCGCAGGAACAGCGAGAAGCCGGGATCGCCATAGGTCGCGAGATTGCGGCGCAGGCCGCGTGCCGCAGGAGCCGTGGATGGGGTATCGTCGTCGGAAGCGCTCATGTCGGCAGCTTTAGGGCTGTCGCCATCATTGTCAACAATCATGGCAAAGGTTACGATCGGGCATGCCGGATACCGCTCTCAAGGCCCAGACCGCCGACCGCGTCCGCTCCGTCGCCGCCATGCTGGAGGAGGAGATCGTCCTCGGCTGGCTCCTGCCGCGCGAGCGCCTCGTCGAAGAGGAACTGGCGGAACGGCTCGGGGTGAAGCGCCATGTCGTGCGCGAGGCGCTGGCCGAGCTTGAGCGGGTCGGGCTGGTCGAGCGCATCCCCAACCGCGGCGCCGTGGTCCGGCTGCTCGACCCCGCCGAGGTCCGTCAGATCTATTCCGTCCGCGAGGTGCTGGAGACGCTCGCCGCCGAGCAGATTCCGCTGCCCGTCGCGCCGGAGGTGCTGGCGCCGCTGCGGGCGCTGCAGCAGCTCCATGCCGAGGCAGTGGCGGCCGGCGATGCGCGCGGTGCCTTCCGCGCCAATATGCGCTTCCACGAGACGCTGTTTCGCGCCTGCGGCAACCCCCATTTGGTCGAGCTGATCCAGGGGCTGGCGCAGAAGGTCCATGGCGCCCGCTCGATCACCGCCGCCAGCCCCGAGCATCTGGCGCTGGCGCGCGACGAGCATGCCGCGATGGTCGAGGCCCTGGCTGCTGGCGACCGTCCCCGCCTCGTGGCCCTCTGCCGCCAACATCTCGGCCCCTCGCGCGACGCCTATATCGCCGCCGTCGAGACGCGTTTCGCCCGGCGGCCTTGATCCGCCGCAAGGCGGCGATGGTTCAGCGGGCCTAGCTCTGCTGGGCAGCAAAGGCCGTCCGGCCGCCGGATAGCCGCGAGCGGGAGAACGTCCATGACGATGGTCGACGAGAAGGCCGCCGTCCTGGAGCGAGCGGCGACGCCTGTGCCGCTCCACGCCCGCGACGACGTTCACCAGCACGCGCCTTTCGAGCCTCTGGCGGTCGCCCGCATCGCCGTCGCGGCGCTGGGAGCCGCGGCCGTGTGGTTCCGGGTCTACGAGCCCATCCCACAGGTCAGCGTGATCGGCCTTCTGGCGCTCGCCTTCAGCGTCTGGCCGGTGCTGCGGGAAGCCCTGGCCAATCTTCTCGCGCGTCGCATGACCATGGAACTCTCCATGCTCATCGCGATCGCCGCCGCCGCCGCGATCGCCGAGATCTTCACCGCGCTCGTCGTCACCCTCTTCGTCCTGGTCGCCGAGGAACTCGAACATCTGACGATCGCCCGCGGCCGCCGCGCGATCGGCGATCTCGTGGCCTTCATTCCGCGCGAGGCGCGCATCCGGCGCGGCGACGGAACCGTGACAGTGTCCGTCGACGAGGTCGCGATCGGCGACATCGTGCTGGTCAATCCGGGCGAAAAGATCCCGGTCGACGGGGTCGTCACCGACGGTCACTCGATGGTCGACCAGTCGCGCATCACCGGCGAATCCATGCCTGTCGACAGAGCGGTGGGCGACGCCGTCTATGCCGGCTCGATCAATCATATGGGCGCGCTGGAGATCGCGGTCGAACGCATCGGGCGCGACACCAGCTACGGCCAGATCATCGAGGCGGTGGAGGCGGCCGAGCAGAGCCGGGCCCCGGTCCAGAAGCTCGCCGACCGGATGGCGGGCTACCTCGTCTATGCCGCCGCCTTTGCCGCCTTGATGACCTGGCTCATCACGCGCGACCTGCGCGACACGATCTCGGTCATCATCGTGGCCGGCGCCTGCGGCATCGCGGCGGGCACGCCGATCGCCATCCTCGGCGGCATCGGCCGCGCGGCGCGGCTCGGCGCGATCATCAAGGGCGGCATTCATCTCGAGACGCTGGGGCAGCTGGATACGCTGGTCCTCGACAAGACCGGCACGCTCACGCTGGGCCAGCCCGGTGTCGAGCAGATCCTGCCGGCTCCGGGCGTCGATCGGCTCGAACTGCTGCGGCTGACGGCAGCGGCGGAATTGCGCTCCGAGCATCCGCTGGCCCGCGCCGTCGTCGAGGAGGCGAGCGCGCGGGGTCTTTCGGTGCCGGAACCGTCTTCGGCCGAATTCAAGCTGGCGCGCGGCATCACGGCCGTGGTCGAGGGCCGTACCGTGCTGGTCGGCAACCGGCCGCTGCTCGAGGAGGCGGGCGTGGCGGTGCCACCCCGCGACCACCCGGTCGTCGGCTCGGACATCGTCGTCGCGGCGGACAGGCGCTTCCTCGGCGAGATCATCGTCGCGGATGCGCTGCGTCCGGAGGCTGCTGCTGCGATGGCGGCGCTGGCCGGCATCGGTGTCAGGACGCTTCTGTTCTCGGGGGATACGGCCGTGGTCGCGACGAGCGTCGCCCGCCAGATCGGCATTGCCGAGGCGGTCGGCGACATGCTGCCGCAGGACAAGCTGGTGCGCGTGCGCAAGCTCGTCGGCGAAGGGCGCGTCGTTGGCATGGTCGGCGACGGCGTCAACGATGCGCCGGCGCTCACGGCCGCCAGCCTCGGCATCGCCATGGGCGCGGGCACCGACATTGCCAAGGAGAGCGCCGACATCATCTTGATCGGCAACGATCTGCTGAAGCTGGTCGATACGCTGCTGATCGCGAGGCGGACGCGCCGCGTCATCTGGCAGAACTTCGCCGGAACGCTGATCGTCGATGCGGTCGGCATCGCGTTGGCGGCGACGGGGCATCTCGACCCGCTCATCGCGGCCTTCATCCATGTCGGCTCGGAGCTGCTCTTCCTCGCCAATGCAGCGCGGATGCTGCCGCGGGGCGAGGAGGAGCCGGCGCCGTTCGCGGCATCGGCCATACCCGCGGTCTGAGGTCGGGCGTCAGCCTCAGGCCGCGCTGACCATGGCGGCCTGCAGCCGCGCCACGTCGATCCGCGCCGTCAAGGGCAGATGGTCAGAGGCCTTGCGGGCCAGCGGCGTGTCATGGACCGCGAGTTCGGAGATCAGCCCGTCCGGCCAGGCCAGGATGCGGTCGAGGGGCAGCATCGGCCGGCGCGAGGGGAAGCTCGGCGGGTGCTTCATATCGGCGAAATGCGGGACGAGCACATCGAGCGCCGAGCGCCGCCCGCGCCGCCATTCGTTGAAGTCGCCCAGCAGGATCGTCGGCATCGGCGTGAGTTCGAGGAAGGCGTGCAGCAGCGTCGTCGCCTGGTCGATGCGCGAACGCCGCAGCAGGCCGAGATGGGCTGCGATGACGCGGAAGCGCCCCTCGCCGAGATCGAGTTCCGCCACCACCGCGCCGCGCGGCTCGACGCCGGGCAGCTTCAGGCGGAAGCGCCGGTAGGAGAGGGGCTCGCCGCGCACCAGCAGGGCGTTGCCGTGCCAGCCATGGCCGTCGGCCACATCCGATTGGACGAGCAAGTGCAGGCCCGTCTCGCGCAGGATGGCGGCGGGATCGAGAAGGCCCGTGCGCTGCCCGAAGCGCCGGTCGACCTCCTGCAGCGCCACCAGATCCGCGCCGATCTCGGCCAGCACGGAGACGATCCGGTCAGGACGTACGCGCCTGTCGGTGCCGCGGCATTTGTGAATGTTGTAGGAAGCGACCTTCACACGACCTCGCTCACAGATAGGGCATCAGCAACCGCGCCGCGGCATCGCGAATCTTGACGATCGGCCAGCGCGCGTCGATCTGCTCCAGTGTCACGGCCTGGCCCCGCTTGGCGTCGATCAGCGCTGCGATGCGAACCGCCAGCTCCGGGTCGTACAACTCCATGGTGATTTCGAAGTTCAGGCGCAGGCTGCGCGCATCCCAGTTGGCGCTGCCGATCAGGCTCCAGCCATCGTCGACCGTGGCCAGCTTGGAGTGGTCGAACGGGTCGGGCGAATGCCAGATCCGGCAGCCCGCCTTGAGCAGGGGACGGATATGGGCCTGCATCGCCCAGCCCATCAGGCGATGGTTGTTGCGGCCGGGGATGACGACATGGACCTCGACTCCGCGCAGCGCGGCCAGTTGCAGGGCGGTGATGATCTGCTCGTCCGGCAGGAAATAGGGCGTCGCGATCCGCAGGCTGGACGAGGCCGTGTTGATCGCCGCCAGCAGCACCAGCATGAGCTGGTCGACGCTCTGATCGGGCCCAGAGGAGATGACCCGGGCCGGGGCGCCCCCTTGGGGCGGGATCGCCGGGAACCAGGCGTCCCCATCCAGCGCCTCGCCTGTCGAGAAGGTCCAGTCGTCCTGGAAGCTCTCCATGACCTGGCGGACGACCGGCCCTTCGACCAGGAAATGCACGTCGCGCACCGGTTCGGCGGGGCAGTTCTCGCCGCCGATGTTGAGCCCGCCGATGAAGGCCCGGCAGCCGTCGATCACCAGGATCTTCTTGTGCAGGCGCAGGTCGAGGAGCGGCATCTTCCACGGCATCAGCGAATGCAGGTAGCGTGCCGCCGGCACGCCCTCGCGCCTCAGCGCATGATAGGCGCGCGAGAACAGGAAGCCGCCGCCGAAGCCGTCGATCAGCACGCGCACGGCAACGCCGCGGCGATGCGCCGCCACCAGCGCCGCGACGAAGCGCAGGCCGCGCTCGTCCGTGCGGAAGATGAAGGTGGAGAGCGCGACGCTCGTCGTGGCCGCGTCGATCGCGGCCAGCATCCGCGGATAGGCCTCGTCGCCGCATTCGAGCACGGCAGAGACCGTGCCGGGCTCGGGCCGTGTGCGGGTGATGCGTCCCACCGCGCGCTGCAGGCTGCCCGTCGGCCCGGCCGCCACCGGGCTGCGCTGGCTGCGGGCGGCCTCCTCGGCGCCGCGCAGCCGCCGGGCCCGGCGCTTCACGCGGTTGATGCCGAAGCCGAAATAGAGCAGCGGCCCGAAAAAGGGCGAGAGCCAGGCCAGTCCGATCCAGCCGATCGCCGCCGGCACGTCGCGCTTGCGCATCAGCGCATGGATCGTCACCGTCCCCGCCGTGGCGACATGGATCGCCGTCAGCAGCAGCGGGCCTTGGCTGGCGAGGCTGGAGATCAGGGCGGCGTCGTCCATGCCCGGCATCTACTATGAAGCCGCGCGCTTGGACATAAGCCAGAGCGTCGCTTGAAGCCGCCGCGCCTTCAGCGGACACCATTCTTCGTCGTATAGCTGCGCGACTGCACCGAATCGCGAGCGTTCCATGCCCAAGCTCTGCCAGTTCACCTCGCCGGCCGACGGCAAGCCGGTTTACGTCAACCCCGACCGGGTCAGCGTCGTCTACACCTTCAAGGGCGAGCCGCCGGACACGATCATCGCCTTCGGCAAGGACTTCATGCTCGGCGTCGCCGAGAGCCTGGAGGAAACGGTCGCGCGGCTCGATGCCGCGACGGCGAAGGCCGATTCCGTCGGCTGATCCGCGCGGGCCTCAGGCCGGCATCGGTCGGGCGTGCGGCGGCACGTCGCTGCGGTCGAACACGTCCGGGAAGCGCTCCGCCAGCCGGGGCAGGGCGCTCAGGATTTCGCGCAGATGGGTGCGCATCGCCGCCTCCGCCCGCTCGGGATCGCGCGCCTTGATGGCGTCGAGAATGGCCTCGTGCTGGGCGATCAGCAGCGCCAGCGGCGAGGCGTCCGGCAGGCTGAGATAGCGCACCCGGTCGGTCTGGGCGCGCGCGCTCTCGACCACGCGCAGCGCCGGATCGCATTCGACGCAGTCGGCGATGGCGCGATGGAAAGCCTCGTCGAGCGCATAGAAACGAGCCGAATCGCCGGCCTCCGCCGCCAGCTTCTGCTCGACGACCAGCTGTTCGATCCGGGCCACGCCGGCGGGATCGATCAGTTCGGCGGCGCTGCGCACCAGCGCGCATTCGATGGCCTCGCGCACGAATCGGGCATTGAGCACCTCCCGCACCGAGATCTTGACGACATAGGTGCCGCGGCTCGGCAGCACCTGCAGCAGGCCGGCTTCCGCGAGCTTGATGAACGCCTCGCGCACGGGCTGGCGGCTGACGCCGTAGCGCAGCGCGACCTCCTTCTCCGACAGGGCCTCGCCGGGCTTCAGGCGCATCTCGATGATCGCCTGCCGCAGGATCTGGATGATCTGCGGGACGATGGGGTCCGCCAGCTTCAGCGCAACAGGGCCGTTCATCCGTCTTGCCTTCTCCGACGCTCCGGCTATCATACCGGTATGGTGCCATACTTCAATGCGTCCCGAGACGCAGGAAGCACCGCAGGGAGGCTATCAGATGTTCACCGTCAACCGGCGCACGCTGTGCGCGATCGCGCTCGCAGCCGGCGTCATGGCGCTTCCGGCCGCGGCCCAGGCCCAGGCCCAGCTCAACGTCAACACCGCGCTCACCCGGGACGACCCGCTCTACAAAGGGCTGGAGCGGTTCCGCGACCGCGTCGCCGAGCGTTCCAAGAACCAGCTCACCATCCGCATCTTCCCGGGTTCGCAGCTCGGCAAGGACGAGGACGTGCTGGAGCAGGCGCGCGCCGGCGCCAATGTCGCCGTCGTGGTCGATGGCGGCCGTCTCGCCGTCTTCGTCAAGGAGTTCGGTGTTCTCAGCGCGCCCTATCTCGCCGACGGTTTCCAGGGCGTGCGCAAGGTCGTGACCTCGCCGCTCTTCGAGACCTGGGTCGCCAAGCTGAGGACGACGTCGGGCCATCAGGTCCTGTCGTTCAACTGGTGGCAGGGCGACCGTCATCTGATCACCAACAAGCCGGTCACGGTCCCGGCCGACCTCGCGGGCATCCGCATGCGCACGCCGGGCGCGCCGGTCTGGATGGAGACCATCCGCGCCATGGGCGCGACGCCGACGCCGATGGGCTGGGGCGAGGTCTACCCGGCCATGCAGCAGAAAGTCATCGACGCGGTCGAGGCGCAGCACCCCGCCACCGTCGGCTCGAAGCTCTACGAGGTTGCCAAGCACGTCACCAAGACGAGCCATTTCAACCTGATCACCGGGATCGTCACCAGCGCTGCCTGGTTCGACAAGCTCACCCCCGAGCTGCAGAAAATCCTGCGCGAGGAATCGCTGGCTGCCGGCGATTACGCCTCCAAGCTGACCGAGGACTCGCTCGTCGGTTTCGAGGAGACCATGAAAAAGAACGGCATGACCATCGCCGAGGTCGACAAGAAGCCCTTCATCGACGCGACCCAGGGCGTCTACGAGAAGCTGGGCTACAGCGACCTGCGCGCCGAGGTTCTGAAGATCCTGAAATAACAGGGCCCGAGCGGTCCTCTGCCAATCCGGCGGCGCGCGCCCAGCGCGCCGCCACCCTTCCGCGCGCATCGATCGGGCCCCGCCGCCATGTCGCAATTCCTGATTTCGGCCGAGTTTCTCGTGGCCAAGCTGCTTCTGGCGGCGATCGTCGTTCTCGTCTTCATAGCCGCCCTGGGGCGCACCTTCGGCTACCCGCTGATCTGGTCGATCGACGTGGCGCAGCTGCTCTTCATCTGGGTCTGCTTTCTCGGCGCCAACCGCGCCATGCGGCTCAAGGCCCATATCGGCGTCGATCTGTTCGTCCGGAAGCTGCCGCGCACGCCGCGCTGGCTCGTCGAGATCGCGCTCGGGCTGCTGGCCCTGGCCTTCCTCATTGCGCTCGCCGTCTCGGGCTATCGGCTGACGATCCTGAACTGGCAGCGCGTCTATGGCGACAGCGGCATCTCCTATGCCTGGGTCACCGCGGCGGTGCCCGTCGGCGCCGCGCTGCTGGCCGTTACCATCACGATCAATCTGGTCCATGCGCTGCGGACACGCTCGCTGGTCTTCTATGCCGACCGGAGCCTCGACCGCTCCGACAGCCAGCTCGGGTGAGGCCCAAACCATGCTGACACTCTGGGGTCTCTTCTTCCTGTTGATGTTCCTCGGTCTGCCGGTGGCGCTGGCCATCGGCATGTCCGGCTTCTCCTTCTTCGTCTTCTCGGGCTCGATTCCGCTTGGCATCGGCGTCCAGCAGATCGCCACCGCCTCGCAGAGCTTCCCCCTGCTGGCCGTGCCCTTCTTCGTGCTGGCCGGGCACATGATGAACAAGACCGGCATCACGCACCGGCTGATCGCCTGCTCCAACGTGCTGGTCTCCTGGATGGCGGGAGGGCTCGCCCAGGTCTGCATCCTGCTCTCGACGCTGATGGGCGGCGTCTCCGGCTCGGCCGTGGCCGACGCCGCCATGGAGGCGCGCATCCTCGGCCCGGACATGATCCGCCGGGGCTATTCCAAGGGCTTCACCTGCGCCGCGATCGCGGTCGGTTCGCTGATCACGGCGACGATCCCGCCGAGCCTGGGCCTGATCCTCTACGGCTTCGTCGGCAACGTCTCGATCGGGCGTCTCTTCCTGGCGGGCGTCATCCCCGGTCTGCTGATGATGGCCGCGCTGATGACCGTCGTCTGGCTCGTCGCCCGCAAGCGCGGCTACCATTCCGCCACGAAGGAACTGCCGAGCGGCCGGGCGGTCTGGCGCGCCGTGGTCGACGCCAAATGGGCACTGCTGTTCCCGCTCGCGCTGCTGTTCGGCATCCGCGCCGGCATCTTCACCCCCTCCGAGATCGGGGCCTTCGCGGTCGTCTATGCGGTCGTCGTCGGCGTCTTCCTGCACAAGGAACTGACCTTCGAGAGCTTCATGGAAGCGCTCGGCGAAGGCGTGCTCGATGTCGGCGTGATCATGCTGATCATCCTGCTCTCGGGCATGGTCGGCTACGCGCTGATCTTCGAGCAGGCCCCGCAGGAGGTCGCCGAATGGATGCTGGGCCTGTCCCAGAATCCGCTGGTGATCGTGGTGCTGATCCTGGTCTCGCTGCTGATTGCAGGCTGCTTCGTCGAAAGCACGGTGCTCGTGCTGCTGCTGACGCCGATCTTCGTGCCGATCATCACCAAGCTCGGCGTCGACCCGGTGCATTTCGGCATCCTGATGATGTCGATCGTGACGCTCGGCTCGATGACGCCGCCGGTCGGCGTGGCGATGTACACGGTCTGCTCGATCCTCGATTGTTCGATCGAGGAGTACTTCGTCGAATCGCTGCCCTTTATCGCCGCGATCCTCGCCGTGGTGTTCTTCCTCGCCCTGTTCCCGAGCGTCGTGCTGTTCCTCCCCAACCTCCTGATGTGATCCGAGATCGATTCGATGAAACAGACCTGGCGCTGGTTCGGCCCCGACGACGCCGTCACCCTCGCCGCCGCCCGCCAGGCCGGCGCGAGCGGCATCGTCACCGCGCTCCACCACATTCCCTATGGCGAAGTCTGGAGCGTCGCCGAGATCGAGAAGCGCAAGGCGGAGATCGCGGCGCCCGGCTTCGGGCTCGACTGGTCGGTGGTGGAAAGCCTGCCCATCCATGAGCGGGTCAAGCTGGGGGAGGGCGATCTCGAGCCGATCTTCGCCAACTACCGGCAGTCGATGGCCAATCTCGCCGCCTGCGGCCTGAGGACAATCTGCTACAACTTCATGCCGGTGCTGGACTGGACGCGCACCGAACTTGACCATCCGCTTCCGGCCGGTGCGCGCGCGCTGCGTTTCAATGCCCATGAATATCTCGCCTTCGACTGGCTGATCCTGGAGCGTTCCGGTGCGGAGGAGGGCCAGTCTCCGGAGCTGCTCGCCAGGGCGAAGGCCTGGTTCGACGCCTCGACGCAGGCCGACCGCGACCGACTGCTCGCCAACATCATGGCGGGCCTGCCGGGCGCCTATGACCGCTACGACGTGCCGGCGCTTCGCGGCATGCTGGCGCGCTATGCCGGCATCGACGCCGACGGTCTGCGCGCGAACTTCGCCCGCTTCCTGCGGGCCGTGGTCCCCGCCGCGCAGGAACTCGGCATCCGCCTCTGCGTGCATCCGGACGACCCGCCGCGCCCGCTCTTCGGCCTGCCGCGCATCGTCTCGACCGAGGCCGACATCGAGGCCGTGCTCGGCATGGTCGATCTTCCGGCCAACGGGCTGACGCTCTGCTCCGGCTCGCTCGGTGCCCATCCCGACAATGACGTGCCCGCGATCGCCCGACGCTTCGCCGACCGGATCTGGTTCGCGCATCTGCGCAATGTCGCCAAGGATCCCGACGGTTCCTTCATGGAGGCGGAGCATCTCGGCGGCGACACCGACATGGTCGCGCTGATCGCCGCCCTGCTCGACGAGGAGGCGCGGCGCAAGGCCGAAGGGCGCGCCGACTGGGAAATCCCGATGCGGCCGGACCATGGCCACGAGATCCTCGACGACATCGGCCGGGGCAGCTTCCCCGGCTATCCGGCGATCGGCCGCCTGCGCGGCCTGGCGGAGCTGCGGGGCGTCATGACGGCGCTGGCGCATAGGCCGGCCGCATCGCGGCAAGGCTGACTTCCATGCGTGGCGCCCCGGCCGGGGCGCCACGGTCTGCTGCCTCAGAGAACCTCGCGCACGCGCAGCAGGGTCGAATCCATATGCAGGCCGATGATGCGGCTGAGTTCTGCCGCGTCGCGCTTGAGCAGGGCCGCCATCATCTCCTCGTGCTCGGCGACCGCGCCGGCCCATTTCACCGGCCCCTCATTGCCGACGAAGCGCAGGCGCTTGATCCGTGACTGCAGCGTGCCGTGCATCTCCATCAGCACGGCATTGCCCGAGGCCGCGACGATGGCGCTGTGGATCGCCTGGTTGAGCTTGAAATATTCGAGCCGGTTGCGCGTCTCGTACAGCGCCAGCATCTGCCGGTGCAGGGCATGGATTCCCTCGATCGTCGCGTCGGAGGCCGTCTCGCAGGCCATGCGGCCGGCGAGCTGTTCCAGCGTCTTCAGCACCTCCAGGACATCAGCGAGATCGCGGGCCGAGAAGCGCCGCACGATCGCCCCCTTGGCGGGGAGGATCTCGACCAGCCCTTCGCTGGCGAGCGTCTTGATCGCCTCGCGCAGGGGCGTGCGCGAGACGCCGAGCTGGGCGCCCACCAGCCCCTCATTGATGCGCTGGCCAGGCTCCAGCCGCCCTTCGATGATCATGTCGCGGACCCGTTCGAGCACCTCGTCATGGAGCGTGCGTCGCGTGATCCGGGGGTAGTCGATTGCAGGCTCGCTCATCGCGGTGTCACCGATCCTGTCTTTCCGCCGGTTACGGCATGGGAACCGGATGCTGTCAAACGCCGGGGCCGGTTTCGGCGGCGAAGCGTGCGTCCTGGCGCCGGCGCATCGCCAGCAGGCCGGAGCTGCCGTCGATCTCGACATCGCCGAGGCGGATCGCCTCGCCGGCCTTGACCGCACGCACCAGGCGTCGGTCGGCGACGAGGTAAAAGGGGGCGGGGCGCTCATTCGCCAGCGCCAACGCCGGTCGCACCTCGGCGCCGACATCCGCGATGCTGTGGTGGTGTCCGCCCATCGTCAGCACCGTCCCGGCCGGAAGATCCGCCTGCGCCACGGCCACCAGATCCTGCCGCGGCCGGTAATCCTCGCCATAGCCCGAACGCCCCAGCCCGCCGGCATCCAGCACCGAGGTCGCAACCTCGACGCCGAGCAGATGCCGCGGCAGATAGAGCATCGCCGTTTGGCCCGAGCGCGAAACGACATGGCCCTTGCCGGCGAGCATCTCCCAGGTCTCGGCGTTGTCGCAGGTCACGACGATGAAGACCCCGCCCGCGAAGCTCGCCTCTTCGGCCAGCCGCAGATGGTGGAACACGTCGATGCGCCGCGTGCCGGACATCAGCCCGCCCTGGCTTCGCAGGGCAAACAGATCCGCCAGCTCCGGAATCCGCGCCGGCGGCGCATGAAAGTCAGGCCGGTCGGCTTGGAAGCCGAGCGCATTGGCGACCAGCGTCATCTCGCAGAGATCGGGCACGGCCCGCAGCGGGAAGGCCTGACCCAGGATCCGCGCCCGCGCGGCGGCGGCCTCGGCCGGCGATCCGCCGCCCAGCCAATGGTCGCGCAGCGCCGGGAGCGCGTGCGTCACGCCATTGCAGGTCACGGCGCCGGTGCCGGGGTCGAAGACGAAGTCGTACTCGCTGGACTTGCCGATGGCGATGATCTCGAGGCCGAGCACCTCCGCCCAGCTCGCCAGCCCGATCAGCAGGCTCGGCTGGTCGCCATCGACCGGCGTCACCACGACCCCGGCGTCGCGCGCGAGCCGGGCTAGGCCCGGCCCGACGACGCTGTCGGCCTCCTTCGAAACCAGCGCGACATGGCGCTTGGCCTCGATCGCCAGCAGGCTGTGGCGGGTCGCCGCCTCCGGGCTGCCCGTCGCCTCGGCAAGAAGCTGGAAGGGGAGGGCGATGACCGTCTCGAGCCGCCCCGCGGCGACGCAGCGACCGGCTTCCCAGGCGGCCCGGGCCTCGGCCGGCGTCTCGCAAAGCGCGATGTCGTGCTTGTCGTAGCCCGCCGCCGCGAAGGCACGACCGGCCGCTTCCGCGGTCACATCGACCGCGATGCGCGCATTCACCAGCGGGATCTTGCGGGCCTGGGCGAGATAGCTCCGGCCGAAGCCGCCGCTGCCGACAAGGCAGGTCTCGATCGGCTGCCGGATGCCGGCGTAATGGTCGTGAAAATTCATCGGCTCCTCCCGGGCGGCTCTTCGATCTCGGCGACCGCCTCGCACGGCAGTCCTACCGCAATCCAGATATGCTGCATACAGCATACTTGTGAGGTCGGGGTGGCTGTGTTAGCCAGAGACCGTGACGACCCGTGAGGCAGGGACAGGGAGCCGGGAGATGGACGAGCGCATGACGGCCGAACTGCCGGTGATCGCGGTGGCGATGGGCGACCCCTCGGGCATCAGCCCCGAGCTGACCGCGCGCATCCTGGCCGAGCCCGACCTGCGCGGTGCGGCTCGCTATGTCGTCTTCGGCGACGCACGGCTTCTCGCCCTCGGCATCGCCGATTCGGGCGTCGATCCGCAGGTCCGCGTGGTCCGCGACGGCGAGCCGCTGCCGCTCGGCGAACGCCCCGTCTTCATCGATCTCGGCAATCACGACCCCGCCGAGCTGCAGCGCGGCAAGGCGACGCTCGCCGGCGGCAAGGCCGCGACCGAGAACTTCCGTCGCGCTCTGCAGTTTGCCGCGGCCGGGGAGGCCGATGCGGTTTTCTTCACGCCCTTCAACAAGGCGGCGATGCGCTTCGCCTATCCGGGCTATGACGACGAGATTCGGTTTGTGCGCGACGCCATCGGCTTCGATGGGCCGGCGAGCGAGTTCAACATCCTCGGCAAGCTCTGGAATGCGCGCGTCACCTCGCACATCCCGCTCTCGGAGGTCGCCGCCAACATCACCCAGGAGCGCATCCTGCGGGCGCTGTCCCTTGCGGACGCCAATCTGCGCGCTGCCGGCTTCGAGCCGCCGCGAATCGCGGTCGCGGGCATCAATCCTCATGCCGGCGACGGCGGCAATTTCGGACGCGACGAGATCGACACGATCGAGCCGGCCGTGCAGGCCGCCAAGGCCAAGGGTTTTACCGTCGAGGGGCCTTTTCCCTCCGATACGGTCTTCCTGCGCGCCCGCAACGGCGATTTCGACGCCGTGCTGACGATGTATCACGACCAGGGCCAGATCGCGATGAAGCTGATCGGCTTCGACAGCGGCGTCACCCTGATCGGCGGCTTCCCCTTCCCGATCTGCACGCCCGCCCATGGCACGGCCTATGAGATCGCCGGCAAGGGCATCGCCAATCTCGGCGCCACGCGCGCCGCGCTCGGCCTCGCCATCAAGATGGCGCAGGACGGCAAGGCGAGGGCCAAGGCCGCCGCCTGACACCGACATCCGTTCCAAGGCCGCCGCCCAAGAGCGGCCATGAAACCAATCACCCAGGGAGAGAACGCATGAAGAGCTTCAGCATCGCAGCCGCGCTCGCCGGTGCCATCGCCATCGGCGGGGCCGGCAGCGCCCAGGCCTGGCAGCCGACCAAGCCGGTCGAGTTCGTCGTCACCTCGGGTGCCGGTGGCGGCACCGACAACTTCGCCCGGATGGTTCAGTCGATCATCAGCAAGCACAAGCTGTTCGACCAGCCGATCGTGGTGGTGAACAAGGGCGGCGGCTCGGGCGCCGAGGGCTATATCCACGGCAAGGCCGGCAAGGGTGACGCGCATCGCGTCATCTTCGGCACGAACAACGCCTATCTGCTGCCTTACGTCGCCAAGCTCGGCTACAAGGTCTCCGACCTCACTCCGGTTGCCGCGCTCGCGCTCGACGAGTTCCTGCTCTGGGTCAAGGGCGACGCGCCCTATGCCGATGCCAAGAGCTACATCGAGGCGGTCAAGGCCAAGCCGATGGGCTTCAAGATGGGCGGCAGCCAGTCCAAGGACACCGACCAGACGCTGACCATGATGATCCAGGACGCCACCGGCGCCAAGATGATCTACGTCCCGTTCCAGGGCGGCAGCGCCGCCGCCGTCCAGCTCGCCGGCGGCCACATCGACTCCAACGTCAACAATCCCAACGAGAACATCGGCCAGTGGAAGGCCGGGCAGGTGAAGCCGCTCTGCGTCTTCTCGCCGGTGCGCCTCGCCAAGGGCGAGCCCGTCTTCGAGGGCAAGGGCTGGGGCGATATCCCGACTTGCAAGGAGGCAGGCCTGCCGATCGAGACCTTCCAGATGCCGCGCACTGTCTGGCTGCCGGCCGACGTGCCCGCCGACGCGGTCGCCTTCTATGAGGGCGTGCTGGAGAAGGTCTCGAAGACGCCGGAATGGCAGGAGTTCATCACCCGCACCGCGCAGACCGGCCGCTTCATGAAGGGCAAGGAGCTGGCCGATTTCATCGCCAAGGATGATGCGGCCAATAAGAAGGTCTTCCAGGCCGAGGGCTGGGTCGTCAACTGATCCGACCTGTCTGACCGAATCCGGACGGCCACGGCCGTCCGGCTCTTCATTGAAACGCTCCCCGCCAGTTTCGAGCGGCCGTCCCGGCCGGGAGGACACGCCCCATGATCACGCGCTTCTGGGCGGAAACCGCGACCGCATTCGTCACGCTCGCCTTCGGGCTGATCGTCGTCTGGGGCGCGCTGGACTTCGGGATCGGCTGGGACACATCCGGCCCGCAGCCGGGCGCCTTTCCCTTCTACACCGGTGCCCTGGTGGCGCTCGCCAGCGTCGGGACGCTCGTCGTCACCTTCGTCCAGCGCCTGCGCGGAGGAGCCATCGTCGGGGAAATTTTCCTCGACCGCGAGCGAGCCGGACGTGTCGTCTCGTTCTTCGCCCCGCTGGTCGGCTTCGTGCTGATCACCGCCTTCGCGGGCATGTATGTCGCGACGATCGCCTACCTGCTCTACGCCATGCGCTTCCAGGGCGGCTATGGCTGGCTGGTCTCGATCGCCAGCGCGCTCGGCGCCGCCATCGTCTTCTACATCGTGTTCGAGCGCTTCTTCCAGATCGGCCTGCTCAAGGGCCCGGTCGAGCGCATGCTCGGGCTCTGAGGCCCACCGTTCGCCAACGAGGACGCTGCCATGGATAACGTCGCCTCGCTGATGCACGGCTTCTCGGTCGCGCTCACCACCCACCACATCCTGCTGATGATGGCGGGCGTTCTGCTGGGCATCCTCGTCGGCGTGCTGCCCGGCCTCGGCGCGCCCAACGGCGTCTCGCTGATGCTGCCGCTGACCTTCACCATGGACCCGGTCTCGGCGATCATCCTGCTGACCTCGCTCTACTGGGGCGCGCTGTTCGGCGGCTCGACCACCTCGATCCTGTTCAACATCCCGGGCGAACCCTCCTCGGTGGCGACGACCTTCGACGGCCACCCCATGGCCAAGCAGGGCCGCGCGACGGAGGCGCTCTCATTCGCCTTCCTCTCGGCCGGCATCGGGGCGCTGGCCGGCGTCATCCTCATCACGCTGCTTTCCGGCTGGGTCGCGAAATTCGCGCTGCGCTTCTCCTCGCCGGAGTATTTCGCGGTCTACTTCATGACCTTCGCGAGCTTCATCGGCTTGGGAGGCGCTTCGCCGTTCAAGGCGATTGTCTCCATGGGCGTCGGCTTCGCGCTCGCCTCGGTCGGCATGGACTCGGTGTCGGGCAATATCCGCCTGACCTATGATTTCGACGTGCTGCTCGGCGGCATTTCGTTCCTGATCGCGGTGATCGGGCTGTTCGGCATCGGCGAACTGCTGCTGACGATGGAGGAGGGGCTGCGTTTCGAGGGCGTCGCCGCCAAGGTCCGCGTCCGCGATGTCCTGCTCACCGCCGCCAAGCTGCCGCGCTACTGGCTCGCTTTGCTGCGCTCGAGCGCGATCGGGATCTGGATGGGCATCACCCCCGGCGGTCCGACGGCGGCATCCTTCATGAGCTACGCTATGGCCAAGCGCTCCTCGCGCAACCCGGCGAAATTCGGCAAGGGCGAGCCCGAAGGCGTGATCGCGCCCGAGACGGCCGACCATGCCGCCGGCTCTGCCGCCATGCTGCCGATGCTGGCGCTCGGCATCCCGGGCTCTGCGACGGCGGCCGTGATGATGGGCGGCCTGATGATCTGGGGCCTCAACCCTGGTCCCATGCTGTTCATCGAGCGGCCCGACTTCGTCTGGGGGCTGATCGCCTCGATGTATCTCGGCAATGTCGTTGCGGTGGTCGTCGTGCTCGCGACCGTTCCGCTCTTCGCCTCGATCCTGCGCATTCCCTTCTCGATCGTCGCGCCGCTGATCGTGATGATCTGCTTCATCGGTGCCTATACCGTCGCCAGCAAGGAGTTCGACATCTGGGTCGCACTGGCCTTCGGCATCGTCGGCTATGTCTTCAAGAAGCTCGACTATCCGATCGCGCCGTTGATCCTGGCCATGGTCATCGGCGACAAGGCCGAGGACGCCTTCCGCCAGTCGATGATCTTCAGCCAGGGTTCGCTCTCGATCTTCTGGTCGAACCCGCTGGTGACCACGCTGATGGGCATCGGGCTGGCCCTGCTGCTGCTGCCGCTGATCGGCTCGGCCATCCGCTCCCTGCGCGGCCGGGCCGTGACGGCCGCGGTCAAGGGCTGAGCCGCGTCATGCCGCTGCCGATTGTGGGATCAGGCGTAACGCGTTACGCTTGTTTCGCGAAACCGGAGGCCGGCTCATGTCCTTGGCCGCAGAACGAATGCGCGAGATGCGCCGGCGACGACGCGAGCAGGGGCTGCGCGAGGTTCGCATGCTTCTTCCCGACATGCGGTCCGCTGAAGTGCGGGAGCGGATCGCTCGTCAGTCCGCCGCCCTCGATCCCGTCGATGAGGCCGAGGCTCTCGCCTGGATCGAAGCAGTCTCCGAGTTCGATAACCCCGATCCGTCGGAAAAGTGGTGAAGCGCGGCGACATCGTCATCGTCGCTGCCTCTGGGGACTACAGCAAGCCGAGGCCGGCCGTCGTCGTGCAATCCGATGGCATGCCTGCCAACCATCCTTCCGTCGTGGTCTGTCAAATGACCTCGCTGCTGAGCGAGGCTTCGGACTTTCGCATCACTCTCGAGCCGAGCGCCGGCAATGGTCTGCGGTTGCGCTGCCAGATTATGGTCGACAAGCCGACCACGGTGAAAGCCGAGCGCGTTTCCCGCTCGATCGGCCGACTGACGACGGAAGCATTGTCGCGCCTGGACCGAGCCTTGGCCGCTGTCCTGGGCTTCGCTGACTGATCACGCCGCCTGCACGAAGGATCACCACCATGACCGAACCCTACAAGGGCATCCTGCCGATCGCCCCGACCATCTTCCACGACAACGGCGACCTCGATCTCGAGGGCAACCGCCGCGTGATGGACCTGATGGTCGACCAGGGCGTCGACGGCATCTGCATTCTCGCGAACTTTTCCGAGCAGTTCCTGCTCACCGACGCCGAGCGCGAGCAGGTGATGCATCTCTCGCTGGAGCAGGTCGCCGGCCGCGTGCCGGTGATCGTCACCACCTCGCATTTCTCGACCCGCATCGCCGCCCAGCGCGCGAAGGCCGCCGCCGATGCCGGTGCCAAGATGCTGATGATGATGCCGCCCTATCACGGCGCCCTCCTCAAGGCCGACGAGCAGGGCATGGTCGAGCATTTCAAGCAGGTTGCCGACGCCTGCGGGATCCCGATCATCCTGCAGGACGCTCCCCTGTCGGGCGTCACGCTCACCGTGCCCTTCATGATCCGGCTGGCGAAGGAGGTGCCGCTCGTCCGCTACTTCAAGATCGAGGTTCCGGGCACCGCCAACAAGCTGCGCGCGCTGATCGAGGCCGGCGGCGATGCGGTGGTGGGACCCTTCGACGGCGAGGAGGCGATCACGCTGATGGCCGATCTGGACGCCGGCGCGACCGGCACGATGACCTCCGCCATGATCCCGGATCTTATCAAGCCGATCCTCGCCGCCCACGCGGCCGGCGACCGCAAACAGGCCGCCGCGCTCTATGCGAAGGTGCTGCCGATCATCAATTACGAGAACCGCCAATGCGGCCTGCGCTCGGCCAAGGCGGTGATGAAGGAGGGCGGCGTGATCCGGTCGGAAGCCGTGCGCCATCCGCTGACGCCGCTGCACCCCAAGACCCGCGAGGGGCTGATCGAACTGGCGCGCGAGCTCGATCCGCTCGCCCTGCGCTGGGGGAAGTGAGCGAGGCGGGGCGCCGGCGCCCCGCCGCCGGCCGCTTCACCTAGAAATTGACCTTGTCGGCACCCTTGAGCTGTAGCATCTCGCGGGCGTCGGCCGGTGTCGCTACGTCGAGGCCGAGCCCCTCGATGATCATCCGGGCGGCTTTCACCTGGTCGGCGTTCGACTTCGCCAGCTGTCCCGGCCCGAGCCACAGCGAATCCTCCAGCCCGACCCGCAGATTCGCGCCCATCGCGACCGACATGGCGGCGATCGGCAGCTGATGGCGGCCGGCGCCCAGGACGGACCAGTGATACTGGTCGCCGAACAGCCGGTCCGCCGTGCGCTTCATGTGGACTACGTCCTCGGGGTGCGGCCCGATCCCTCCGAGAATGCCGAAGACGGACTGCACGAAGAAGGGCGGCTTCACCAGCCCGCGATCGACGAAATGCGCCAGCGTGTAGAGATGGCCGATGTCGTAGCACTCGATCTCGAAGCGCGTGTTGTTCTCCGCGCAGGTGGTGAGGATGTTCTCGATGTCCTGGAACGTGTTCTTGAAGATCCGGTCCTTCGAGCCTTCGAGATAGGGCCGCTCCCAATCGTGCTTGAAGTCCTTGAACCGGGCCAGCATCGGGTAGAGCCCGAAATTCATCGAGCCCATGTTGAGCGAGGCGACCTCGGGCTTGAAATGCGCGCAGGGGCCCAGCCGCTCCTCGACGCCCATCGTCGGCGCGCCGCCGGTGGTGATGTTGATGACGCAGTCCGAGCGCTGCTTGATCACCTTCAGGAAGGGCTCGAAGGCTTCCGGCGACTGGTCGGGCTGGCCGGTCACGGGGTTGCGGGCATGGACATGCACCAGTGCCGCGCCGGCTTCGGCCGCCCCGACGGCCGCATCGATGATCTCGTCCGGCGTCACCGGCAGGTGCGGCGACATCGAAGGCGTGTGGATCGCGCCGGTGACCGCGCAGGTGATGATGACTTTGCGGTTCTTGGCCATGGCGGAGGTGTCCTTTCAGGCTTGATGGCGGTTCGAAGGGCCAGCATCAGTCCGGCTTGGCGGCTGACGCGCGCTTGTGCGCCTGCAGCGCCGCCAGCCGCGTGTCGCGCCAGTCGCTGAGGCGCTTCACCCGCTCGGCCGACTGCGCGCCGCGCCATTCGCTCATCACGGTCTCGACCGTCGTCGCGTCGAACGGATTGCCCAGCCCTTCGGAGGACTTCACCATGCGATCGAGCGAGGCCGAATAGCGCGCGCAGTAATCGGGGATACCGCCGGGCGCGTTGAGTTCGATCGTCTCGAACGGCCCCATGAAGGACCAGCGCAGACCCAGGCCGTCGCGGATCGTCTTGTCGACATCCTCGGCGCTGGCGACCCCCTCGCCGACAAGGCGGAAGGCCTCGGCCAGCAGCACGGCCTGCAGGCGGTTCAGCACGAAGCCGGGCTTTTCCTTGCGCAGGACGATGGGCACCTGGCCGGCCTGCTCGTAGATCGCCCGCGCCCGCTCGACCACCGCCGGGTCGGTCCAGGGCGCCGGCGCCAGCTCCACGATCGGCACGAGATGGGGCGGATTGACCGGATGCGCGACGAGGCAGCGCGCCCGCCCCGCCAGCATCTCGCTGAACACCGAGGCCATGATGAAGGAGGTCGAGGAGGCCAGGATGGTTGAGGGCGGGCAGAGCGCATCCATCTCGGCGAAGAGCTGCTGCTTGGCCGCGACGGTTTCCGGCCCGTTCTCCTGCACGAGGTCGGCGCCGGTCAGCACATCGGCGAGGTCGCGGGCGACGCGGATGCGAGCCAGCGAGCCCTTCGGATCCTCGACCAGCCCATGGCCCGCGAGTTCTTCGAGATTGGTGCCGATATGGGCCCGCGCCGCCTCCGCCGCGCCGGGCGCGACGTCATGCAGCGCGACGGAACAGCCATGGCTGGCGAAGACGGTGGCCCAGGCACGGCCGATCAGGCCCGAACCGACGATGGCGATGTGGGTCATGACGCGGCGTTCCGTTGGACGATGCAAGGTCGGTCAAGTGATCCGTCATGCTCGCCCTTGTGGCGAGCATCCACGTCTTCGGCGTAGCGCTCGATGGCGGAAGACGTGGATGGTCGGGACAAGCCCGACCATGACGCGGAGGGTGCGGCGCTCCCGCCTAAAGGCCGGCGATCCATCACAGCCACAATACCTGCCGCCGCAGCGCGAGATCCTGGCTCAGGGCCCGCGACGGGCCGGTATGGACCACGCTGCCGCGCTCCAGCACGACTGCCCGGTCGGAAAGGGCGAGCGCGAGGTCGAGATGGTGGTCGACGATGACGATCCCGATCTCCTGCCGGAGCTTGTCGAAGGCCTCGAACAGCTCCTCGACGACGGCCGGCGCCAGCCCCTCGAAGGGCTCGTCGAGCAGCAGCACGCGGGTGTCGCCCGAGAGCGCGCGCGCCACCGCCACCATCTGCTGCTCCCCGCCCGAGAGATAATCGGCGGGCGAATGCCAGCGCTGCTTGATGCGCGGGAAGAAGGCGAAGATCTTCTCGTCGTCCCAATGCGTGCCGTTGCCGGTGACGCGCTTGAGCCGCCCGAGCTCCATATTGTCCTTGACGCTCATGCCCGCGAAAAGCCCGCGGCCCTGCGGCACATAGGCGATGCCGGCGCGCGCGATCGCGGCGGGCGGCTGCCCGGCGATGTCCCGGCCCGCGAGCGTGATCGTGCCGCTCGCCGGCGGGGCGATGCCGGTGATGGTCTTCAGTAGGGTCGACTTGCCGGCGCCGTTGCGGCCGAGCAGCGCGACGATCTCGTTCTCATGCACGTCGAGCGAGACCTGCCGCAGGATGTGGCTCTTGCCGTAGAAGGTATCGACCTTGTCGAGGCCGAGCAGGACGGGGCTGCGCGCGGCGCTCTGGCGCGGTTTCTCGGCCAGCGCATGCGCGCCCGAGCCGATATAGACCTCCTGCACCCGCGGCGAGGAGCGCGCATCCTCGACCGTGCCGTCGACCAGAACCGAGCCCTCGTTCATCACGGTGACATGGTCGGCGATGGCGAAAACGCGGTCGATATCGTGCTCGACCAGCAGCACCGGCAGGTCGGTCGAAATCGACTTGATCAGGTTGCCGACACGCTCGCGCTCGGCGGCCGCCAGACCCGCCAAGGGCTCGTCGAGCAGCAGCACGCGCGGCTTCGTCGCGAGTGCGAGGCTCATGTCGAGCAGGCGCTGGCCGCCATAGCTCAGCGATCCGGCCTCCGCCGTCTCGATGCCGCGCAGGCCCATCGTATCGATCACGGTCGCGGTCTGCGCGTTGACCTCGGCGAGCGCGCCGGCCGGCCGCCAGAAGCCGAAGCGCGCCTCGGCACGGGCCTGGACGGCGAGCCGCACATTCTCCTCGACCGACAGGGTCGGGAAGAGGTTGGTGATCTGGAAGGCGCGGCCGATCCCGGCTTGCGTGATTGCCTCGGGCGACATCCCGCCGATCGCGCGCTCGCGCAGCCTGACCTCGCCGCGATCGGGCGGAAACAGCCCCGAGATCAGGTTGAAGGCCGTGGTCTTGCCCGCGCCATTGGGGCCGATCAGCGCATGCAGCTTGCGGTCGGCCATGGTGATGTCCACGCCCTCGACCGCCTTGATCCCCCCGAAGCTCTTCGCGAGACCGCGCGCCGTCAGGATCGTGCCATCGGTCGGGTCGGCCGGCCTCATGAAGGCGGGCAGCGTCACGGTGCCGGCCTTGCGCTCCGCCATCGCCGCATCGCCCACGACCGACTTGCGGAAGGGTCGCAGGAGCCGCTCGCCGAAGCCGACGATGCCGGTCGGCGAGAACACGATGAAGCCGACGAAGAGCAGGCCGAACCAGAACAGCCAGTTCGGCGTGAGGCTGGAGAGATAGTCGCGGAAGATCACGAAGAACAGCGCACCCAGCGCCGGCCCGAGAAACGAGCGCATGCCGCCGATCACGACCATCGCCAGCAATTCGCCGGAGAACGCGACCGAAATCGGCTCGGCCGAGGTCATCCGGTTGTTGAACAGCAGCAGCGAGCCGGCGAGTCCCGTCAGCGCCGCCGAGAGCGTGAAGGCGATCAGCTTGTAGCGGTCGGTGGCGTAGCCGAGGAAACGCGCCCGCTGCTCGTTCTCGCGGATCGCCACCAGCACGGTGCCTACAGGCGAGCGATGAAAGCGCCAGAGACCATAGACGACGGCCAAGCCGATCAGCGCGACGAGGACATAGAAGCGCGACGCCTCCTCGAAGTCGATGCCGAGGAAGAGCGGCCGCGTGATGCCGCCGAGCCCGTCCTCGCCGCCCGTCACCGCCGTCCAGCGGAAGGCGACCGAATAGGTCATCGCCGCCAGCGCCAGCGTCAGTAGCGAGAAATAGACCCCCTTGCGCCGCAGGATCAGCGCCCCGAAGGCAAAGGCGCTCAGCCCGACGAAGAGCACGGCCAGCAGGATCGGCAGGGCGAACTGCCCCGGCAGCCAGTTGCGCTGGATCAGCCCGGCGGCATAGGCGGCGAGTCCGAACCAGGCGCCATGGCCGAAGGAAACCAGCCCCGTGGTGCCGACGAGGATGTTGAGCGCCATGCAGGCGATGGCGAAGACGACGATCTCGGTCGCCGAGGTCGTGCCGAGCCCGATGACATCCATCAGGAAGGGCAGGGCGACGAGGCCGGTCGCTGCGATGAGGAGAGGCGCGTGATCGCGCTGAAGGGGAGTCATCGCGGCCTCACTCGAAACGCTGGATGCGTTCGCCGAACAGGCCGCGGGGCCGGAACAGCAGGACGAGCAGCATCATCAGGTAGATCACGGCCGTCGACCACTGCGTGTAGCCAAGCCCGATGGTGATGCCCTTCACCAGCCCGACCATCAGCGCGGCCACCACCACGCCCCAGAAGGAGCCCAGGCCTCCGATGACGACGACGACGAAGGCCGGCGTGATGATCTCCTGCCCCATGGCGGGATGGATCGAATAGATCGGCGCCAGCAGCACGCCGGCCAGGCCCGCGAGCCCGATGCCGATGCCGGCGACCGCGACCATGTAGGGCTGCAAGGAGATCCCGAGCGCGCCGACCATGTCGGGGTTCTGCACGCCGGCGCGCACGACGCGGCCGAAGGCGGTGCGCTGCAGCAGGAACCACAGGCCCAGCACACAGCCGGCCGCGATCAGGAGCAGCATCGCCCGGTAGCGCGAATAGATGAAGTCGCCGATGAAGATCTGGCCGCGCAGCTCACGCGGGATCGAGAAGGAGAGCGGCGGCGCTCCGAAGATCATCCGCAGCGACTGCTCCGCCACCATGGCGAGCCCGAAAGTGAGCAGCAGCGAGAGAATTGGATCGGATCTGTAAAATCGCTGAAAGAGCCCGCGCTCGACGACGATGCCGATCAGCGCGACCAGCACGGGCGAGGCCACCATCGCGCCGCCGAAGCCGATATGCGGGGCCAGCACGATCGTGAGATAGGCGCCGATCGCGTAGAAGGCGCCATGCGCCAGGTTGACGATGCCGCCCAGCGAGAAGATCAGCGACAGGCCGAGCGCGATCAGGAGGTAATAGACCCCGTCGAGCAGCCCGTTCAGCACCTGCTGGATGAAGAGGGTAAGCAAGGATTGGCCTTTATTCGCAGTTGAAATCCGACAATTGCGTCGTCAACAAAGGCGCCCCGCACCGTCATGCTCGCCCTTGTGGCGAGCATCCACGTCTTGACCACCGCTCTCGACGAAGGAAGACGTGGATGGTCGGGACAAGCCCGACCATGACGGACCGAAGACGCGACAGGGACAGATTTCGTCCCGATCAGCTCATCTTGCAGACGGCCTCGTCGCCGCTGGTGGCGATGACCTCCATGTCCTCGTTCGGGCCGGGCACGGCGGGTGAGGAGGTGAAGAGGTCCCATGGGTTCTTGACGTGGGCCGGCGGCAGCGCGGTGATCGTGTACATCTCGCTGATGAGCTGGTGGTCCGAGGCGCGGAAATAGCCGGGCCGGCCCTTGAGCACGTCGAACTTGGCGCCCTTTTCCCAATGCTCCAGGATCTTGGCCGTCTCCGTTGATTTCAGCTCGTTCATCGACTGCGCCATGATCTTCACGGCCATGTAGTCGCCCCAGGCCTGGTTCTCGGGCGGCTTGCCGTACTTCTTGGTGAAGGCGGCGACAAAGGCCTTTGTGCCGGGGGTGTCGATCAGATGGTGCCAGACGCAGGGCCAGATGCCGGCGAAATTGTCCTTGCCCGCGGCCCAGGCCAGCGCCGTGTCGAAGCCGAAGCCGGCGACCGGGAAGGTCAGGCCGAACTCGGCATATTGCTTGAGGAAGTTGGTGATCTGGTTGCCGGCGAGGTTCGAGATCACGAGGTCGGGCTTGGCGGCGCGGATTTCCAGCAGCAGCGCCGAGAAGTCGGTCGCGTCCGTCGGCACCAGCTTGTCGGCGGCGAACTGGCCGCCATTGGCCTCCATGAAGCGCTTGGCGACCTTGAGCAGGTCATGGCCGAAGGCATAGTCGGCGGTGAGCGAGAACCACTTCTTGCCCTTCACCAGGCCCTGCGCCATCAGCGAGCGGCCGCAGCTCTTCACATACATCGAGTTCTGGTGCTCGACATGGAACATGTAGCGGTTGCAGCTCTCGCCGCGCAGCGCGTCGGAATTGCCGCCGGTGTTGACGAAGAGCGTCTTGTTGCGCGCCGCGACCTGCGAGATCGTCAGGCAGGAGGCCGAGGAGATTTCGCCGAGAATGCAGGTGACCTTGTCGCGCTCGATCATGCGCTCGGCCTTGGTCGAGGCCGTCTGCGGATTGACCGAGTCCTCCTTCAGCGCCTCGAGCTTGCGGCCGTTGACGCCGCCGGCCGCATTGATCTCCTCGACCGCGAGATCGACCGCCATGACGCCATACTCGCCGAGCGGGCCGAGAAAGCCCGTGCGCGGCGTCAGATGGCCGAAACGGATCGCGTCGGGCGTCTGTGCGAGGATGATCGAGGGGCTGGCGATCAGGCCGGCGGCGGTGCCGGCGCCGAGACCCGCCAGCGCCTGCCGGCGCGAGAGTCGGGTCGTCTTCAACAGGTCTGACATGAGCGTTCCTCCCAGAACGAGCGCCGCGCCCTCGGGGCTGCGGCTGATGTTGATCAGCGGTCTGACGCCGCTTGTCGTGATCTGTGATCACAGTTAGGTTGGCAGACATGACCGCCGCTGTCCAGCCCTCGTCAACCGCCTCCGAGCGGTCGGCTCCCTCGGGGGAGGCCGAGGCTTCGCCGCTTGACGCCATCGGCGCCCTGCCGCGCGAGACGCTGGGCGAGCGCGTCACGGGGGAGTTGCGCTCCCTTCTCGTCGCAGGCCGTCTCGCCCCCGGCGAGAAGCTTTCGTTGCGCCGCGTCGCCGAAGCGCTGGGCGTCTCGATGATGCCGGTGCGTGAGGCGGTCAGCCGGCTCGCGGCCGATGGCGCGCTGGAGGTGCTGCCCGGCCGAGCGGTGCGCGTGCCCGTGCTCTCGCTGGCGCAGTTTCGCGAACTGACGCGGCTGCGCCTCGTCGTCGAGGGCTTTGCGGCCGAGGAGGCGGCGCGCCAGGCGACGCCCGCCGACATCGACCGGATCGCAGCCTTCGACGCGGCTTTCCGCCAGGCAGCGAGCGCCGATCCGCCTGACAGCGCGGCGGCCGTCGCCGCCAATCGCGACCTGCATTTCGCGCTCTATGAGGCGGCCGCGATGCCAAGCCTGATCGAGATGATCGAGCGGCTCTGGCTCAAGGCCGGGCCGATCCTCAATCTCGACATGCGCCACGAGCCGCGGAGGCTCGAGGGCGGCAGCGCCATGCAGGCGCATGCCCGCCTGCTGGGGGCCGTGCGGCGCCGGGATGCCCCGGCCGCCCGCGCGGCGCTGGAAGACGACATCGCGGCCGCCGCCGCCCATATCGAGGAAACGGGCCAGCTTCGGGCCTGACGGGGAGAGACGGAATGGATCTGCAGATCGAGGGGCTGCGCGTGCTGGTGACGGCCGGCGCCAACGGCATCGGCCGCGCCACGGCGCGTGCCTTCGCGGCCGAGGGCGCGAAGGTCCATATCTGCGACGTCGACCATGCCGCGCTCGCCGACATGGCGAAGAGCGACCCGGGGATGACGCAGTCTGTCTGCGACGTCTCGGACAGGGCCGCCGTCGCGCGGCTGATGGAGGAGGCGCTGGCGGCGCTGGGCGGGCTCGATTGCCTCGTCAACAACGCCGGCATCGCCGGCCCGACGGGACGCGTCGACGAGATTGCCCCCGAAGATTGGGACACCTGCGTCGCGATCGATCTGACCGGGCAGTTCAACTGCACGAGGCTGGCGGTGCCGCATCTCAAGCAGTCGAAGAACGCCTCGATCGTCAATCTCTCCAGCCAGGCCGGCAAGCACGGCTTCCCGCTGCGCTCGCCCTATGCCGCGGCGAAATGGGGCGTCATCGGCTTCACCAAGGCGCTCTCAGCCGAATTGGGCGAATTCGGCATCCGCGCCAATGCGATCTGCCCTGGCCTCGTCGAGGGACCGCGCATCCAGAGCGTCATCGCCAACAAGGCGCGCAGCTTCAACGTCTCGCATGAGGAGATGACGCAGCGCCTCTTCGCCGGCGTCTCGATCAAGCAATTCGTCGACCCCGCCGACATTGCGAAGCAGATCGTCTTCCTCGCCTCGCCCTTCGCGAAGACGATCTCGGGGCAGGAGATCTCGGTCTGCGGCGACACGCGCATGCTGGCCTGACGGCCGGCCCGGCGCGGCCGCTCAGCCGGCGTTGTCGGCGACCCATTGCGCGAGCACGGTAGCCGCGGCCATGAAATCGTCGATCGCCATCGCCTCCAGCGGGTTGTGGCTGCCGTTCTCGTTGCGCACGAACAGCATCGCGACCGGTACGCCCGCGGCGGCAAACGCCGCGGAATCATGCGAGGCCGAGCCGCTCCGCCGCATCCGTCAGCGCCGTCCGGATACCGGGATCGACCGGGCCGACCGCAGCCGAGGCGCGCGTTCCCAGGTCGAACACGACGCTGCGCTCGGACTCGATCCGCGCGATCGCCTCATGCATCCGCGCCTCCACGCGGGCGAGCACCGCCTCGTCATAGGCGCGCACGTCGAGGCTGAAGCGGAATTCGCCCGGAACGGTGGTCATGCCGTGCTTGTCGGCATCGGTGTGAAAGCGCCCGAAGGTCACGGCCATTCCCTCACCGCGCGCCTCGTGCTCGGCCCAGATCGCATCGAGTTCCGCCGCCAGCGCCATGCCGGCCATGGCCGCGTCGCGGCGGAAGCGCCGGGGCGTACCGACATGGTCGTAGCGGCCGAGAATGCGCGCATTCGGATAGCGGAAATTGCCGGGGATGCCGGTGCAGATCGCGATCGGGAATCCGGCCTCGACAAGGCTCGGCGCCTGCTCGATATGGACCTCCAGAAAGGCCCGGATCCGGCTGGGGTCGAGGCTGCGCTCGCGGCGCCGCAGCGCCTCGGGATCGCCGCCGCAGCCCCGGATATGGTCGGCGAGGGGGCGGCCGGTATCGATGCGTTTGGCCTCCAGCGCGCCCTCGGGCAGCGTCCCGAGCGCGCCGCGGCTGCCGATATAGGAGACCTGGAACCAGACGCTCTCCTCCGCGCGCACCCCCATCACCGTCAGGTCGCGCCGCGGGGCCACGCCCAGAGTCCGGAGCGCAGCCAGCGTGACGAGACCCGCCACCACGCCGGCCGCGCCGTCGAAATTGCCGCCATGGGGCACGCTGTCGAGATGCGAGCCCATCAGGATTGCCGGGGACGACGGATCGCTGCCGCGCCAGGTCGCATAGGTGTTGAGCGCCGCGTCGGTGGTCACTGCGAGCCCCGCCGCTGCGGCGGCCTCCGCGAAGACGCGGTGGCCGAAATCCTCGCCCGCGCCATAGGTGTCGCGCATGATGCCGGGGTTTCCGGGGCTGCCCTCGGCCAGCCTCGCAAAGAGGCGCTCGGCGAGGCCGCGCTGCGCCGCGACGGCGGCCGCCAGTCGCTCCGGAGAGATCGCAAGCACCGGCTGCTCCGTCTCTGGCGCGGGGGTCGTTGGCATGGAGGCATCCTCGTCGGCTGTCTCGTCAGGGCACTCCCACACGGGAGCGTCGCCGACGCATCGCAACACTGCGGGAGCGCATGCGGACAGGCAATGAGCACGACCGGGCAGATGCCGCCCTGAGCATTCACCCGGCGAATACCGGCTATGTCCCGGACCCGCCGGGCCTGCCGACGGGGCCTGATCTGCCGCATCGGCAGGCAGATGGCGCGCAAGCATGCGCTGGCCGCCGCCGCAAAGTCCGCAATCGGCAGGTCGGGCGCATCGAGGAGAAGCGCGAGCCCGCTCCCGCTCCGCAAGGCCGCGCGTCGCGGTTGGCACGGCAGTTGCTGGCCTGCGGCGCCCACCGGCCGAGGATCGACGTCATTCAGATGGCTGCGCCTGCCCCTTCCGCGACCATGTCCGCCCAGCCGCTGACGCTCGACGGCATCACGCACAGCTATGGCGGCGGGCTGGCGGTCGACAACGTCACGCTCGAGGTCAAGGGCGGCGAACTGGTCGCGCTGCTCGGCCCCTCCGGCTGCGGCAAGACAACGCTGCTGCGGATCGTCGCCGGCTTCATCCAGCAGGGCAACGGCAAGGTCCTGATCGATGGCCGTCCGATCGACACCCTGCCGCCGAACCGCCGCGAGATCGGCATCGTCTTCCAGAACTACGCGCTGTTCCCGCACATGACGGTGGCGGAGAACATCGCCTACGGTCTCGCCGCTCGGGGCGAGAGCCGGGCCGTCCAGCACAGCCGCGTCGAGGAGATGCTGGCCACCGTCCAGATGGCGGGCTTCGCCGATCGCAAGCCCAAGCAGCTGTCCGGCGGCCAGCAGCAGCGCGTCGCGCTGGCGCGGGCACTCGCCATGCGGCCGCGCATCCTGCTGCTCGACGAGCCCTTTGCCGCCCTCGACAAGAACCTGCGGCTCGACATGCAGATCGAGATTAAGCGGCTGCAGCGCCAGTTCGCCCTGACCGCGATCATGGTCACGCACGACCAGGACGAGGCGATGGCGATCGCCGACCGCATCGCCGTGATGAGCCAGGGCCGGATCGAGCAGCTCGGCACGCCGGTTCAGGTCTATGACGAGCCCGCCACGCTGTTCGTCAACAGCTTCATCGGCTCCAGCAATCTGCTGAGCGGGCAGATCGCGGCGTCGGTCGAGGGCGGCTACGCGGTGACGCTCGGCAACGGCGCCGCCTGGACGGTGCCGTCCGCCGCCCGCTTCGCACCCGGCCAGCCGGTTCTCGTCTCGGTCCGCCCCGAGCAGATGCGGCTCGCCGACGAAGCCGGGGAGGGCCGCTTCCCGGTCGAGCTCAAGCTGAGCCTGCCGATCGGCGGCGAGCTGATCCATGACGTCACCGGCGCCGATGGCAGCTCTCTGAAGATCGCGATGCCGCGCCGTCCCGGCATGGCCTCGGGCCGCTCGGGCACGGCCTTCTGCGGCCTCGCCGACCACGCCCGCCCCGTCCTCTTTGCCGCCCAACCCTGAACCGGAGCCCCTGCCGATGACACAGATGAACCGTCGAGACCTCCTGGCCGGCGCCGGCGCGCTCGGCCTGGCGTCGCTCCTGCCGCTGCGCGCCAGCGCCTCGGGCAGCCTCACCGCCGCGATCTATCCCGGCACCTGGGAAGAGGCCTATCGCGGCGTCGTCGCTCCGGCGCTCAAGAAGAACGCCGGCGTCGACGTCGCCTTCGACGCGCTGTTCGCCGTCGATCAGGTCGCCAAGGTGCGCGCCGCGCGCGGCGTGCCGCCCTTCGACTGCTTCGTGCTGGATCCCGGCCCGGCCGCAGCGGCGCAGGCCGCCGGTCTGTTCGAGCCGATCGATCCCGCCAAGCTGACCAACGCCGCGAAGATCCCGACCGGCCTGATCAAGTCGCATGGCGTGACTTGCAACGCCCAGGTCGTCGGCATCGCGTACAACCCGAAGAAGTTCGCCACGCCTCCCAAGGGCTGGGCCGACCTGTTCAAGTCGCCTTACGTCGAGCGGCTGGGCCTCACCGGCTTCCAGACCACCTTCGGCACGGTCTCGATCATCGAGATGGCGAAGGTCTTCGGCGGCTCCGCCACCAATGTCGAGCCGGTCTTCGTTGAGCTGAAGAAGGCCGTCTCGAAGGCGGCTGCGGTCGCCGCGCCCGCCGCCATGCCCGGCCTGTTCCAGCAGGGCCAGATCGACATCATGTACACCAACACCAACACGGTCGCGACGCTGAAGGGTCGTGGCGTCGATATCGAGTTCATCAAGCCCGAGACCGGCGCGATCACCTTCCAGACCACGCTGCACATCGTGAAGGGTGCCGACAACGTCGCCAACGCCTACAAATACATCGACACCGCGATCTCGTCGGATGTTCAGGCCGAGCTGCAGAAGCAGCCCTATAACATGGTCCCGATCAACAAGGACGTGAAGCTGGTCGAGACGCTCGACATCAAGTCGCTCGACGAACTGGCGACGATGGTCACGCATGACTGGACGGTGATCAACCCGCAGCGCGCCGCCTGGATCGAGCGATTCAACAAGGAAATCACCAAGTAGGACGCAGCGATGGCGGGCATGGCTGCAGCGGCCGCCGCGAGCGGTGGCGTTCCGGGGGCCAGGGTCGACTGGCGCCTCGCGGCGCCGCTCGGCCTGACCTATCTCGCCTTTTTTGCCGCGCCTTTTGCGATCCTGCTCGGCATCAGCTTCTATGCCGATGCCGAGCAGACGCGGCTGGGGCTCGCCTCCTGGGCCAAGTTCTATGGCGATGCCTTCTACCGGAAGGTGATCTTCGACACGCTCAAGCTCGGCGTCTTGGCCGTGCTGGCGACGACGCTGCTGGCCTATCCGCTCGCGCTGGTCTTCCGGGCGTCGAGCCCGCGCGTGCAGCGCCTGCTGATCTTCATCATCCTGATGCCGCTCCTGACCTCGGTCGTGATCCGCACCTTCGCCTGGATCGTCATCCTGGCGCGCGAGGGCGTGCTCAACCAGACGCTGATCGGGCTCGGGCTGACCTCGACCCCGCTCAATCTGCTCCAGACCGAGCTCGGCCTCGTCATCGCGCTGACGCAGATCGAGATGCCGCTGATGCTGCTGCCGCTCCTGACCATCATGAACCAGATGGACCAGAACCTCGTCGATGCGTCGCGCGCGCTCGGCGCCTCGAAATGGCGGACCTTCTTCCGGGTGATCCTGCCGCTGACGCTGCCGGGCTGGATCGCCGGCGCGACGCTGGTCTTCGCCTCGGCAACGACCGCCTTCATCTCGCAATCGGTCATCGGCGGGGCGCGGCTGGTCTATCTGCCCTCGCTGATCTGGCAGCAGTCGATGGTGGTTTACAACTGGCCCTTCGCGGCGGTGGCCTCGCTGACGCTGCTCTTCACCGTGCTGGCGGGCATCATGGCGCTCGGCTGGCTCGGCCGCTTCGCCAGGACGAGCTGATGACTGTGATGATCCTGCACAGCTGTCTTTCCGGGGCATCGCGCAGCGATGAACCCAGAATCCATGATGGGGCGAGCCGAGAGACAACCTGCACGATTGACCCAGTCGTGGGTTCCGGGTTCGCGCCTGTCGGCGCGCCCCGGAATGACAAGGGGGAATAGGCCATGCAGCGGTCCACGCTCGGTGACATCGGCTATTCCTGGATCATCGGCCTGCTCGCGGGACTCGGCATCCTCATCCTGGTCGGGCCGGTGCTGGTCGTCATCGCGACCTCCTTCACGACGTCGCAGACCCTGAAGTTTCCGCCGCCCGGCCTGTCGCTGCGCTGGTATGGCGAGCTGTTCGACACCACCCGCTCGGCCCAGATCCACACGGCCGCGCTGAACAGCCTCTGGGTCGCCGGCCTCGCCACCGCCATCGGCGGCGTGCTCGCCGTGTTTGCGGCTCTGGCGATCTCACGGGTCGCGCGGCCCTCGGCGCGCGTGCTGGAGGCGAGCTTCCTGTCGCCGCTCGTGCTGCCGACGCTGTCCTACGGCTTGGCCGCGCTGATGTTCTTCTCGGTGCTCGGCATCAGGCCCTCGCTCAACCTGCTGATCGCGGGCCATCTCGTGGTGATCGCGCCCTTCGTCTTCCGCACCACGCTGGCGAGCCTGTCGCAGCTCGATCCGGTCCTGCTCGAGGCCTCCGCCAATCTCGGTGCCAGCCGCCTCTACGGCTTCCGTCGCATCACCCTGCCGCTGATCGCGCCAGGGATCGCGGCAGGCTGCTTCCTCGCCTTCATCTCCTCGATGGACAATGTCCCGGTCTCGCTCTTCCTCTCGACCGCGCGCACGGCCATGCTGCCGATCCGGATGTGGGGGATGATGGAGACGACGCTCGACGTCCGCATCGCCGCCATCGCCGGCGTGCTGATCCTGGCGACGCTGATCCTGATGATCGTGATGGACCGCCTGACCGGCCTGACGCGGCGGATGAGCGGGTGAAGCTTAGCACGGCGATATGGCGCGTCATGCTCGGGCTCGACCCGAGCATCTCGTGCCGGAGATTCTCGGGTCTGCGCTTCGCTCCGCCCTAGAATGACGTGTTCGCCAGCATGCCTGCGGGATGGAGACTGACATGACCTACGACCGCGACCTGATCGGCTACGGCGCCAACCCGCCCAATCCGCAATGGCCGGGTGGTGCCCGCATCGCGATCAACTTCGTGATGAACTACGAGGAAGGTTCCGAGCCCTCCGTCCAGGACGGCGAGGGCTACACCGAACTCGGCCTGACCGAGGCCAACGGCCTGCCGACCGGGGTCAAGGGCCGTGACCTCGCCGGCGAGGGCATGTTCGCCTATGGCAGCCGTGTCGGCTTCTGGCGGCTGATGCGGCTGTTCCAGGAGCGCGGCCTGCCGATGACGGTGTTCGGCTGCGCGCTCGCGATCGAGCGCAACCCCGACGCTGCGGCTGCGATCCGGGCGTCCGGTTTCGACGTCTGCTGCCATGGCTGGCGCTGGATCAAGCACTACGATCTCACCGAGGACGAGGAGCGCGAGCATATCGCCAAGGCGATCAAGTCGCTCGAAGCCACGGTCGGCGAGCGTCCGCTCGGCTGGTACTGCCGCTATGGGCCCAGCGTGAACACGCGGCGGCTCGTCGTGGAGGAGGGCGGTTTCCTCTACGATTCCGACGCCTATGACGACGAATTGCCCTATTGGAAGGTGGTCGACGGCAAGCCGCATCTCGTCGTGCCCTATTCGCTCGTCAACAATGACGGCAAGTTCGGCTCGGGCTTCTTCGCCACCTCGAACGACTATTTCGACTGGCACAAGGACGCCTTCGACATGCTCTATGCGGAAGGGGCGACCCAGCCCAAGATGATGTCGGTCGGCCTGCATATGCGCCTGATCGGCCACCCCGCCCGCGCGGCGGGCCTCGCGCGCTTCCTCGACTATGTCCAGAAGCACGAGAACGTCTGGGTGACCGGCCGGCTCGACATTGCGAAGCACTGGGCGAAGACGCATCCTTTCCAGCCGGCCTGACGCGCGTCATGCTCGGGCTTGACCCGAGCATCTCCTGCCGGAGATTCTCGGCTCTCCGCTGCGCTCCGGCCGGGAATGACGCCGGGCGCAGCCCTTTCACGATAGGATGCCCCCTTGCCCAAGCCCGACCTCATCGTCGCCCTCGGCGATGCCCGCTACCTGATCGAGCGGCCCTTCGGCTCCTGGCCGCAGAATGCCGGCTTCGTCACCGATGTGACGGTCGATGCCCGCGGGCATATCTTCGTCATGCTGCGGCACGATCCCCTGACCCAACCCGACGATCCGCGTGTGGTCGAGCTATCGCCCGAGGGGGAGTATCTCGGCGGCTGGGGCGGCGACCTGATCGCCGATTCCCACATGCTCACCGTCGATGCGCAGGGGCGTCTCCTCTGCGTCGATCGCGACATGCATGAGATCGTCATCTGCTCGGCGAGCGGCGAGCGCCTGGGCGGCCTCGGCCAGCGCAGCGAGCCGCTTTCGCCCTTCAACCACCCGACCGACGTGCATGTCTCGGCCTGGGGCGACATCTATGTCGCCGATGGCTATGCCGCGAGCCGCATCCACCGCTTCTCGGCCTTTGGCGTCCACCTCCAGAGCTGGGGCGAGCATGGCGCCGGCGAAGGCCAGTTCGGCTGGCCGCATGCGCTCTGGACTCATGCCGATGGACGCGTCGTCGTCGTCGACCGCACGCACAACCGCGTCCAGGTCTTCGACCGAAATGGCCAGCATCTCGCGACCTGGAGCCATTTCCGCGACCCCGTCGCGATCTGGGGCGACGAGGACGGCAACACCTATGTCACCGACAACCAGCCGACCCTGCAGAAGATCGGTCCCCATGGCGAGCGCCTCGGCCGCTGCCGCCCCTTCCTCAACGGCGCGCACGGCATCTACGGCATGCCGGGTGGCGACATCCTGCTGGCCGAGAGCAATCCGAGCCGGCTGACGCGGCTGCGTCTGCTGGACGAGTAGGCATGACCACACAGATCATCTGGGGCGGGACGCTCCTCACCGGCTTCGACGCCGCAGGCGAGCCGGTCGTCCTGCAGGACGCCGGTGTCGCCTGCGAGGGCGGCATCATCGTCGCGACCGGGCCGCTCGCCGATCTGAAGGCGGCCAATCCCGAAGCGACGGTGACCGGCGGGCGTGACTTCGCGATCACGCCGGGCTTCGTCAACGCGCATCACCATGTCGGCCTGACGCCGCTGCAACTCGGCTCGCCGGACCACCCGCTCGAACTCTGGTTCGCCAGCCGCATCGCGCTGCGCGATGTCGATCTCTACGCCGACACGCTGTTCTCCGCCTTCGAGATGATCGAGAGCGGCGTCACCACCGTTCAGCATCTCCACAGCCGCGCGCCGGGTACGCCGGCCGACATCCTTGCTGCCGCCGAGAAGGTCATCAGCGCCTATCGCGATATCGGCATGCGCGCCTCCTACTCGATGGCGCTGCGCGACCAGAACCGGCTCGTCTACGAGGCCGACCAGGATTTCGTCGCTCGTCTGCCCGAGGAGCTGCGCCCGGCCGCGAGCGCCTTCTTCCAGCGCTTCACCGTGCCGCTCTCCGACCAGGTTGCAGTTTTCGAGGAATTACTGGCGCGCCATGGTCGGGGCGAGGGCGAGGCCGGGCGCATCCGCATCCAGATCGCGCCCGCCAATTTGCACTGGCTCTCGGAGGAAGCGCTCAGTGTCACCGGCGAGCTGCAGCGCCGCACCGGTCTGCCGGTCCATATGCATGTGCTTGAGACGCCCTATCAGAAGGCCTATGCCCTCAAGCGCACGGGCGGCTCGGCGCTCGCCCATCTCGACCGGCTCGGCCTGCTCGGCCCGCATTTCACCATCGGCCACGGCGTCTGGATGAGCGAGGCCGATATCGAGCTCGCGGCCGATCGCGGCGTCTGCATCTGCCACAATTGCAGTTCGAACTTCCGGCTGAAGAGCGGCGTGGCGCCGGTCAACCGCTTCCTCGCCCGCAAAATCCCCGTCGCCATCGGCATCGACGAGGCCGGCATCAACGACGACCGCGACATGCTGCAGGAGATGCGGCTCGTCCTGCGCGCCCATCGCGAGCCCGGCATCGACGCGCCCCATCCCTCGCCGGCGCAGGTGCTGCGCATGGCGACCGAAGGCGGGGCGCGCACGACCCCCTTCGCCGGCCGCATCGGCCGGCTCGAGCCTGGCATGGCGGTCGATCTCGTGATGTTCGACTGGCCGGCGGTGACCTATCCCTATCAGGACGATGGCCTCGGCTTCGTCGAGGTGCTGGTCCAGCGCGCCAAGGCGAAGGCCGTCCACAGCGTCATGATCGCCGGCGAATTCGTCTATCGCGAGCGCCGCTTCACCAGGATCGACCGCGACGCCGTTCTGGCTGGCCTCGCCGAGGCGCTGGCGAAGCCGAAATCGCCGGCCGAGCGGGACCGCATCGCCCTCTCGCAGGCGCTGCTGCCGCATGTCCGCCGCTTCTATGACGGCTATCTCGACGGGCAGGGCGACGAGCCCTTCTACCGCCCGAGCGGGCGCTTCTGACGGGCGACGTCGAAACTACCCATGTGCCCGGAACCAGGCCGTCATTCCGGGGCAGACCGAAGGCCTGAGCCCGGAACCCAGAACCGATAACGTCTCAGGGACCAGTCGAGCGCTTTGTCCCAGCACCCAACGGCATCGGTTCTGGGTTCCGGGCTCTTCGCTGCCGCGAAGCCCCGGAATGACGGTGGAGGTTCGGCGGCCCCCAGAAGCGACGCTCAATGCCCTCGCGAAACCCGCTTCTGCGCCAGCCGCACCGCCGCGGGGATCGGCGCGATCACCGGTACTGGGAAGCGCAGCGAGAGGGATTGCGCCGCCTGGCCGAGCGGGCCGCCGCCGATCACCAGCGCCTGCGCGCCCAGCGTCTCGATCGCCTCCTTGCAGGCCTCGGCCAGCGCCTCCACCAGCGTGGCGTGATCGGCCATGATGGCGTGGACGTCGCCCTTCGTCAGCGCGACGCCCCGGAACGTCTTGTCATGGCCGTAGGCCTGGGCGAGCCCGGTGATCGAGGCGACGAGATCGGGCGTCGTCGTCACCACCGCGAAGGGCCGCCGGCCCGCTCCCGCCTCGGCCATGCCGGCCTCGGCGATGCCGGTGACCGGGCAGGAGAGGCGAAGCCGCAGCGCCGCCAGGCCGGGATCGCCGAAGGCGGCGATGATGACGCCGTCCGGCGGGGTCGTGGTGATCGTCCCCGTCAGCGCCTGCACCGCCTTCGCCGACTGCGCCAGTGCCTCTTCATTCGTGATCAGCGGCACGCCATAGGGCGCGCTCATCGCGTCGATCACGGTGCCGCCCGGCGCCGCCGCCTGGGCGATGGCACGCATCATGTTGGTCGTGGCGGCATTGGTGTTGGGGTTGATCAGCAGCAGGCGCATCAGGGGCTCTCCGGCACGGCGGCGATGAAGGCGCGCGCGATCTCGGCGCGGCCCGCGATCCAGAGTCGGTCGCGCCGGACCGCCAGCAGGTTCATGATGTCGCGAAAGGCGGCGAAGCGCGCCGGGCGCCCGACGATCCGCAAGTGGAAGCCGAGATTGAGCAGCCGCGGCAGGCCGCGCGCGGCCTCCGCCTCCAGCACGTCGAGCGCGTCGGTGACGTACTCCACCATCTCGCGGGCACGGACGAAGCCGTTGGGGTGGAAGAACTTCAGGTCGTTGCTGTCGAGCGCATAGGGCACGACGAGCAGGGGCGGGCGCCCCGGTGCGCGATCCCAATAGGGCAAATCGTCGTCGAAGCCGTTGGAGGTGTAGAGAAAGCCGCGCTGGGCCAGAAGCTCCCGCGTCCAGGGGCTCTCCCCGCCGCGGCAGAAGAAGCCGACGGGCGCGACACCCGTCGCTGCCGTGATGGTGGCGACGCAGGCGTCGAGGTCGGCAGCCTCCGCTTGAGGCGTCTCGTAATCGGCGTGCGGCCGCCAGCGCCAGCCATGCACCGCCGGCTCATGGCCGCGCGCCACCACGGCCTTCGCTAGCGCCGGCGAGCGTTCGACGGCGCGGCCGCAGAAGAAGATCGTCGCGCGGATGGCGTTGTCGTCGAGCGCGTCGAGCATGCGCCAGAGCCCGGCGCGCGTGCCATAGCCGAAAATCTGCTCCTGGCCCTGGTCGCGCTTGCCGGCGGGAACGACGCTGATCACCTCGCCCATGCTCTCCGAGCGCGCATCGCCGTCGCCGACCTGAAGCTCCGCGCCCTCCTCGAAATTGATCACGACGGAGACGGCGAGCCGCCGGCCATTGGGCCAGGTGAAGTCCGGCCAGGCGCCGGCATAGCCTTCGAGGTCGCGGTGGGTCATGCGGCCGATCCTAGTTCACGCCGTCATCCCGGGCGACCGGAGGGAGACCCGGGATGACGGCGTCGAGTGCAACTGACGTCAACTCTTCCCCAGTTCCGCCAGCCAATGCCGCGCGATCGCGTCGCGCCGCGCGAACCAGACGCCGGGCTTTGACGCCGCATGCGCCAGGAAGCGCTCGAGCCCGCCGATCCGTCCGGGCCGGCCGATGATGCGCAGGTGCAAGCCCACCGACATCATCCGTGGCGCCGTGCCGCCTTCTGCGTAGAGCCGGTCGAAGGCGTCGATGCAGTAGCGCGCGAAATCGTCCCCGAAGACGAAGCCGCCACCACGTTGGAAGCGCATGTCGTTGGTGTCGAAGGCATAGGGCAGCACCAGATGCGGCCCGCCCTCGACATCGACCAGAAAGGGAAGGTCGTCATTGTAGGCGTTGGAATCATAGAGGAAGCCGCCATGCTCGCGCAGGAGCCGGCGGGTGTTGAGCGAGGTCGCCGAGCGCGTGTGCCAGCCGACGGGGGGCGTACCGGCGGCCTCCGTGATCGCGGCAACCGCGCGCGCGATCGCCTCGCGCTCCTGCGCCTCGTCCATATGGGCGTGCCGCTCCCAGCGCCAGCCATGGGCCGCGACCTCATGCCCGTCGGCGACCGCCTCCTGCACCAGCCAGGGTGAGAGCGCGACGGCGCGGCCATTGGCGTTCAGCGTCGCCGCCACGCCATATTGCTTCAGCAGCGCGCGGATGCGCGGCCAGCCGGCGCGCGGGCCGTATTCGAAATGCGATTCCATGCAGAGATCGCGTACGCCGGTGATCTCCTCGACCACCTCGTAGACGCTCTCGTTGCGCTCGTCGCCCTGGCCGATCGAGAGCTCCGCGCCCTCCTCGACATTGACCACGACGGAAACGGCGAGCCGCGCGTCGTTCGGCCAGCGGATCGCGGGCGGATTGCTGCCATAGCCGCGGAAATCGCGGTCGCTCGCGGGAGAAGCCATCAGAGATCGGCCATCCGGCGCAGGCCCACCAGCCGGTCGCCGATGACGAGCACGGCGGCGGCGAGCAGGATCAGCAGGGCGGAGATCGCCGCGATCGTCGGATCGGGGCTCTCCTCGACATATTGCAGCATCTGTATGGGCAATGTCTTGGTCCAGGCGTCGGTGAAGAAGATCGAGATCGGATAATTGTCCATCGACGCCAGGAAAGCGAACATTCCCGAGGTGAGGAAGGCCGGGGCGAGCGAGGGCACCAGCACCTTGAGAACAGCCTTGGGATAGGACAGGCCGAGCGTGCGGGCGGCGTCGATCAGCGTGAAGTCGAACAGGGAGAGCGCCGCATAGACGGTGCGCACGACGTAAGGCAGCGTGATCACGACATGGGCCAGGATCAGGCTCAGCCACACGTCGCGCAGGCCCGCCGCCCGGAAGCTCTCCAGCATCGCGATGCCGATGACGAGGCCGGGCAGCATCAGCGGCGAGACCAGGAAGGTGACGATGCCGTCGCGGCCGCGGAACTGGCCGCGCAGCAGGCCGATGGCGCAGAGCGTTCCGAGCAGAAGCGCAATCGCAGTCGACGCCGCCGCGAGCTGGACCGAGGTGGCGACCACCGGCCAGAGCTCGCGCGAACGGCCGAGCGCGTGGTACCAGCGCAGCGACCAGCTCGGCGCCGGCAGGGTGAAGACGGCGCTGGAGCCGAAGGACACCAGCACGCTGACGACGAGCGGCGTCAGCAGGAAGACCACAGTGAAGGCGGCCAGACCCCAGACGACGGCCGAGGCGATGCGCTCGATGGCCGTCACGACGCGCCTCCCAGCCGCTTCGAGAGCGCGGCGCTGCCGACCACGACCGCAACCGTCAGCACGAGCAGGACGACCGCCGTCGTCGATCCCAGCTGCTCGTTGCGCATGAACAGGAAGGATCGCCCGGTCAGCGTCGCCAGCGTCTGGAAACGGTCGCCGATCAGCAGGTTGGGGATGACATACATCGAGGCCGCCATCGAGAAGACGAAGGCGACGCCGGTGACGATGCCGGGCAGCGAGAGGGGCAGGGCGACCTTGAAGAAGCGGTAGAGCGGCGAGGCGCCCAGCGTCGCCGCCGCCTCGCCGAGCCGCGGATCGACCAGCTTCAGGACGGAATAGATCGGCAGGATCATGAAGGGCACGAAGACATTGGCCGCGCCGATCACGAGCCCGGCCTCGGTGAAGAGCAGGCGCTGCGGCTCGCTCCACAGGCCGAGCCCCATCATCAGCTGCGAGACCACGCCGTCGCGCCGCAGCACGATCTGCCAGGCGAAGGCCTTGACCACGACGCCGACCGAGAGCGGCAGGATGATCGCGACCAGGATCAGCGCCTGAGCCGCGCCGCGTGCCCGCGCCAGGGCGAGCGCCGTCGGATAGCCGATCAGCAGGCACAGCAGCGTGACCAGCACCGCGATGCGCAGCGTGTTGCCGATCACGGTCCAGCTGAAGGGATCGGAGAGGAACCCGATGAACGGCGCCAGCGAGGGGACGCCGCCGGACATGATGCTGCGGCCGAGCAGCATCAGCAGCGGCACGCCGTAGACGAGGGCGAGATAAAGCACTGCCGGCAGGGCCAGCAGCAGCACGGGATCGACGCGTCGCGAGGCGCTCATGCCGCGGCGCTCGGTGCTGGGTAGACCAGCGTGTCGTAGATCGCCCAGGACATCTTCAGCGACGTGCCGGGACCCGCTGCAGCCGGCAGGGACGGCGTCTCGACCAGGATCTGCCCGTCGGGCGGCGCCTGGAAATGCAACTGCACCCGCGCCCCCTGGAAGGCGGCGTCCGCGAGCGGCGCCTCGATCCGGTTGGCGCCGCCATGGTCGAGCGCGATGCGCTCCGGCCGCACGCCGAGCAGAACCGGGCTGCCGGGCAGGAAGTGGCCCGGGCCGCGCAGCGGGCCGGCCTGCGTCGCCACCGTGACGATGCCGTCGGTGGATTCGGTCACCGTGCCGGGAAGCCGTGTCGACAGCCCGACGAAGCCGAGCGCGAAGGGCGTCGCCGGCCTGGCATAGATCGCGGCCGGCGTATCCAGCTGCTCGATCCGGCCGCGATGCATCACTGCGATCCGGTCCGACATCGTCAGCGCCTCGTCCTGGTCATGCGTGACGAAGATCGCGGTGGTGCCGACCTCGCGCAGCAGGCGCTTGAGGTCGATCTGCATGGTCTCGCGCAGCTTGCGGTCGAGCGCCGAGAAGGGCTCGTCGAGCAGCAGAAGCTTCGGCCCGACGACGAGCGCACGCGCCACGGCGACACGTTGCTGCTGGCCGCCTGACAGCGCCTTGATCGAGCGCTCGGCATAGGCGCCCATCTGAACGAGGTCGAGAAAGCGCTTCACCGCCGGCGCGATCTCGCCCGAGGGCGCGCCGCGCGCCTTGAGGCCGAAGGCGACATTCTCCGCCACCGTGAGATGCGGAAACAGCGCATAGCTCTGGAACACGACGCTGACGTCGCGCTTGTGCGGCGGCAGCCTCGTGATGTCCTGCCCGTCGAGCGCGACGCGGCCCTGATCGGGCCGCATCAGCCCGGCGACGATCCGCAGCAGCGTGGTCTTGCCGCAGCCCGAGGGGCCGAGCAGCGAGACGAACTCGCCGCGGTCCATCGCGAGATCGACGCCGTCGAGCACGGTGGCGGCGCCGAAGGTCTTGGCCGCTCCCGCGACGGACAGGAAACCGGGGCTCATGCTCAGATCGCCATCTCGCGATCCCAGCGCTTGATCCAGTCGCCGCGCTGGGCCGCGACATTGGCCCAGTCGATCTGGTGGATCTTCACGTCGGCGCCGAGGCCCGCTGGTTTCGGCACCGCCTTGTTGGTGCCGATCGAGAAGGTCGGCCCCGCCAGCTTGTTCTGCAGCTCGGCGCCGAGCAGCTCGTTGACATAGGCGAAGGCGAGCTCCTGCTGCGGCGAGCCCTTCACGACCGCGATGCCCGACGGCATGGCGAAGACGCCTTCCTTCGGCGCGGCGAGGTCGATCGGCGCACCGGCCGCCTTGCGCTCCAGCGCATAGGAGGACATCGCCGGCCCGATCATCCAGGCCTCGCCCTGCTCGAGCAGATTGAAGGCCTGCGGCTGCTGCGTGTAGATCGTCAGCAGGTTCGGCTTCAGCGAGGCGAGCTTCTTGAAGCCGGCATCGGTGTCCTTCTGGACGCTCTCCATCGTCCCGCCCGCGAGCAGGCCGGCGACGAAGAGCGAGGGCAGGCCTTCTGTGTTCTGCAGCGAGGGAATGACGATGCGGCCCTTGTATTTCGGGTCGAACATCTCGGCCCAGGAGGAGGGCGGGGTCTTCATCGCGGCCTTGCTGTAGGCGACGCCGAGCCAGGGCTGGAGATAATTGGCCCACATGCCGTCCATATGGGTCGAGCCGGGCAGGAGATCGGCCATGTTCGGCGCCTTGGCCACGGTGAGCGGCTCGAGTAGCCCTTCCTTGACCGCCAGGATCATGACCGGATCGTCCATCTGGACGACGGACATGTAGGGCTTGTCCTTGTTTTTCTGCATCTTCTCGAGGTTCACAAGCGAGCGCGTGCCCTCGAAGATCACCTTGCAGTTATATTTCTTCTCGAACATCGGCACGACGGTCTGCTCGACCCAGGGCTTGTGCCCGGCGGCGCCGCCGACGACGAGTTCCTTCGTTTGGGCCCGCAGCACGGACGGGGCGGCGATCAGCGCCGTGGCGCCCAGGCCCGCTTTGAGGAGTGCGCGGCGGTTCGGCTTGCCTGCGGACAGCATATCCATGGTCGGACCTCTCGAATGCGGCGCGCTCCCGACGGCGCGAACATTGGGAGAGGTCAGCAACCGTCGTGCCAAGAGCGGGTTACAGTAGCAAGGCGCAAATAAAAATAATGATATCAGTCTTTTAGGCGGAGAGGCGGAATCGATCTCTGCGCCCCGGTTGAGCCCGTTGCGAGCGGCATTGGCGTGATTTTTGTGCACAATCGCTTCCCGAATGTGCATAAAAATCGGCCCGGTCGATGCTAGGATGGACTGATGGCGGGCGGTCGGTTCGCAGGCGGAGCAGTGATGTCGAGACGGGCGGCATGAACGAAGCGGCGATCCATACGATCCTCTCGCGCCTGCTGCTGGGAGGCTTGCTGCCGGGCGGCATGAAGCTCGGCGAGCATCGTCTCGCCGAGCTCTTCGGCGTCAGCCGCGAGCGCGTCCGCAAGGTGCTGCACCGTCTCGGCCATGAGCGGCTGCTGGAGGTCGTCAAGAACCGCGGCGCTTTCACCATCGAGCCGGATCTGCGCGAGGGCCGGGTCGTCTACGAGGCCCGCCGCATCCTCGAGAGCGGCATGGTCGCCCATCTCGCCGACCATCTGACCGAGGCGCAGATCGAGCGGCTGCGCGAGCATGTCGATGCGGAGGCCGACGCCCTGCGCCGCGGCGACCAGGCGACCTGGCAGAAGCTTTCGGCGGAGTTCCACTTCCTGCTGGCGGAGATGATCGGCAACCCCATCGTCCAGCGTCAGGCGCACGAGCTGATCGGCCGGACGATCATGCTGGTGAAGCGATATGAGACGACGCTCGGCTCCGCCTGCGGCTGCGAGGAACACCGGCTGATCTTCAAGGCGCTGGCGGGCCGCGAGCGCGGCAGGGCGGTCAAGGCGATGAGCAGTCATCTCTCGCTGGTCGAGACGCGGCTGCGCCCGATCGTCTGCGACGACGCCGGCCCCTCGCTCGAGGGCTTGCTGGAGGAGGCCATCGCCGCCTTCCGGGCGGAGCAGGGCGAGGGGGTGAGCCCGCGCCGTGCGGCGGTTGCGGCAACCGCCCCGCGCTGAGCGCGCGGCCCGGATGCGCCCCGTGCGACGCGGGTGCGATTGCACAGCGGGGCGGGGCGACTATCTCCCGACCACCCGGCGCCCATGAGCGGCACCGGCTCAGCCCCGGAGCCCGCCATGGCAGACCTCTCAGCCTTCAAGATCACGCAGCGCTGGCCCGCCCAGCACCCCGACCGAATCCAGCTCTATTCGCTGCCGACCCCCAACGGCGTGAAGGTCTCGATCGCGCTGGAGGAACTCGGCCTTTCCTACGAGCCGCACACGATCAACATCGGCCAGAACGAGACCTGGGGCCCGGAGTTCCTGTCGCTGAACCCCAACGGCAAGATTCCCGCCATCATCGACCCCGACGGTCCGGGCGGAAAGCCCTTCGCCCTGTGGGAATCGGGCGCGATCCTGATCTATCTGGCCGAGAAGACCGGCAAGCTGCTGCCCACCGATCCCGCCGCCCGCTATGAGACGATCCAGTGGGTGATGTTCCAGATGGCCGCTGTCGGCCCGATGTTCGGCCAGCTCGGCTTCTTCCACAAATTCGCCGGTAAGGACTACGAGGACAAGCGCCCGCGCGACCGCTACGCCGCCGAGAGCAAGCGCCTGCTCGGCGTGCTGGAGGAGCGGCTGACCGGGCGCGACTGGATCATGGGCGCCGACTATACGATCGCCGACATCGCTTTGCTCGGCTGGGTGCGCAACCTCGTCGGCTTCTATGGCGCGGGTGAGCTGGTGGACTATGCCAGCCTGAAGGCCGTGCCGGCCTGGCTCGAGCGCGGCTTGGCGCGACCCGCCGTCCAACGCGGGCTGGAAATCCCCAAGCGGCCGGCGTGAGGGCAAGCGACATGGCGATCACCCTCTACGGCATCAAGAACTGCGACACGATGAAGAAGGCGCGCGCCTGGCTCGACGGGCAGGGCGTCGCCTACGCCTTTCATGACTACAAGGCGAGCGGGATCGAGCGTGCCTCGCTGACGCGCTGGGTCGGGGAGCATGGCTGGGAGACGGTGCTGAACCGCGCCGGCACCACCTTCCGCGTCCTTCCCGAGGCCGACAGGCAGGGCCTCGACGCCGACAGGGCGATCGCCCTGATGCTGGCTCAGCCCTCGATGATCAAGCGCCCGGTCCTCGACCTCGGCGACCGGACGCTCGTCGGCTTCAAGCCGGAGATCTATGAGGCGGCGCTGGCGAAGGCCTGATGCGCGCGGGCGCGGGCCGCTCTTCCCTAATGGCCCGCGCTCCTCTACCTCGCAGCGCATGAGCGACGAGCACCCCATCCCGCCGGCCGATGCGACTCCGGTGACCGACTTCACCTTCCACCTCCACGCCCGCGACGGCGCCGCCCGGACGGGCGAGATCCGTATGCCGCGCGGCGTCATCCGCACGCCGGCCTTCATGCCGGTGGGCACGGCCGCGACGGTCAAGGGGATGTATCCCGACCAGGTGCGGGCGCTCGGCGCCGATGTCGTGCTCGGCAACACCTATCACCTGATGCTGCGGCCGGGCGCCGAGCGGGTCGCGGGGCTCGGCGGCCTGCACCGCTTCATGAACTGGCCGCACCCGATCCTGACCGATTCCGGCGGTTTCCAGGTGATGTCGCTGGCCAATCTGCGCAAGCTGACAGAGGAGGGCGTCGCCTTCCGCTCCCATATCGACGGCTCCAAGCACATGCTCTCGCCCGAGCGTTCGGTCGAGATCCAGAACCTGCTCGGCTCCGACATCGTCATGCAGCTCGACGAATGCGTCTCGCTGCCCTGCGAGGACAAGGTGGCCGAGAAGGCGATGCGCCTGTCGCTGCGCTGGGCGCTGCGCTGCAAGGACGCCTTCGGCCATCACCCCGGCCGGGCGCTCTTCGGCATCGTCCAGGGCGGAGCGGTGCCGCATCTGCGCGTCGAGAGCGCGCGCGAACTCGCGGCGATGGACCTGAAGGGCTATGCCGTCGGCGGACTGGCTGTCGGCGAGCCGCAGGAGATCATGCTGGCGATGATCGAGACGGTCGAGCCGCATCTGCCGGTCGAGAAGCCGCGCTATCTGATGGGCGTCGGCACGCCCGACGACATCGTCGAGGCGGTGCGCCGCGGCATCGACATGTTCGACTGCGTGATGCCGACGCGGGCCGGCCGCCACGGCCAGATCTTCACCCGCTTCGGTCGGATGAATCTCAAGAACGCCAAGCACGCCGACGACCCGCGCCCGGTCGACGAGGGCTCCTCCTGCCCGGCCGCGAATGGCTGGTCGCGCGCCTATCTCCACCACCTCGTCAAGGCGGAGGAGATGCTCGGCAAGATGCTGCTGACCTGGATCAACCTCGCCTATTACCAGGAGCTGATGGCCGGGCTGCGTGGCGCCATCGCCGAGGGGCGGCTGGAGGATTTCGTCGCGCAGACCAAGGAAGGCTGGGCGAGGGGCGACGTCCCCGCCGCATCGTGATCGACCTCTGGTTCCTGATGCTGGCGGCGAAGATGGCGACCGCCGCCGCCATCGTCGTCGGCTGCTCGCTGCTGGCCGAGCGCAGCGGGCCGCTGATCGCAGCGCTCATCGCCACCCTGCCGATTTCGGCCGGGCCGGTCCTGGTCTTCCTCGCGCTCGAGCACGACGCGGCCTTCATGGCGGAGAGCGCGCTCGGGGCCATGACCTCCAACATCGCCAATGCCGGGCTGAGCTGCGCCTATGTGCTGCTGGCGCAGCGCTTCGGAACGGTGCTCAGCCTGGCCGCCGCACTGGCGGCCTGGGTCGCGACGCTGCTGCTGATGCGCGGGCTCGATCTCTCGTTCCCGGTGATGACCGTCGCCACCATCGCCATCTATGGCGGGCTCCATCGGTTGTTCCGGCCCTATCTCGCCGCGCCCCGACCGGCCGCCCGGCCGGCCATGGTATCTGATCCCGATGCGGGCCGGCTTTGTCGCAGCCCTGGCGGGCACGGTGACGACGGTCAGCGCGCATGTCGGACCGGACTGGTCGGGTTCGCTGGCGGCCCTGCCGGTGGTTCTCAGCAGCATGATCGCCATGCTTCAGCCCCGGATCGGCGGGCCGGCGACCGCCGCCGTGCTCGCCAATGGCGCACTCCCGCTGATCGGCTTTGGTCTCGCGCTGGCGGCGCTGCATCTGACGGCGGTTCCGCTCGGCTCGGCCGCGGCGCTCAGCCTCGCGCTTGCCATTGCCGTCGGCTGGAATCTCGGCGTGATGCAGCTAAACCGCCGGGCGCGGTGAGCGCCAGGAGGCCACGAAAAGCCCCGTGATGATCAGGCCGACGCCGGCGACCTGAAGCCCGCTCGGAATTTCGCCCAGCACGGGGATGGCGAGCAGCGTGCCGATGATCGGGATCGTCGGCGGGAAGCGCCCGGCTACCGCCGGCCCCATCCGCCGCGCCGCGACGCTCCACAGCCAGAGCCCGAGGATGACGTTCAGCACGCCCTGGTTGATGCCGTGCAGCACGATGACCCACCAGGGCGCGACGTCGAAGCCGCGGAAGAAGAACAGCGCGTAGAACGGCAGATAGGCCATCGACAGCACCGCGACGACGCTCGTCGCCTTCAAGGGGTCGAGCCGCCAGAGCTGGACCAGCAGCGGATACATCCCCCAGATCAGCCCGACGCCGACGAAGCAGAGATCACCGAACAGGATCGAGGGGTTGGTGTGGGTCGTGCCGGCAATGCCGAGGCAGGTCAGGCCGAGCAGCACGGCGACGATGCCGATGACGAGTTGCCGGGTGATGATCGCGCCGAACAGGGCGACGCTGCCGATGATCGAGATCACCGTCACGAGGCCGGGCCCGATGGTCGCGCCATGGGCGGCCGGCGCATAGGTCACGCCGGTCAGCAGCAGATAGCTCATCGGGAAGCCGCTCATCACCGCGAGCAGCAGGCCGCGGCCCCAGCCGATCCCGTTGCAGCTCTTCACCCCGCCCGCGATGAAACCCGGCAGCAGCAGCAGGCCTGCGATGCCGAAGCGCAAGGCGAGGAGGTCATGCGAGGTCAGGCTGTTGAGCACGGCATGGCGGCTGACCACGAAATTCGAGCCGAAGATCAGCATCGCCAGCACCATGCCGGCAAAGGCCAGCCGCCACAGGCGCCGCTCTCGCAGGCGGGCGGCTTCCGACAGGGGGGCGGTCTGATGCATCAGCCGGTATCGCCCGTTTCGTCGGCCACGCGTTAGCGCCCGGGCTGCATGGCCCCCGCGCGAAATCCGCGCTGCCGCGCCCCCGGCGCATGGCTCGGGAAACATTGCGAGACGAAACGCCCCAATTGCTCCCTGCTTCGGCCCCGCGCGTGCCGGGCGCCGGTGGTCTTGTGGCTGCGTTCACGGAGGGTAGTCGGACATGACGGGTTCTGTCTTCGCGGCCACGGCCAAATTCCTGCGCGGCGTCGGCACGCAGGCGACCGTCTCGGTCGCAGCCTCGGCACTGGCCGCTGCCGTGCTGGCCCTGCCTGCGGGCATTCCGCTGCCGTTCTTCGGCGCCTCCGCGCAGACGGATACGGCGGCTGCGCGGCAGGAACGCTGGGTCTCGCCCGTGGCGTCGGATGGGAAGATCCGCGAGCGCCATCAGGACGCGGCAGCAAGCGAACCACCTTTGCGTGCCGCGCAGGGGCTGATCAGCCCGGCGGCGATCGTCATGCCGATGTCGCTCGACTGGAAGCAGCCCGCGACCCCGATCACCGCTCTGCGGCAGGAGCGGCCGGCCGCCGCCGAGCCGCGGCTGCATGTTGCGCAGGCGCAGGCAACGGTGACGGTTCCGCCGTCCCCGCCGCGTCGCCCCGTCATCGAGCGTGCGGGGGTGACCGCGGAAGCCGCTCCCCTCCAGATCGCTCCTGCGGTTCAGGCGGCTGCGGTCGAAGGCGGCACGCCGTCCCAGCCGCCGCTGCGGCTGCTCGGCGTGACGATGCCCACCCCGGTCGCCCGCGTCGGCGACGCGATGTCCGGGGCGGTCGGTGTCGTCGGCGCGGCCGGCATCTGGACGCTGTCGCGCGCCTCCAGCCTGCTGCCGCGCCTGTGACGGCTCAGGCCAGGGCCTTCAGCGCGCTGCGGCCGGCATAGACCGCCTGCGCGCCGAGTTCCTCCTCGATGCGCAGGAGCTGGTTGTACTTGGCGGTCCGGTCCGAGCGGGCGAGCGAGCCGGTCTTGATCTGCCCGCAATTCGTCGCGACCGCGAGGTCGGCGATGGTCGAATCCTCGGTCTCGCCCGAGCGGTGGGACATCACGGCGGTGTAGCCGGCGCGCTGCGCCATCTCGACGGCCGCCAGCGTCTCCGTCAGCGAGCCGATCTGGTTGACCTTGACCAGGATCGAGTTGGCCGTCTTGCCCTTAATGCCCTGCGACAGGCGGGTGACGTTGGTCACGAAGAGATCGTCGCCAACGAGCTGGCACTTCGAGCCGACGAGGTCGGTCAGCGCCTTCCAGCCCTCCCAGTCGTCCTCGGACATGCCGTCCTCGATCGAGACGATCGGATAGTTGCCGACGAGCTTGGCGAGATACTTCGCCTGCGCCTTGGGATCGCGCGTCTTGCGCTCGCCCTCATAGACGTAAGACCCGTCCTTGAAGAACTCGGTCGCGGCGCAGTCGAGCGCCAGCGCGATGTCCTCGCCCGGCTTGTAGCCGGCGGCCTCAATCGCGGACATGACGAAGTCCAGCGCGGCTTCCGCCGACTTGATGTTGGGGGCGAAGCCGCCCTCGTCGCCGACATTGGTGTTGTGGCCGGCGTCGTGCAGCTTCTTCTTGAGCGTGTGGAAGATCTCCGAGCCCATCCGCAGCCCTTCCGAGAAGGAGGGCGCGCCGATCGGCATGATCATGAATTCCTGGAAGTCGATCGGGTTGTCGGCATGGGCGCCGCCATTGACGATGTTCATCATCGGCACGGGCAGGACGCGGGCCGAGGTGCCTCCGACATAGCGGTAGAGCGGCAGGCCGGCCGCCTCGGCCGCGGCCTTGGCGACGGCGAGCGAAACGCCGAGAATGGCGTTGGCGCCGAGCTTGCTCTTGTTGGGGGTGCCGTCGAGCGCGATCATCGCCTCGTCGATCGCGACCTGATCTTCAGCGTCCATCGCGACGAGCTGTTCGGCGATGGCGACGTTGACGGCCTCGACCGCCTTGAGCACGCCCTTGCCGAGATAGCGGCTCTTGTCGCCATCGCGCAGCTCGACGGCCTCATGTGCGCCGGTCGACGCGCCTGACGGCACCGCGGCGCGGCCCATCGAGCCGTCCTCCAGCACGACATCGACCTCGACCGTCGGGTTGCCGCGGGAATCGAGAATCTGGCGGCCGATGATGTCGATGATCGCGGTCATGGAAGGGCTCCGTGGCGGGCACAGGGGAGGGCGTCGGCCGTGCTTCTAGCCAAGCGCCCGGCTCGCGGGAAGCCCCGATCGCCCGAGAGAGTCGTCCGGTTGCCGCCTGCGACCGTCGCCTTTGCCTCCCCGGAACGGCCTGCCGCTTGCGGTCCTGACGGTGCCGACAGCGGCGCTGTTCCATCGGGAGACGACAATGTTCCAGATCTGGTCCGACAACCGCCGGCCCTCAGGCGCGATCGTGCTGGCCTCGATCACCGTCACGGTCCTCTACTGGAGCGGCCTATGCCTCGTCGCCGGCCGCCCGATCTGGTTCTGGTGAGGGCTGCGGCACCGGCGCCCGCGAAAACCGGTTCCCACCCGGCCTGACCTTGCTCTAGAAGGCGGCCAACCTCAGGAGCCTTCCATGTCCCTCGATGCCGCGACCCTGCAACTCGGTCAGCAGACCGGTCTGCCCGCCTCGCCCGAGGAGGCGCGCCTCGACCGCGTGCCCAATCCCCATGCCGGGACCGCCTATCTCGCCCGCTTCACCTGCCCGGAATTCACCTCGATCTGCCCGGTTACCGGCCAGCCGGATTTCGGCATCCTCGTGATCGACTATCTGCCAGGGAAATGGCTGGTCGAGTCGAAGTCGCTGAAGCTCTATCTCGGCGCCTTCCGCAATCACGGCGCCTTCCACGAGGACTGCACCATCGGCATCGGCAAGACGCTCGTCGAGCTGCTCGAGCCGGAATGGTTCCGCATCGGCGGCTATTGGTATCCGCGCGGCGGCATCCCGATCGACGTCTTCTGGCAGACCGGCGAGCCGCCCAAGGGCCTTTGGCTGCCGGACCAGGGCGTCGCGCCCTATCGCGGGCGCTGACGACCCGGCCTGGCGGCCGGGCCTTCTGGTCTCACTGCGACAGGCGCAGGCTGGTCAGCGACTGGCCGATCGACTGGAAGGCGGCGGTGAGGGCTGCCGAGTCCGTCGCGTCGTAGTAGTGACCCGAACTGCTCGCGCAGCCCTGCAGCATCGTCTTGGCTGCGACGTCCGTTACCGCGAAGGCGACGGTGAACACCTCGATCTTCTTCGACTTGGCGTATTCGCAGATCTTCGAGGTGTCGTTGTTGGTCGTCGTGACGTCGCCATTGTTCCGCACGGCCTGATGGGTGCCGTCGGAGTTGCGGAAATAGAGTGTGTTGGCTCCGTCCGTCATCAGCACCAGGGCCTTGCGTGGGTTCTTGTTGGCCGGATCATAGGTCCTACCTTCCATGAACGGCTCGGTCGGCGACAAGATGTTAACGCCCCAGATCAGCCCGGCGGGGATGTATGTCGAAGGCTTGTAGTTGCCCATCGAATTGACCAAGCCATCGATCGCACTCGTAAGCTTTGTTTTGTCAGAAGTGAGCGGCACGATCGGATTGAGGCAGGTCTGGCTGGACCCCATGATTCCGATATAGGGGATCGTCGGTTCTTCGTCGGTAAGCCGGAGGTTTCCTGTCTTGCGCGACAAAACGCAGCCGAACCATTTGCTGACTGTCGTTACGATGTTCGGCCCGCCGGAGCACGACTGATAGGGAGGCACGGTTTGGACCGTGCAAGTCTGCGGCGTGCAGTCATAGGTCTCGCGGACCCCGTCCTTGCCGGTTCGAGTGCAGGTGGCGGGAGTCCCGCGCGTGCAGACCTGTTTTGTAGTTTTCGTCTCGCAGACTCGCGGCGTGGAGCGGTCTTCGGTCTTCGTGCTGTCGGCCGGAACCGAAACCCAGGCCTGACTCCTGTTGTCGAGGCCGACATTGACGTATTCGGCGAAGGGGACGATGCCGACCTTCACATTGCTGCCGCCCTGCGTGAGGATGGTGTTGACCAGATTCTTGGCGGCCGACTTCAGCACGGTCATTTTCGAGCCGCCGGCGCCGGCGCTGTCGGACATCGACCAGGTGTTGTCGAGCACGAGCGCCATCTCGACCGTGCCCGTGACCTCCTTCAGTGCAGCCGCGCGCGTGCTGTAGGCCATCGTCTTGATGCCGGCGATCGCCATCAGCGACGTGTCGAGGACGCCGCTGCTTTCGATCGTCACGGTCCCCGTCGATTCCTGGAAATCGAACTTCGTGATCTGAATGTTCTGGCCGCCCAGTCCCGCTGTGTTGGCGACGAAGAATTTCTCGGCCGCTGCGCGCATCGTCGCGGCGTCCTTGCTGGGCAGCCTCGCGGCGGCCAGCGCGGCAGAGTCGGTCGCTGCTTGCAGACCGGAATGCGCCTTGGTCAGGCGTCCGTAGTCCAGCACCACGCCGGCCATGCCGATCAGCACGACGCCGGCGAAGGCGAACATGGTCACGGTGGCGCCCGCCTCGTCGCGGCGAAAGCGGGAAGCGACTCCGAGCAGGGCATCGCGGTAGGATTGGCGCATCGCAGCCTCTCATCTCTGGCGGCGGCCCACAGATGCGACCGCGAGGTCGCGAGCCTGGAGCCGATCAAGATGCCTGCGTTATGCGGCCGAGAGGTTGCGATTCCGTTCCGTCAATCGTCGAAACTCGACGATGTCCGGCATTTGAGCGAAATTCAGGTCCGGCTGCTCGGCACCGGCAGGATCCGCGGCGTGAGATAGCCGAACAGGACGATCGCGGCGGCGAAGAGCAGGATCGCCACGGGCGCCCCCAGCGCATGCATGGCCGCGCCCATCGCCAGCGGCCCCGTCGCCTGGCCCAGGAAGAAGCAGCAGGCGAAGAGCGCCATGGCCGAGCCGCGCGCCGCCGGCGCGAGCTCCGTGGCCTGCGCCTGAAAGGTGCCGTGCAGGAGGAAGAAGCCGAAACCCTGCAGCGCGAAGAGCGGGATCGCGCTCCACCAGGGCCAGTCGAAGGCGAAAAGGGCAAGCCCGATCGCACAGACCACGCCGCCCGTCCGCGTCATCCGCGTCGGGCCGAGGCGCTCGACGAGGATACGCGTCAGCAACCCGTAGACCAGGCAACCGAATCCCATGCCGGCGATGGCGAGCCCGGCCTCGCCCGGCCCGACGCCCGAGCGCTCAAACAGGATCGCCGCGACATAGGCCGGAATGCCGAAGAGCAGGATGCCCTCGATCACGACGAGGCCGTAGAGCAGCTTGGTGCGCGGATTGGCGAAGACGATGCGGTAATTGGCCAGCGCACCCGCGACGCTCAGCGCCTGGCGGGTCACGTTCCGGCGCGGCTTCAGCACGATCGCGACCAGCACCGCCGCCAGCGCCGCGACGCCCGCTGCCGAGAGGAAAGCGGCGCGCCAGCCGAGATGCGTCGCGATCAGCCCGGAACAGGCCGAGCCCGACATCTGGCCGATGATCATCAGCACCAGGAAGCGGCCGAGCGCCACCTGGCGCTCCTGCATCGGGGCCCGGTCGCCGATGGCCGCCATCGCAATCGGGATGATCCCGCCCGAGGCGATGCCCGTGACGCCGCGGACCACCGCCATGATCTCGTAGGACTGCGACAGCGCCGCCACCGTCGAGAACAGGGCGAGCGCCAGCAGACAGGTCAGGATCGTGCGGATCTTCCCGACCGCATCCGCGACGGGGCCGAGAAAGGGCTGGCCCAGCGCATAGGCCAGCGAGAACCCGGTCACCATCATCACGATCTGCGGCACGCTTCGCCCGAACTCGCCGGCGAGCGTCGGGATCAGCGGATCGATGATCCGCATCGTGAAGGTCGAGGCGAAGCCGCAGGCTCCGAGGACGAGAATGAGGGCGGGCAGTGAGGTGGGAGCCGGCGCGGCGGCCGGCGCCGGGGGCGGCGTGTCAGACATAAGCCAGCGTAGGCTTGGCCCGTGCCTTGGCAAGTCGATCGAAGCCTTGCAGCTCTGCAATCAGCGCAGGGAAGGCCGAGAGCGGCACCATGTTCGGCCCGTCGCTGGGGGCGCTGTCAGGGTCCTCATGCGTCTCGATGAAGACGCCGGCGACGCCGACGGCGACCGCAGCACGCGCCAGTACGGGCACGAATTCGCGCTGCCCGCCGCTCGATGAGCCCTTGCCACCGGGCTGCTGGACCGAGTGGGTGGCGTCGAAGATCACCGGCGCACCGATCGTCTGCGCCATGATCGGCAGGGCGCGCATGTCGGAGATGAGCGTGTTGTAGCCGAAGGAGGCGCCCCGTTCCGTCACCATGACATTGGGGTTGCCGCTCTCGGTGATCTTGGCGGCGACGTTGACCATGTCCCAGGGGGCGAGGAACTGGCCCTTCTTGACGTTGACGACGCGGCCGGTCCGGGCCGCCGCCACCAGCAGGTCCGTCTGCCGGCAGAGGAAGGCGGGGATCTGCAGCACATCGACGCATTCCGCCACGGCGGCGCACTGGCTCGCCTCATGGACGTCGGTCAGCACCGGCAGGCCGGTCTGTTCGCGGATCTCGGCGAAGACGGACAGCGCCGCCTCCAGCCCCATGCCGCGCGCGGCCTTGACGCTGGTCCGGTTCGCCTTGTCGAAGGACGTCTTGAAGACGAGCCCGATCCCGAGCTCCTCCGCGATCTCCTTCAGCGCGAAGGCCGTTTCCAGCGCGTGGTCGCGACTTTCCATCTGGCAGGGGCCGGCGATCACGGCGAGCGGCAGGGCATTGCCGAAGCGCACCGGTGAGGCGAGATCCGCTCCTACGGTCACGATGGCGTTGGCGGTCATGATCGACGTCTCCCGTCCTGTCAGGCGCCGGGCTTTGAACCGTCCGCCCCGGCGGGTCAACCCGCCGCGCCGAGACGCCGCAGCTGCGCGGCTGCCGTGCGAACGCACTGGCGAAGCAGTCGCGAGGTCTGTAAATTCAGTCGCGACGCATTATGTCGGGCAGGTCAGGACAGGGATCGATCTTGGGAACGACGGCTGCGAGCACGATGCGGGGGAGGGCTGCCAGGGGCGCCGGAAACGGTCCCGCTTGGCCCGTGACCGCCCGCACCCCCCTGGTGATGGCCGATCGGCCGCGCCGCGCGGGCCCGCCCGCCGATGGTGGCCGGGAAGGCGCCGGCACCGCGGTCCTGACGCGGACGCGGACCCGCAAGCCCAACCTCTATCGGGTCCTGCTTCTGAACGACGACTACACCCCGATGGAGTTCGTCGTTCACGTCCTCGAGCGGTTCTTCCAGAAGGACCGCGCCGCGGCCACGCAGATCATGATGCATGTGCATCAGAACGGCGTCGGCGAATGCGGCGTCTTCACCTACGAGGTCGCCGAGACGAAGGTGACCCTCGTGATGGACCTTGCGCGCAAGCACATGCATCCGCTCCAATGCGTGATGGAGAAGAAGTAGCGTCTTGAGTCCGTTCGCACCCCTTGAATCGGAATAGGAGCGCAATCCGTGCCGAGTTTCTCGCGCAGTCTCGAACAGGCGCTTCACCGGGCTCTGGCGCTCGCCAATGAGCGCCACCACGAATACGCCACCCTGGAACATCTGCTGCTGGCCCTGGTCGACGATCAGGACGCCGCTGCGGTCATGCGCGCCTGCAGCGTCGATCTCGACACGCTGCGGCGCAGCCTCGTCGACTATATCGACGCCGAGCTCGCCAATCTGGTCACGGACGGGCGCGACGATTCCAAACCGACCGCCGGCTTCCAGCGCGTGATCCAGCGCGCTGTCATCCATGTCCAGTCCTCGGGCCGCGAGGAGGTGACCGGCGCCAACGTGCTCGTGGCGATGTTCGCCGAGCGCGAGAGCCATGCCGCGTACTTCCTGCAGGAGCAGGACATGACGCGCTACGACGCGGTGAACTACATCAGCCACGGCATCGCCAAGCGCCCGGGCGCGAGCGAGTCGCGGCCCGTTCGCGGCGTCGAGGAGGAGCCCGAGCAGCAGCGGGATTCCCGCGCCGCCGATTCCGGCAACGACGCCGACAAGGACAAGAAGAAGAAGGAAAGCGCCCTCGACGCCTATTGCGTCAATCTCAACCGCAAGGCGCGCGACGGCCGCATCGACCCGCTCATCGGCCGCGAGGCCGAGGTCCAGCGCACGATCCAGATCCTGTGCCGCCGGCAGAAGAACAATCCGCTCCTGGTCGGCGATCCCGGCGTCGGCAAGACCGCGATCGCCGAAGGGCTCGCCCTCAAGATCACCCGCGGCCAGGTGCCCGAGGTGCTGGAAGACGCCACCGTCTTCTCGCTCGACATGGGCACGCTGCTCGCCGGCACCCGCTATCGCGGCGATTTCGAGGAACGCCTCAAGCAGGTGATGAAAGAGATCGAGGCCCACCCCAAGGCCATCATGTTCATCGACGAGATCCACACGGTGATCGGCGCCGGTGCGACCTCGGGCGGCGCGATGGACGCCTCGAACCTGCTGAAGCCGGCGCTCGCCTCGGGCAGCCTGCGCTGCATCGGCTCGACCACCTACAAGGAGTACCGCCAGTACTTCGAGAAGGACCGGGCGCTGGTGCGGCGCTTCCAGAAGATCGACGTCAGCGAGCCCTCGATTCCGGATGCGGTCGAGATCCTGAAGGGGCTGAAGCCCTATTTCGAGGAGTTCCACAAGCTGCGCTACACCAACGACGCCATCAAGGCGGCGGTGGAACTGTCGGCGCGCTACATTCATGACCGCAAGCTGCCGGACAAGGCGATCGACGTCATCGACGAGACCGGCGCCTCGCAGATGCTGGTGCCCGAGAACAAGCGCAAGAAGACCATCGGCGTGAAGGAGATCGAGGCGGCGATCGCCACGATGGCGCGCATCCCCGCCAAGACCGTCTCGAAGGACGATGCCGAGGTGCTGCGCAACCTCGAGACGACGCTGAAGCGCACTGTCTATGGCCAGGAGAAGGCGATCGAGGCGCTGTCCTCCTCGATCAAGCTCGCCCGCGCCGGCCTCCGCGACGGCGAGAAGCCGATCGGCTGCTATCTCTTCGCGGGCCCCACCGGCGTCGGCAAGACCGAGGTCGCCCGCCAGCTCGCGACCTCGCTCGGCGTCGAGCTGATCCGCTTCGACATGTCGGAATACATGGAGCGCCACACCGTCTCACGGCTGATCGGCGCGCCTCCGGGCTATGTCGGCTTCGACCAGGGCGGGCTCCTGACCGACCAGATCGACCAGCACCCGCACAGCGTGCTGCTGCTGGACGAGATCGAGAAGGCCCATCCCGACCTGTTCAACATCCTCCTGCAGGTGATGGATCACGGCAAGCTGACCGACAATAACGGCAAGCAGGTCGATTTCAGGAACGTCATCCTGATCATGACCACCAATGCCGGCGCCGCTGACATGGCCCGCAACGCCTATGGTTTCACGCGCAGCAAGCGCGAGGGCGACGACGCGGAGGCGATCAACAAGCTCTTCGCGCCGGAATTCCGCAACCGGCTCGATGCGGTGGTTTCCTTCGGCCATCTGCCGAAGACGGTCGTCGCCCGCGTCGTCGACAAATTCGTGCTGCAGCTCGAGGCGCAGCTTGCCGACCGCAACGTCACGATCGAACTGTCGGACGAAGCCCGCGAATGGCTGGTCGAGAACGGCTATGACGAGGCGATGGGCGCCCGCCCGATGGCCCGCCTGATCCAGCAGACGATCAAGACGCCGCTCGCCGACGAGGTGCTGTTCGGGCGGCTGAAGAACGGCGGCGCAGTCCGCGTCGTCGTCGTGCAGTCGGAGACGGGCATCAAGGTGCTGGGACTCGAATTCCCCGACGGGCCGGTCAAGCCCAAGCCCGAGAAGGACGTCGCCGCCGCGGCCGAGAAGCGCGAGCGCAAGCCGCGCGCCAAGGCGGCCACGGCCAAGCCGGCTCCGGCTGCGCCGCGTCGCAGCGGTCCCGCAGGCAAGGCGGGCAAGGGGGACGGCGGCAAGGGGGATGGCGGCAAGGGCAGCGGTGGCAAGGGGCCCGAGGCTCCCAAGGCCCAGCGCTCCGTCCGCACCGTCCCGAAGGTCCCGCTGACGAAGGCTTGAGACCGTGTTGTTCAGGCGCAAGACCGATACGCTGCTGGCCCATGCGGCCGAGCCGGCGCCGGAGCAGGTGGCTCCGGCGCGCAAGGAAAAGCTGAGCTGGTTCGAGAAGCGCGATCGGCGTCGCCGTCGCCGCAAGGTGTTCGAGGAAATCCTGGGCTGGATCCTCGTCCCCGCCTTCGTCTATCTGATCTATCTCGGCGTGAAGGCGGTCGGCGGCATCCCGAAGGAGATCATCGACTTCGGCAACGAACTGCTGGGGCTGGTCATGAAGGGCGGCCGTTGAGGCGTGCCCCGCGCCGGGGTCCCTGCAGCCGGCGCAATCCCCGCTATCCATCATGGCGACTCCGCGCGAGGGGCCGAGCCGGCTAGAAGGATCGCTCAGGATCCGCCCTCGGCGGGCTCCGTTCCCGCTGTCCCAACTGGCTATGTGCTGATCTCTCCATGACCGTATCCGCCGAGTGGAGCTGGTGGCGCGTCGCGCTGGCCGGCATGCGCGATGCGCTGTCGCTGCCGGCCTGGGTCGTCGGCTTCGGGCTAGTCGGCATCGGCTCACTGGCGCGCGATGTCGGCTATCCGGTCGAGGTCGCAGTGCTTTCGACCATGCTGGTCTGGGCCGGCCCCTCGCAGGTGATCTTCTTCGCCTCGATCGCGGCCGGCGCCGCCTGGAGTGCGATCGCGATCGCGGTCGGCTTCGCCTCGCTGCGCTTCCTGCCGATGACGGTGGCGATCCTGCCCTTGCTGCGCCGCCCGGGGCAGGGCGTCTGGATGCAGCTCCTGCTCGCGCACTACGTCGCGGTGACGGCCTGGACGGAAGGGTTGCGCCGCTTGCCGCATGTGCCGCCGCCCCAGCGCGTCGCCTATTTCCTCGGCTTCGCCAACACCTGCATGGCGACGAGCTCGATCGGCACCTTCCTCGGCTACTATCTGATCGGCACGCTGCCGATCCCCTTCGCCGCCGGGCTGCTCTGCCTGACGCCGATCTTCTTCCTCGCCTCGCTCACGGCGGGCCTGCGCCATCGCGGCGATGTGGCCGCCATCGTCCTCGGTCTCGCGCTGGCGCCGATCTGCGACCGCTTCATCGGTGGCGGCTTCGACCTGATCGTTGCCGGGCTGATCGCGGGTACGATCGCCTTTGTCCTGCGGCCGAAGCGGGCGGCGCCATGATGGGGACGATCACACAGCCCATCCCCTGGCTCGACGGGCCGTGGTGGCCCTATCTCGCCCTCATTCTCTTCGCCGTGCTGCCGACCGAGATCTGGCGCTGGCTCGCGGTGGCCTTCTCGCGGCGGATCGACGCCGATTCGCCGGCGCTGGAATGGGTGCGGGCGGTCGCGACGGCGCTGCTCGCCGGCATCGTCGCCAAGCTGATCGTCGCGCCGCCGGGAGCGCTCGCCGCCGTGCCGCTCGCCCTGCGGGTCGGAGCCCTCTCGGTCACGCTCGCGATCATGCTGTTCGACCGCCGGAGGGTGCTGCTGGCGGTGCTGGCCGGGGAGGCGACGCTCATCGGCGGCGCCTACTGGCTGCTGGCGCCCTGAGCGGGCGGGTCAGAGCGTCGTCAGCGCCAGCCGGATCTTCTCGGCATTGGCCTTGAGCACTTCGGCATCCGCCATGGCACCCGTATGCGGACGCATCGCCACGCCGTCATGGCGGGGGATCACATGGACATGCAGGTGGAAGACGACCTGTCCGCCGGCGGCCTCGTTGAACTGCTGGATCGTCACGCCATCAGCCGCGAAGGCGGCCTTCACGGCGCGCGCCAGCCGCTGCGTCGTCAGCGCCACGGCCTGCAGCGCCTCGGGCGGCGCATCCAGCACATTGCGACAGGCGGCCTTGGGGATCACCAGCACATGCCCGTCGGCGCGGGGCATGATGTCCATGATCGCGACCGTCGCCTCGTCCTCATAGACGGTATGCGAGGGCAACTCGCCGCGCAGGATCCGGGCGAAGACGTTGTCGGTGTCGTAGGCGCTCATGCGGCATCCGGCTCAGGCGAGAAACTGGGGCGGCCAACCTGTCGCGGGCGGGCGGTCAGCGTCAAGGGCGTGGCGGCGTCGGAGAACGAGCGACGCCCCCCAGCCTCACCGTGTCCGCGATCTGCGAATCCAGCACGAGGTCGTCGCTCGCACCCAGCACCCAGAGATCGCTCACCGTGAAGCGCAGCAGCGACACATCCCACCAGCGCGCGATCATCTCCGCCAGCGCGGCGGTCTCGCGCGCGTCGAGATCGTCGGTCAAATTGTAGAGCCCGACGAGGTAGAGGTCGCCCGGCGGGCGCCCAAAGGCGGCCTGGATGGCGTGGATGGGGTTCAGACCGTCCCGCTGTTCCGGATAGACCCGCAGATAGAAGCGCCCACGATTGACGTTGCCCGAGAACAGCCCGCGCAGATCGACCGTGAAGGGCGCGACCCGGGAGAGGGCCGGGCGGGTGTCGTCCGAAATGACCGGCGCATCCCCGGTCGAGAGCGTGCCGCACAGGGTGGCGTGCAGCCGCTCGGAGCGTCGCGGCAGGATGTCCCACGCGATCTTGGAGGCGAAAGGCGCCGCGCGCATCTCGGTGTCAAGCCGCCGGAAGGGCTCGGAACCGGCCAGCAGAGCCCCATCGACGGGCAGAACCAGCGAGAAGATCGGCGGGTGGACGCCCATTTCGTAGGAGCGGCCCTCCTGCCGGGCGATGACGCGCGGATGGTTTGGCGCCACCAGCGGCAGGTGGGCGAGCCGATAGGGCTCGTCCAGAAGCAGCGGCCCGGTCGCGAAATCCGTCAGGCTGCGCCTATAGCCGAGTTCGCCATCCGTGCAGAAAATCGGCCCGGCGGATTCTGCTTGAGCCTGTCGATCAGCCATCGGCATCGCCGGATTTGCGGAAGGGGCTTTCGGCCGCCAGGGCCGCCTGGGCTTCCGCAATCTGAGCCCGCTCGCGCGGCAGGTAATGCGCCACGGCGCGCCTCAGCCCGGGATCTGCCAGATGGTGCAGCGAGCGCGTCACCACGGGGCGGTATCCGCGCGCGAGCTTGTGCTCGCCCTGGGCGCCGGCCTCGACGCGGGCAAGTCCATGCGCGATCGCATAGTCGATGGCCTGATGGTAGCAGATTTCGAAATGCAGGAAGGGGTGGTCCTCGATGCAGCCCCAGTTGCGGCCGTACAGCGTGTCGGCGCCGCGGAAATTGATCGCGCCGGCAATATAGCGTCCCGCGCGCTCCGCCATGACGAGGACGATGCGCTCGCCCATCGCCGCGCCGACGCAGGAGAAGAAGGCGCGGTTCAGATAGGGGCGCCCCCATTTGCGCGAGCCGGTGTCCTCATAGAAGGCATGAAAATCGTCCCAGACCGCCTCGGTCAGGTCGCTGCCGCTGAGGATCTCGACGGTAATCCCGGGCGCCAGCGCCTCGCGGCGCTCTCGCTTCAGCGCCTTCCGCTTGCGTGAGGCCAGCGTGGCCAGAAAATCGTCGTAAGTGCCGAAGCCCTCGTTGAACCAGTGGAACTGGAGGTCGTGCCGCTCGAGATAGCCGGCCTCCCGGAGCGCCGCGACATCGGGCTCCTGCGCGAAGGTGACATGCACCGAAGAGGCGTCCGTCTGCTCGCACAGCGCTTCCAGCCCGGCGATCAGCCCGGCACGAGCCTCTGCCGCGCGCGGCCCCGGCGCGACCAGCAGGCGCGGGCCCGTGGCAGGCGTGAAGGGCGCCGCGACCTGGATCTTGGGATAGTAGCGCCCACCCGCGCGCTGATAGGCGTCGGCCCAGCTATGGTCGAAGACATATTCGCCCTGGCTGTGGCTCTTCAGAAAGCTCGGCGCAGCGGCGAGCAGCCGATCCTCGCCATCCTCGACCAGCAGATAGGCCGGTGACCAGCCCGAGCGCCCGCCCACGCAGCCGCTCTCCTCGAGCGCGCGCAGGAAGGCATGGGAGACGAAGGGGTTTTCCCGGTCGAGCCCGTCCGGCCCCTCGTCCTGCGCCTGCGGATGGGCGCAGGCATCCCAGGCCGCGGCCGGAACCGCCTTCAGCGAGGTCGCGACGCGCACCCTGAGGTCGCCGGCCCCGCTCTCGCTCAAGGCGTGAAGCCCTCGAACACCATCTGGTCGGCAAGGCGCGAAGCCTTCTCCCGGTCCTCCGGGGTCCGCACCGTCCAGCTCATCAGCGGCATGCCGACGACATTGCGGCAGAGATAGGGGGCCGCGCTGTCGAGATCCGCCACCTTCCAGGACAGGAAGTCCGGCCGGCTGCGCTCGAAATGCAGCAGATTGGCCATGGCGCGGCGCTGGCCCGCATCGAGATGGGCGTAGTCGGGGTAGGAATAGTCGTTCATCGCGACGATACCCCGCGGAACGCCGGGTGCGATCTCGCGCAGCGCCGCGACGATCTCGGGATCGAAGGATTTGAACACGATCGGCTGGCCGACGCGGCCGGCGACGATCTCGGCGGCGCGCCGGGTCAGCCGGAGATCGCCGTCGAAGCGGCTCTTGATCTCGATCACCAGCGGCACGCGCCCGGCGATCAGGTCGAGGAAGCGGGAGAGCGTCGGGATCAGCGCCTGGCTGCCGCGCAGCGGAATTGCGGCGAGCGCCTCCGCCGTCTGCGCCGAGACCGCGCCTTGGCGCTCGGTCAGCCGGTCGAGCACGAAGTCATGAAACACCATCGCCTCGCCATCGGCGCTGAGCTGGATGTCGCATTCGATGCCGAAGCCGCGGGCGATGGCCGCCTCGGCCGCCGGGCCGCTGTTCTCGATCACGCCGGCGGCGGCGTCGTGAAGCCCGCGATGGGCGATCGGGCGAGCGACCAGCAAGCCGAGATCGGGGCGGGCGCCGTCAAGGAGAGGGCCGCGCATCAGGCGATCTCGAACATCGCCTCGACCTCGACCGCCGCATCGGCCGGTAGCTCGGCCACGCCGATCGTCGAGCGGGCGTGGCGCCCCTTGTCGCCCAGGACTTCGACCATCAGATCCGACGCGCCGTTCATGATTGCGGGCAAAGCGGCGAAATGTGGGGCTGCGTTGATGAAGCCGCCGAGGCGGACACAGCGCGTGATCCGGCTCAGATCGCCATTCAGCGCCGCCTTGGCTTGGGCCAGCACATTGATCGCGCAGAGCCGCGCGGCCTCAAGTCCCGCCTCGTTGAAGATTTCGACGCCGAGCTTGCCCTTGTGCGTGTCGGAGAGCTTGCCGTCGAGGCCGAAGCAGAGCTGGCCGGAGATCACCAGCAGATTGCCGGTGATGACATAGGGCACATAGTTGGCGACGGGCGCAGCCGGCGTGGGCAGGGTGATGCCGAGTTCGGCGAGCTTGGTATCGACGGCATTCATCGGAAAAACTCCACCGGAGCGGCTGGTGTGAAGCGGGCCCGGCACGATGCGGCGCGCTGAAGCGCGAGCCGGGCCGGGCCTACCTTCATGGCCGATGCCCGGCCCGCCCGCAAGCGCGAGGCCATGCGCCATCCGGCCGCCCGCCGCGCGCGACGCGGCCGCCTCTCGCGCGCTGACCGCCTTGTTTGCGCCATTGCGGCAATGCACCTAGCTTCGAGAGTGTTCAGCACAGGAAGCGGCGCGACCATGACGACGAACGCAGCAGGCCTCACGGGATTTCTCGCAGTCGCGGCGCTCTGGAGCGGCGCGGCGGCAGCCCAGCCGAGCCCTACTGAGCGTGTCGTTCTGGCGCCGCATCGCGCGGTCTACGATCTGGTTCTCGACGCCGGCAAGGCGGCCAAGAACGTCGACTCGGCCCGCGGACGCATCGCCTTCGACTTCACCGGCGATGCCTGCGAGGGCTATGCGCTCTCCTTCCGCCAGGTGACGCAGCTGCAGAGCGGCGAGGGCGGCCCGCGCCTGATCGATGCGCGAACAACCAGCTTCGAGGCCGGCGACGGCGCGAGCTATCGCTTCAAGACCGAAAGCTCCGCCAGTGGCACGCCGAAGGAAATCGTCGACGGCACGGCCACCCGCACCGGGGAGGGCTATGAGGTCAAGCTCACGGCGCCCAAACCCGAGACTCATCGCGAGCCGGTGGCAGCGCTGTTTCCCAACGCGCAGATGAAGGCCGTCATCCAGGCGGCGCGCGAGGGTCGCAACACCCTGAACGTCCGGCTCTATGACGGCGCCAATGGCGGCAAGGACGTCTACGAGACGCTGTCCGTCATCGGCCGCAAGCTGGACAGCAAGCCGACGGAAGAACCGCTGCAGCGGCCGGAGTTCGAGAAGCTCGCCCGTTGGCCCGTGACCATGTCCTATTTCAAGGTCGGCTCGGGCGAGACGACGCCGAGCTATACCATCTCCTTCGAGCTGTACGAGAACGGCGTCACCGGCGCGGTCCGGCTCGACTATGGCAGCTTCGCCCTGCGCGGCACGCTCACGCGTCTGGATCTTCTGCCTCAGGCGGATTGCGCGAAATAGCGCTCTCGCCCCCGGCCCGCTGCGGCAGGCGCAGGCTCAGCCCCTTGCCGATGGCGGCGTCGCCGAAGCGGGCCCGCAGCGCATCGAGCGCGCCCTCCATGGCCTTCAGCCGCGGCGTCGCGACATCGGCGAGGTCGCCATGGTCGGCATCTTCCGGGCCGGTCAGGTCGCTCGCCCCGATCCCGATCAGCCGGTAGCGCGGGCCGGTGCATTCGCGCCGCAGCAGCTCGCGCCCGGCCGCGAAGAGCCGCGCGGCAAGCTGCGTCGGCTCGGGCAGCCGCGTCGCCCGCGTGATGGAGTGGAAATCCGCGGTCTTCAGCTTCAGCGTGATCGTCCGTCCGGCCAGCTCCTGATGCTTCAGGCGCTTCGAGGTCTTCTCGCAGAGCCGCCAGAGCACGGGCTCCAGCTCGTCGAAGCGTGACAGATCGACATCCAGCGTCGTCTCGCTGGACACGCTCTTGGTGTCCCGGTCGGGCGTGACGCGGCGGGGATCGATGCCGTTGGCGAGGTTCTTCAGGCGCGGGCCGTCCTTGCCCGCCAGCCGGAACAGCTTGTCGACCGGCGCTTCGCGCAGATCCCCGATCAGCCTGAACCCGGATTCCGCCAGCTTGGCCGCGCTCGCCTGGCCGATTCCCGGAATCAGGCCGACCGGCTTGGAGGCAAGGAAGGAGACTGCTTCCGCCCGCCCGATCACCGAGAAGCCGCGCGGCTTGTCCATGTCGGAGGCGACCTTGGCCAGGAACTTCGCATAGGACAGGCCGACCGAGACGGTGATGCCGATCTCCTGTTCGATGCGCCGGGCGAAGCGTGCCAGGGTCACGGCCGGGCTGGCATGGTGCAGCAGCTCGGTCCCTGCGAGGTCGAGAAAGGCCTCGTCGATCGAGATGGGCTCGACCAGCGGCGTGAGCTCCTGCATCAGCCGGCGCACCTGCCGGCCGACCGCGACGTATTTCGCCATGTCGGGCTTCACCACCACCGCTTCGGGGCAGGCCTTCAACGCCTTGAACATCGGCATGGCCGAGCGGACGCCATAGGTCCGCGCGATATAGCAGGCGGTCGAGACGACGCCGCGCTTGCCGCCGCCGATGATGACCGGCTTGTCGATCAGCGAGGGATCGTCACGCTTTTCCACCGCCGCATAGAAGGCGTCGCAATCGATATGGGCGAGGCTGAGACTGTCGCGCTCGGGGTGGCGCAGCAGGCGCGGCGAGCCGCAGGCGGGGCAGCGCCGCGGCTCGGCCTCGTCGCCGTCATGGTCGCGCAGGCAGTCGCGGCACAGGACGCGCCGCGCCAGGCCCCGCGACGGCGCGGTCAAGCGAAGTCGCCGGCGGGTGGCCCGCCCAGACGCTCCCGGGCCCGCGCCACCGCTTCCGGGTCCACGCCCGCATTGGCGGCGAATTCGAGCAGCAGCGAATCGCTGCCGCCGACATGGTCCAGCACCGCCGCCAGGAAGCCGGGGTCGCCCGCGGCGGCGCGCAACGTCGCCGGGCCCAGTCCCGTGGTGGCCAGGAAGGGCTCGAGCCGCTCGGGCTCGGCAGCGAGAAACCCCAGCGCGCGCAGGGCCAGCATCTCGGCGTCGTCTTGGCTCGGGGGGCTCGCCATGGCTGTCGGAAGGCTCCTGCCGGAATCGGTCGGGGGATTTGCGTTTCGTCAACGGCTTACATGCTAGGCAGTGATCATGGAACGAGGCTGCCAGCTTGGGCAATCGGGATCGGCCCCCGGTCCGCGGCGCAAAGGAAGGGCGGCATCATGAAGACGGTTCTGATCGTCGAGGACAACGAGCTCAACATGAAGCTCTTCAATGACCTCCTCGAAGCGCATGGCTATGCCACGCTGAAGACCGCCGACGGCATCGAGGCGATCGAGCTCGCGCGCACGCATCGTCCCGACCTGATCCTGATGGACATCCAGCTGCCCGAGGTCTCGGGGCTCGAGGTGACCAAATGGATCAAGGAGGACGACGACCTGAAGGCGATCCCCGTGATCGCCGTCACCGCCTTCGCGATGAAGGGCGACGAGGAGCGGATCCGGGAGGGCGGCTGCGAGGCCTATCTCTCCAAGCCGATCTCGGTCGCGAAATTCCTGGAGACCGTCCGCGCCTATGCCGGCGCGGCCTGAACGTTCGAAGGGCTTGCCATGTCAGCGCGCGTTCTGGTCGTCGACGACATCATCACCAACGTGAAGCTGCTCGAGGCGAAGCTCTCCTCGGAATATTTCGACGTCGTCACGGCACTGAACGGCCCCGATGCCATCGCGATCTGCGAGCGCGGCGAGGCCGACATCGTGCTGCTCGACGTGATGATGCCGGGCATGAACGGCTTCGACGTCTGCCGCCGCCTCAAGAGCGAGGCGATCACGGCGCATATCCCGGTCGTGATGGTCACCGCGCTCGACCAGCCGGGCGATCGGCTCAAGGGGCTGGATGCCGGCGCCGACGACTTCCTGACCAAGCCGCTCGACGACACCGCGCTCTTCGCCCGCGTGCGCAGCCTTGTAAGGCTGAAGTCGATGACGGACGAGCTGCGCAACCGGGCACTCGCCTCGCGCCGCCTTGGCATTGCCGATCCGCTCGCCGCCGCCGCTTCCGAAACCGGGCTGAACGGCCGCATCCTGATCATCGAGGACCGGCCGCGTGTGATCGAGCGGCTCGAAAGCGCGCTCTCGGCCTTCCACGTCGTCGAGACCGAGCCGGATCCGCAGCAGGCGCTGCTGCGGGCGGTCGAGGGCGAATTCGACAGCGTGCTGGTCAGCCTCGACCTGCAGGGTTTCGACGGGTTGCGCCTGTGCAGCCAGCTGCGCTCGCTGGAGCGCACCCGCAACGTCTCCGTTCTGATGATGGGCGAGGCGGAGGACCGCACCCGCATCCTGCGCGGCCTCGAGATCGGTGCGCATGACTTCCTGATCCGGCCGATCGATCGCAACGAGCTGCTGGCGCGCGTCCGCACCCAGGTGCGCCGCAAGCGCTTCACCGAGAAACTGCGCGACAGCGTGCAGACCTCGATGGAAATGGCGGTGATGGATCAACTCACTGGGCTGCACAACCGCCGCTACATGGATACGCGCATGGCGGCGCTCTTCGACGAGTCCGCCCTGCGCGCCCGCTCGCTGGCGCTGCTCGTGCTCGACATCGACCACTTCAAGAGCGTCAACGACAGCTACGGCCACGATGCCGGCGACGAGGTGCTGCGCGAATTCGCCGACCGGGTGCGCGCCTGCACCCGTGGCATCGACTTGGTCGCCCGCATGGGCGGCGAGGAGATCGTCGTCGTGCTGCCGGATACCGCGCTGGACGCCGCCTATGCGGTGGCCGAGCGCATCCGCGAGCGCGTGGTCTCCGAGCCCTTCGGCATCCAGGGTGCGACCCGCACGATTCCCGTGACCGTGTCGATCGGCGTCTCGAGCCGGCGTGCCGGCGATGCCTCGCCCGCCGAGATCATGAAGCGCGCGGACGACGCGCTCTATCTGGCCAAGGCGAACGGCCGGAACCGCGTCATCGCGGCCAACGCCGCCTGAAACGCGGCGGATCTGGTTATCAGGTAAGGTTAAGCCCCGACAAAGATTGGTGAATCGCGGTCCGGCTGTTGATTCGGCTGCGCTCCGGCGGCAAGTGTTGTGCGACGCAGCGTCATGCGCTGCCTCGCCACGCCCCTCGGCTCTCAGGTCCGCCGCATCTCCTGGGATCCCGGAGGGCTCGGCCGGTCGGTTGCGGACATTCTGGCCTCCTCAGAACCGCTGCCGGCCGGCCACCTCTTTCCCGCCTCAGAAGTACTGCGAAAGCACGGCCGGCACGACATAACCGAGCCCGGCGAAGATCGCGAGGATCGCGACGAGCGCGACCGCCGCGACGACGCGGTTGCCGAGGAAGCGCGAGGAATCGATTTCGACGAGCAGCTTGAGCAGGCGACGCCCGGCGCCGTGCGGCGTGCTGCGGGGGGTGGGATCGGGATCTGCGGCGTTCACGGGTCGATCTTCCGGTAACCAAGGGACGAACCCTGCGCAGCGCGCGCCGCCAGCGCAGATGGTCGTCGCCCCCGACCGATCGCCAGCGTGACATCATTCCGGGTTCCGTGGCGTGACAATTGCGCCGCAGCCGCCGAAAAAACCGCCTTCAGACCCCCGTCGGTGGCGTTGTGCCTCGCGCCGATGACGTCCGGCGCCCGGCGGGGAGGGGATCTCAGAGCCCGGCCACGCGCCGCAGCGCCGCGTTGATGCGATCCTGCCAGCCGGGTCCGTCGCTCTGGAAATGTTCGAGCACATCGCTGTCGATGCGCAGCGAGACCAGTTCGCGCGCACCGGGCAGGGCGGTCCGTTGCGTCACGGGCTCGGGCGTCGGCGGCTTCGGGGCGGCGAACAGCGCTTCCGCCTTGTCGCGCGCGCTGAGGGGGCGGCGTGGCCGATCGTTGCTCATGGCGCGAGATCCTTTGGCGCAGACATCTTTCAGGGGCCGCTGGGCGACGAGGGAAGGCCGCGGCCATGGAGGGCGACAGGTCGGGCGCAACAAAAAACCGCCCGGAAGGGGCGGTTTTCGTGAAAGACCGATCTCAGCGGGGCCAAAGCCTCACTTGATCTTGGTCTCCTTGAACTCGACGTGCTTGCGCGCGATCGGGTCGTACTTCTTCTTCGACATCTTCTCGGTCATCGTGCGCGAGTTCTTCTTCGTCACGTAGAAGAAGCCGGTGTCGGCGGTCGAAAGCAGCTTGATCTTGATGGTCACGGCCTTGGCCATGGGGATATCCTCGAACCATGCGGGGCGGTGAGGCCCACGGAAAATGAGAAAGGCCGGGCGAGCCCGGCAAACCGTCGGGCGTGGGAATGCCGGAAAGGGGCGTCGAAGTCAAGGCGGATCGGTGCGGCCATCGCTCGGCGGGGCGGAGAATGCGTCAAAGCTCCTCGCGCACGAAGCGGCCGTTCTTCTCCCAATAGAACGGTACCGGCAGCCAGGGCGCGAAACCGCCGGCAATCCGCGCTTCCACCTCCTGGATGATGACCTTGGTGATGGTCGGCAGGTCGAGTTCCTTGGCCTCGTCGAAGTCCACCCAAACGAGGTCGATCAGTTCCGAATCGGGCCCGACGACGTTCTCGATGCGCTTGGCGCTCGCCGTGGCGTCGACCGTGAAGAAACGGGTGTCAAAGCGCTTCGGGCGCCGCGGCGGTGTGATCGCACGCGCGACGAAGGTCACCGCCGACAGATCGGGAAAGATGCCGTGGCCGGCGAAATCGGCCCAGCTTCCGGCCGGGGCCTTCTCCGGCGCGCCGAATTCGGTGGAGCCGAAGAGCAGGCCGGTCTCCTCGAAGGTCTCGCGGATCGCGGCGAGCGCCAGAGCCCGCGCCTTGCCGGCGCTCGGGCGCAGGGTCCGCTTCAGCAGCCGGTCCTCGCAGATCTGGGGGAGCGCCCCCGTTGCAGCCATCCGCCGGTCGCCGGGATCGACCCGGCCACCCGGGAAGACGTACTTCCCCGGCATGAATTTATGGCCGGGATGGCGCTTGCCCATCAGGATCCGTGGCTTCGCCGCCGCGCGGTCGAGGATCATCATCGTCGCCGCGTCGCGCGGCCGCTGGTTGACGGCGACGCGGACGCGTTCGGCATTGGTCAGGGTGACGGCATGGTCGTTCATGGCTGCTGCACCGCAGGCGGAAGGGGTTGGCGGTCGGCGGTATCGGGCTTGCCGCCGAAGCCGTGCATGCGCAGCGCCCATTGCAGGCCGATGACGCCGCCCTTGACCGGCTGCATCAGCAGCAGCGAGAGGAGGACGGTCAGCGCCGGCCAGACCGCCATGTGCAGCCCCATCGACCAGTCGGCATACTTCTCCGCCAGCAGCAGCCCGCCGACGACGACATGGCCGACGATGGTGATGACGACATAGGGCGGCAGATCGTCGGCACGCTGGTGATGCAGCGCCTCGCCGCAGGCCTCGCAGGTGTCGACCGGCTTCAGGAAGCCCTTGAACAGCCGTCCCTGGCCGCAATGCGGACAACGCCCGCGCAGGCCGTTGCCGATCGCCCGCCGCCAGTCCCGTGCCTGCGGTTGAGGGTTCGCCGTATGGATCTGGACCGCCATCACCGCCTCTTTCCCGATTTGGGTTTGCCCGCCTTGCCCTTGGCGAAGCGCCCCGGGCCGCTGCGGCCGCCGGGCGGACCGCCGAAGGCGCCGCCCTTGCCGCGACGAGGCGCGGGGCCGCGTCCGCCCAGGCCGCCTCCCGTTGCCGCCCGGCCGGCCGAGAGCAGCTCGAAGCGCAGCGCGCCTGCGACGGGTGCGGCCTCGACCAGCTTCACATGGACGCGGTCGCCGAGGCGGAAGCTCTCGCCGGTGCGCTCGCCGATCAGCGCATGCGCCGCCTCGTCGTAACGGTAATAGTCCGCCCCCAGCGTCGAGGCTGGAATGAAGCCGTCGGCGCCCGTGCCGTCGAGCTTGACGAACAGCCCGGCCTTGTTGACGCCGCCGATGCGCCCGTCGAAGGAGGCGCCGATCTGGTCGGCCAGGAAATGCGCGATCAGCCGGTCGACCGTCTCGCGCTCGGCCGCCATGGCGCGCCGCTCGGCGGCCGAAATCCGCGTCGAGACCTCGCGCAGCGTCTCCAGCGTCGTGCCCTTCGGCAGGCCGTCCTCGCCGAAGCGCTGGGCCGCAATCAGGGCGCGGTGGACGACGAGATCGGCATAGCGCCGGATCGGCGAGGTGAAATGGGCATAGCGACGCAGGTTGAGCCCGAAATGCCCGTAATTCTCCGCGACATACTCCGCCTGGGCCTGGCTGCGCAGCACGACCTCGTTGATGAAGATCTCGTTCTCCGAGCCCTTGATCATGCCGAGAATGCGGTTGAACAGCGCCGGGCGCAGCACGCCCTCCTTCGGCAGCTTGATGCCGATCGACGCCAGGACCTCGCCGAGCGCGCGCATCTTCTCGAGCGAAGGCTCGTCATGGCAGCGATAGACCAGGAGGCTCCCGGCCTTCTCGAGCGTCTCCGCCGCCGCGACATTGGCGAGGATCATGAACTCCTCGATCAGCTTATGCGCGGCCAGCCGCTCCGGCACGACGACGCGGTCGACCGAGCCGTCGGGCTTCAGGATCAGCTTGCGCTCGGGCAGGTCGAGATCCAGCGGCTGTCGTGCGTCCCGGGCGCGCGCCGCCACGCCATAGGCCGCCCAGAGCGGCATCAGGATCGTCTCGCGGACCGCCGAGCCCTTCTCGTCGCCCTGTCCGTCGATCGCGGCCTGCGCCTGCTGGTAGGAGAGCTTGGCGGCCGAGCGCATCAGGATGCGATGGAAGGAGTGGCTCTTCTTCGAGCCGTCGGCCTTGAGCACGAGCCGCACCGCCAGCGCGGGTCGGTCCTCGCCCTCACGCAGCGAGCAGAGATCGTTGGAGATCCGCTCCGGCAGCATCGGCACGACGCGGTCGGGGAAATAGACCGAGTTGCCGCGCTCCAGCGCCTCGCGGTCGAGCGCGGAGCCGGGCCGGACATAGGCCGCGACATCGGCGATGGCGACGGTCACGACATGGCCGCCGGGATTGTCCGGGTCGCTGTCGGGCGCCGCATGGACGGCGTCGTCATGGTCCTTGGCGTCGGCGGGGTCGATCGTGATCAGCGGCAGCGCGCGCCAGTCCTCGCGTCCGGCCGTGCCGGCCGGCCGCACGGCTTCGGCTTCCGCGACCGTGGCGGGCTGGAAGACATGGGGAATGCCATGGGCGTGGATCGCGATCAGGCTCACCGCCCGCTCGGATTTCAGCGAGCCGAGCCGCTCCTTGACCTGCGCCTCGGGTGGGCCGAAGCGTGTCTCACGCCGCAGTGCCACGGAGACGAGGTCGCCGTCCTGCGCATCGCCAGTCTGGCCCTTCGGGATCAGCGCCTCGCGGCCCTGCGCCTTCTTGTCGATCGGGATCAGGCGGCCCGAACCGTCCGGCAGGGCGCGGAAGATGCCGAGCACCTGAGCCTTGCCCTTGCCCATCACCTTCAGCACGCGGCCGGAATAGGCATAGCCGTCGACGCCCTTTAGCCGCGTGAGCTTCAGCAGCGCCTGATCGCCGAAGGCCGGTGCCGGCGCGGCATGGCGCTTGGCCCTGAACTCGCGCCGCCGCTCCACCAGGATTCGCGGTGCGGTGCCCTGATCGGCCTCGTTCCATTCGAGCGGAACGGCATAGGCGTCGCCATCGCGATCCTTGCCCTTGATCTCGCAGAGCAGGACGGGGGGCAGGGCGCCTCGCGGATGCACCGGCCGGGCGACGCCATCGCCGCCGGTCTCGCCCTCTTCCTCGAGTTCCTTGAGCAGGCGCTTCAGCCAGATCTTGCCGCCGCCCGAAAGCCCGAAGGCCTTGGCGATCTCGCGGCGGCCGACCTCGCGGCCGGCCTCGCGCTCCGCCTCGATGAAGTCGAGGATCGCCTCGCGGCTGGGTTCAGGCGCGGACAAGGCAGGGGCTTTCCGGATGGGGCGGAGGCTGCGTCATCAGCCTGATGTGGCATGCGCGGGCACGCGATACCAGAACCCGCAGCGGATTTCGTCCCTGCAACGGAAGAAGGGCCGCCCTTTCGGGCAGCCCTTCCATTGCCGAACCGCAGCCCCGGTAACCGGGCCTGAAGGTCCAAAACTCAGGCGGAACAAGACCCCCACGGAGAGAGAGACCCTGTCTGCCCGCTTTGAACCAGCGGTTGATGACAATGAGACACTGGATCACCTCCTTTCAGTTGTTACCGACAGGGAGAGGCTAGGGCGATTCCCGACGGGCCGTAAATGTCAAAAAGCAAGCGGCTCTCCGTGGCGCTCATCTCGGTGCCACCGGGGTTGCCGGCAACACCACGGCGAAATGCCTGTTTCATAGGCAGGCAAATCGACTGCAAAATGGGCAATACGGTCAGCTTCGCATGATCCTTGCGTCCCGGGTATGACCGATCGCAGGAAATGCCGTTGGAAGCTCTCTGGTGACAGAGATTTGTGGTGCGCTGCAGCGATGGTGGGGAGGTTGGCACGTCCCTTGCCAGCCATTTGCTCCGGGCCGGGGAGGCCCGCCGACGCCTCGGTCCGTAGGCGCGGCCAACCAGGGTCGGTTCGGGGGATCATCCGTGAACACCACACGTCGCACAATTCTGGGCGCTGCTCTCGCGGGCGCCACCATGCTTGCCACCCTTCTGCCGGCGGCGGCGCAGGAGACCATCAAGGTCGGCATCCTCCACTCGCTCTCGGGCACGATGGCCATTTCCGAGACGACGTTGAAGGACGTCATGCTCATGCTCATCGAGGAGCAGAACAAGAAGGGCGGCGTGCTCGGCAAGAAGCTCGAGCCGGTCGTGGTCGACCCTGCCTCGAACTGGCCGCTCTTCGCCGAGAAGGCGCGCGAACTCATCACCAAGGACAAGGTCTCGGTCGTGTTCGGCTGCTGGACCTCGGTGTCCCGCAAGTCCGTGCTGCCGGTCTTCAAGGAGCTGAACTCGATCCTGTTCTACCCCGTCCAGTACGAGGGCGAGGAGAGCGAGCGCAACGTGTTCTATACGGGCGCCGCGCCGAACCAGCAGGCGATCCCCGCGGTCGACTATCTCGCCAAGGAAGAGAAGGTCCAGCGCTGGGTGCTGGCCGGCACCGACTATGTCTATCCGCGCACGACCAACAAGATCCTCGAGGCCTATCTGCTCGCCAAGGGCGTGGCCAAGGAGGACATCATGATCAACTACACACCGTTCGGGCATTCCGACTGGCAGACGATCGTCTCCGACATCAAGAAGTTCGGTACCGCCGGCAAGAAGACGGCCGTCGTCTCGACCATCAACGGTGACGCCAACGTGCCGTTCTACAAGGAGCTCGGCAATCAGGGCATCAAGGCGACCGATATCCCGGTCATCGCCTTCTCTGTCGGCGAGGAAGAGCTGGCCGGCATCGACACCAAGCCGCTGGTCGGCCATCTCGCCGCCTGGAACTACTTCCAGTCGGTCAAGACGCCCGAGAACGAGGCCTTCATCAAGCAGTGGAAGGCTTTCAAGAAGAACGACAAGGCCGTCACCAACGACCCGATGGAGGCCCATGTCATCGGCTTCGCGATGTGGGTGAAGGCGGTCGAGAAGGCTAAGAGCTTCGATCCCGACAAGGTGATCGACGCGCTGCCCGGCATCACCGCGCCGAACCTGACCGGCGGCATCTCGACGATGCTCCCCAACCACCACATCACCAAGCCCGTCCTGATCGGCGAGATCAAGGCCGACGGCCAGTTCGACGTGGTTTCGAAGACCGATCTCGTTCCGGGCGACGCCTGGTCCAAGCACCTCGAAGGCTCCAAGGACCTGATCGGCGACTGGGTCGAGAAGAAGTGCGGCAACTTCAACACCAAGACCGGCAAGTGCGGCGGCGCCTGATTACTTGAGAGGGGGAGGGCCGGCACGGGCGCCATAAGGCCCGGCCGGCCCTCGCAATCAGCGGCACCCCCGGCTCGGGCCGGGGGTGTTCGCCAAAGACGATCCGGCGCCGCGCCCCGCCCGCCGACGGACCATGCGAAGCGAGCCCATGCGGATCCTGCCCTGCCTCCTGCGCACCCTGGCGCTGGCGATGTTGCTCGCGCTCCATCCGGGTGCAGCCCCCGCCCAGAGCGCCGACGACGCCTTTGCCCGGCTCGGTGCCGACAGTTTTTCCGAAACCAACCGCGCCATCGAGCTGCTGATCGCCCAGGCGCATCCGCAGGCGGCGTTGATCATCGAGGCGCTGGCCGAGGGCCGGCTGCTGGCCGGTGGCGGTGCCGTCGTCGTCCGGATGCCGGATGGCCGCGTCCTCGACGCCCGCACCGGCGCGGCGCTCGCCGCGGCACCCGCAGGGCTCGCCGCGGTGCGCCTCAACAACAGCGTCCGCCGCACCATCCAGGGCGCGCTCGGTGGGCTCGGTCTGCTCAATCCCGACGCCGGCAAGCGCATCGCCGCGGCGGAAGCCGTGTTCAAGTCGCGCGACGCCTCGCTGCTGCCCGTGCTCGAAGGCGCCATCGCCAAGGAGACGAATGCCCGCGTCAAGGCGGCGCTGCGGCAGGCACAGGCCGCCATCCTCGTCGCGAAATCCGACGCGCCCCCCTTCGACCGGATCGCCGCCATCGACGTGCTGCGCGAGCGCGGCGACCAGGATGCGCTGGCGACGCTGCGCTCCCTGCCGGCCGATGCCTCCGCCTCGCTGAAGGAGGCGCAGGCCCGCGCCATCTCCGACATCGAGGGCCGGCTGGCGCTCTGGCGGGCCGGACAGAACCTCTGGTATGGGCTCTCGCTCGGCTCGGTCCTCCTGCTCGCCGCCATCGGGCTCGCCATCACCTTCGGTGTGATGGGCGTGATCAACATGGCCCATGGCGAGATGGTCATGATCGGCGCCTACACGACCTTCATCGTCCAGGAGGTCATCCGCGCCCGCTTCCCGGGCCTGTTCGACTATTCGCTGCTGATCGCCGTGCCGCTCGCCTTCCTCGTGGCCGGACTCGTCGGCATCGCCATCGAGCGCGGCGTGATCCGCTTCCTCTATGGCCGGCCGCTGGAGACGCTGCTGGCGACCTGGGGCATCAGCCTGATCCTGCAGCAGGCGGTCCGCACCGCCTTCGGGCCGACCAATCGCGAGGTCGGCGCGCCCGCCTTCATGTCGGGCGCCTTCGAGATCGGCGAGATGGCGATCACCTGGAACCGGCTCTGGATCATCGTCTTCGCGATCCTCGTCTTTGCGGCCCTGCTGGCGATCCTGAAGCTGACGCCGATCGGCCTGCAGATGCGCGCGGTCACGCAGAACCGCCGCATGGCATCCGCCATGGGTATCCGCACCGGCCGCGTCGACGCGCTGACCTTCGGACTCGGCTCGGGCGTCGCGGGGCTGGCGGGCGTCGCGCTCTCGCAGATCGACAATGTCAGCCCCAATCTCGGCCAGAGCTACATCATCGACTCATTCATGGTCGTGGTCTTCGGTGGCGTCGGCAATCTCTGGGGCACGCTGGTCGCCGCGATGACGCTGGGCGTCGCCAACAAGCTGCTCGAACCCTATGCGGGGGCGGTGCTCGGCAAGATCGCGCTGCTCGTCTTCATCATCCTCTTCATCCAGAAGCGCCCGCGCGGCCTGTTCGCGCTCAAGGGCCGGGCGGTGGAAGCATGATCGCGCGCTTTCTCCTGCAGGACATGGACCGGCGCGGCGCGGTCTTCCTCGCCCTCATCGCCGGGCTTGCTATCCTGATCCCGGCCTTGAACCTGCTCGTGCCGGCCGGCTCGCCCTTCCACGTGCCGACTTCGACCATGTCGCTCTGGGGCAAATATCTCTGCTACGCGCTACTGGCGATCTCGCTCGATCTCGTCTGGGGCTATTGCGGCATCCTCTCGCTCGGCCATGGCGCCTTCTTCGCGCTCGGCGGCTACGCGATGGGCATGTATCTGATGCGCCAGATCGGCTCGCGTGGCACCTATGGCAACCCGATCCTGCCGGACTTCATGGTCTTCCTGAACTGGAAGGAGCTGCCCTGGTACTGGTACGGCTTCGACTCCTTCCCCTTCGCGATGCTGATGGTGCTGCTCGCGCCGGGGCTGCTCGCCTTCGTCTTCGGCTGGTTTGCCTTCCGCAGCAGAGTCACCGGCGTCTATCTCTCGATCATCACCCAGGCGCTGACCTACGCCCTGCTGCTCGCCTTTTTCCGCAACGACATGGGCTTCGGCGGCAACAACGGCCTGACCGATTTCAAGGACATCCTCGGCTTCAACGTCCAGGCGCAAGCGACTCGTGCGGCTCTGTTTTCCATGACCTGCGTCATGCTGATCGCGGGCTTCCTGATCGCGCGCGGCATCGTCGTCTCGAAGCTCGGCAAGGTGGTCATCGCGATCCGCGATGCGGAATCGCGCACGCGCTTCCTCGGCTACCGGGTCGACCGCTTCAAGCTCTTCGTCTTCACCGTCTCCGCCTGCATGGCGGGTGTTGCAGGGGCGCTCTACGTGCCCCAGGTCGGCATCATCAACCCCAGCGAATTCGCTCCCGCCAACTCGATCGAGACCGTCATCTGGGTCGCGGTCGGCGGCCGCGGCACGCTGGTGGGCGCGGCGCTCGGCGGCGTCGTCGTCAACTACGCCAAGACGATCTTCACCTCCGGCTTCATGGCGCCGTACTGGCTGTTTGCGCTCGGCGCGCTCTTCGTCTTCGTCACCCTGTTCATGCCCAAGGGCATCCTCGGCACGGCGCAGGACTGGTGGGAGAAGCGGCGCAGGTCCGCTCCCGCGACCACGCCCGAACCGGCCCCGGCGGAGTGACGCGCATGAACGCTCCCAACCCCGGCCAGCTCACCTCCTCGCTGCTCTATCTCGACGGCGTCAGCGTCTCCTTCGACGGCTTCAAGGCGATCCGTGGCCTCTCGCTGACGATCGAGCCCGGCGAAATGCGCGCCATCATCGGCCCCAACGGCGCCGGCAAGACGACGATGATGGACATCATCACCGGCAAGACCAAGCCCGATGTCGGCACGGTGATGTTCGGCGGCTCGATCGACCTGACGCGGCTCGACGAGGCGGCGATCGCCAATCTCGGCATCGGCCGCAAGTTCCAGAAGCCCACCGTCTTCGACTTCCACACCATCGAGGACAACATCCTGCTGGCGCTGAAGGCGCCGCGCACGGTGGCGCGGACCCTGTTCTGGAAGACGGCGGCGGCGCAGCAGAAGCGCATCGACGATATCCTCGGCATCATCAAGCTGGGCGACGCGCGCGAGCGGCTTGCCGGCTCGCTCTCGCACGGCCAGAAGCAGTGGCTCGAGATCGGCATGCTGCTGGCGCAGGACCCCAAGCTCCTGCTCGTGGACGAGCCCGCCGCCGGCATGACCGACGGCGAGACCGCCGAGACGGCCGTGCTGCTCAAGGAGATCGCGAAGGATCATTCGGTCATCGTGGTCGAGCACGACATGGGCTTCATCCGCGAACTCGGCGTGAAGGTCACGGTGCTGCACGAGGGCTCGGTCCTCGCCGAGGGGCCGCTCGACCAGGTCAGCGCCAACGAGCGCGTCGTCGAAGTCTATCTGGGGCGATGAGCATGCTGACCGTCGACGCCATCGACCTGCATTACGGTGCCGCCCAGGCGCTGCGGCGGGTCTCGATCACGGCGGAAGCCGGCAAGGTCACCTGCGTGATGGGCCGCAACGGCGTCGGCAAGACCACGCTGATGCGCGCCATCGTCGGCCAGCAGCCGATCAGCGGCGGCAAGATCGGCTTTCGCGGCGAGGACATCTCGACCTTGCGCACCGAGGACCGGGCGCGGGCCGGCATCGGCTTCGTGCCGCAGGGCCGCGAGGTCTTCCCGCTGCTCAGCGTGAAGGAAAATCTCGAGACCGGCTTCGCGCCGCTGCCGCGCCGGGAGCGCTATGTCCCGGACGAACTCTTCGACCTGTTCCCCGTGCTCAAGTCCATGCTGGGCCGACGCGGCGGAGACCTCTCGGGAGGCCAGCAACAGCAACTCGCGATCGCGCGGGCGCTGGTGACCCGACCCAAACTGCTGGTGCTGGACGAGCCGACCGAGGGCATCCAGCCCTCGATCATCAAGGATATCGGTCGCGCGATCGATTATCTGCGCTCCAAGGGCGACATGACGATCGTGCTGGTCGAGCAGTATTTCGACTTCGCCCGCGACCTTGCCGACACGATGTTCGTGATGGACCGCGGCGAGGTCGTGCTGTCCGGCGCGATGAAGGACCTCGACGCCAACCAGGTCCAGCGCCTGATCCAGGTGTGATGAGCGACGTCATGCTCGGGCTTGACCCGAGCATCTCTTGATCCAGCTCATCTGGTCGAGAGCTTCTCGGGTCTGCGATCCGCTCCGCCCGAGAATGACGGCGCGGCCCCTCAGAACGCCAGCGGCGCGTTGTCGACGACCTCCTTCATCACGAAGAAGGTGCGCGTCTGCCGCACGCCCGGCAGCGCAATCAGCTTGTCCCCATGCAGCTTGTTGAAATCCGCCATATCGCGCACGCGGATCTTCAGGATGTAGTCGAAATCACCCGCGACGATGTGGCAGTCGAGCACGACCGGCATCGCCCGGATCGCCGCCTCGAAATCGCCGAAGCTTTCGGGGGTTGAGCGGTCCAGTACCACGCCGACGAAGGCGAGCGTGCCCATCTCGACCTTCTGCGGCGAAACCTGTGCCCGCACCCCGGTGACGTAGCCCTCCGTGAACAGGCGCTGGATGCGCCTGTGGCAGGTTGCGGCGCTGGTGTTCACGCGCTTGGCGATCTCCGCATTGCCCATCCGCCCGTCGCTCTGCAGCAGCCGCAGAATCTTGAGGTCGGTCCGGTCGAGTTTGGGCTCCATGAAAGGATCTTCCGAAAAAGAGGATCTGTCTGAGAGCCATAACAGAGAATGGGATCAAACACGGCGTCAAGGCGCCGTTCCTGGATCCAACTTCGGAAGCACCTTTCAGGCGATTTTCGCTAGTTTTTTCGGAGTTCAATCCGGAGCAAGCAAGAACCATGCTGTCGAAATTCGAGCGCTATCCGCTGACCTTCGGCCCGACGCCGATCGAGCCGCTGCCGCGTCTGTCCGCCCATCTCGGCGGTCAGGTCGAGCTCTTCGCCAAGCGCGAGGACTGCAATTCCGGCCTCGCCTTCGGCGGCAACAAGCTGCGCAAGCTCGAATACATCGTGCCGGATGCGATCGCGTCGGGCGCCGACACGCTGGTCTCGATCGGCGGCGTCCAGTCGAACCACACCCGCATGGTCGCCGCGACCGCCGCCAAGATCGGCATGAAGTGCCGTCTCGTCCAGGAAAGCTGGGTGCCGCATGAGGATGCCGTCTATGACCGCGTCGGCAACATCCTGATGTCGCGGGTGATGGGCGCCGACGTCCAGCTCGTCGACGAGGGCTTCGACATCGGCATCCGCCAGAGCTGGGAGAATGCGCTGGCGGATGTGAAGGCCAAGGGCGGCAAGCCCTATCCGATCCCCGCCGGCGCCTCCGTCCACAAGTTCGGCGGCCTCGGCTATGTCGGCTTCGCCGAGGAGGTGCGGGCGCAGGAGGAACAGCTCGGCTTCAAGTTCGACTACATCGTCGTCTGCACCGTGACGGGCTCGACCCATGCCGGCATGATCGTCGGCTTCGCCAAGGACGGCCGCCAGCGCAACGTCATCGGCATCGACGCCTCCTTCACCCCGGCACAGACAAAAGCGCAGGTGCTCGACATCGCACAGAAGACCTCGGCCCTGATCGGCGGCAAGGACATCGTCGCAGACGACATCGTTCTGAACGAGGACTACGCCTATCCGGTCTACGGGGTCCCCTCGAAGGAAACCATCGAGGCGATCCGCCTCTCCGCTAGGCTCGAGGGCATGATGACCGACCCCGTCTATGAGGGGAAATCCATGCAGGGCGTGATCGACCTGGTGAAGAAGGGCTTCTTCCCCGCCGGCTCGAAGGTGCTCTACGCCCATCTCGGCGGCGTGCCGGCGATCAACGGTTACAGCTACACCTTCCGCAACGGCTGAACGCGATGGAGGTCGTCCTCCTGATCGAGTTCGAGGCGGGGGCGCCAGAACGCGCCGCCCTGCTGGAGCGGCTCGGTGCGCTTGCGCTGACGGGGCGAGGCCGGCTCAGCTTTCTCGGCACCGCGCCGGGCGAGGCGGGCAAGCCGGGCCGCGAGGTGCTGGCAGTGGGGCTGCTACGGGCGGCCGAGGCGACGGCGCTCATCGCACGCTGGCGCGAGGAGGGGGCGCTTCCGGCCGAGGCCTCGGTGCGGCCTCTCGCCGTCCAGCCGCTCTGGTCGATGGAGCCCTTAGCGCTGATGTTTCCCTGAAACGGCACGCTCGCCCGGTGGCCTGCGGCACACCGGGCGAGGGCAGGAGGGCTCACTTGCCCGCGTTGACCGTGATCGCCGGCAGGGCGCTGCTCTGCAGGCCGTATTTTGCGAAGATCGCGTCATAGCCGCCCTTGGCCTTGAGCCGGTCGAGAGCGCCCTTGACCGCGTCGCGCAGCTGGTTGCCCTCCGCGGTCTTGGCGAAGGGGATGCCGGCGCGGACATCGGTGAAGGGCGTGCCCAGCGGCACATAGGTGTTGGGCTCGAGCTTCAGGAAATAGGGCATCGTCTCGCTGCCCTGGACAGCCGCCTGCAGCCGCTGCGTCTTGAGCTGCGTGCGGGCATCGACCGAGCCCTCGGTCCCGACGATCGTCATCGCCGGCTTGCCCTTGGCGACGCAGTTGGCCTGGCTCCACTTCTCCATTTCGGCCGGCCAGGTGGTGGAGCGGCTGGCGCCCACGCTCTTGCCGCAGAGGTCGTCGGTGGTCTTGATGCCCGAGGCCGCCAGCGCCGTGATCGTGTAGAACTGCGCGCCGGACGCGAAATAGTTGACGAAATCCACGGTCTCGCGCCGTGCCGCATTGTCCGACATGCCGGCCATGACCATGTCGACGCGGCCCGTCTGCAGCGAGGGCAGCATCTGCGCGAAAGCGGTTTCCTGCCATTCGATCTTGACGCCGAGTTCGGCGCCGATCGCCTCGCCGAGCTCGATGTCGAGCCCGGTCAGCGTGTTGGTCGCCGTGTCCTTGAAGGTGATCGGCGGGTAGTTCGGCTGCGTTGCGACCACGATCTTGCCGGCGGACTTGATGCGCGCCGGAAGCTCCTGGGCCGAAGCGGCGGCAGGCAGGGCGAGGGCGAGCGCGGCGATCAGGCTGCGGGTCATCTGGGACATGGAAAACTCCTCTGGAAGCGGCGCTGAAAAAGGGGTGGTTCAGCTCAGGACGGCGGCGATGAAGTCGCGGGTGCGCTGCTGCTGTGGCGCTCCCAGAACCTGGGCCGGCGGGCCCTGCTCGACGAGCCGGCCCTGGTCCATGAAGACGACCCGGCTGGCGACTTCGCGGGCGAAGCCAAGCTCATGCGTCACCACGATCATCGTCATGCCGCTGCGGGCGAGGTCGCGCATCACGGCCAAGACTTCGCCGACGAGTTCGGGATCGAGCGCGGAGGTCGGCTCGTCGAACAGCATCAGGCGCGGCTTCATGGCCAAGGCGCGGGCGATGGCGACGCGCTGCTGCTGGCCGCCGGAGAGTTCGGACGGATAGGCGTCGCGTTTGTCCGCCAGGCCGACGCGCGCGAGCAGCGCCTCGGCTTCGGCGATCGCATCGCGCCGCTGGCGCTTCAGGACCGTCACCGGCCCCTCGATGATGTTCTGCAGCGCCGTCATATGGGCGAAGAGATTGAAGCGCTGGAAGACCATACCGCTGGCCAGCCGCTGCCGGGCAATGTCGCGATCGGTCAGCTCGACCAGCCGTCCGCCCTCCTGCCGGAAGCCGGTGAGTTCGCCATCGACCCAGATCGCGCCGGAGTCGATGCGCTCGAGCTGGTTGATGCAGCGCAGCAGCGTCGATTTGCCGGAGCCCGAAGGCCCGACGATGCAGACGACCTCGCCGGGTGCGATCTCGAGCGAGACGTCGTCGAGCGCGGCCAGCGTGCCGAAGCGCTTGGTGACCGACAGCGCCTTGACCATCGGGATGCCGGTCTCAGCCATGTCGACCTCCCGCGCCGGCACGCCCCTTGGCGAAATGCCGTTCGAGCGCGATCTGGCCGAGCGACAGGATCGACACCACGATCAGGTACCAGCCGGCGGCGACGATCAGCAGTTCGATGACGCGGGCATTGGCGTAATAGATCGTCTGGGCGTTGCGCAGGATCTCGGAGAACTGGATCACGCTGGCGATCGAGGTCAGCTTGACCATGCTGACCACCTCGTTGCCGACGGGCGGGATGATCACCCGCATCGCCTGCGGCAGCACGATCCGGCGCAGCGTCGTCAGCCGTGTCATGCCGATCGCCTTGGCGGCTTCGGTCTGGCCGTGATCGACCGAGAGGATGCCGGAGCGGACGACCTCCGCCGTATAGGCCCCCTGATTGATGCCGAGCCCCAGCAGCGTCGCCATGAAGGGCCCGATCACGTCGATCGTACGGACCGAGAACAGGCCGGGGATGCCGAGGGTCGGGAACACCAGCGCGAGGTTGAACCAGATCAGCAACTGCAGGATCAGCGGCGTGCCGCGGAAAAACCAGATGTAGAAGGCGGCGCAGCCCCGCATCACGCCATTGGGCGACATCGCCATGATCGCGAAGAGGACGCCGAGCGCAATGCCCAGCGCCATGGCGCAGATCGTCATGATGACGGTGTTGACGAGCCCGCCGAGGATGGCCGGCGCGGTGAAGAACTGGCCGACGACCTTCCAGGCGATATCGCCCTCGGCGAAGGCCTTGATCACCAGCGCCAGCGCCAGCAGCACCAGCGCGGCCGAGAGCCAGCGCCCGAGATGCAGGCGCCCGACCCGGGGCAGGCTCAGGATGGCCGGGTCGAAGTGAGATGCCGTCCGCGTGGGCTGGGTCATGGCGTCGGCCCCCGGTAATCCAGCGCCCAGGCGCGCTGCCGGGCCAGCTCGCGCGACAGCCGCTCGATCTGCTCGCCGACCCGTGCAGGAGACGTGCCGCCCCTGGCCATGCGGGCGTCCAGCGCGGCTTCCAGCGTCAGATGCTCGCGGATATCGGGCGTGAGGCGCGCATCGATGGCGGCCAGTGCGGCATCGTCGATCTCGTGGAGCTCGCAGTCGCGCTCCTCGCAGAGGCGCACCAGCGCGCCGGTGATGTCATGCGCCGTGCTGAAGGGAACGCCCTTGCGCGCCAGGAAATCGGCGACCTCGGTGGCGAGCGTGAAGCCCTGCGACGCGGCCTTCCGCATCGTCTCGGTCTCGACGGTCATCGTCGCGACCATGCCCGCCATCGCCGGCAGCACCAGCGCCAGCCCGTCGACGGCCTCGAAGGCGGCGCGCTTATCCTCGGCGAGGTCGCGGTTGTAGGACAGGGGCAGGCTCTTCAAGGCGGCCAGCATCGTGGTCACGCCGCCGATCAGCCGGGCCGAGCGTCCGCGCGTCAGCTCGGCGATGTCGGGGTTCTTCTTCTGCGGCATGATCGAGGAGCCGGTCGCGAAGGAATCGTGCAGCGAGATCCAGCGATAGGGCTGGGTGCACCAGATCACGATCTCCTCGGCCAGGCGCGACAGATGCACCGCGAGCATTGCGGCGACGAACAGGAATTCGGCGACATGGTCCCGCGCGCCGACCGCGTCGACCGAATTCTCGAAGGAGGCGTCATAGCCGAGCTCTTCGGCCGACAGCTCGGGATTGAGCGCGATCGCCGAGCCCGCCAGCGCCGCGGCCCCCAGCGGGGAGACGGCATTGCGCGCATCCCAGTCCATCAGCCGGCCGGCATCGCGCGAGAAGGCCTGGGCATGGGCGAGAAGATGATGGCCGAAGGTGATCGGTTGGGCCGCCTGGAGATGGGTCACGCCGGGCACCGGCGTCGCCTTGTGCGCTTGCGCCTGGGCGACGAGCGCATCCTGCAGCGCCATGAGCTCCGTCATCAGCGTCCGCGCCCGGTGGCGCAGGAACAGCTTGAGATCGTTGGCGGCCTGGTCGTTGCGCGAGCGCCCGGCGCGGATCTTGCCGCCTAGCGGTCCGAGCTTCTGGGTCAGCACCCGCTCCAGGAAGGTGTGGACGTCCTCGTCCTCCGGCCAGGGCTCGATCAGCCCGGCCGCATGCTGCTGCGCCACCTCGTCGATGGCCTTCAGGATCGTGGCGATCTCGCCATCGTCGAGCAGCCCGGCGCGGCCGAGTTCACGGATATGGGCGCGCGAACCGGCCAGATCATAGGGCGCGAGCCGGAAATAGCTCGGCTCCGAACGCGAGAGGCGAGTCAAAGACGGATCGGGCTCGGCGCCGAAACGGCCACCCCAGAGGCGCAAGGGCTGGTTCACAGATCAACTCCGGCACGATGTCTCTTCGGGGAAGCCTAGGGCGAGGACGGCCCCGCCGGCAAAGGAGATGATTTCCCACGATCATTCCATTTCGGAATACCACTTTGCCTGGTCGGCAACGTCCCTTAAAATGTCGGGATGAGCGGGCCGTCGCATCCCTTGCCGTCGACCACCGGCCTGCGCGTCGTCGAGGCCGTGGCGCGTCACGCCTCCTGCTCCGGCGCGGCGCTCGAACTCAACATGACCCAGAGCGCGGTCAGCAAGCAGCTCAAGGCCGTCGAGCAGATCGTCGGCGTGCCGCTGTTCAGGCGCAACCGCCGCGGGCTCGAGCCCACCGAGGCCGGCCGCGCCTTCATAGAGCCGGCGCGCGCGGCCCTGTCGGGTCTGGTGGCGGCCGTCGCCGGGATGGCGCCGTTTCGCCCGGCACAGCACCGCGTCAGGCTGCATGTCCTGCCGATCCTCGGCGATCGCTGGCTGGTGCCGCGCTTCTCGGGCTTTTCCGACCGGCATCCCGAGATCGACGTGCAGTTCACCACTTTTGTCACCCATGACACCAGTGAGCCGCCCGACGCCATCTTCCGCTTCGGCGAGGGCGACTGGCCCGGCCAGGTCTGCGACTATCTCTTCGGCCGCGACGTGGTTCTGGTCGGCGCTCCCGATGTCTTCGGCCGCTTCGGCGGCCTCGAGAGCGCAGCCGACGTCGCGCGATTTCCGGTGCTCGACCATTTCCAGACGCCGCTGCGCTGGAGCGACTTCGGCGAGGCGAACGGCGTTGTCGGCCTCGCGCCCCAGCGGGTGATTCGGTTCGGCTTCTATGCGCTCGTCATCCGCGCCGCCATCGCCGGCCAGGGACTGGCGCTGGTGCCCCGCACGCTGGTCGGCGAGGAATTGGTGAGCGGCCAGCTCGTCAATCCGGCCGGGCTCGGTTTTCGCAGCCGCCACGGCTACTGGCTGACCTATCCCTCCGATCGCCCCCCGAGCCCGGCCTTCGCGCTGTTGCGGGACTGGCTTGTCGCAGAGGCCGCCGGGATGCGAGAAGCGCGCTGAAAATCCGTGGCCTCGCATCGCGAGGGCGGCGACGAAAGGATTCCCGATGCAGCTTGGAATGGTCGGCCTCGGCCGGATGGGTGGCAACATCGTGCGCCGGCTGATGCGCGCCGGGCATGACTGCGTCGTCTACGACCGCGATCCCAAGCCCGGTGCGGCGCTGGCGGCGGATGGTGCGGTCGTCGCGGCCGATCTCGCCGACATGGTCGCCAAGCTCCAGGCGCCGCGCGCGATCTGGGTGATGCTGCCGGCCGGCAAGATCACCGAGGCGACGCTGGCCGAGCTCGCCGGCCTGCTCTCGCCGGGCGACACGCTGATCGACGGCGGCAACGCCTTCTGGAAGGACGACGTCCGCCGCGGGAGCGAGTTGGCGGCCAAGGGCCTGCACTACATGGATGTCGGCACCTCAGGCGGCGTCCACGGCCTCGACCGCGGCTACTGCCTGATGATCGGCGGCGACAAGGAAGCCTTCGACCGGCTGGAGCCGATCTTCGCGACGCTCGCGCCCGGCAAGGGCGAGATCGAGCCGACCAATCATCGCGAGGGCCGCAATCCGACGAGCGAGCAGGGCTACCTTCACTGCGGACCGGTCGGCGCCGGGCATTTCGTCAAGATGGTCCATAACGGCATCGAGTACGGCATGATGCAGGCCTTCGCCGAGGGCTTCGACCTGCTGCGCAACGCCTCTGCCAAGGAAGGCCTGCCGCCCGAATACGGCTTTTCCTTCGATACGGCCGAGATCGCCGAGGTCTGGCGCCGCGGCTCGGTCGTGACCTCCTGGCTGCTCGACCTGACGGCCGAGGCGCTCGCCGCCGACGAGGAACTCTCGGCCTATTCCGGCCATGTGTCCGACTCGGGCGAGGGGCGCTGGACCGTCGATGCCGCGGTCGAGACCGCGACGCCGGCGGAGGTGCTGACCTCGGCGCTGTTCGCGCGCTTCCGCTCGCGCGTCGACCACACCTTCGGCGAGAAGGTGCTTTCGGCCATGCGCGCCGGCTTCGGCGGCCATGTCGAACCCAAAAAGCAGGGCTGATTCCGGATGGTTGCCTCGCATGCGACGGTCAAGCCGGCCGTCATCGTCGTCATGGGCGTCGCCAGCTCGGGCAAGACCTCGCTGGGGGAGCGCCTCGCCGCGCAGCTCGGCTGGCCCTTCCGCGACGCCGATTCGTTCCATCCGCCGGAGAACGTCGCCAAGATGGCGGGCGGAACGCCGCTGACGGACGAGGACCGCAAGCCCTGGCTCGCCGCCATCGCCGCCTGGATCGACGATCTGCGGGCCTCGGGCCGCAACGGCATCGTCACCTGCTCGGCGCTGAAGCGCGCCTATCGCCGCGTCATCGTCGGCAACCGGGCGGATGTCGCGCTGGTCTATCTCAAGGGCTCGCGCGCGCTGATCGGCGAGCGCATGGCACAGCGGCAGCATCACTTCATGCCGACGGCACTGCTCGACAGCCAGTTCGCGACGCTGGAGGAGCCGGGCGAGGACGAGCGACCGCTCGTCGTCTCGGTCGAATCGTCGAAGGACGCGATCGTCGCTGACGTGCTGACTCGGCTCTCGCTGGCCTGAGCCCGGCGGGGAGCGTCAGGGGCGCCGGAACGGCCAGCGGATCACGCCGCCGGCCTGAAGCGCCCACCAGACCAGCACGGGCTGCAGCGCCAGCCGCGGCGCGTGATACCAACAGCTGGAGGGAAGGCCTGTGACGGCAATGCCTTCCAGCGCATGCTTGATGTTGGCCGGGAAGACGCAGGCCGCGTAGAGCGCGAGCCCGATGCCGGCCGCCGGGCGCAGGCGCGGGATCATCAGGCCGACGGCACCGGCGATCTCCGCCAGGCCGGTGGCGATCACGACCGCAAAAGGCGCGGGCACCCAGTCCGGCACGATCGGCAGGAAACCCTCGGGTCGGGCGAGATGCAGCAGGCCCGCCGCGAGATAGAACGCCGCCAGCAGCCACCGCATCGCTTGGCGCCAGCGGCTCTCCGCCATCACGTCACCTCGAACCAGGTCCACAGCCCGCGGTCGAAGCGCTCCAGCACGGTCGAGGAGATCAGCCAGCGGCCGGGATTCTCGGCGATGAAGGCGATGTGCAGGCGCTTGCCGTCCGGGATCTGCACGGTGTCGAGGAAATAGGGCTCCCAGCCATCGTCGAGCGGGTGAAGCAGCCGGAAGCAATGGCCGTGGACATGCAGCGGCTGCAGGAAGGCGGTCCGGTTGTCGATCGCGAGCACGATCGGTGTGCCGCGCCTGACGCTGAACAGCGGCTTGCCCGAAGCGTCGCCGACCCCGCCATTGAGGCGCCAGGGCCGCGCCGGATCGACGCTCGCCATGTCGAGCTTCAGGTCGGCACTGAGCTTCGCACCACCCTCGATCACGATCTGCGGTCGCACCGCATCCTGCAGGCGCACCGCCGCCGGCAGGGTCGGGTTGGCCTTCAGCGCCATCGGGGCGGTCGAGGCCGGCCGCGCCGCGCCTTCGGTGACGAGCCTGACCAGCGGCACGCCCGCGCCGACCAGCGCCGTCACGATCGCGGTCGCGCCGGCCTCCGCCGGCATGTCGACCAGGAGGTCGTAGCGGGTCCCCGGTGCGAAGGGCAGTTGCGAGCGCACCGGCTCAAAGGATTCGGTCGGTTGCCCGTCGACCGCGATGACCACCGCCTTGATGCCGTCGAAGCGCAACCGCATGATCCGGGCGTTGCAGGCATTGGCCAGCCGCAACCGCACCCGCGCTCCGGGCGCCACCGGCACACGCTGCGGCGGCGCCGCGCCGTTGACGGTCACCCAGCTCCCGAGCCGCCCGGCGGCCGCAACGGCAGGGCTGTCGGGCGCGAAGGGCTGGACCGCATTGTCGTCGCCGAGCAGCCAGTCGGTGACCAGAACGGGCAGGTCGAGCGTGACCGGTGGCGGTTCGGGCTCCTCGACGACGAGCAGGCCGCTGAGCCCCCGCCCGGCGGGCTCGGCGGCACCGCCGAGCACCAGCGGCCGATACAGGATGGTGCCCGAATCCGGCGGCTTCAGGCGATAGGTGAAGCGCTCGCCTGGCGCGATCGCGGGCTGGCTGAAGCCGCCGACCCCGTCCATCGCCGCGTCGCCCCGCAGCCCGTGCCAGTGCAGTGACAGCGGCCCGCTGGTGTTGTTGAGCAACTCGAGGCGCAGCGCCTCGCCCTGGCGGATCCTCAAAGTGGGCCCCGGCGTGGCGCCATCGAAGGCCCAGATCTCGCTGTCGAGCGCCGGTGCCGGGCGCAGACGCGCTTTCGCAGGCGCCGCGGTGAGCGTGCGCAGGGGCGGCTCGGCGGCAGCCGCCGGGGGCGAGGCCGACTGGGCGCTGGCCCCGCCGGGCAGGGCGGCGAGCGCGCTCGCGGCGGCCAAACCGGTCAGCGCGGCGCGGCGGGTCGGTAGGGCGGGGCTGTCGGTCGTGTCGGTCATGCACAACCGCATAATCGGCGGCGGGACCGAAGGCGAGAGGCCGTGCCCTTGCGATCGCGTGAGGACGGCCGCCCGGCGTCTTTTGCAGAACCGTCATTTTTTTGCTGCATGGGCCGCCTGAAATGCGTATAGCACCGGCGCCCAATGATGGCCGCGCTGCGCTTTTGCGCATGCTGGCGCCATCGGGCCGGCGGGCGTGGCGGAACTGGTAGACGCACTGGTTTTAGGTACCAGCGGCGAAAGTCGTGGGGGTTCGAGTCCCTCCGCCCGCACCATCGAATGGTTTTCGTGAGCGCGGCGGCGGTCTCCCCGGCGTCGCGCTTTGGACATTGAAGTAACGAGCTGTTGGCGGATCGAAAACGATGAACGTGACCGAAACCCTCTCGCAGGGCCTCAAGCGCGAATTTCAGGTGGTGCTGAACGCCGCCGACCTCAAGACGCGGCTCGATGACGGCCTCCAGGGTCTGCAGGGCAAGGCGCGCATCAACGGCTTCCGCCCCGGCAAGGTGCCGGTCGGCCATCTGCGCCGGCTCTATGGCCGCTCGGTCATGGCCGATGTCGTCCAGAACGCGGTCAACGAAGCCAATCAGAAGATCGTCGCCGATCACGGCCTGAAGCTCGCCTTCGAGCCGCAGATCAAGTTCCCCGAGAACAAGGACGAGATCGAGGCCGCGATGGAGGCCAAGGGCGATCTCGCCTTCACCGTCGCGCTCGAGGTCCTGCCGAAGATCGAGCTCGCCGACCTCTCGGACGTGGCGCTGACCAAGCCGGTCGCCGAGGTTCCGGACGCCGATGTCGACGCCGCCCTCGAGCGGATGGCGTCGTCGAACCGCAGCTTCTCCAACAAGGGCGAGAAGGCCAAGGCCGAGAAGGGCGACCGCCTGATGATCTCCTTCGTCGGCACGCTCGAGGGCAAGCCCTTCGACGGCGGCACGGGCGAGGGCATCGCGCTCGACGTCGGCGCCGGCCAGTTCATCCCCGGCTTCGAGGAGCAGCTCGAGGGCGCCAAGGCGGGCGAGACCCGCACCGTCAAGGTCACCTTCCCGGAGAACTATACCGCCCAGCATCTCGCCGGTAAGCCGGCCGAGTTCGAGGTCACGGTCACCGAGGTTCAGGCTCCCGAGCCGGTGAAGATCGACGACGAGCTGGCCAAGGCGTTCGGGCTGGAGTCGCTCGACGCGCTGAAGAGCGCGATCCGCGAGCAGATCGGCCGCGACTTCGCCACCCAGTCGCGTCGCAAGCTCAAGAAGAGCCTGCTCGACGCGCTCGACGGCAAGTACACCTTCGAGCTGCCGCCGACCCTGGTCGAGCAGGAGTTCGGCAGCGTCTGGAGCCAGGTCGAGGCCGACATGAAGGACGCCAAGAAGTCCTTCGAGGACGAGGGCACGACCGAGGAGGCCGCCCGGGCCGACTACCGCAAGATCGCCGAGCGCCGCGTGCGTCTGGGGCTGGTGCTGGCCGAGATCGGCGAGCAGGCCAAGGTGCAGATCTCGGATGACGAGGTCACCCAGGCTCTCGTCGAGCGCGCCCGCCAGTTCCCCGGCCAGGAAAAGCAGGTCTGGGAGTTCTACCGCAAGAACCCGCAGGCTCTCGCCGAAATCCGCGCCCCGATCTTCGAGGAGAAGGTCGTCGACCACCTGCTCGGGCAGGTGAAGGTCGAGGACCAGACCGTCTCGCGCGAGGCTCTCTTCGCCGACGAGGACGCCGACGCGGCCGCCGAGGCCAAGCCGAAGAAGGCGGCCGCCAAGAAGGCGAAGAAGGCCGACAAGGCCGAGGATTCGGCCGGCGACGACGCATCCGTCTGACGATACGGAAACCTTATTCTCAACATTCGCGCCGCTCGGCCCCGTGCCGGGCGGCGCTTCTCTTTTCAGCCGCGTTTGCCGTGCTTATGTGTGTGGCTCTCACGACAGTCACGATTCGACCGACCGCCGGTTCCCGGCCTCCGCTCTTCCGGCCTCTTCCATCCAAGGACATCTCCATGCTTCGCGATCCGATCGAGACCTACAACAATCTCGTCCCGATGGTGGTCGAGCAGTCGAGCCGCGGCGAGCGTGCCTTCGACATCTATTCGCGCCTGCTGCGCGAGCGGATCATCTTCCTGACCGGGCCGGTCGAGGATTACTCGGCGTCGCTGATCGTGGCGCAGCTCCTGTTCCTCGAGGCCGAGAACCCCAAGAAGGAAATCTCCTTCTACATCAACTCGCCCGGCGGCGTGGTCACCTCCGGCCTGTCGATCTATGACACGATGCAGTTCATCCGCTGCCCGGTGACGACGCTCTGCGTCGGCCAAGCCGCCTCGATGGGCTCGCTGCTGCTGACCGCCGGCGCCAAGGACATGCGCTTCGCCCTGCCGAATGCCCGCATCATGGTGCATCAGCCCTCCGGCGGCTATCAGGGCCAGGTCACCGACATCCTGATCCATGCCCGCGAGGTCGAGAGCCTGAAGCGCCGGCTGAACGAAATCTATGTCAACCACACCGGCCGCACCTATGCCGAGATCGAGGCGGCTCTCGAGCGCGACAATTTCATGACCGCCGAGGCGGCCCGCGAGTTCGGGCTCATCGACAAGGTCATCGACAAGCGCCCCGAGGACCCGGCCTGATCGCGGCTGCGACCAGCGGGCGCGTTGCAGATGGGTTGGCTCGGCCTCGCCGAGTCCCCATATTGCCAGGTGGCCGGCCCCGTGTTTGCATGGGGAATCGGACGGATGCGGGATGATCCCGCCGGTGTCCCACGCTGATCCGCTTGTGGATCAGCCGCGAAATCAGGCGTCTCGGAACGGGCCGTTAACCTGATGATCGTGAACTGGACGCCTATGATGACGAAGAGACGACGGTTGCATCCGCTTAGGGCTGATGTGGTCTCCGGCTCCGAGAATGGAGATGGACGATGAGTAAGGTCAGCGGCGGCGATTCCAAGAGCACGCTCTACTGCTCCTTCTGCGGCAAGAGCCAGCACGAGGTTCGCAAGCTCATTGCGGGTCCGACCGTGTTCATCTGCGACGAATGCGTCGAGCTCTGCATGGACATCATCCGCGAGGAATCGAAGTCCGCGCTGGTCAAGTCCAAGGACGGGGTGCCGACGCCGAAGGAGATCCGCAAGGTTCTGGACGACTACGTCATCGGCCAGGAGCACGCCAAGAAGGTGCTCTCCGTCGCTGTCCACAACCATTACAAGCGCCTCTCGCACGCGACGAAGCACAACGACGTCGAGCTGGCGAAGTCCAACATCCTGCTGATCGGGCCGACCGGCTCGGGAAAGACGCTGCTCGCGCAGACGCTGGCCCGCATCCTCGACGTGCCCTTCACCATGGCCGACGCGACGACGCTGACCGAAGCCGGCTATGTCGGCGAGGATGTCGAGAACATCATCCTCAAGCTGCTCCAGGCCTCCGACTATAATGTCGAGCGGGCGCAGCGCGGCATCGTCTACATCGACGAGATCGACAAGATCAGCCGCAAGTCCGACAACCCGTCGATCACGCGCGACGTCTCGGGCGAGGGCGTGCAGCAGGCCCTGCTCAAGATCATGGAAGGCACCGTCGCCTCCGTGCCGCCGCAGGGCGGGCGCAAGCATCCGCAGCAAGAGTTCCTGCAGGTCGACACCACCAACATCCTCTTCATCTGCGGCGGCGCCTTCGCCGGCCTCGACAAGATCATCGCGGGCCGCGGCAAGGGCACCTCGATCGGCTTCGGTGCGACCGTGAAGGGCCCCGACGAGCGCCGCACGGGGGCGATCTTCCGTGAGGTCGAGCCCGAGGATCTGCTGAAGTTCGGTCTGATCCCGGAATTCGTCGGCCGTCTGCCGGTCCTGGCGACGCTGGAGGATCTCGACGAGGCCGCGCTGAAGACCATCCTGACCGAGCCGAAGAACGCGCTGGTCAAGCAGTATCAGCGTCTCTTCGAGATGGAGGACACCGAGCTGACCTTCACCGACGAGGCGGTTGGCCTGATCGCCCGCAAGGCGATCGAGCGCAAGACCGGCGCGCGCGGCCTGCGCTCCATCATGGAGGGCATCCTGCTCGAGACGATGTACGAGCTGCCGGGCCTCGAGGGCGTCGAGCAGGTCGTGATCGGCCCGGAGGCCGTGGAATCCAAGTCTCGCCCTCTGTTCATCTACTCGGAGCGCGAGGACGAGGCGAAGTCGGCCTCGGCCTGAGACGCCGCGTGATCGGGCCGGGCTGGTATTGGGCGGGTGTCCGAAGCGGCCCTGCCTGTGCCTTGCCAGATAACAAATCGTCGAACGCGCGCCGTCTGGCGCGCGTTTTGCGTATCCGGCCCGGCGTCTGCTTGGGCCCTCGCGGCGAATGCTTGACCGGTCTGTCTCCTGCCCTGGTGGCGGTGGCGCGAAATCGGGCCGCCGTCTCGGCTGGAGCAAATTGACGCGGTGCAATTGTCTGGGGCCAACTGTCGCCGGATCGCTTGAAAGCCGGTGAGGAAGTCTCCACTTTAGGCTCACTCGCGAGAGTCGCATGCCTGTCGAGGGTGCGATGCGCGGGGGCGGATGGGCGAATGGTCGCCACGTCCGCTTACGTCCGGCGCCGACGCCCATTGCGGGGAAGACGGCGGGCGCAACCACAAAGGAATAGTCATGACTGGCTCGGCGCCCCGCGCTCCTTTCGTGCCCGGTGAAACCGGCACCTATCCGGTTCTCCCCCTGCGCGACATCGTCGTTTTCCCCCACATGATCGTGCCGCTCTTCGTCGGCCGCGAGAAGTCGATCCGTGCGCTCGAGGAGGTCGTGAAGACCGACGGGCTGATCCTGCTCGCCACGCAGAAGAACGCCGGCGACGACGATCCGGAAACCAAGGACATCTACGAGATCGGCACGCTCGCCCGCGTGCTGCAGCTGCTCAAGCTGCCTGACTCCACCGTCAAGGTGCTGGTCGAGGGCGTCGGCCGCGCCAAGGCGACGGCCTATGTCGCCGACGAGGCTTTCTACCAGGCCGAGGCCGTCGGCCTCGCCGAGGAGGAGGGCAAGAAGGTCGAGGTCGAGGCGCTGGGCCGCTCGGTCGTCAGCGAGTTCGAGAGCTATGTGAAGCTCAACAAGAAGATCTCGCCCGAAATCGTCGCCGCCGTGTCGCAGATCGAGGAGCCCTCGAAGCTCGCCGACACCGTGGCCTCGCATCTGGCCGTCAAGATCGCCGACCGTCAGGCGGTGCTCGAGATCACCCATGTCGCGCATCGGCTCGAGAAGGTGCTCTCGCTGATGGAAAGCGAGATGTCCGTGCTCCAGGTCGAGAAGCGCATCCGCTCGCGCGTCAAGCGCCAGATGGAGAAGACCCAGCGCGAATACTACCTCAACGAGCAGATGAAGGCGATCCAGAAGGAGCTCGGCGACGGCGAGGAAGGCCGTGACGAGCTCGCCGAGCTGGAAGAGCGCATCGCCCGCACCAAGCTCTCCAAGGAGGCCCGCGACAAGGCCATCGCGGAGATGAAGAAGCTGCGCCAGATGTCGCCGATGTCGGCCGAGGCGACGGTCGTGCGCAACTATCTCGATTGGATGCTCGGCATTCCGTGGGGCAAGAAGTCGAAGATCAAGAAGGACCTGCCGGCCGCCCAGGCTGTGCTGGACGACGATCATTTCGGTCTCGACAAGGTCAAGGACCGCATCGTCGAGTACCTCGCCGTGCAGCAGCGCGCCAACCGGCTCGCCGGCCCGATCCTGTGTCTCGTCGGTCCTCCCGGCGTCGGCAAGACCTCGCTCGGCAAGTCGATCGCCAAGGCGACGGGTCGCGAATTCGTGCGCATGTCGCTCGGCGGCGTGCGTGACGAGGCCGAGATCCGCGGTCACCGCCGCACCTATATCGGCTCGATGCCCGGCAAGATCATCCAGTCGATGAAGAAGGCGAAGACGGCCAACCCGCTCATCCTGCTCGACGAGATCGACAAGATGGGCCAGGACTTCCGCGGCGATCCGTCGGCGGCCCTGCTCGAAGTGCTCGATCCGGAGCAGAACGGCACCTTCAACGACCACTATCTCGAGGTCGATTACGACCTGTCGAACGTCATGTTCGTGACGACGGCGAACACGCTGAACATCCCGCCGGCCCTTCTGGACCGCATGGAGGTGATCCGCATCGCCGGCTACACCGAGGACGAGAAGACCGAGATCGCCCGCCGCCACCTGATCCCGAATGCGATCAAGAAGCACGGGCTCGAGTCGAAGGAGTGGTCGATCGAGTCCGATGCGCTGCAGACCCTGGTCCGCCGCTATACGCGGGAGGCCGGTGTCCGCAATCTCGAGCGCGAGCTGTCCAACACCGTCCGCAAAGCGGTGAAGGACATCGTCCTGACCAAGAAGAAGGTCACCGTCACGAGCGAGCTGCTAGAGGAGTATCTCGGCCCGCCGCGCTATCGCTATGGCATGGCGGAGACGGAGGATCAGGTCGGTGTCGTCACCGGCCTGGCCTGGACCGAGGTGGGCGGCGAGTTGCTGACGATCGAAGGCGTCATGATGCCCGGCAAGGGCAAGATGACCGTCACCGGCAACCTCAAGGAGGTGATGAAGGAATCGATCTCCGCGGCGGCGTCCTATGTCCGCTCGCGCGCCGTCGATTTCGGCATCGAGCCCCCGCTCTTCGACCGTCGGGACATCCATGTCCATGTTCCCGAAGGAGCGACCCCCAAGGACGGACCGTCGGCCGGCATCGCGATGGCGACCTCGATCGTCTCGATCCTGACCGGCATCCCGACCAATCGCGACGTCGCCATGACCGGCGAGGTCACGCTGCGGGGCCGGGTGCTGCCGATCGGCGGGCTGAAGGAGAAGCTCCTCGCGGCGCTGCGGGGCGGCATCAAGAAGGTGCTGATCCCCGAGGACAACGCCAAGGATCTGGTCGATCTGCCGAAGTCCGTGAAGGAGGGCATGGAGATCGTGCCGGTTTCGCGGATGGAGCAGGTCCTGCAGCATGCCCTGACGCGGCAGCCCGTGCCGATCGTCTGGGAAGAGGATCTGAAAGCGCCTCCCAAGGTGGCCGAGGACGATGCGGCCGGCGTCGTCGCTCACTGAAGCTGGCTGACGTTCAATCGAAAGGCCGCCGGGCAACCGGCGGCCTTTCCCTATGGGAAAGCCTTAACCATCCGCTGGCATGTTCGGAGCGTCCGAGTTGGTCGCAGCGGTCATGGCTAAGGCGAGAGTAAGTTTGGGAGACGCGCCCGGAAGGCCGGCCCCGCCCGCCGCGTTCGGTTCCAGATCGCTGATCTGGTCCATCGTGCTACCGGGCGTCTCGGCCATCATGATTCTCATGATCGCGCTCTCTGCCTATTTGCCGGGCTCGATCATCGCGGTCGAGGTGCGCGCGGCGCGAGAGCGGGCCGTCGCGGGCGCGATGCGGCTCGTGGCGCTGCGGGCCTTCTACTCCGACGCCGTCATCGCCCGCTTGTCGCCCAAGGCCGAGGGGGCGGCCAAGTCCGGATACGGCCCGGATCTGCATGCGATCCCCGTGCCCACCAGCTTCCTGCTCGACTACACCGAGAAGCTGGCCGCCGGGGGCGATCAGATCAGGCTCGTCAGCCCCTTTCCCTGGCCACAGCGGCCGCGGCGGGAGAGCCTCGACGCCTTTCAGGCGGCCGCCTGGAAGGCCCTGACGGAGGACAGGACGCCCTCCTTCAGCGCGATCGAGGGCGAGGGCGCCGAGGCCATCCTGCGCGTCGCCGTGGCCGATCGCATGACGCAGAGCTGTGTGGACTGTCACAACAATCATCCGGCCTCGCCGGCGCGGCACTGGAAGGTCGGGGATGTGCGCGGCCTGATCGAGATCAGGCAGCCTCTCGCCACCGTCACGCGGGAGGCGCGGGAGATCGGCTGGCGGCTGGCCCAGGGCGGGCTGCTGGCGGCTGCGATCCTCGCTCTCACCTTCATCGCCGTCGGGCTTCGCGTGGTCCGGCCCCTGCGCGACCTGACCGCCACCATCGGGCAGCTCGTGCATGATCGTGGGGGAGAGGTCGCGATACCCTATGTCGGCCGGCGTGACGAACTGGGCGTTGTCGCGCGAGCCCTGGAGATGTTGAAGCAGGAACGACGCGCGGCTCACAGCGCGCAGCGGGAAGCGGATGAGGAGGCCCGTCAGCGGCTGGAGCGCGCCGGCCGTCTGCATCGCTTCAGCGCCGGGTTGGGCGAGGATCTCCACCGCCTGCGTGCCGAAGCGGCGTCGTCCTCGGAGGCGATCCGCGGGGCGGTGGACGAAGTCGCCACGCTGTCGGTCGTTAGCGGCGAGCTCGTGCATCAGGCCGGCACCCACGCCGCCCGGCTGGACGAGGCTGGGCGGGCGGTGATCGCGCTCGGCACGGACATCGGCACGGCCGTGCAGGCGGTGGAAGCCCATCTCGATCTCGTCGGCCATCAGGCCGAGCACGCCGTGCGTCGTTCGCGCGATGCCGAGGAGCGGACCCGCCGCCTCGCCGCCGAAGCCACCCGGGTCGGCGATGTCGTCGGGGTGATCCGGGACATTGCCGAGCAGGTCAATCTGCTCGCCCTCAACGCGACCATCGAGGCCGCCCGGGCAGGGCCGGCCGGGCGCGGCTTCGCCGTCGTGGCTGGCGAGGTCAAGGCGCTGGCCGAGCGCACGGCGTCCGCGACCGAGGATATCGCCGATCGGATCCGCCAGATCCAGCAGGCCTCGGGGGAGGTCGCCGCCCAGATCGCCGACATGACCGGCGGTCTCGTCGGCGACGGGGCCACGGCCCGCGATCTGGCCCAGCGGCTGCGCGACGACGTTGCCGTCTCTGCCGATATCGAGCGCCATATGCGGACGGTGTTCGAGGAGGCGAATGCCCTGGTCGCCGCACTGGACAGGGTCCGGAGCGAAACGGCGGCCGCGGGGGGCACCGTGCAAGCGCTCGACGAGGCGTCTTCGCGGGTTGCGGACGCGGTCAAGCAGCTAGACCGCCACGCCGAATCGCTCTCGCGCGAGATCGCCACAGCCTGAGGGGGCTGGATGGTGGGCGGTGACGGGCTCGAACCGCCGACCCTCTCGGTGTAAACGAGATGCTCTACCGACTGAGCTAACCGCCCGCGCAGCCGCATGTAAGCCGTGCGGAGGCGGCCATCAAGCTTTCCGTGGCGCGAGGACGGGATGGACGGTGGACGCATCCCCAGCTCCATCCCGGCCATCTGCATTTTGCCGGCGCTGCGCGCTTGACACTTCGGGCCGGTCGCCATAATCCACACCTCGCCGACGGCCACAGCGCCTCGGATGCCCTGCGCGGGCGTAGCTCAGTTGGTTAGAGTGCCGGCCTGTCACGCCGGAGGTCGCGGGTTCGAGCCCCGTCGCCCGCGCCATTTCATAAATCTTCTGAAACATTTGGCCACAAGAGCGGATCCGTCGGTTCGGATGCCGCTTGAGACGCTTTTGCGTGCTGCCTATGCTGGAAGCCGGCTGCGATCTGCCTCGATGTCGAGGTCGCTTTGGCCGCTTTCCGCGAGGCTCCTCCGCTCATGACGGCTTCCCTGCTCCTGCGCGACGTCCGCCCCTTCGGCGCTGCGGCGACCGACATCCTGATCGAGAACGGCCGCATCGCCCGGATCGCGCCGGCCATCGCGGCGCCCGGCGCCGCGGTAGAGGAGGGGCGCGGCGAGATCGTCGTGCCTGGCCTCGTCGAGGCGCACACCCATCTCGACAAGAACCTGCTCGGCCTGCCCTGGTATGTGAACGAGGTCGGCCCGAATCTGCTCGACAAGATCGACAATGAGCGGATGAACAAGAAGCGGCTCGACATCGAGCCCGCCCGCCAGTCGGCGCGACAGGCGGTGCGGGCCTCGGTCTGCGGCGCGACGCATATCCGCAGTCATGTCGATGTCGACACTGAGCATGGCCTTTGGGGCATCGAGGGCGTGATGGCGACGCGCGATGCCTGGCGCGACATCGTCGACATCGAGCTGGTCGCCTTTCCGCAGTCCGGCCTGCTGCGTCGCCCGGGCACGCTCGAGATCATGGACGCGGCGATGAAGGCGGGCTGCGAGGTCGTCGGCGGGCTCGACCCCTGCGGCATCGACCGCGACCCCAAGGGCCATCTGGACGCGATCTTCGGGCTCTGCCAGCGCTACGGGAAACCGCTCGACATCCATCTGCACGAGCCCGGCGAGATGGGCGCCTTCTCGCTCGACCTCATCATCGAGCGGACGCGGGCGCTCGGCATGCAAGGCAAGGTCGCGATCAGCCACGCCTTCTGCCTGGGCACGCCCGATCCGGCGCTGGTCGACCCGCTGATCGAGCAGATCGCGGCGCTCGATATCGCCATCGTCACCACCGCGCCGGCGAGCCGCCCGGTGCCTGCCGTCAAGCGCATGCTCGCCGCCGGCATCCGCATCGCCGCCGGCTCGGACGGCATCCGCGACACCTGGAACCCCTATGGCAATGGCGACATGCTGGAGCGCGCCGTGCTGGTCGGCCTGCGCAACAATCTCCGCCGTGACGACGAGGTCCGGCTCGCGCTCGACACCTGCACCGTCGAGGGCGCGAAGCTGATGGAGGTCGCCGATTACGGGTTGGCCGAGGGCTGCGCCGCCGACCTGCTGATCCTGCCCGGCGAAACGCTGGCCGAGGCGGTCGTCAACCGCTCGCCGAACCGCCGCGTCCTCAAGCGCGGCCGCATCGTCGCCCGCGACGGCGTGCCGCTGCGCCCGGCGCCCTGAGGCCGGAGCTCAGTTCTTCTTCAGCCCCGACAGGCTGCGCGCCTCGACCTGGTCCATGGCGCGCACCTGGCCCCAGAAGCTCGCCGGCGTCTCCAGCAGAGGCCGGAAGCCGCAATAGTCGAGCATCCATTCCGTCTGCGCCTGCGCCGTGTCGAGCACCGCATCCTCGTTGACGAACTGCGCGACGCGGCCGCGCAGCGCGATCCGGCCATCGACGATGACGGTGTCGACGTCGTTGCCATTGGCGAAATAGACCAGCCGGAACAGCGGCATGTTGGCCGGGTAGAGATGCGGGCGGCGCCAGTCCAGCAGCACGACATCGGCCTTCTTGCCGACCTCCAGCGAGCCGATCTCGTCGGCCATGCCGAGCGCGCGCGCGGCATCGACCGTGCACATCTCCAGCACCCGTCCCGGCGGCAGCCAGCTCGGGTCGTGATGGAAGGTGCGGTGGTAATGCATGCATTGCTGCATGTGCCGGAACATGTCGCCCGAGCGGTCCGGCGCTGTGGCATCCGAGCCGAGACAGACATTGGCGCCGGCCTCCAGCAGCTCCGTCACCGGGCAGCGCGCCAGGATCGAGGCGACCGCGGACGGATTATGGACGATATGCGTGCCGGTATCGGCGACGATCGCGATCTCCTCGTCCGTCAGCGCCGTCGAATGCGAGAGCAGCGCATGGGGCCCGAGAATGCCGAGCTCCCTGGCATAGGCGACGCTGCCCCTGGTGTGCCCGTCCTGGGTGAAGACGAGCCCGGCCTCCCTGGCGAAATCGGACATGCGACGGCCCTGCGCACGCGCATCCGCCAGATCGGAGGCGCTGAGCCCGGCCTCGTGTTCGGCCCGCAGCGTCGGCGTGATCAGCGCGATGTTGAGCCGCTTGCCGAGCCGGCCATGCTGCGTCTCGACCAGCGATTGGCAGGTTGCGAACATGTCCTCGAAGCTCGTGGCGTGCTCCTTCGCCTCGCCGTTCTCGAAGCGCGCATAGGTCCGCGGGAAGGGCGGGCGTGTCGCGCCGACCGCGAGCACCGAGCGCGTGCCGACCTCGGCGACGCCGTCGAGATGCGCCTCGCCATAAACGGGCTCGTCGCAGCGCATGATCGTGTCGCCGCCGCCGAGCAGCGCGACCGCCGTCGTCACGCCGAAGCGCAGCCGCTCCAGCGCGGCGAGCTGCGCCTCGGCGCGCCACCATTCCGGCGTCGAGGCGACGGTGTAGACCCTGTGGCAGACCTCGTACCATTCGTCGCTGCGCCCGCCGCCCATGGTCTTGATCAGGCCGTGGCCGGCATGGGTGTGCGCGTCGATCAGGCCCGGCATCACGATCTTGCCGGCCGCGTCGATGATGGTCTCGGCATCGCCATGGCTGATCGCGAGTTCGGCGCTCGTTCCGACGGCGACGATGCGGTCGCCTGTGATCGCGACGGCGCCGTCGTCGATGACGCGGCGGGTGCCGTCCATCGTCACGACCACGCCGTGCTGGATCAGGATGTCGGTCATGGTCGTCTCCTCAGGCCATATTTTATCTGGGTCGCTGCAGCGGCCGTCAGGCCTCGCCGCGAATGCGCTCGAGCGTCGGCACGAGCGAGAGCAATTGCCGGGTGTAATCGGCCTGGGGCGCCGTGAAGAGCGTCTCGGCGGCCGCCATCTCGACGATGCGACCCGCCCGCATCACCGCGACCCGGTCGCACATCTGGCGGATGACCGCGAGGTCATGACTGATCAGCAGCAGCGTCAGCCCGGTCGCGTCGCGCAGATCCTTCAGCAGGTTGAGGATCTGCGCCTGGACCGAGACGTCGAGCGAGGAGGTCGGCTCGTCGCAGACGATCAGCCGCGGCCGCGCGCCCAGCGCCCGCGCGATCGAGAGCCGCTGGCGCTGGCCGCCGGAGAAGGCATGTGGGAAGCGCTGCGCGGCTTCCGCCGGCAGGCCGACGGCCTCGATCAGCAGGCCGACATCGGCCTCGGCCTCGGCCCGCGTCCGGGCCAACTCGTAGAACAGGATCGGCTCCGCCAGGATGCGGCCGACCCGCATCCGCGCGTTCAGCGAGGAATAGGGATCCTGGAAGATCATCTGGATCGCGCGCCGGGCCTTGCCCTTGCGCGGCGCCGCCTCCGCGCCGGCGATCACCTGGCCGTCGAAGCGGATCGTGCCGCCGGTCGGTGCCCGCAGTCCCGCCACCACATTGGCGATGGTGGTCTTGCCGCAGCCCGATTCGCCGACGAGGCCGAAAACCTCGCCCTGCCTGATCTCGAAGCTCACCCCGTCGACGGCCCGGAAGGCGCGGGCGCCACGGCCGGCGAGGAAGCCCGCCCCATAGTCGACGCTGAGATCGTTGACGCTGAGCAGGGGCACGTCGCGACCCGACGACGGGTCCCCGACGGCCAGGGCCTTCGCCCGCAATTGGTCCCGGGCGGCGCCGGCCTCGGTCTGGTTCGCCCCGTCGAGCATCGGAAAGCGGTCGAGCCGGATGTCGATGCGCGGCACCGCGCCGATCAGGGCCTTGGCATAATCCGCCTGCGGCGTGCGCAGCACCTGCGCCACCGGCCCGCTCTCGACGATGCGGCCGCGGTGCATGATCGTCACCGTATCGGCGATCTGCGCGACGACGCCCATATTGTGCGTGACGAGCAGGATGCCGATGCCGCGCTCATCCGCCAGCCCGCGCAGCAGATCGAGGATCTGCGCCTGAATCGAGACGTCGAGCGCCGTCGTCGGCTCGTCGGCCACGAGCAGCCGCGGCTCGCAGGCCAGGGCGCAGGCGATGACGACGCGCTGGCGTTGCCCGCCGGAGAGCTGGTGCGGATAGGCCGACAGCCGTCGCTCCGGCTCGGGAATGCCGACCGCCTTCAACAGATCGAGGGCGCGCGCCCGCGCCGCGGCCCGGTCGAGCGGCAGATGCGCCCGCAGCGTCTCGACGATCTGGCTCTCGATCGTGAAGAGCGGGTTCAGGCTCGTCATCGGGTCCTGGAAGACCGCGCCGATGTCGCGCCCGAGCCGGATCGCGCCCGGCTTCAGCGGGTCGAAGGGCTGGCCGTCGAGCGCGATCGTGCCCGAGGCGATCCGGCCCGGCTTTTCGAGCAGGCCGAGCACCGCATTACCGATCGTCGTCTTGCCCGCGCCGGATTCGCCGACCAGCGCATGGATCTCGCCCGGCGCGAGGGTCAGCGACGCGCCTTCCACCGCCGTCAGCACGCCGCCATCGGCCAGCGGGTAGTCGATCCGCAGCCGGTCGATGGCGAGGATGGGGGCAGGGGCGCTCATCCGCGCCCCCGCAGCTTCGGGTTGAACAGGTCGCGCAGCCAGTCGCCGACGATGTTGACGCCGAGCACGAGCAGCACCAGCAGCAGCGCCGGAAACAGCGCGATCCACCAGACGCCGGAGAAGACGAACTCGTTGCCGATGCGGATCAGCGTGCCCAGCGAAGGGTAGGTCGGCGGCATGCCGACGCCGAGGAAGGAGAGCGTGGCTTCCGTCAGCACGGCAGCCGCGAGGTTGATCGTCGCGATCACCAGCACCGGCCCCATCACATTGGGCAGGATGTGCCGCAGCATGATCTGGCGGGAAGGCAGGCCGATGACCTTGACGGCGCGGACATAGTCGCGCGCGCTCTCGACCATGGTCGCGGCGCGCACCGTGCGCGCATACTGCACCCATTCATGAATCGCGATGGCGCCGACGAGAATGAAGGGGGCCCATTCGGCCGAACTCGCGGCCGGAAACAGCATCCGCGCCACGCCGGCGACGAGCAGGGCGAGCAGGATGGTCGGGAAGCTCAGGATGATGTCGCCGAAGCGCATGATCGCGGCATCGACCCAGCCGCCGAAATAGCCCGCGATCAGGCCGAGTCCGACGCCGACCACTGCGGCGACCAGCACCGCCCCGCCGCCGATCAGGATCGAGACCCGCGCGCCATAGAGCATGGCCGAGAGCAGGTCGCGGCCCTGGTTGTCGGTGCCGAGCAGGAAGCGCGGATCGCCCTCGGGCGAGAAGCGCGGCGGCAACTCCGCATCGATCAAGTTGAAGCTGGTCAGGTCGGTCGGATCGAAGGGCGCGATCAGCGGCGCCAGCGCGGCCGCGACGATGATTGCGAGCGCCATCAGCCCGGCGAGCCAGACCGACAGCGGGACGCGTCTCAGGCGGCGGGAAAGGGAGGCGGCCACGCTCAACCCCTCACGCGCAGGCGCGGATCGACCAGCGCATAAAGCAGGTCGACGGCGGTGTTGATCAGCACGAAGAGCAGCCCGACGAAGAGCAGATAGGCCGCCATCACCGGCACGTCCGAGAAGCTGACCGCCTGGATGAAGAGAAGCCCCATGCCCGGCCACTGGAAGACGGTCTCGGTGACGATGGCGAAGGCGATCAGGGAGCCGATCTGCAGGCCGGTCACGGTGATCACCGGCATCAGCGCGTTGCGCAGCGCCAGCGTGAAATGGATGTGCCGGGGCGACAGGCCCCGCGCCCGGGCGAAGCGGATATAGTCGCTGGAGAGGACGTCGATCAGCTCCGAGCGCACCAGCCGCATGATCAGGGTGAGCTGGTACAGCGCCAGCGTGATCGAGGGCAGGATCAGAGCCTTGAGCCCGCTCGCGGTCAAAAGCCCGGTCGACCAGGGTCCGATCTGCACGGTCTCGCCCCGGCCGAACGAGGGCAGGAGCCCGAGCGTCACCGCGAAGGTCAGGATCAGCACGATGCCGGTGACGAAGGTCGGCGTCGAGATGCCGATCAGCGACACCGCCTGCACCAGTCGTGCCGCGATCCCCTCCGGCTTCAGCGCGCAGAGCACGCCGAGCGGGATGCCGAGCGCCAGCGAGAGGATCGTCGCGACCAGCACCAGCTCCAGCGTCGCCGGCAGCCGCTCCGCGATCAGCGCCGCCACGGGGCGCTGGTTGCGGAAGCTGATGCCGAAGTCGCCGCGCACGATCCGACCGAGGAAGCCGGCGTATTGCACCAGCACCGGCCGCTCGAGCCCGAGCGCCTCCCGCAACTCCTGTTTCTCCTCCACCGTCGCGTTTTCGCGCGAAAGGGCCGAGACCGGATCGCCGACGAAGCGGAACATCCCGAAGGAGACCGCCGAAACCGCGAGCATCACGAGCACGGCCTGTCCGAGCCGGGCGATCAGGAGGGGCAGCATGACAGCCGGTCCGGCCTCTATCGGCGCGTCACTTCACCTGTGCGAACCAGAGACGGACATATTCGTCCGGGAACTGCGGCACATCGAGGCCCTGGCGCGAGGCCCAGGCCACCGGCTGCAGATGCAGGGGAATATAGGCGACCGTGTCCTTCGCCATCTTCAGCGCCTGCACCATCATCGCGCGGCGCTTGGTCTCGTCGAGTTCGACGGCCGCCTCCCGGGTCAGCCGCTCGATCTCGGGGTTGGTGTAGCCCATCGGGTTCGACCCGCCATAGCCGTCCTTCGGCGCGGTCAGCAGGGCCGAGAGCACGCTGAATCCGTCCATCGGTGGCAGGGTGGCCCAGCCGAGCATGAAGGAGTCGAACTCGCCGCGGTCCTGCTTGGGGAAATAGGTCGCGCGCGATTCCGTCTTCACCTCTGTCTGCACGCCGATGCGGCTCCACATCGCGGCGACGGCGACGCAAATGGCCTCGTCGTTGATGTAGCGGTCGTTGGGGCAGTTCAGTCCGAGCTTGAAGCCATTGGGATAGCCCGCTTCGGTGAGCAGCGCCTTGGCCTTGTCGGCGCTGTAGCCGGGCAGGGTGTCATTGGCCTTGTCGTAGCCCGGCACCGGCGGCGCCACGAGCGTTCCGGTGTTCTGCGACTTGCCGCGCATGACGCGCTTCTGGATCGCGTCGAGATCGATGCCTTGCCAGAGCGCCTGGCGGACCTTGAGCTCTTTGAGCGGGTTCTTCTGCCCCGGCATCGACTTCAGTTCGTCACGCTGGCTGAGGCCCAGGAAGATCAGGCGCAGGGATGGCTCCTCGATCACCTTGAAGGCGCTGTTGGCGCCGATGCGGGCGAGATCCTGCAGCGGAGCCGGCGCGATCAGGTCGAGCTCGCCCGAGAGCAGGGCGGCGACGCGCGTGGCGTCCGACTTGATCGGCTTGAACTCGATCCGGGTGACGTTGTGGGCCGGCTTGTCCCACCAGTCGGGGTTCACGACCATCGTCGTCCCGGCATCCGGCTTGAAGGATTCGAGCTTGAACGGCCCCGTGCCGATGGCGGTGGTGGAGGCGGCGGTGCTGACGCCGGTGGCGATGTTGCCGGGCTTGAGCGAGCCGGTCTGCTCCATCCACTCCTTGTCGAGGATGTAAATGCCGGCGAGGTCGTTCAGCAGCAGGGGGTAGGGGCCCTTGGTGACGAGATCGACCGTGAAATCGTCGACCTTCTCGGCGCGGATCACCTGCGAGAGATTGCCGCGCGCTCGCGCGCCGGGGTCGAGCAGGCGGGTGATCGAGGCGACCACGTCGTCGGCGGTAAAGGCATTGCCGTTGTGGAACTTCACGCCCTTCCGCAGCTCGAAGCGCCAGGTGTCGGGCTTGACCGTCTTCCAGCTCGTCGCCAGCGCCGGCTCGAGCTGCATCGTCCGTCCGCGGCGCACCAGCGGGTCGAAGACGTGGTGGAGCATCGCCGTGGTGAAGCTCTCGGTCTGGGCATAGGGGTCGAGTGTGGCGATGTCGGTCGGTGCGGACCAGCGCACCGTGTTCGCACCGGCCGCCGTTGCGGCGAGAGCGGCTGCCGAGGCAGCCGCCAGAAGCGTGACGATCCGGTTCATCCGATACCCCCCACAGCAAAGAATTGCATGCTGTATCTTACGCAAACTGCATGCAATTGCGTCAAGCGGGGAATCCGCGCTCTCGCTCAGATTCCTGCCCGTTCTTTCATCAGCGCATAGGCGGCGCCCGCCTGGTCGAGAACCGCGCCGGCATCCATTGTGAGCGGCGCGCGGTCGCGCAGCAGCAGTCGGCCATCGACCATGACATGGCTGACATCGGCGGCGTTGGCGAAGAAGACCAGTCGTTCCACCGGCAGGTCGGCGGGATGGAGATGGGCGCCCCGCATCGACACCACGACGAGATCGGCCCGCTTGCCCGGTTCGATCGAGCCGAGGCTGTCGCCGAGACCGAGCGCGGCGGCGCCACCCCGTGTCGCCATCTCCAGGATCGTCCAGGCGTCGATGGCGGACGGGTCCTTCCAGCGGATCGCTTGGTGGCGATGGGCCATGAACATCGTTCGGAACAGATCGAGCGAGCGATCCGGCGCCGGTCCGTCGGTGCCGAGCCCGACGCGCAGCCCCGCGGCGAGCATGGCGGGCGCCGGGCAATAGCCGAACACGGCCATCAGCGAACTCGGCGTGTAGGCGGCCGCGCAGCCGCGCGCGACCATCGTCGCGATGTCGGATTCGGTGAGGTCGATGCAATGGGCCAGCACCGAATGCTCGTCGAACAGGCCGAAGCGCTCGGCCATGAAGGCGACCGAACCGTCGCGATGGCCGTCCTGCACGAAGCGGCTGCCGCTGCGACGCGCGAGATCCCCAACGGCGATGACACATTCGGCGATGGCACGCTGCGCCTGCGGATCGGCGGCTGCGAAATCGGCCGCGCTGACGACCGGAGCGGACACGGCGACGTCGATCCGGCCATCGGCGGCCTCCCGCCGGGATGTGACGACAGCCTCGATGGTCGCGAGCTGGTCCGCGAGCCCGATGGCGCGCTCGGCCCCGCCGCGGGCCCAGTCGCGCCGACGCTTGGGGAAGGGCGGGCGATCGATGCCCATCACCAGGATCTCGCGCAGGCCGCTCGCCGCCACGGCGGCGAGATGCGCCTCGGCGATGGCGGGGTCCTCGCTGCGCATGACATTGTCGCCGCCGCCGAAGAAGGGCACGGCGAGCGTGGTCCCGCCCATCAGCCGCTCCAGCGCCTGGAGCTCGGCATCCGCCGTCCAGAAGGCGAGATCGGAATGCAGCGCATAGACGTCGCCGACCGTCGCCATCCAGTTGTCGACACCGCCGCCGAGATTCTTCGCCAGGCCGTGGCCGGCATGCAGATGCAGATCGATCAGGCCCGGGATCAGGATGGCGCCTTCGCAATCGAGGCGCTCGGCCTTGGCGGGAAACGGCTCGGGCCAGCGCCCCTCTGCGACCGTGATGATCAGGCCGTCCGAGACGACGACATGGCCGCGGCCGAGGATCCGCCGGCTCCCGTCGACGGGAATGACGACGGCGTTACCGAGGATGATGGTCGCGACCGCCGTCACGGCGCGGGCTCGACGGGGTAGGTCGGCTCGAAGATCTCCTTCACCGGCGGGTGCCCCCAGGTCCTCTCCGGATACTTGGCGATCAGCCCGTCGAACTGCCGCTGCGCACGGGCATGGGCCGCGGCCGCGTCGAAGCCGGGGATGGCGCCGTCCACGAGCACATGGCGCCCCTCCACGAAGACGTCGGTGACGTCGCGCCCCGAACTGGATTGCATGAGCGTCTGGATCGGGTCGATCACCTGCCCGATCCGGTCATGGCCGAAATCGATCGCGATCAGATCGGCCCGCGCGCCGGGCATCAGCCGCCCGAGATCGGGGCGGCCGAGGGCATCGGCTCCGGCCGAGGTCGCAGCGTCGAATAGCTGCGCGCTGCTCGGCTGGCTGACCGAGCCGGCCATCACCCGGCCCAGCATCAGCCCGACCTGCATGTTCAGGATCATGTCGGGCGGCCAGGTGTCGGTCCCGAGCCCGATGCGCAGTCCCCGTGCGACGAGATCGGACAGGCCTGCGAGCGCCGCGCCGTTGCGCGCCATCACCACCGGGCAATGGACGACCGTCGCATCGGCCGCGAGCAGGGCGGCGAGGTCGGCGTCGCGCGTCGAAACGCCGCCGACGCTCGGAAAGTCCGTGAAATGCGGCAGCAGCACGCTCGGGCCGAGCACGCCGAGGCTGGCCAGCCAGCCGGTCGGCGAGAGCCCGTGCAGCCGCATCACGGTCTCGACCTCGAAGCGCGACTGGTGGCAGTGCAGCAGCAGCGGCACGTCGAGATCGCGCGCCGCGGCCGCGGTGCGGCGCAGAAGTTCCGGCGTGCAGCTCTCGATTCGGTCGGGCGCCAGCATGGTCCTTACGCGTCCGCCGGCACGACCTTCCATGTCGCGGCAGAAGCGCATTGCCTCGTCGAGGCCCGCAAGCCCGCGCGCCTCGTCCATGAACAGGCTGACCTCGCCCCTCTCGTCCACCTGGGTGTGGCCGCTGCGATAGGCCGGCCCGAGATAGACGCGCAGGCCCAAATCCTCCGCCGCCTCGGCGGCGGCCGCGAACTCATCATAGGTCTCGCCCCAGGCGCGGTAAAACAGGGACGCGATGGGCAGCGCCGTGGTGATGCCGTTGCGCAGAAGCTGCGCCAGCCCGTAGCGCTTCTGGAAGGCGAGTTCCTCGGGGCTGTACATCTCATAGGTCCCGCGCGCGATATAGCTCGTCGGCCAGATGCGCCCCTTGCGCCAGGAGGGCGTGTTGTCGAGGCTCAGCACGGCGGTATCGAGATCGCAGACCGCATCGAGATCGATGAAGCCCGGTGCGATCAGGGCATCCGGTCGGTCGAGCCGGCGCGCGACCTCGCCAGGGAAGCCATGCCCGACGAAGACGATCTCGCCGCCCTCGAACACCACCTCGCCGCGCTCGATCAGGACATGCCAGCCGTCGCGGTGGCCAACCACCCATCGCCCGCTGACCAGCGTGCGTTCCTTGGCCTGCGTTCCACCCGTCATGCTGTCGCTCCTGCAAGACATGCGCCCGTCATCGCTGCGATATGTCCCCGACCGTGCCGGCATTGAACGTCGGCCGGAGAGGCGCCGCAATGGGGCGGGCAGGTTGTGGAAGCGGCCCTCTGCGCGCGGCATTGAGGCGGTGTGCGGGATCGACTAGGCTCCAGCACGTCGAATCCCGGCTCACACAAGGGTCGGCGTCCGCCCAAACCCCGAGGGTCCCATTCTCGCCACCGCTCAACTCTTCTATCAGCCGCAGGTCAGTTCGGACGGGAAGACGTTCGTCGGGGTGGAATGCTTGTTGCGCTCGGTCAAGCCCGACGGTTCGGTGATGGGGCCGGGGGCCATCCTCGACAAGGTGGTCGATGACAGCGCCGCCGACGCGCTGGACTGGTGGGTGATCCGGCAGGCCTGTGCCGACGGGCTGCGCTGGCCCCAGCTCGCGGTCGCGATCAACATCAGCGCGCGGCAGTTTCAGGCACCGGATTTCGCGACGAAGCTCCTTGCGGTCCTGGCGGAAGCGGGCACAGCACCGGCCCAGATCGAGCTCGAACTGCTTGAAAGCGGCATCATCGAGAATTTCGAGCGAGCGATCGAGACGATGGAGGCGCTGCGGCGCGTCGGCATCCGCATCGCGCTCGACGATTTCGGGACGGGCTATTCCAGCCTCGCCTATCTGCAGAAGCTCCCGATCGACAAGCTCAAGCTCGACAAGTCACTGGTCGACGGGACCGGCGAGATCAAGGCCGCCGCGATCGTCCAGGCGGTCACCGCGCTGTCGCGCGCCCTCGGTCTCAAGGTCGTGGCCGAAGGCGTCGAGACGCCGGCGCAGCAGCAGTTCCTGCGCATCGCCGGCTGTCACCTGCTCCAGGGCTATCTGTTCTCGCCCGCCGTTCCCGCCGCGCGGATCGACGCCTTCCTGCGCGAGGGCTGGCCGGCCGGCTGCTGAGGCCTGCGCCTCAGCGCGCCAGATGCGCCGCCGTCGAGCCGGGGCCGACGCCTTCCGGCACCGGGATGTTCGTCGAGGAATACTTCGCGTTCATCACCATGGTCGGCCCGGCCGAAAGGGTGAACCGCCGTGCCACCACGATGGTGTAGGCCGAATCAGCCGCGACAGGCTTGTTGGCGCCGATGTTCAGTTCGCCCTGCGGCAGGTAGAGCGTGCCGAGCAGAACCTTGGCGTCGTTGCTCAGGATCTCGTGCTTCTGGTTCAGCGGCGAGTTGCGGTCCTCGAAAACCAGCATGCCGGCCATGACACCGTCACGCGGCGCGGTGAGATCGATTTTGGTGTCGGCATCGAAGCGCAGAACCGCGCCCTTACCGGTGAAAAACAGCCCGACATTGACGCCTTTGAGCGTTGCGCCGCCGGAGACGTCGAGCGGCCCGTCCTTGAAGACGTAGACACCGGCGCTGAGGGTCACGACGGCCCCCTTGCTGATCCGTACCCCGCCGCAATAGGTGCCCGGGGCGAGCGTCGTGCCGGAGGTGATCTTCAGGTCGTTGGAGGCGCAGGCGCCGGTCGAGGGGGCCGGCCGCGAGGCCAGCGGGTCCTTGAGGATCGGGCAGTCCAGCGTCGGGCTGGGCACGAAGCTGTCGTATTTGTCCTTGTAGCTGCCGCCGGCCGAGCAGATGAAGCGCGCCCGGATCTGCGAGTTCTGCATCGCCTTGAGGCCATGCGTCTTGTTCGAGTTGGAATAGACGGCGCATTCGGGCGCCTCGAGCTTGGCTTCCTTTTCCAGATAGATCGTCTCGTTCTTCGAGGTCTCGAGGCCGATGACGCAGATCGAGGCGGTGCCGAGGACGCGCGCGGTGGCGCTGGCCGCCACCGTCACCATGTCCTGCCCGAAGATGTGCATGATGTTGGTCCGCGCGACCGTCGACACGTCGACCGTCACGGAAAATTTCTTGAGATCGACTGAGGTCGAGATGGTTGCAGTCTGCTTGACAGCGGCGAGCTGGACCTTGGCGAACTTTTCGGCGGCGGACTGGACCGTCGCCGGCGTGGCGTTGGCGAGGCGGAACTCGCGCGCCGCCGCCAGGGCCGAGGCGTCCGCGACAGTCTGGAAGGCCTGACGCTGCTCGGACAGGATGCCGTAATCGACGACGACGCCCGCGCCCATCGCCAGCACGGGCAGGGCGACGCCCATGGCCACGATGGTGCCGCCCCGCTCGCAGCCGAGCAGGCGCCGAAGCAGTCCTGTCAGGCGCGCAGCCATCTCAGGCCGCCGCCAGGGCGCGATGCGCCCGGACCATGAAGCGGATCTGATGGCCGAGCAGCCGCCAGTTGACCGGCTTGCACATGAAGGAGGTCGCGCCGGCCGCATAGGCCTCGTCGATCGACAGGACGTCCTCGCGGCCGGTGATGACCATCACGGGAAGGTCGTCGAAGCGCCGGTCGGCCCGCAGACGGCGGACCATTTCGATGCCGTTGATCCCCGGCATGTCGACATCGACCAGCGCGACGTCGAAGGCGGTCGTCTCCAGCAGCGCGAGGCCTTCTTCGGCGGAGCCAGCGGTCGTGACGTCGGCCTGCGGGCCGGCGAGATAGACGGCGCAGAATTCGCGCTGGATCGGGTCGTCATCGACCGCCAGGATCGAGAGTCGATCGTTCAGCACGTAAGTGAATGGGATGCAGGCTTCGCCCGTCATCGTCATCGCAACGCTCCCGCGGCACCGTTCTGGTGCCTGAGCGAGAACCCTGACGCGCAGATGCAAATAAACCGTTCCGACTCTTTCGACTTATTCGCAATCGAGTTTGGAATTGGGAAAGCATGGGCGGCCTATCGTCAGGCATGCGCATGCGTCTTCAGCTGTCGATCCGTACCCGCCTGATCCTCCTCGTCGTGGCTTCGACGCTGCTGGCGAGCGGGGTGCTCGTGGCCGTCTCGGTGTGGCGGGAGACCGAGAGCTATGGCGTCTCGCGGCGCGACGCCGTGCTCGACACCGGCTTCGCCATCGCCGCCGCCGCTGCCCGCCCCACCGCCGACCACGATTCCGCAGCGGCTCAGGAGGCGATCAACGCGATTTCGCGCCTGAAGGGCATCACCTATGCCGGCATCGAGACCAGCGACGGACGCGCTCTGGCCGAAATCGGCGCGACCGAGCAACTCGCGGGCGATCTTGTCGTGGACGGGCCGCAGACGCGCTGGTCACTTTCGGCAATCCTCCGCAGCCGCTCGATGGAGGCCGTCGTGCCGGTCATCCATGGCGGTGCCACTGTCGGCAGCCTGCGGGTCATCGCCGACACGCGCGACCTGCCGGCGCTGATCCGGCGCGCGGTCGAGGAGACGCTGTTGACGGGCGCGGTGGCGACACTGGTCGCGATCGCGCTGGCGCTGCGCCTGCAGGGGCGGATCACGGGTCCCCTCGGCGTGCTGACGCAGACCATGATGCGGGTGCGCAAAGAGCACGACTACACGGTGACGCTGCCGGCCGGCCCGCGCGACGAGATCGGCATCCTGGTCGACAGCTTCAACAGCATGCTCGGTGACATCCGCGAGCGCGACCAGAGGCTTGCCGACCACCGCAACCGGCTGGAACGCGAGGTCGCCGACCGCACCGCCGACTATCAGCGCGCCGCGCTCTCGGCCGACCGCGCGAATCAGGCGAAGTCCGACTTCCTGGCGACGATGAGCCACGAGATCCGTACGCCGATGAACGGCATCCTTGTCATGGCCGAGCTGCTGGCCGCCGGCGAGCTGCCGCAGCGCGCCCGCCGCCAGGCGGAGGTCATCGCGCGCTCCGGTACCAGCCTGCTCGCGATCATCAACGACATCCTCGACATCTCGAAGATCGAGGCCGGCAAGCTCGAGGTCGAGACGCTGGAGATCGATCCCGAGGAATCGGTGGACGCGGTGCTCCAGCTCTTCGGCGACCGCGCCCTGTCCAAGGGGCTCGACCTCTGCGGCCTGTTCGAGACGCCGCCAGGTCTGACGATCACGGCCGATCCCGTGCGCCTCGGCCAGGTGCTGGGAAATCTCGTCAACAATGCACTCAAATTCACGGAGGCGGGCGGCGTCACCGTGGCGCTGACGCGGGAAGGCGAGGGGGCGCTTCGCTTCTCGGTCACCGACACCGGCATCGGCATCCCGGCCGACAAGCTCGGCACGATCTTCGAATCCTTCTCCCAGGCGGACCAGTCGACCACCCGCACCCATGGCGGCACGGGGCTCGGGCTCTCCATCGCGCGCCAGCTCGTCGCCGCCATGGGCGGAACGCTCGAGGTCCGCAGCACGCTCGGACAAGGCAGCACCTTCTCCTTCGCACTGCCGATCGCCGCTGTCCCCGCGCTCGACGAGCGGCCGGCGCTCTCCGACCGGAACCGGAGCGCGGCCATCCTGCTGGAGCAGGGCCAGACGGCGGCCATGCTCGCCCGGGCGCTGGCCGCGGCCGGCTACGAGCCGGGCGAGGCGGCGGCCGCCAGCCTCGATCTGATCGTGACCTCGCCCGCGGGGCTTGCGGCGGCCAAGGGCAGGGCGGCGGTGGTCCTCGTCGTCGCAGCTGCGACCCAGGATCCCGGCGCCCTGATCGAAGCGGGCGCGGACGAGGTGCTGACCTGGCCGGTTCAACAGCGCGATCTCCGGGCGGTGCTATCGGCGCTGCGCGAGGGCGCGCCGTTGCGGCGTGCGGAGATCCGCCGCGCCGTGGCGGGCGAGACCCCGCACTATCCGGCTCTGCGCGTGCTCGTCGCTGACGACAGCGAGGTCAACCGCGAGGTCGCCGATGCCGCGTTGCGTCGCTTCGGCATCGTGGCGCGTTTCGTCGAGGACGGGCTGCAGGCCGTCGCCGCGGTGGAGCGCGAGGCCTTCGATCTCGTGCTGATGGACGGCAGCATGCCCGGCCTGGACGGTTTCGAGGCCGCCCGCGCCATCCGAACCCGCGAGGCCGAGACGGGGCGGGCCCGCTTGCCCATCGTCGCCCTAACCGCTCATGTCGTCGGAACGGCGGCCGATGCCTGGCGAGAGGCCGGGATGGATGACGTGGTCCACAAGCCCTTCACGCTTGCACGGCTCGGTGAGGTTCTCTCGGCCTTCGCGGCCGGAGAGGCAGGCCGGCCCGCGCCGGAGGCTGTGTCCGAAGCGGCGCCCGACGAGGCACCCTGCCTGGACGAGTCGGTGCTGCAGGATCTGATCGCCATGACCAATGGCTCGATCGAGACTGCGCAGCGCATCGCCGAGCTTTACAGGGTGAAGTCGCTGGAGGAGGCGGACCGTCTGGCCGAAGCCACGCGGGCCGTCGATGTCGACAGGATCGCAGCCTGTGCCCATGCGTTGAAATCGATGAGCGCGAACCTCGGTGCCAAAAGGCTGGCGGCGTCTGCGGCCGAGATGGAGCGCGCGGCGCGCGAGGACCAGACACCGCCGGGCGCGGAGCAGATTGCGGAGGTCTCGGGCCTGTTGCTGCAGACCCATCGCGAGATCGCGGCGGCGATGGCCCGCGCTGCCTGAGGACGCTGCGCTCCCCAGCTCACCAGCCTGTGATCGGCGGCCGCGAAACAGTGGCATCTGTCCCGTTGCTGCGGTCACGGACAGCCCCTAGTCGTGACGCCACCAGAGAAAGCCCGGTCACGCGGGCGGGGGAGTTCACCATGCGTCTTCGTTCAGCCATTGTCCTGGCCGCCGCCGGCCTGCTGTCCTGTCTCTCCGCACCGGCCTCGGCCGACGAGATCAAGATCCTGACGGCGGGGGCCTTCAAGCCGATCGTGACCGCCGTCGCACCGGAGTTCGAGAAGAGCACCGGCCACAAGCTCGTCATCGACAACGATACGGCCGGCGGACTGCTGCGCCGCATCGGCGGGGGCGAGGCCTTCGATGTCGCGGTGCTGACGCCCGCCGCCGTGAAGGAACTGGTGGGCAGCGGGAAGATTGCGGCGGGGACCCCGGTCAATCTGGCGCGGACCTCTGTCGGCGTGGCGGTGAAGGAGGGCGCGCCGCGTCCCGACATCGCCACCGTCGCTGCGTTCAAGACGGCGCTGCTGGAAGCTCGCAAGGTGGCCTATATCGATCCGGCCGCCGGCGGCTCGAGCGGCATCTACTTCTCGAAGCTGCTCGAGACCATGGGCATCGCCGAACCGATCCGCGCCAAGGCCGTGCTGGTGCCGGGCGGACTCGTCGCCCAGCGGCTGGTCACCGGCGAGGCGGATCTCGCCATCCACCAGATCAGCGAGATCCTCGCCGTTCCCGGCGCCGTCTTGGTCGGGCCGCTGCCGGCCGAGATTCAGAACTACACCGTCTACACCGGCGGTCTCGCCACCGGCTCGGCCAGCTCGGCTCCGGCGAAGGCGTTCCTCGCCTTCCTGCAGGGCGATGCCGCGCGGCGCATCTTGGCCGAGAAGGGCATGGAGCGCGCGCCGGAGTGAGCCTCACCAGGGGCGCCGCGGCCCCGTGTCGATATACAGGATGCCGTTCCAGTAGACCTTGTGCCCGCCGACCTCGGGCAGGGTCCGGACCCATTCGATGACGGCGCGCGGTCGGACCCCCGGCACGCGGAAGTCCATCGCCTCGCAGCGCTTGTGATAGGAGCCGCGCCGCGCCCGCCAGGGCGGGCGCCAGGTCGAGGTGACCTTCACCGCCCCGTATTTGTCGGAAATCTGGTTCAGGATTGTCTTCAGCCGTGGCGGCAGGCAGGCGATCGAGGTGCCGGGATCGGTTGAGATGCCGGGACGCTCCGGCTTTTCGTTGGGGTCGAAAGCGGGCTCGGCGCCAGCCTTCTGTCCCGGCGTGAGTTGCGGCCATTCCGGCCCCTCATCCTCGTCCGGCTCGCTGGTCAGCGGAGCGTTGGCGGCCGGGGGAGGGCCGTCGGCAGCCGGAGCCGGCGGCACGATGATCGGCGGCAAGGGCGGGCTGCCCAAAAGATCCAGATCGAAGGGACGTTGCGGCGGCAGCGGCGCGCGCATCATCTGCCCCTCCTGCTGCGCGAAGACGGCGCCAATCGGCGCGCAGGTCAGGGCCAGCGCCAGGCTCGGCGCGATCGGGAAGCGTCGGGCCATGAAAATCAGGGCGTCGGCGCCGGGATGAAGACGGCGCGCGTCTCGGCCCCGACGAGGGCGAGTTGCGGGGATTTGGCACAGAGTTCCGCCAGCGCGGCGGGCGCGGCTGTCACCTTGTCGGTGTCCAGCAGCGGACGCATCGCACTCCCGGCGAAATAACCCGCCAGCCAGAGCGAGAGCTGGGTGCGGTCGTTCTCGTTCATCGAGACGAAATCGGCACAGCTCGCCCGCGACAGGTCGAGCGCCTCAGCCTGCGCGAGCTGCAGCCCGGCGACCAGGAGGAGCGGGGCGGCGAACAGAGACCGGAGATGCGCGGGCATGGGTGCCTCTTCTGGGACATCGCGGCGAAACGCGGATGAGTCGATTCGACGCGAGTTTGTCGTGTCGCGTCCTGTGCGGCTAGCGGGAAGCCGGCATTCTGCGGCGAAATTCGGGCGATGCCGCCGGAGGCCGCGGCGGGATCGAGAGAAATCGTTCATCCTGCGCGGTATTCAACCCCGCTGCGCGATGCTGCAGCGCGGCAGAGTCTTGCTTCATTCTAAAGCAAGGTCTAATCGACAGCGGCGGCGCGGTGCCGCGTCCGTTTTGAGGCGGGATCGTCCATGCAAGCTCTTCCGGTGCCGTCGCTGCTGAACGACTATCTGCCGCTGGTGATCTTCCTCGGCGTCTCGGCGTTCATCGGCCTGGCGCTGCTGATCGCTCCCTTCGCGATCGCCTATTCGAAGCCGGACCCCGAGAAGCTCTCGGCCTATGAGTGCGGCTTCAACGCCTTCGACGATGCGCGCATGAAGTTCGATGTGCGCTTCTATCTGGTGGCGATCCTGTTCATCATCTTCGACCTCGAAGTCGCTTTCCTCTTCCCCTGGGCGGTCGCTTTCGGCGAGCTCGGCTGGTATGGTTTCTGGTCGATGATGGTCTTCCTGGGCGTGTTGACCGTCGGCTTCGTCTACGAATGGCGCAAGGGTGCGCTCGAGTGGGACTAACTGTCGCCTCGCAGGCGCAAAGCGCGAGGCATATCTGACGGTTACGGTTCACGAGGATACGAGAATGGCAATGACAGCGATCGACCGCGGGAACCCGCTCGTCGCGCCCGCGCCCAAGGGGCTCGTCGGGCCGGACGGCTTGCCGGTCGGCCAGCGCGACCCCTTCTTCACGGCGATCAACAGCGAACTCGCCGACAAGGGCTTCCTCGTCACCGCGACCGACGACCTGATCAACTGGTCGCGCACCGGCTCGCTGATGTGGATGACCTTCGGCCTTGCCTGCTGCGCGGTCGAGATGATGCAGCTCTCGATGCCGCGCTACGATGTCGAGCGCTTCGGCTTCGCGCCGCGTGCCTCGCCGCGCCAGTCGGACGTGATGATCGTCGCCGGCACGCTGACCAACAAGATGGCTCCGGCGCTGCGCAAGGTCTACGACCAGATGCCCGAGCCGCGCTACGTCATCTCGATGGGCTCCTGCGCCAATGGCGGCGGCTACTACCACTACAGCTATTCGGTGGTGCGCGGCTGCGACCGCATCGTGCCGATCGATATCTATGTGCCGGGCTGCCCGCCGACGGCGGAGGCGCTGCTCTACGGCGTGCTACTGCTGCAGAAGAAGATCCGGCGCACGGGCACGATCGAGCGCTAGGCCGTATCCGTCGGTCGGGCCTCGCCCGGCCGGCTCGCGACGGACAGGACAGGGATTGGGCCCAATCCTGCATGAGACGGTCGGGCCAGACCCCACCGTGACGCAGATGGGTCAACGAAGGTGAGATGATGAGCGAAGCGCTCGTACAACTCGGCGAAGAGATCAAGGCGGCGCTGCCGGGCGCGGTCACCGAGGCCGTCGTCGCCTTCGACGAGCTGACTATCCATGCCGAAGCCGCCTCGATCGTCGAGGTGATGAAGACGCTCTACGGCGACCGCCGCTTCCGCTTCGTCAATTTCACCGACATCGCCGGTGCCGACTATCCCGGCCGCGAGAAGCGCTTCGACGTCGTCTACCATTTGCTCGCGCCCTATTCGAACCGCCGCATCCGCGTGAAGGTGCAGACCGACGAGGCGACGCCGGTCCCCTCGATCATCGAGGTCTTCCCGGCCGCGAACTGGTACGAGCGCGAGGCCTATGATTTCTACGGCATCCTGTTCTCGGGCCATCCTGACCTGCGCCGCATCCTCACCGACTATGGCTTCGAGGGTTATCCGCTGCGCAAGGACTTCCCGCTGACCGGCTATGTCGAGGTCCGCTACGACGACGAGCAGAAGCGTGTCGTCTACGAGCCGGTGAAGCTCAACCAGGAATTCCGCAACTTCGATTTCCTCTCGCCTTGGGAAGGGACGGATTACGTCCTGCCGGGCGACGAGAAGGCGAAAACGGTCTGATCGGAGCCGGACATGACCGAGCACAACATCCGGAACTTCTCGATCAATTTCGGCCCGCAGCACCCGGCGGCCCATGGCGTTCTGCGCCTCGTGCTCGAACTCGACGGAGAGATCGTCGAGCGCGTCGACCCGCATATCGGCCTGCTGCACCGCGGCACCGAGAAGCTGATCGAGGCCAAGACCTATCTCCAGGCGATGCCCTATTTCGACCGGCTCGACTATGTCGCGCCGATGAACCAGGAGCATGCCTACTGCCTGGCGGTCGAGAAGCTGATGGGCGTCGAGGTCCCGCGCCGCGGCCAGCTCATCCGCGTGCTCTATTCCGAGATCGGTCGCATCCTCTCCCATCTCCTCAACGTCACCACGCAGGCGATGGATGTCGGCGCGCTGACGCCGCCGCTCTGGGGCTTCGAGGAGCGCGAGAAGCTGATGGTGTTCTATGAGCGGGCCTCGGGCGCGCGCATGCACGCGGCCTATTTCCGTCCCGGCGGCGTGCACCAGGACCTGCCGCCCTCGCTGATCCACGACATCGCCGAGTGGTGCGACCCGTTCCTGCAGACCTGCGACGACCTCGAGGGTCTGCTGACCGACAACCGCATCTTCAAGCAGCGCAATGTCGACATCGGCGTCGTCGATCTCGAGACCTGCTGGAAATGGGGCTTCTCGGGCGTGATGGTCCGCGGCTCCGGCGCCGCCTGGGACCTGCGCAAGTCGCAGCCCTACGAGTGCTATGCCGAGATGGATTTCGACATCCCCGTCGGCAAGAACGGCGACTGCTACGACCGCTACTGCATCCGCATGGAAGAGATGCGCCAGTCGGTCCGTATCATGAAGCAGTGCTGCGAGAAGCTGCTCTCGGCCGATGGCGGCGGGCGGATCTCGGCGCTCGACGGCAAGATGGTGCCGCCCAAGCGCGGCGAGATGAAGCGCTCGATGGAAGCGCTGATCCATCACTTCAAGCTCTACACCGAGGGCTTCAAGGTCCCCGAGGGCGAGGTATACTGCGCCGTCGAGGCGCCCAAGGGCGAGTTCGGCGTCTATCTCGTCGCCGACGGCACCAACAAGCCCTACCGCGCCAAGATCAAGGCGCCCGGCTTCGCCCATCTCCAGGCCATGGACTTCATGTGCCGCAAGCACATGCTGGCGGACGTTTCCGCGATCCTCGGCTCCCTCGATATCGTCTTTGGTGAAGTTGACCGCTGATGTCCGTCCGTCGTCTCGCCCCCGATGCCGTCCAGCCCGCCTCCTTCGCCTTCGACGCGGCGAACGAGAACTGGGCCGACCAGCAGATCGCCAAATATCCGGAGGGGCGTCAGGCCTCGGCCGTGATCCCGCTGCTGTGGAAGGCGCAGGAGCAGCATGACGGCTGGCTGCCGCGGGCCGCGATCGAGGCGGTCGCGCGCAAGCTGGGCATGGCGCCGATGCGGGTGATGGAGGTCGCGACCTTCTACACCATGTTCAACCTGCAGCCGGTCGGCGAGCATTTCGTCCAGCTCTGCGGCACCACGCCCTGCGCGCTGCGCGGGGCGGAGGCGCTGAAGAAGGTCTGCCTCGACGTGATCGGTCCGCAATCGACGGTCAGCGCCGACGGCAAGCTTTCCTGGCTCGAGGTCGAGTGCCTCGGCGCCTGCTGCAACGCGCCGATGGCGCAGATCAATTTCGACTATTACGAGGATCTGACGCCCGAGAACTTCAAGGCGCTGCTCGAGGATCTGCGCCATGGCCGCCCGGTCAAGACGGGCTCGCAGATCGGCCGCTCCGGATCCGAGCCGGTCGGCGGCGGCGAGACGCTGAAGGACCCGGCCCTCTATGACGGCTCGGTAATCGGCGCCGGCGACTGGCAGAAGCGCGTCACCGAGCAGCGCAAGGCGGCCGCCGAAGCCGCCGCCGCCAAGGCCGCGGCCGAGGCGGAGGCCAAGAAGGCTGAAGCGAGCAAAACCGACGCGACGCCGGCTGCGGCGACAAAGCCGGCGACGGAGACCGCGGCGCCGGGCCGCCCGAAGCCGTCCGAACCGGGCCAGCCGACGAGCGCCGCCAACGACACCCCGGCCGCCGGTGGCAAGGTCGATGCGAAGTCCGCCGCGGAGTCGGCCAAATCAGCCGGCGCGCCCGCCGACAAGCCGGTGAAGTGAGGGCAGGACGATGCTCGCCGATCGCGATCGTATTTTCACCAATCTCTACGGCCTTCACGACCTGTCGCTGAAGGGCGCCATCGCGCGCGGCGCCTGGGACGGCACCAAGTTCCTGCTCGAGCAGGGGCGCGACTGGATCATCGACGAGATGAAGAAGTCGGGCCTGCGCGGGCGCGGCGGCGCCGGCTTCCCGACCGGCCTGAAATGGTCCTTCATGCCCAAGCAGAACGACGGGCGGCCGCATTACCTCGTAGTCAATGCCGACGAGTCGGAGCCCGGCACCTGCAAGGACCGCGAGATCATGCGCAACGACCCGCATACGCTGGTCGAAGGCTGCCTGATCGCGTCCTTCGCCATGGGCGCCCATGCGGCCTACATCTACATCCGCGGCGAATACATCCGCGAGCGCGAGGCGCTGCAGCGCGCCGTCGACGAGGCTTATGAGGCGAAGCTGATCGGCAAGGACAACGTCCACGGCTATCCCTTCGATCTCTACGTCCATCACGGCGCCGGCGCCTATATCTGCGGCGAGGAGACGGCCCTGCTCGAAAGCCTCGAGGGCAAGAAGGGCATGCCGCGGATGAAGCCGCCATTCCCGGCCAATGTCGGCTTGTATGGCTGCCCGACCACGGTGAACAACGTCGAGTCGATCGCGGTGGCGCCGACCATCCTGCGCCGCGGTGCGGCCTGGTTCTCGGCGCTGGGCAACCCCAACAATGTCGGCACCAAGCTGTTCTGCGTCTCGGGCCATGTGAACAAGCCCTGCAACGTGGAAGAGGTGATGGGCATCACCTTCCGCGAGCTGATCGACCGGCATTGCGGCGGCATCCGCGGCGGCTGGGACAACCTCAAGGCGGTCATCCCGGGCGGCTCCTCGGTGCGGATGGTCCCGGCCGAGCAGATCATAGACACGCCGATGGATTTCGACTCGCTGTCGAAGCTGAAGTCGGGCCTCGGCACGGCGGCCGTGATCGTCATGGACAAGTCGACCGACATCGTCCGCGCCATCGCCCGCATCAGCCATTTCTACAAGCACGAGAGCTGCGGCCAGTGCACGCCCTGCCGCGAGGGCACGGGCTGGATGTGGCGCGTCATGGAGCGCATGGCCGAGGGCCGCGCCCAGAAGCGCGAGATCGACATGCTGCTCGACGTCACCAAGCAGATCGAGGGACACACGATCTGCGCGCTCGGCGATGCCGCCGCCTGGCCGATCCAGGGCCTGATCGCGCATTTCCGTCACGAGATCGAGCAGCGCATCGACGACTATGCCGCCAACCCGCACAGCGAGCCCGTGCGCATGATGGCGGCGGAGTGAGAGCATGACCAAACTCATCATCGACGGCATCGAGATCGACGTACCCGCCGAATATACGGTCCTGCAGGCCTGCGAGGCCGCGGGGGCCGAGGTGCCGCGCTTCTGCTTCCATGAGCGGTTGTCGATCGCCGGCAATTGCCGGATGTGCCTCGTCGAGGTGAAGGGTGGCCCGCCCAAGCCGCAGGCCTCCTGCGCCATCGGCGTGCGCGATCTGCGCCCCGGCCCGAATGGCGAGCCGCCGGTCGTCTCGACCAAGTCGCCGATGGTCAAGAAGGCGCGCGAGGGGGTGATGGAGTTCCTCCTCATCAACCACCCGCTGGATTGCCCGATCTGCGACCAGGGCGGCGAGTGCGACCTGCAGGACCAGGCCATGGCCTATGGCGTCGACACCTCGCGCTATGCCGAGAACAAGCGCGCGGTCGAGGACAAGTATATCGGCCCGCTGGTCAAGACCTCGATGACGCGCTGCATCCAGTGCACGCGCTGCGTCCGCTTCACCACGGAGGTTGCGGGCGGCTCCGATCTCGGCGCCATCGGGCGCGGCGAGGATATGGAGATCACCACCTATCTCGAGCAGGCGATGAGCTCGGAGCTGCAGGGCAACGTCGTCGATCTCTGCCCGGTCGGCGCGCTGACCTCGAAGCCCTACCAGAACAAGGCCCGGCCCTGGGAGCTGTCCAAGACCCAGTCCATCGACGTGATGGACGCCCTCGGCTCGGCGATCCGCGTCGATTCCCGCGGCAAGGAGGTCATGCGCATCCTGCCCCGCCTCAACGAGGCGGTGAACGAGGAGTGGATCTCCGACAAGACGCGCCACATCGTCGACGGTCTGCGCACGCAGCGTCTCGACCGGCCCTATATCCGCCAGAACGGCGCGCTCCGCCCGGCCTCCTGGAACGAGGCGTTCGCGCTGATCGCCGGCAAGGTGAAGGCGGCCAGGCCTGAGAAGATCGGCGCCATTGCCGGCGATCTCGCGGCGGTGGAGGAGCTGTTCGCGCTGCAGAGCCTGATCGGCTCGCTCGGCTCGGCCAATCTCGACGCCCGCCAGGACGGCACCAGGCTGCATCCGAAGTTCGGCCGCGCCAGCTACGTTCTCAATGCCGGCATCGCAGGCATCGAGGAGGCGACCTCGCTGCTGATCATCGGCGCCAACCCGCGCCGCGAGGCGCCGATCCTGAACGCCCGCATCCGCAAGCGCTGGCTGCGCGGCGATTTCAAGATCCAGCTCATCGGCGAGCAGGCCGACCTGACCTATGACTATGATTACCTCGGCGCCGGCACCGACACGCTGGCCGATCTCGCCGGCAAGGCGGAGAAGGCGGGCGAGCGGCCGATGGTGCTGATCGGGCAGGGCGCTCTCGCCCGCGCCGACGGCGAGGCCGTGCTGGCGCTGGCGGCGAAGGCCGCCCAGGCGCTCGGCGCCGTGAGCGACGGCTGGAACGGCTTCGGCGTGCTGCACACCGCCGCTGCCCGCGTCGGCGCGCTCGATCTCGGCTTCGTGCCGGGTGAGGGGGGCCTCGATGTCGCCGGCATGCTCGCGCCCGGCGCGCTCGACGTGCTGTTCCTGCTCGGCGCCGACGAGGTCGAGGTGCCGGCAGGCGCCTTCGTGATCTACCAGGGCACCCATGGCGACCGCGGCGCCCACCGCGCCGACGTCATCCTGCCCGGCGCCGCCTATACCGAGAAGTCGGCGACCTATGTGAACACCGAAGGCCGCGTGCAGATGACCGCGCGCGCCACCTTCCCGCCGGGCGATGCCCGCGAGGACTGGGCGGTGCTGCGTGCGCTCTCAGCCGCGCTCGGGAAGACGCTGCCCTTCGACTCGCTGGCCGGCCTGCGCCAGGCGCTCTATGCGGCCCATCCGCATTTCGCGGCGCTCGACACGCTGCAGACGACGGATGCCAGCAGCTTGGCTTCTCTCGCCGGGCTCGGCGGCAAGCTCGACAAGGCGGGCTTCGTCTCGCCCGTCGCCGATTTCTACCAGACCAACCCGATCGCGCGCGCGTCCGCCGTGATGGCCGAATGCTCGGCGCTGGCCTCGGGCCGGCTTCGGCAGGCGGCGGAGTAACCGGCCATGAACTGGGACCTCGTTCTCGATCTCGCGATCATGCTGGGCAAGAGCCTGCTGCTGCTGGTCTGCCTGCTCGTCTTCATCGCCTACATCCTGCTGGCGGACCGCAAGATCTGGGCGGCGGTGCAGCTGCGGCGCGGCCCCAACGTGGTCGGGCCCTTCGGCCTGTTCCAGAGCTTCGCGGACCTGCTGAAATTCGCCTTCAAGGAGCCGATCATTCCGTCGGGCTCGAACAAGGGCGTCTTCATCCTGGCGCCCTTCGTCTCCTGCCTCCTGGCGCTCCGCGCCTGGGCGGTGATCCCGGTCGCGCCGGGCTGGGCGATCGCCGACATCAATGTCGGCATCCTCTACATCCTCGCCATCTCCTCGCTCGGCGTCTACGGCGTCATCATGGCGGGCTGGGCCTCGAATTCGAAATACCCGTTCATGGGCGCGCTGCGCTCGGCCGCGCAGATGGTCTCCTACGAGGTCTCGATCGGCTTCGTCATCATCACCGTGCTGCTCTGCGTCGGCTCGCTGAACCTCACCGCCATCGTCGAGGCGCAGAACACCAAGGCCGGCCTGTTGGGCTGGTACTGGCTGCCGCTCTTCCCGATGTTCGTGATCTTCTTCATCTCGGCGCTGGCCGAGACGAACCGCCCGCCCTTCGATCTGCCGGAGGCGGAGTCGGAGCTCGTCGCGGGCTATATGGTCGAATACTCCTCGACCCCGTATTTGCTGTTCATGCTCGGCGAATACGTGGCGATCATGACCATGTGCGCGCTGACCACGATCCTGTTCCTCGGCGGCTGGCTGCCGCCGTTCCCGATCGCGCCATTCACCTGGCTGCCGGGCGTGTTCTGGTTCGCGCTCAAGGTCTGCCTGATCTTCTTCATGTTCGCGATGGTGAAGGCCTTCGTGCCGCGCTACCGCTACGACCAGCTGATGCGGCTGGGCTGGAAGGTCTTCCTCCCGCTCTCGCTGGTCTCCGTGGTGGTGGTCGCCTTCGTGCTGCAGCTGACGGGCTGGGGCCCGGCGCGCTGATGGTTGCGTCCGTCCTCGGCGGGGTTGCCGGGATGGTGGCGGGCGGCGGGCTGTTCTTCGCGGGGTGCTACCTCGCCTGGCGCGGCCAGTGGTTCGGCGCAGTCGACGCGATGTTCGACTTCGCCTGGAACGGGTGGATCTTCGCGGTCTTTCTCGGGGGCCTCCTCGGGAGCCGCGCCGTGCAGTGGCTGGGGCTGGTGCCGGGATGAGCATGGCGGGCGCGATCGGAGCCGTCCTCGGCTTCGTGTTGGGGCTGCTGGAATACAGGATCGTGTCGGGCGTCGTCATCGCGGCGCTGCGCCGGACCGATCGTTCGACGACGCAGGCGGAGCGCGACGACTATGAGCGCCGCATCCGCGTGCTGAAGCTGGCGCTGGCCGTTCTGATGATCGGTGTCACGCCGGTGCTGGGTTATGTGATCGGCCGGACGCTGTTCGGCTGAGAGGGAAGGACGAAGGCGATGTCGCTCGCACAAGCCGCCAAGGGCCTGCTGCTGAAGGAGTTCGTCGGCGCGTTCGCGCTGTCGATGCGCTATTTCTTCAAGCCGAAGGCGACCATCAACTACCCCTTCGAGAAGAACCCGCAGAGCCCCCGCTTCCGCGGCGAGCATGCGCTGCGCCGTTATCCCAACGGCGAGGAGCGCTGCATCGCCTGCAAGCTCTGCGAGGCGATCTGCCCGGCGCAGGCCATCACCATCGAGGCCGGCCCGCGTCGCAACGACGGCACGCGCCGCACCACGCGCTACGACATCGACATGACGAAGTGCATCTATTGCGGCTTCTGCCAGGAGGCCTGCCCGGTCGATGCGATCGTCGAGGGGCCGAATTTCGAATTCGCCACCGAGACCCGCGAGGAGCTGTTCTACGACAAGGACCGGCTGCTCGCGAACGGCGCCCGCTGGGAGCGCGAGATCGCGCGCAACATCGCGATGGACGCTCCCTATCGCTGAGGGTCCGGCAGGCTCAGGGCGCGGTTGTCGCAGCCGGTGGGCCTGACTATAGACGCTCCAAACGACGCCCGGCGAGAGTCGGGCGGCACGGAACACGAGAGCCGCCGGCAGGGGCGGAAAGGCTGACCGAGATGAATGCCGCAGCGGCCTTCTTCTATCTCTTCGCAGGTGTCACCGTCGCCTCGGCGTTCATGGTGGTGGCCTCGCGCAACCCCGTCCATTCGGTGCTCTACCTGATCCTCGCCTTCGTCAACGCGGCGGGGCTCTTCCTGCTGCTGGGCGCCGAGTTTTTGGCGATGCTGCTGATCGTCGTCTATGTCGGCGCGGTGGCGGTGCTGTTCCTCTTCGTCGTGATGATGCTCGACGTTGATTTCGCCGAGTTCCGCCAGGGCTTCCTGAACTATCTGCCGATCGGGGCGCTGATCGGCCTCGTCTTCGCGGTCGAGCTGCTCCTTGTGGTCGGCGCCTGGGTGATCGACCCGCAGATCGTGCGCGCGCCCGTCGCAGCGATCCCATCCGGCATCACCAACACCGAGGCGCTCGGGCGGGTGCTCTACACGCAATATGTCTACTACTTCCAGGCGGCGGGCCTCGTCCTGCTCGTCGCGATGATCGGCGCGATCGTGCTGACCCTGCGCGAGCGCGTCGGCATCAAGCGCCAGGACATCGTGCAGCAGAACGCCCGCACCAAGGCGACCGCGATGGACGTCAAGAAGGTGCAGCCGGGCGCGGCCCTGCCGGAGGAGACCGTCTGATGATCGGCCTTGGCCACTATCTCGCCGTCGGCGCGATCCTGTTCACGCTGGGCGTGCTCGGCATCTTCCTGAACCGGAAGAACGTCATCGTCATCCTGATGTCGGTCGAGCTGATCCTGCTCTCGGTCAACCTGAACTTCGTCGCCTTCTCGAGCTTCCTGAACGACATCGTCGGGCAGGTCTTCGCGCTGCTGGTCCTGACGGTGGCGGCGGCCGAGGCGGCGATCGGCCTCGCCATTCTCGTCGTCTACTTCCGCAACCGCGGCACGATCGCGGTGGAAGACATCAACATGATGAAAGGCTGAGGCGCCAGCGCCCGGATCCGCCCCATGTATCACGCGATCGTCTTCCTCCCCCTGATCGGCTTCCTGATCGCCGGCCTCTTCGGCCGGCTGATCGGTGCGCGCGGCTCGGAAATCGTCACCACCTCGCTGCTGATCGTATCGGCCGTCCTGTCCTGGATCGCCTTCTTCAATGTCGGCTTCGGCTCGGGCACCACGCGCGTCCAGGTTGCGACCTGGATGTCCTCGGGCGGGCTCCAGGTGGACTGGGCCTTCCGCATCGACACGCTGACCGTGGTGATGCTGGTCGTCGTGAACACCGTGTCCTCGCTCGTGCACCTGTACTCGATCGGGTACATGCACGAGGATCCGCACCGGCCGCGCTTCTTCGCCTATCTCTCGCTCTTTACCTTCGCCATGCTGATGCTGGTGACGGCGGACAACCTGCTGCAGATGTTCTTCGGCTGGGAGGGCGTCGGCCTCGCCTCCTATCTGCTGATCGGCTTCTGGTACCAGAAGCCCTCCGCCTGCGCCGCCGCCATGAAGGCCTTCATCGTCAACCGCGTCGGCGATTTCGGCTTCCTGCTCGGCATCTTCCTGGTCTTCGTGCTGACCGGCTCGGTCGCCTTCGACACCATCTTCCCGCAGATCGCCGGCCTGACCGAGAAGAGCTTCCGCTTCCTCGGCTATGACTGGAACGCGCTGACGCTGACCGCGCTGCTCTTGTTCATGGGTGCGATGGGCAAGTCGGCCCAGTTCCTGCTGCACACCTGGCTGCCGGACGCGATGGAGGGCCCGACCCCGGTCTCCGCGCTCATCCATGCGGCGACCATGGTCACCGCCGGCGTCTTCATGGTCGCGCGCCTGTCGCCGATCTTCGAATACGCACCGGTTGCGCTCACCGTCGTCATCGTCATCGGCGCGACGACCGCCTTCTTCGCCGCCACGGTCGGCCTCGTCCAGAACGACATCAAGCGCGTCATCGCCTATTCGACCTGCTCGCAGCTCGGCTACATGTTCGTCGCGCTGGGCGTCGGCGCCTATTCGGCCGGCGTCTTCCACCTCTTCACGCACGCCTTCTTCAAGGCGCTGCTGTTCCTCGGCGCCGGCTCGGTCATCCACGCGATGCATCACGAGCAGGACATGCGGAACATGGGGGGACTGCGGAAGCACATCCCGCTGACGGCCGCCGCAATGACGATCGGCACGCTGGCGCTGACCGGCTTCCCGCTGCTCGCCGGCTATTTCTCGAAGGATGCGATCATCGAGAGCGCCTATGCCGCCGTGGCGCATAAGGGCTTCGCGGCGTCCTACGCCTTCGTGCTGCTGGTCGTCGCCGCCTGCTTCACCTCCTTCTATTCCTGGCGGCTCTACTTCATGACCTTCGAGGGCAAGCCGCGCTGGGCCGGCCACGGCCACGACGCGCATGGTCACGACTCCCACGCCCACGGTCACGACGATCACGCCCACGCCCATGCCGCTCATGCGCATGACGACCACCACGGCCATGGTCATGACCACAAGCCGCATGAGAGCCCGCTGGTGATGCTGATTCCGCTCGCCGTGCTGTCTCTCGGCGCGGTGGCTGCCGGCTTCGCCTTCAAGGGCGCCTTCATCGGCCACGACTACGAGCACTTCTGGAAAGCCGCGCTCTTCACGGGCAAGGACAACCACATCCTGCACGAGATGCACGAGGTGCCGAAATGGGTGATCTGGTCGCCCTTCGTCGCCATGCTGATCGGCCTGGCGCTGGCGTGGTACATGTATGTCCGCCGGCCCGACGTGCCGGGCAAGCTCGCCGCCGCCAATCCGGTCCTGTACCGCTTCCTGCTCAACAAGTGGTATTTCGACGAGATCTACGACTTCCTGTTCGTGAAGCCGGCGATGTGGATCGGCAAGTTCCTCTGGAAGAAGGGCGACGGCTTCGTCATCGACGGCATGGGCCCGGACGGCATCTCCGCCCGCGTTGTCGACGTCACCAACCGGGTCGTGCGGCTGCAGACCGGCTATCTCTACCACTATGCCTTCGCCATGCTCATGGGCGTCGCGGGCCTGGTGACCTGGTATCTCGTGGCGCGCGGGTGAGATGATGTTCGGCTTCGGAATCCTCACCGGTCTTCTCGTCCTGCCGCTGGTCGGCGCGGCCTTCATCCTGGCGCAGCGTGGCGACCAGGCCTCGGTCGAGTCCAATGCGCGCTATGCCGCGCTCGCCGCCACGGTCGCGACCTTCGTCCTGGCCTGCGTCGCCTGGGCGAAGTTCGACCCCGCCAATCCCGGCTTCCAGATGGTCGAGACCCATGCCTGGGTTTCTGATGCCATCCAGTTCAAGCTCGGCGTCGACGGTTTCTCCTTCCCCTTCGTGGTGCTGACCGCCTTCCTGATGCCGTTCTGCATCCTGGCGTCCTGGCATGCGATCACGAAGCGGGTGCGCGAATACATGGTCGCGTTCCTGATCCTCGAGACGCTGATGATCGGCGTCTTCGTGGCGCTCGACCTCGTGCTGTTCTACCTCTTCTTCGAGGGCGGCCTGATCCCGATGTTCCTGATCATCGGCATCTGGGGCGGCAAGCGGCGCGTCTACGCCTCCTACAAGTTCTTCCTCTACACGCTGCTCGGCTCGGTGCTGCTGCTGCTGGCGCTGATGGCGATGTACTGGAACGCCGGCACGACCGACATCCCGACGCTGCTGGCGCACAAGTTCCCGGCCAGCATGCAGACCTGGCTGTGGCTCGCCTTCTTCGCCTCCTTCGCGGTGAAGATGCCGATGTGGCCCGTCCATACCTGGCTGCCCGACGCCCATGTCGAGGCGCCGACCGCGGGCTCCGTCGTGCTCGCCGCGATCATGCTGAAGATGGGCGGCTACGGCTTCATCCGCTTCTCGATCCCGATGTTCCCGGAGGCCTCGGCCTATTTCGCCTCCTTCGTCTTCGCGCTGTCGGTCATCGCCATCGTCTACACCTCGCTGGTGGCGCTGATGCAGGAGGACATCAAGAAGCTCATCGCCTACTCCTCGGTGGCGCATATGGGCTTCGTCACCATGGGCCTCTTCACCCTGACGCCGCAGGGCATCCAGGGCGCGATGTTCCAGATGGTCAGCCACGGGCTGGTCTCGGGCGCGCTCTTCCTCTGCGTCGGCGTGATCTATGACCGCATGCACACGCGCGAGATCGCGGCCTATGGCGGGCTGGTGAACCGGATGCCGGTCTACGCCGTCATCTTCATGGTCTTCACCATGGCCAATGTCGGCCTGCCCGGCACCGCCGGCTTCGTCGGCGAGTTCCTGACGCTGATGGGCGCCTTCCGCGCCAACCCCTGGGTCGCCTTCATCGCCTGCTCGGGCGTCATCCTCTCGGCCGCCTATGCGCTCTGGCTCTATCGCCGCGTCGTCTTCGGCGAGCTGGTCAAGCCCGAGCTGAAGGACATCGCCGATCTCGATCGCCGCGAGATGGCGATCCTGGTCCCGCTCGTCCTGCTGACCGTCTGGTACGGCATCCGCCCGGGCACGATCCTGGACGCCTTCGCCGCGCCGACCGAAGCGCTCATCAAGAATTATCAGGCCGCTCTCACCGCCGCGAAAACGGCGATGCTGGTCGTTCAGTAAGGTCTCGCAGGATGGCTCTGCCCGCTCTCGGCCCGGCACTCCCGGAAATCGTCCTCGCCATCGGCGCCATCGCGATGGTGCTGGTCGGCGCGATCCGCGGCGAGAAGGCGACGCGCCTGCTCGAGGGCGTAGCGCTGGCGCTGTTCGCGCTGACGCTCGTCCTGGTGCTGTCTGGCACGGGCCGGGCTCTGACGTTCAATGACGGCTTCATCGCCGACGGCTTCGCCCGCTTCTTCAAGGTGCTGACGCTTCTGGGTGCGGCGGCCGCGATCCTGCTCTCGGCCGACAGCCTGCGCCGCGACGGCTCGATGCGCTTCGAGTTCCCGATCCTCGTCGTGCTCGCCACCATCGGTATGATGATGATGATCTCGGCGAACGATCTCATCAGCCTCTATGTCGGCCTCGAGCTGCAGTCGCTGGCGCTCTACGTCGTCGCCGCCTTCGACCGCGACAACGCCCGGTCGACGGAGGCCGGACTGAAATACTTCGTCCTCGGCGCGCTCTCGTCGGGCATGCTGCTTTACGGGGCCTCCCTGGTCTACGGCTTCACCGGCACGGTGGCCTATCCGGGCATCGCCGCCGCCGTGCAGCACGGCCATGCCGGCCTCGGGCTGATCTTCGGCATCGTCTTCATCGCGGCCGGTGTCGCCTTCAAGATCTCCGCCGTGCCCTTCCACATGTGGACGCCGGACGTCTATGAGGGCGCGCCGACCCCGGTCGCCGCCTTCTTCGCCTCCGCCCCCAAGATGGCGGCGATGGCGATGGTCGTGCGCATCTTCGTCGGCGCCTTCCCGGGCGCGCTGCATGAGTGGCAGCAGATCGTGATCTTCATCGCCATCGCCTCGATGGCGCTCGGCGCCTTTGCCGCGATCGGCCAGACCAACATCAAGCGCCTGCTCGCCTATTCCTCCATCGCCAATATGGGCTATGCGCTTGTCGGTCTCGCGGCCGGCACCGTCAGCGGCGTCCAGGGCGTGCTGGTCTATATGGCGATCTATCTCGCGACGACGCTGGCGGCGTTCGCCTGCGTGCTGCTGATGCGCCGCGACGGCAAGCCGGTCGAGGAGATCGGAGAGCTCGCCGGCCTGTCGCGGACCAATCCCTGGATGGCCTTCGCGCTGTCGATGATGATGTTCTCGCTCGCCGGCATCCCGCCGCTCGCCGGCTTCTGGGCGAAGTTCTACGTCTTCCTCGCCGCGATCGACGCCAAGCTCTACGTGCTCGCCGTGGTCGGCGTCGTCACCAGTGTCATCGGCGCCTATTACTATCTGCGCCTCGTCAAGGTGATCTATTTCGACGAGCCCAAGCCGGCCTTCGAGAAGGGCGACATCGGCGTTCGCGCGGTGCTGCTGATCTCGGCGCTCTTCGTGATGGCGCTGTCGCTGTTGCCGGCCCCGCTGCTGAACTCGGCCGGCGCGGCGGCGAAGTCGCTGTTTTGAGCAGGGACGTCATGCTCGGGCCTGACCCGAGCATCTCAGGACACGAAGTCTACGGGGTTCCGTCCGGCCTGAGATTCTCGGGTCTCCGCTGCGCTGCGCCCGAGAATGACGCGTGGTGCCATGCTCGGTGAAGCCGCCCGCGCCGCCGGCTACCGGCTGATCATCCGCGACGAGGTCGGCTCGACCATGGAGGAGGCGCGGCGTGCGCTGAATCAGGGCGACCCTGGCCTGCTCTGGATCGTCGCGCGCAGCCAGAATTCCGGGCGCGGCCGCCATGGCCGGCAATGGACCTCGCCGCCGGGCAATCTCTATGCGAGCCTCCTTCTGGTCAACCCCTGCGAGCCGGCGTTGGCACCGCAGCTCGGTTTCGTCGCGGGGCTCGCTTTGCACGATGCCGCCGCGCGCGTGACGGGGCTCACGGCCCCCCGGCTGGCGCTGAAATGGCCGAACGACCTGCTCGTCGACGGCGCGAAATGCTCGGGTCTGCTGCTCGAAGGCGAAAGCGGGGAAGGGCGCTTCGCCGTCATCGCCGGACTCGGTGTCAACATCGCGTCCTGCGCGCAAGGGACGCCCTATCCTGCGAGCTTCCTGCGCGCCCATGCGCCCGATGTCACGATCGAGGCGGTGCTGGAGGCGCTGGCGGAGGCCTGGGCACAGCGTTTCGCGATCTGGTGCCGGCCCGGCGGCTTCGGCCCCATCCGAGAGGCCTGGCTGGAGCGGGCGGCCTTCCTCGGCGAAACGATCACGATCCGGCCGCCCTCGGGCGCCGTCACCGGCGTCTTCGTCGGCCTTGACCCCGGCGGCCGGCTGCTGCTCGAGACGTCGACGGGGACACAAACCTTCGATGCCGGCGATCTGTTCTTCGGTGCTGCTGTTGCGGAGGATGCGGCCCGCTGACGGCGCGGGCCACCGCTCGGGGACATCGGCGACATGCCGCCGCTATGGAGCCCTGCGGCGCCGCGTGTTAGGGCTCCCCCATCCTCCCGGCGTCGCCGGCTGTCGACCAGTCAGGACTCTTCGTGACCCGCTCCAAAGACCAGCTCGTCTTCGTTCCGCTCGGTGGCCTCGGCGAGATCGGCATGAACGCCGCTCTCTACGGCTATGGGCCGGAGGGCAGGCGGAAATGGATACTGGTCGATTGCGGCCTGTCCTTTGCGGGGCCCGAGGTGCCCGGCGTCGACATCGTCCTGCCGGACCTGCGCTACATCGTCGAGGAACGGGCCAATCTCCTCGGCATCATCATTACCCATGCTCATGAGGACCATATCGGCGCGCTCGCAGCGCTGTGGCCCTCGCTGCGCGCCCCGGTCTACTGCACGCAATTCGCGGCCGGCCTCCTCGCTACGCGCCGCCTTTCGGAGCCCGGTGCGCCGAAGGTGCCGATGCACACCGTCGCGCAGGGCGGCCGCATCACGCTCGGCCCCTTCGACATCGAGTTCGTGCCGGTCGCGCATTCGATCCCCGAATCGAACGCGCTCGCCATCCGCACCCCCGTCGGCCTCGTCGTCCACACCGGCGACTGGAAGATCGACCCGACGCCCCAGGTCGGCCTGCCGACCGACGAGAAGCGGCTGCGCGAACTCGGCGAGGAGGGCGTGCTGGCGCTGGTTTGCGACTCGACCAATGTCATGCGCGACGGCACCTCGCCGAGCGAGGCGGATGTCGCCGCCAAGCTCAAGGAACTCGTCCATTCCGCGCCGGGCCGCGTCGCGGTCACCACCTTCGCCTCGAACGTCGCGCGTCTGCGTGCGGTGGCGGAAGCGGCGATGGCCGACCAGCGCGAGGTCGTGGTCGTCGGTCGCGCCATGGACCGCGTCATCGATGTCGCGCGCGAATGCGGCTATCTGGACGGCATTCCCGCCTTCCGCTCGGCCGATACCTATGGCTACCTGCCGCGCGACAAGGTCGTCTGCCTGCTCACCGGCAGTCAGGGCGAGCCGCGCGCCGCGCTCTCCCGCATCGCCTCCGACGACCATCCCGAGATCGCGCTCTCGCCCGGCGACCGGGTGATCTTCTCCTCGCGCACGATTCCCGGCAACGAGAAGGCGGTGGGCGCCATCCAGAACGCGCTCGCCCGCGACAACATCGAGATCATCACGGACCGCACCCATCTGGTCCATGTCTCCGGCCATCCGCGCCGCGAGGAGATGGCGCGCCTCTATGGCTGGCTGAAGCCGCAGATCGTGATCCCCGCCCATGGCGAGGACCTGCACCTGTCCGAGCATGCGATTTTCGCCCGCGGGCTCGGCGTGAAGACGGTGGTGCGCGCCGGCAATGGCGATGTCGTCGCGATCGCGCCCGATGGCGCCGGCAAGATCGACGAGGTCACTCATGGCCGGCTCTACCAGGACGGCAACCTCCTGGTGAACGCGCTCGAAAAGACCATTCCCGAGCGCCGCCGGCTGTCCTTCGTCGGCATGATCTCGGTCGCGGTGGCGATCGACGAGAAGGGCGGTCTCGCCGGCGATCCGGAGATCGCGGTGCTCGGCCTGCCTCCCTATACGCGCGACGGCACCGGCTTCGACGAATATGTCGCCGATGCGGTGTCCGAGCTGATCGACGGCATCCCCAAGGCGCGCCGGCGCGACCCCGAAGCGCTCCGCAACGCGCTGGAGCGCGGTCTGCGCAGTGCGGTCAACGAGGAGTGGGGCAAGAAGCCGCTGGTGCATGCGCTCGTCATCGAGGTTTAGGATCGGCCGGAACCAGCAGGGGAGCACCATGATCGGACGCCTCAACCACGTCGCCATCGCCGTGAAAGATCTCGCGGCCGCGACCGCGCTCTATCGCGATACGCTCGGTGCCCGCGTTTCGCAGCCGTTGCCGCAGCCGGAACATGGCGTCACGGTCGTCTTCGTCGAGTTGCCGAACACCAAGGTCGAGCTGCTCGAACCGCTCGGCGCCGAGTCCCCGATCACGAAGTTCCTCGAGCGCAATGCCGATGGCGGCATCCACCATATCTGCTACGAGGTCGACGACATCCTCGCCGCGCGCGACCGGCTGAAGGCGCAAGGTGCGCGGGTGCTGGGCACGGGCGAGCCGCGCATCGGCGCCCATGGCAAGCCGGTGCTCTTCCTGCATCCGAAGGACTTCACCGGCACGCTGGTCGAACTCGAGCAGGCCTGAGGCGATGGACGCGTCCCCGATCAGCTTCTTCGGCCAGCCGGAGCCCGGTTCGCCGCGGCCCTTCAGTGCGGCGACGCGGGCCGGCGGCCTCGTCTTCGTCTCCGGCCATTCCGCACCGCACGATCCCGCCCGCGGCATCCACCGCGGCGAGACGCCGGCAGACGAAGTCCGCAACGCGCTGGCCCATATCGCCGGGATCCTGACGGAGGCGGGCAGCTCGCTCGCACGCGTCGTGCAGATGACCATGCTGATTACCGACCCGGCGGACTATGCCGCCTGCAACGCCGAATATGTGAAGCATTTCCCGGGCGGACTGCCGGCGCGCCACACCGCCCGCTTCGGCGTCCCGACGCAGGCGCGCGTCGCATTCTCCTGCATCGCGCTGGCGGGTGCCGAGGGAGGGGAGCGTCGATGACCTTCGCCAGCGCCTTCGCCGTCTATTTCGTGATCTGGTGGACCGTGCTCTTCGCGGTGCTGCCCTTCGGCATCCGCAGCCAGGTCGAGAGCGGAGAGGTCGTCGAGGGCACCGAGCCCGGCGCGCCGGCTCTGCCGGGCCTGATGCGGAAGGCCGTCATCACCACGCTGATCGCGGCGGTGGTCTTCCTCTTCGTCTGGTATGGCTGGGCGGCGCTCGACATCTGAGCCCTGGAGCGGAGCGGCGGCGCTGCCTTCGCCGGACAGCAGACAAAGAAAAAGGCAAGGCCGATGCCTTGCCTTCTCTAGTCTGTTTTTACCGCAGTAACGGCGCACATCTTCCTGAGTGCGACTCGTATACTTGGCGGGCGTTTGTCCTCCCGAGACCTGGTCCGCGGCGCTTCGATCAACAAAGCGTGTCCAGCAAGGGTTTGATAACCGATCGCCATACGCTTGTCATCACTTTAGGCAGGCGGAGCCTCAACTTTTTGCAAATTTATTCTGCGCTGCACTTGTGCGGTGCAACATCGTGCTAGAGGGCCCCGCAAGCGCCTTGTTCCGGCCAAAGGATGCCGTTACGACGCCCGCGTTGACAGACACGCCGGTGTCCGGCGGCCCAGGAGACGATCATGCTGCGCAACTCGCTTGCCACCCTCGCTTTTCTCGCCTCGCTCGGCCTCGCGGCGGCCCCCGTCGGCGCCCAGACGCCGGACCCCGCCAACACCCTGATCCTCGAGACCAAGGACGGGCCGGTGACGATCCGCCTGCGGCCCGATCTCGCGCCCAAGCATGTCGAGCAGATCAAGACGCTGACCAAGCGCGGCTTCTATGACGGCATCGTCTTCCACCGCGTCATCGACGGCTTCATGGCCCAGACCGGCGATCCGACGGGCACGGGCACCGGCGGCTCCGACCTGCCCAACATCAAGGCCGAGTTCACGCCCACCCCCTACAAGATCGGCTCGGTCGGCATGGCCCGCTCGCAGTCCCCCGATTCGGCGAATTCGCAGTTCTTCATCTGCTATGAGGGCTGCGGCTCGCTGACCGGCCAGTACACCCTCTTCGGCGAGGTCGTTTCGGGCATGGAGGCCGTCCGCAAGATCAAGAAGGGCGCTGCCGGCAGCGGCATGGTCAGCGGCCCCGACAAGATCATCCGCATGCGTCTCCAGTCGGACGCGAAGTAACCCGATGGCGGGCAGGGCGCAGCGCGCCGTCGCCGGTGCGCTCGCCCTCGCTCTGCTCGCGCTCGCGGCGGACGGGGCCGTTGCCCAGGGTACGACCGATCTCGGCCTGCCGCCGGCCTCCGGCTCGCAGAACCCGGTCCTGCCGCCGCCCTCCGGCTCGCAGAACCCCGTGCTGCCGCCCCCCTCGGGCCAGCGCTACCTTCCCGGCGTCGGTGGCCGCTTCGGCGGCGACGCCGACGGGCCGGGTGCCGCGACACGACCGATTCCGTCGGCGCCGCGTCCGGGCAGCGGCGAGATCGGTGTGGTCGGCACCGTCGAGCCGGCGATGAAGTCGCCCGACGGCGGCGCGCTCGACCGCCTCGCCGACATCGCCCCGGCGCTGCGGCGCTGCTGGACTCCGCCCGCGATGGATGGTCCCGAAAGCGGTGCGATGGCGACGGTGCGCTTCAGCCTGCGCCGCGACGGCTCGCTCTTCGGGCAGCCGCGCGTGACCTGGCAGACGCAGAACACCGAGTCCGATCTGCGCCGTCGTTTCACCGACTCCGTCGTTGCGGCCGTTCGCAGCTGCACACCTATGAGGTTGTCGCCGCAGCTCGGAGCCGCTATCGCGGGGCGACCCTTGTCCATCCGCTTCCACGGCCGCGCGCCGTCCAACGAAAGGCCGATCTGATGTCGCTCGATCCCGAGAACACCCTCGTCATGGAAACCACCAAGGGCAAGGTGGTGATCAAGCTGCGCCCCGACCTCGCGCCCAAGCATGTCGAGCGCATCAAGCTGCTCGCGCGCGAGGGCTTCTATGACGGCATCGTCTTCCACCGCGTCATCGACGGCTTCATGGCCCAGGTCGGCTGCCCGCACGGCACCGGCACCGGCGGCTCGAAGCACCCGGACTTGGCGCAGGAGTTCAACGCCGAGCCGCATGTCCGCGGCATCTGCTCGATGGCCCGCGCCCAGAACCCGAACTCGGCCAACAGCCAGTTCTTCATCGTCTTCGAGGACGCCCGCTTCCTCGACAAGCAGTACACGGTCTGGGGCCAGGTCGTGGAAGGCATGGAGAATGTCGACAACATCAAGCGCGGCGAGCCCGTGCGCGACCCCGACTCCATCGTCTCGATGAAGGTGATGGCCGACGCGGCCTGACATCGCCGTGGATGTCGGGCTCTTCGACTTCGACCTTCCCGAAGACCGCATCGCGCTGAGGCCCGTCAGCCCGCGCGATGCGGCGCGGCTGCTCGTCGTCCGGCCCGATGCCCCGCAGCCCTTCGAGGATCGCGGCATCCGCGATCTCGTCCAGCTGCTGCAACCCGGTGACGCGCTCGTCCTGAACGACACGCGCGTCATCCCCTCGCGGCTCTATGGCCGCCGCCGGCGGGGCGAAGCCTCCGCCCGCATCGAGATCATGCTGCACAAGCGCGAGGCGGCCGATCGCTGGCGCGCCTTCGCGCGACCGGCCAAGAAGCTGGCGCTCGGCGAGACCGTCACCTTCGGCGACGAATCCGAGAGCAGCGCCTGCGAGCTCGGCCGCCTTCAGGCCGAGATCGTCGCCAAGGCGGAGGGCGGGGAGGTCGAGCTGCGCTTCGCGCTTGCCGGTCCGCATCTCGACGAGGCCATCGCACGCCTGGGTGAGTTGCCGCTGCCACCCTATATCGCCGGCAAGCGCGCGACCGATGCCGCCGATGCGCAGGACTACCAGACCATGCATGCCAGCAAGGACGGCGCCGTCGCGGCACCGACGGCAGGGCTGCACTTCACGCCCGAGCTCGTGGCCGCGCTGGAGGCGAGGGGCGTCACCCGTCATCTCGTCACGCTCCATGTCGGCGCCGGCACCTTCCTGCCGGTGAAGGCCGAGAATACGGAAGACCACCGTATGCACGCCGAATGGGGGACGATTGCCCCCGAGACGGCCGCAGCCCTCAATGCCGTGCGGGCGAGAGGCGGGCGCATCGTCGCCGTCGGCACCACCTCGCTGCGGTTGCTCGAAAGCGCGACCGGCGAAGACGGCGTCATCCAGCCGTTTTCGGGCGACACCGCGATCTTCATCACGCCGGGCTACCGTTTCCGCGCGGTCGATCTGCTGCTGACCAATTTCCACCTGCCGCGCTCGACGCTGTTCATGCTCGTTTCCGCCTTCTGCGGCCTCGACGTGATGAAACGGGCCTACGCCCATGCGATCGCGCAGAACTATCGCTTCTACTCCTACGGCGACGGCAGCCTGCTGCATCGGGCCCAGCCGGGCTCCCCCTAACTGCCAGCCTGATGACGAATGCGTCGTCGGACCCAGGAAAATCCTGTTCCGGCTCGCCATTGCCGGGTGGAAATGCTACCGGGCAGCACCACACAGGATATCTGACGGACCATGGCCGATATTTTCCGCGAGATTGACGAGGAAGTGCGCCGCGACAAGGCGGCGGAGCTCTGGAAGAAATATGGCTGGCTCGTCACGGGCCTGGCCGTTCTCGCGGTTGCGGCCGTAGCCGGCTGGCAGTTCTGGCTTTACCGCGAGCAGCAGGCCTCGCAGGTCGTCGGCGCCCGGCTCGAGGCGGCCCTCAAGGCCTCGCGTGACGGCAACGGGTCGGAGGCCGAGACGATCCTCGGCGAACTCGCCGCGAGCGCGCCGGCCGGTTACCGCCAGATCGCCCGCTTCCGCCTCGCGGCCGAGACGGCCAAGCGCGATGCTGCCGCCGGGGCGACTGCCTTCGACCAGATCGCGTCCGACGGTTCGCTGGGGCAGCTCTACCGTGATCTCGCCCGTCTGCGCGCCGGCATGCTGCGCGTCGATCTCGTGCCCTATCCGGAACTCCGGACAGCGCTGGAGCCGCTGGCGACGCCGCAGGGGGCCTGGCGCCACTCGGCCCGCGAATTCCTCGGCATCGCCGCGCTCAAGGCCAATCTCTTCGAGGATGCCGGCCGCTGGTTCGATGCCATCGTCACCGACCCGCAATCCCCCGCCGTCCTGCGCCAGCGCACCGAACTGTACCTCGCCCTGGTGCGCGGCGGGCCGGTCGAGACGAAGAACTGACGATCGCGGGCAAGTCGCCAAAAACGAGACTCGACGCCGTCATCCCGGGCGACCGCTGGTCGAGCCGGGATCCATGCCTGAGCCTGCCCGTGCTGCGTTCCGGCATGGATCCCGGATCGGCGCCGCTTCGCGGCTTGTCCGGGATGACGGCGTAACGGAATATGCAATCAGAATGACCGCCACTGTCGCCATCATCGGCCGTCCCAATGTCGGCAAGTCGACGCTGTTCAACCGGCTCGTCGGCAAGAAGCTCGCCCTGGTCGATGACCGGCCGGGCGTGACGCGCGATCGCCGCGAGGGCGACGCCGCGCTCGGCCATCTGCGCTTCACCATCATCGACACGGCGGGGCTCGAGGAAGCCGATCCCGGCTCGCTCGCCGGCCGCATGCGCGCCCAGACCGAGGTGGCGATCGCCCAGGCGGACGTCATCCTGTTCATGATCGACGCCCGGCTCGGCCTGACGCCGATGGACCAGCCTTTCGCTGACCTCGTCCGCAAGTCCGGCAAGCCCGTCATTCTGCTGGCCAACAAGGCGGAGGGGAAGAAGGGCCTGGACGGCATCTTCGAAGCCTATTCGCTCGGCCTCGGCGATCCTGTGCCGTTCTCGGCCGAACATGGCGAGGGCACCTCCGATCTGCTCGAGGCGCTGGCGCCCTATGTCGATGTCGAGCCAGAGGAGGAAGAGCCCTTCGACGAGAGCTATGGCGACAAGCGCTGGGTCGATGCCCCGGCCGCCGTCGCGGAGGGCGAGGAGGAGGGCGCCTATGACGACCCGAGCAAGCCGCTCCGGGTCACGATCATCGGCCGTCCCAATGCCGGCAAGTCGACGCTGGTCAACCGGATGATCGGCGAGGACCGGCTGCTCGTCGGTCCCGAGGCCGGCATCACGCGCGACACGATCTCCGTCGATTACGAATGGCGCGGCCGGCCCGTGAAGCTGTTCGACACGGCGGGCATGCGCAAGCGCGCCCGCATCGAGGAAAAGCTCGAAAAGATGTCAGTGCAGGATTCGCTGCGCGCGATCCGCTTCGCCGAGGTCGTCGTGGTGCTGCTCGACGCCACCATCCCCTTCGAGAAGCAGGACCTGACGCTGGTCGACCTGACCGAGCGCGAAGGCCGCTGCGTCGTCATCGGGCTCAACAAATGGGACCTGGTGGCCGACAAGAACGGCCTTCTGGCCGAGCTGAAGGAGAAGGCGAGCCATCTCCTGGCGCAGGTGCGCGGCGTGCCGATCATTCCGCTCTCGGGCCTCGCCGGCGAGGGCATCGACCGGCTGATGCAGGCCGTCTTTTCAGCCTATGAGGTCTGGAACCGCCGCATCTCGACGGCGAGGATCAACCGGTGGCTCGAAGGCGTGCTCTCGGCCCATCCGCCGCCGGCCGTGGCGGGCCGGCGCATCAAGATCCGCTACATGACGCAGGCCAAGGCGCGCCCGCCGACCTTCGCACTATTCGGCAACCAGCTCGACCATCTGCCGGTGTCCTACACCCGCTATCTGGTCAACAATCTGCGCGAGGCCTTCGATCTGCCGGGCACGCCGATCCGCCTGCACACCCGCGGCGGCGACAACCCCTACGACAGGAACAAGCGCGCCGGGTGACGATCCCGCGTGTCGTTCTCGGGCGAAGACCCGAGAATCTCCGGCAAGAGACCCTCCGGTCTTCGCCCGAGCATGACGCGTGAACCTCAGCCCGGCATCTGCGGGCTGAGCACCTTGCCCTGCGGGAAGTCGAAGATCTTGCCGCTCTCGGCCCAATCCGGCGAGGCGATGGCGACCAGATGCGGCGCCAGTTCCTCCGGCGTCTTCAGCGTCAGCGGGTCTTCGCCCGGCATCGCCTCAGCCCGCATGCGCGTGCGCAGCGGCCCCGGATTAACCAGCATCACCTTCATCGGCGTCGTCGCCGTCTCGGCCGCATAGGTGCGTCCCATCGCCTCGACCGCGGCCTTGGAGATCGAATAGGGGCCCCAATAGGCGAGGCATTTGTGGGCTGCGCCCGAGGACATCAGGATGACGCGTCCGGAATCGGAGGCCTGCAGCGCGGGCTCGACCGACTTCAGCAGCCGCCAGTTCGCCGTGACATTGGTGTCGAACACCTTGGCCCACTCCTTGGGCGAGGCATGGGTCAGCGGCGAGAGCGGGCCGAGGATACCGGCATTGGCCAGGAGGATGTCGAGCTTGCCCCAGCGCTGCAGCAGGGCCGGGCCGAGCTTCTCGACCGCCGGAGCGTCGCCGAGATCGAGCGGGACCAGCGTGGCGCTGCCGCCTTCGGCCCGGATCTCGTCGTCCAGTTCCTCGAGCGCACCGCTGGTCCGCGCCAGTGCGACGACATGGGCGCCGGCTTTGGCGAAGGCGAGCGCCGCCGCCCGCCCGATCCCGCGCGAGGCGCCGGTGACGAGCGCGACGCGCCCTGAGAGAGGTTGGGTCATTCCTGGTCCCCCGTGCCCACATCCGCAGCCCTCATCCTGAGGAGCGCCGAAGGCGCGTCTCGAAGGATGCCCTGATGGGGCTCCGGAGAAATCTGGATCATCCTTCGAGACGCCGCGTTCCGCGGCTCCTCAGGATGAGGGCTGCGGAGATGCCGGCCTCTCGATCAGCCAGCCTCGGCCAGCAGCGAGATCTGCTGCTTGGCGCTCTCGCCGATCAGGTCGGTCAGCGAGGTCGGATAATCGCCGGTGAAGCAGTGATCGGTGAATTGCGGCCGGACCGGGTCGCGCCGCTCATGGCCCATGGCACGGTAGAGCCCGTCGACCGAGATGAAGGCGAGCGAATCGGCGCCGACGAATTCCCGCATCTGCTCGAGCGAATGCGTCGCCGCCAGCAGCTTCTCGCGATCGGGCGTGTCGATGCCGTAATAGTCGGGATGCGTGATCGGCGGCGAGGAGATGCGGAAATGCACCTCGCGCGCCCCGGCCTCGCGCATCATCTTCACGATCTTGAACGAGGTCGTTCCCCGCACGATCGAGTCGTCGACGAGCACGATGCTCTTGCCCTCGACGACCGAGCGGTTGGCCGAGTGCTTCAGCTTGACGCCGAGCTCGCGCACCTTCTGCGTCGGCTCGATGAAGGTCCGGCCGACATAGTGGTTGCGGATGATGCCGAGCTCGAAGGGAATGCCGCTCGCCTGCGCATAGCCCAGCGCCGCCGGCACGCCGGAATCCGGCACGGGCACGATCACGTCGGCCTTTGCCGGGGATTCCAGCGCCAGCTGCGCGCCCATCGCCTTGCGGCGCTCATAGATGCTGCGCCCCTTCACGATCGAATCGGGGCGGGCGAAATAGATGTATTCGAAGATGCAGGGCCGCTCGGGCACCGCCGGGAAGGGCTTGTGGCTCTCGATGCCGCTCTCCGAAATGACGACGACCTCGCCATTCTCGATCTCGCGGATGAAGCGTGCGCCGATGATGTCGAGCGCGCAGGTCTCCGAAGTCAGGATGGGGGCGCCGTCGAGCTCGCCCAGCACCAGCGGGCGGATGCCCAGCGGATCGCGCGCGCCGATCAGCTTCTTGTTGGTGATGCCGACGAAGGCATAGGCGCCCTCGATCTGGCGGATCGCCTCGACGAAGCGGTCGATGAAGCGCGGCTTGCGGGAGCGCGCCACCAGATGCAGCAGCACCTCGGTGTCGGAGGTCGACTGGTAGATCGCGCCGTCGCGGACGAGGTTGCGGCGCAGCGTCAGCCCGTTGGTCAGGTTGCCGTTATGGGCGACCGCGAAGCCGCCGCCATGCAGCTCCGCGAAAAGCGGCTGGACGTTGCGCAGGATGGTTTCGCCGGTGGTCGAATAGCGGACATGGCCGACGGCCTGCGAACCCTTCAGCTTGTCGATCACGGCGGCTTCCGAGAACGCATCGCCGACGAGGCCGAGGCGACGCTCGGAATGGAAACGCCCGCCATCGAAGGTGACGATGCCCGCCGCCTCCTGGCCGCGATGCTGGAGCGCGTGCAGGCCGAGCGCGGTCAGCGCCGCTGCATCGGCATGGCCGAAGATGCCGAAGACGCCGCATTCCTCGCGCAGCCGGTCGGCATAGGGATCGAAGGCGGCCTCGTTTGCCGAAGCCTTCATCGAGGATTCTGCGACCATGACTGGGCTCCTGACGGCGGGACGAGGGGCTTCTAGGCGCGAATTAAGGGCGAGTTGGGGCAGGGGCGGCGCGCGTGCCGTCGATGGCCCGCTGCAGGGCCTGGCGGTCCGTCGCGCTCGGGGCCTCGGTGCGGCGCTGCGGCTCGGTGCCGGGGGTAGCGGGCTGCCGCGGCTCTTCGGCCGGGGCTTCCGTCGGCTCCGGGCCGGATTTCGGCTTCAGCAGCGTCTTCAGGAAATCGGCGTTGACGTCCTGCGGCAGCATGGTGATCAGCGAGCGCCCCGTTTCCTCGAGCATCGGCTTGGCCTTGGCGTCGCGCGCCCAGGGCGGCATCTTGTCGGCGCCGACCAGCGCCGCGAAGAACAGGTAGCCGATCACGGCCAGGAGCAGCCCGCGCCCCGCGCCGAAGACGAAGCCGAGCGTGCGGTCGAGCGCGCCGATGCGCGAATCGAGCACGAAATCCGAGATCCGCGCCGTCACGAGCGACACCACGATCAGCGTCACCAGGAAGAGCGAGGCGATCGCCGCGATCAGCGCGATCGTGTCGTTCGGGATGTACTGCTTCATGATCGGCAGCAGCTGCGGATGGAAGATCCAGGCCACGGCGGCGGCCGCCGCCCAGGACGCGATGGCCAGCACCTCGCGCGTCAGCCCGCGCACCGCCGCCAGCAAAGCCGAGATCAGAATCACGCCGATGACGACGAGATCGAGAATGGTCACAGGCATGGATGAGCCGCTTCGTTATGGTCTCGGAATGGCCTGCAACAGATGGGCTGGCCGCATCGCGTTTGCTATACGCGCTCGCGCCCGCGGCGTCACTATTGTGACGGGCTCATTTCACATCCCGGCGAGGCGCGCGAGCGGCGATATCGGCAACGAGTTCCGTGACATGGCCGAAGCGTCGTAGCGCAAGACCGCCGCCGTCGCCGGCATCGGCGCCGCCCGCCGGCATCAGCGCCGCCTCGAAGCCGAGCTTGGAGGCCTCTCGCAGCCGCGCCGCCGCGACCGAAACGGGCCTGATCGCCCCCGACAGGGCGATTTCGCCGAAATAGACCGATTCGGGCGGCAGGATCGCGCCCGTCAGCGAGGAGACGAGAGCCGCCGCCACCGCCAGATCGGCGGCCGGCTCGTTCACGCGCAAACCGCCAGCGACGTTGAGATAGACGTCATGCTGCCCCAGCCGCAGCCCGCCATGCGTTTCGAGCACGGCCAGCACCATCGACAGGCGGCTGTTCTCCCAGCCGACCACGGCGCGCCGCGGCGTACCGAGCGAGGTCGGCGCGACCAGCGCCTGGATCTCGACCAGCACCGGCCGCGTGCCCTCGATGCCGGCGAAGACCGCCGCGCCCGGTGCGGCCTGGTCGCGCCCGGCCAGGAACAGCGCGGACGGGTTGGAGACTTCGGACAGGCCCTTGCCGGTCATCTCGAAGACGCCGATCTCGTCGGTGGCGCCGAAGCGGTTCTTCTGCCCGCGCAGGATGCGGAAGGCGTGGGCGCCTTCGCCCTCGAATGAGAGCACTGCGTCGACCATGTGCTCGACGACGCGAGGCCCGGCGATCTGCCCGTCCTTCGTGACGTGGCCGACCAGGATCATGCAGGCGCCGCTGGTCTTGGCATGGCGGATCAGCGCCTGGGCCGAGCCGCGCACCTGCGTCACGGTGCCCGGCGCGCTCTCGACCTCGCCGGACCACATGGTCTGGATCGAATCGATCACGACGAGGGCCGGCCGCGGCCCCTGACCGAGCGTCGCGACGATGTCCTCGACATTGGTCTCGGCCGCGAGCTCGACCGGCGCCTCCGACAGCCCCATGCGCTCGGCGCGCAGCCGCACCTGCCCGGTCGATTCCTCGCCCGAGACATAGACGACGCGACGGCCCGCCGAGGCAAGCGCCGCGCAGGCCTGCATCAGCAGCGTCGACTTGCCGATGCCGGGGTCGCCGCCGATCAGCAGCACGGAGCCCGGCACGAAGCCGCCGCCCGTGACGCGATCGAGTTCACCGATGCCGGAGACGATGCGCGGTGCATCCTGCGTCTCGCCCTTCAGCCCTTCCAGCGCGAAGACGCGTCCGCGAGCCCGGCCGGACGAGGCCCCGCGCGCGCCGGGCACCGGGGCCGCCTGCGCCTCCTCGGACAGAGACGACCAGGTGCCGCAGGCGTCGCACTTGCCCTGCCAGCGGTGATAGACCGCGCCGCAGGCCTGGCAGAAATAGGTGGGGCCGCGCTTGGCCATCGCTAACCTGTCATTCCGGGGCTTCGCTTCAGCGAAGAACCCGGAATCCACGACCGGCTGTGCGCTTCCCACCGGGGTCGACAAAGGTCGAGGCCCGTCACGGGTTCCGGGTTCACGGCTGCGCCGTGCCCCGGAAGGACACCGGAGCCGCTCACCTCAAACCCCGACATAGCGCCGCGCATGGCGCCGGCCGAGGCTGGTCAGGATCTCGTAGCCGATCGTCTTGGCGCCGGCGCCGACCGTCTCCAGATCGAGCGCACCGCCGATCAGCGTCACCGGCTCGCCGCGCCGCGCGGCGTTCTCCGGCGCCTCGGTGACGTCGAGGATGATCAGGTCCATCGAGACCGAGCCGACGAAGGGGCAGGGGACGCCGCCCACGAGCGCGGTTCCGCCGGGCACCATATCGGTGCCGCTGGCGTTGCGCGGATAGCCGTCGGCATAGCCGAGGCAGATGGTGGCGAGGCGGCTGCGACGCTTCGCGCTCCAGCGGCCGTTATAGCCGACCTGCGTCCCTGGCTCGACGTCGCGCAGCTGGATGATGCGCGACTGCAGCGAGACGACCGCCTGCATCGGGTTGGGCTGGCCGGGCGTCGGGTTGCCGCCATAGAGCGCATAGCCCGGGCGGGTCAGCTGGTAGGCCGGGCAGCCTTTCAGGAAATGCCCCGACGAGTTCATCAGCGAGGCCGGCAGCTCCGGGAACGCCGCGGCGATCCCGGCAAAGGCCGCGATCTGGCGCGCATTGGCCGGATCGCCCTCGTCCTCGGAGGCGGCGAAATGGGTCATCAGCAGGCCGACGCCCGCCGCATCGACGAGCTCGGACCCGTCTCCGGCAAGCGACAGCGCCTCGTCCGGCGCCAGCCCCAGCCGGTTCATGCCTGAGTCGACATGCAGCGCCGCCGGCCTGACCGCGCCATTACCCTGCCGGAAGGCGGCCCATTCCTGCAATTCCGCGACGGAGCCCAGGACCGGTGACAGGTCGTGGCGGGCGAAGGCGGTGCTTTGACCGGGCAAGAGGCCGTTGAGGACGTAGATCGTCGCCTCGGCGGCGACGGCACGGGCGCGGACGGCCTCCGAGAGATGCGCGACGAAGAAGCTGCGGCAGCCGGCGCGCGACAGCGCCGTCACGGCGGGCTCGATGCCGATGCCATAGGCGTCGGCCTTGACCACCGCGCCGGCCTCCGTGCCGGCGCGGGCGCCGAGCGCGCGCCAGTTGGCGACGAGCGCCCCGAGATCCAGGGTGAGGAGCGTGCCGCGGGTCTCGGCCTCGGGCGTATCGAAAGGGCTCATTCGCGGTCAGGCAGCCTCAGTTCGTCGGCCCGGTCGGAGAAGCGCGTCACATCGGCGTCGAACTGCAGCGCGATCGTCCCGGTCGGGCCGTGGCGCTGCTTGCCGATGATCAGCTCGGCCACGCCATGCGCGGCCTCCATCTCGATCTGCCACTTGTTGTGTTCCTCGGTGCCGGGACGCGGCTCCTTGCCCTTGAGGTAGTACTCCTCGCGGTAGACGAACATGACCACGTCGGCGTCCTGCTCGATCGAGCCGGACTCGCGCAGGTCGGAGAGCTGGGGGCGCTTGTCGTCGCGGCTTTCGACCTGTCGCGAGAGCTGGGACAGCGCGATGATCGGCACCGACAGCTCTTTCGCGAGCGCCTTCAGGCTGGTCGTGATCTCGGTCAGCTCCTGCACGCGGTTCTGGCCGTTCTTGGCCGAGCCCGACAGCAGCTGGAGATAGTCGATGAACAGGACGTCGAGGCCCTTTTGGCGCTTCAGCCGGCGCGCGCGGGCGACGAGCTGGGCGATCGAGATGCCGCCGGTCTGGTCGATATAGAGCGGCAGCTTCTCGATCTGCGCCGCGACGTCGGTCAGCCGCGCGAACTCGGCCTCGGTGATGCGGCCCTGCCGGATCTTGTAGGAGGAGATGCCCGACTGCTCGGCGACGATACGTGTCGCCAGCTGGTCGGCCGACATTTCGAGCGAGAAGAAGGCGACGATGCCGCCATCGACCGTCTTGATCGTGCCGTCTGTCTGGCGCTCGCCGCGCCAGGCCTTGGCGATGTTGAAGGCGATGTTGGTCGCCAGCGACGTCTTGCCCATGGCGGGGCGGCCGGCGAGCACGATCAGGTCGGAGGGCTGCAGCCCGCCCATGCGCTGGTCGAGATCGCGGAGGCCGGACGAGATGCCCGAGAGGCCGCCGGCGCGCTGATAGGCATTCGCGGCCATGTCGATGGCGGTGTAGAGCGCCGCGTCGAACTTCTGGAAGCCGCCCTCGTAGCGGCCCTTTTCCGCCAGCTCGTAGAGCTTGCGCTCGGCCTCCTCGATCTGCTCGCGCGGCGCCATGTCGACGGGCGCGTCATAGGCGACATTGACCAGATCCTCGCCGACGCCGATCAGCTGCCGCCGGATCGCCAACTCATAGATGGTGCGGCCATAGTCGCCGGCATTGATGACGGTGGTCGCCTCCGCAGCCAGCCGTGCCAGATATTGCGAGGCGGTCAAGCCGCCCAGATCCATCTCGCCGACGAAGGTCTTCAGCGTGATCGGCGTGGCGATCTTGCCGGCGCGGATCAGGCTCGCGGTCAGCTCGAAGATGCGCTGGTGGATCGGCTCGAAGAAATGGTCCGGCAGCAGGAAATCGGAGACGCGGTAGAAGGCGTCGTTGTTGACCAGGATCGCGCCCAGCAGCGCCTGCTCCGCCTCGATGTTGTGCGGCTGGACGCGGTATTCGGCCTCGCGGGTTTCGAGGCGGGTGACGAGGGCGGTTGCTGTGGCCATGAGGGCGCGAATGTCTCGGGTCTGCGGCTGTCCGACTCTGCGCTTACTCTATCACTCTGACGGATCATGCCAGCAGCGATTGGACGATCCACGCCTTTGCACAGGCTGCGACGAAAAAGGGCGCCGCGTTGCCGCGGCGCCCTTGACTCGACGAAGCGAGCGATCGGCTCAGCGGTCGTCCTCGCCGGCTTCCGCCAGCGCCGCACCGACCTCGAGGCCGAGATCGTCGAGGTCGAACTCCTCGCGGGCCGTGACGTTCTCGCCGCGGACCTGGCGCTCGGCTTCCTCGGCCGAACGGGCGACGTTCACGGTGACGGTGACCGAGACTTCCGGATGCAGGACGACCGGGACGGTGTGCAGGCCGAGCGTCTTGATCGGCGCGTTGAGCGTGATCTGGCTGCGCGAGACGTGGAAGCCCTCGGCGGTCAGCGCCTCGGCGATGTCGCGGGTCGAGACCGAGCCGTAGAGCACGCCCGACTCGCCCGACTGGCGCAGCATCACGACGCTCAGACCGTCCAGGCTCTCGGCGACCGACTCGGCTTCCGACTTCAGCTCGAGATTGCGGGTCTCGAGCTCGATCTTCTGGCTCTCGAAGCGCTTCTTGTTCTCCTCGGTCGCGCGCAGGGCCTTGCCGCGGGCGAGCAGGTAGTTGCGGCCGAAGCCGTCGCGGACGCGCACGACGTCGCCCATCTGGCCGAGCTTGGCGACGCGTTCGAGCAGGATCACTTCCATGGTGTTGTCTCCTTTGAGAGCGGTTCGAAATTGAAGATCAGGCCTGGGGAGGCGGGGGAGGCATCGCGGCCCGCTTGCGCAGCCCGAGAAGGGTGTCGATCATGCCGGCGAGCGCCAGCAGCGGCGTCAGCACGGCCTGCATCACGATCAGCGCGACATAGACGCTGATCAGCATCGGCGTGCGCCAGGCCTGGCCGCGCGAAAGGTCGTGCAGCATCGCGAGGCCGGAGAACATGAAGGCGGCGAGCAGCGCGCCGACCAGCGAGGCGCCGGCGAGGCCGACGAACCCGTCGAGCATGGCGGTGACCAGACCCACCGCCAGAAGCGGCAGCGCCGTGCGCGGCAGCGTCGTCGAGGGAATGAAGGGCCAGGGCCGCGGCAGACGGCCGGAGAACTGCACCGTCTTGGCGGCCAGCCAGAGATTGGCGGTGATGGTGGTGACGATCGAGGCGGCGATGCCGAGCGGCACGGCGCGCACCAGCAGCGGCGTGATATCGGCCGAGAGATCGGCGGCGGTCTTCCCCTGCGGCAAGGTCAGCATCTTGCTGCGCACCATCTCCGCCAGGAGATTATCGACGATCCGCGCGATGACGGCGCGGTAGGTTTCGTAATCGGTTGTCATCACCAGGGCGCTGGCGACGCTGGCGAGCGTCGCCGTGCCGGCGATCCAGACCATCAGGTGCCCGAGCGGGTACCATTCGACGGCACCGCTCTCGTCGGAGCGCGCCAGCAGCGCCAGATAGGCGATCCACCAGGCCGGCAGTGCGATGATGCAGGCGAAGGCGAAGCCGGCCGGGAGGCTCAGGCCTAGCGTCACGGCGAGCGCGCCCGCGGCGGAGGCATAGAGCCCGGCGCGGTGGTTCCAACCGAGCGCGGCGATGAAGATCGGAAGCGGGGCGGCCGAATACAGCAGCACGGCCAGCGGCGATCCGGTGATCACCACTGAAAAGAGCAGGGCCGCTACGAGGCCCGCGCCGATGCCGACGGCCGGAATCATTCTCTGTCCTGCTGTCCCGCTGCTCCCGGGCCTATCGGCCGGGCAGGGTGAGAGGCTCTTCGCCTCAACGAACCCGGTGGGATTTCACCACAGGGCGACTGGTTCGGTGGTCGAAACCGGCGGCGATCGCTCGCCGCCGGTCGATCTCGGAGCCCCCCAAGCGGGAGGCGAAAGCGATCTCAGCGGATCACGTAGGGCAGCAGGCCCAGGAAGCGGGCGCGCTTGATCGCCTGGGCGAGCTCGCGCTGCTTCTTGGCGGAGACCGCCGTGATGCGCGACGGCACGATCTTGCCGCGCTCGGAGATGTAGCGCGAGAGCAGGCGCACATCCTTGTAGTCGATCTTCGGAGCGCCCTCGCCCGAGAAGGGGCAGGACTTGCGGCGACGGAAGAAGGGGCGGCGGGCGCCGGCGGATGCAGTCGACATGGCTCAGGCCTCCGCGCCGGTCGTTTCGGGAGCAGCTTCGTCGTCGCGACGCGGACGGTCACGACGCGGGCCGCGGTCGAAGCGGTCGCCGCCGCCGGGACGGTCGAAGCGGTCGCCGCGATCACCACGGTCGTCGCGGTCGCGCTTCTGGAGCATGGCCGACTGGCCTTCCTCGAGCTCCTCGACGCGCACGGTGAGGAAGCGCAGGACGTCCTCGTTGATGCGCATCTGGCGCTCCATCTCGGCGACCGCCGCGGCGGGAGCGTCGATGTTGAGCAGCGAGTAGTGCGCCTTGCGGTTCTTCTTGATGCGGTAGCCCAGCGACTTCACGCCCCAGTACTCGACCTTGGGGACCGAGCCGCCATTCGCCTCGATGATGCCCTTGAACGTCTCGACAAGGGCCTCGACCTGCTGCGCGCTGACGTCTTGTCGCGCGAGCAGGACATGCTCGTACAATGCCATGATTGGCCTTCCTTTTTCACCCAGCTTCGCCCGGCGCGGAGCCCTCCGAGCCCTGGATAAGGCCCGACAGGATTTCATCGAAGGCGGAGACACGGGATGACGGCGCCCGGGGGAGCCTGCAGCGCGGCGGCCGGTAGCCGGCCAAAGCGCTGCCATCCGTTCAGCCTCCGGCCGAACAAGCAGGAGGCGGTCGTTACAGGTTGCAGCCCGTCGATGCAACCGAAATCGGCTTTTGGCCGCGGATGACCCGGCCAATCGGGCGGCTTCGGCCTTGACTTGCACTCCAAGGCAGTGTGACAGCGCCGTGAACTGGCTCAAATCGTTTGAAAATCCGAGGCCTTCCGCATGACGACCGCGTTCATCTTCCCCGGCCAGGGCTCCCAGGCCGTCGGCATGGGCAAGACCTTGGCCGATGCCTTCCCCGTCGCCCGTGCCGTGTTCGACGAGGTCGATGCCGCCCTGTCACAGAAGCTGTCGGCCCTGATGTGGGAGGGACCCGCGGAGGAACTCACGCTGACGGCGAATGCGCAGCCGGCGCTGATGGCCGTGAGCCTGGCGGTGGTGCGGGTCCTCGAGGCCGAGGCCGGTCTCGATCTGAAACGTGACGCCGCCTTCGTCGCGGGGCATTCCCTGGGTGAGTACTCGGCGCTGGCCGCCGCCGGCACCTTCGGCATCGGTGATGCCGCGCGCCTGCTACGCACCCGGGGCGATGCGATGCAGAAGGCCGTGCCGGCCGGGCAGGGGGCGATGGCTGCCCTGATGGGAGCGGATCTCGACCTCGCGCGCGCCATCGCTGCCGATGCGGCTGAGGGCGAGGTTTGCGAGGCCGCCAACGACAATGGCGGCGGCCAGGTCGTACTCTCCGGCGCGAAGGCCGCGATCGACCGGGCGATCGCGCTCGCCGGCGAGCGTGGTGTGCGTCGCGCCATGCTGCTGCCGGTTTCGGCGCCCTTCCATTGCTCCCTGATGGAGCCGGCCGCGGAGGCGATGCGCGCGGCGCTGGCCGATGTCGCGATGCAGGCGCCGGTCGTTCCCGTCATGGCCAATGTCGGTGCCGCGCCGCTGTCGGATGTGGCGGCGATCCGCGATTCGCTGGTGGCGCAGGTCACCGGCACGGTGCGCTGGCGCGAAGGTGTCGAGGCGATGGCGGCGGCAGGCGTCGACCGTTTCGTTGAGCTCGGCAGCGGCAAGGTGCTGGCCGGTCTGGTCAAGCGCATCGCGCCGACTGCGACGCCGCTCTCGGTGGGAACCGCCGAGGACGTGTCCGCTTACAAGCCCTGAATGGGCAACAGAGAACGGCAGAACGCCGAAAGGGAGAGACGATGCTGGATCTGACGGGCAAGAAGGCGCTGGTGACCGGCGCCACCGGGGGGCTGGGCGGCGCCATCGCGCGCGTTCTTCATGCGCAGGGCGCCAGCGTCGCGCTGTCGGGCACGCGCGCCGAGGCGCTGGCAGCGCTCGCCGCAGAACTGGGCGAGCGAGCGGTCGTCGCGCCTTGCAACCTGGCTGACAAGGACTCGGTCGAGGCCCTCGTGCCGGCAGCCGAGGAGAAGCTCGGTGGGCTCGACATCCTCGTCAACAATGCCGGCGTCACCAAGGACAACCTCTTCCTGCGCCTCAAGGACGAGGACTGGGACAGCGTCATCGCCATCAACCTGACGGCGGCCTTCCGCCTCTCGCGCGCGGCGGTGAAGTCGATGATGCGCCGCCGTTATGGCCGCATCATCTCGATCGGCTCGGTCGTCGGCACCACCGGCAATCCGGGGCAGGGCAACTACGCCGCCTCGAAGGCCGGGCTGATCGGCATGTCCAAGGCGCTCGCCGCCGAGGTCGCCAGCCGCAACATCACCGTCAACGTCGTCGCGCCGGGCTTCATCGAGTCACCGATGACCCAGGCTCTGAACGACAAGCAGCGCGAGGGCATCCTCTCCGACGTGCCAATGGGTCGCCTGGGGACGGGCGCCGATGTGGCGGCGGCCGTGGCCTATCTCGCCAGTGCGGAAGCCGGCTACGTGACGGGGCAGACGCTTCATGTCAACGGCGGAATGACAATGATCTGAAAGACTTGTCGGGTTTTCTGGAAGAGTTCGATCCGTGGTTTCGCGCTCTCGCCAGCCAAGATCGGCTGTGTTAACTAGCGCCGTCGGGCCGCTGCGCACGATCCGGGGGACTTGACGGGAACCCGGTTGTTGCGTTTGTGCAGGCTTCGAGTTCCGGCCCGGCCGCACCGAGTTCCGGTGCGTCGGGGGTCAGGAGTGACGGTCCCTCTCTGCGGCGCGGTTCGGTGCTGCATGTTCAATCTTTAAGGATAAATCCCATGAGCGATGTCGCCGAGCGCGTGAAGAAGATCGTGGTCGAGCATCTCGGCGTCGAGCCTGAGAAGGTCGTGGATGGCGCGAACTTCATCGAGGACCTCGGGGCGGACAGCCTCGACACGGTCGAGCTCGTCATGGCCTTCGAGGAAGAGTTCGGCGTCGAGATCCCGGACGATGCGGCCGAGACGATCGTCACCGTCGGCGATGCCGTGAAGTTCCTGTCGAAGTCGGCCTGATCGACTTCAAGGTCGGTCGCTGCAGAAAGAGCCATGGTTTCACGTAGTCTTCCGATGCGACGCGTGGTCGTGACCGGTCTGGGCATGGTGACGCCGCTCGGCTGCGGCGTCGAGGCGACCTGGTCTCGCCTTCTCGCCGGCGCCAGCGGCGCCGGCCCCATCACCAGCTTCGACTGCAGCGATCTGCCGGCGCGGATTGCCTGCAACATCATTCGCGGCGACGGCACCGACGGCACCTTCAATCCCGATGAGTGGATGGAGCCGAAGGAGCAGCGCAAGGTCGACGATTTCATCGTCTTCGCCATGGCCGCTGCCAAGCAGGCGCTGGCCGATGCAAATTGGCAGCCTGAAAGCTACGAAGACCAGATCGCCACCGGCGTCGCGATCGGTTCCGGCATCGGCGGTCTCGGCGGCATCTACGAGGCGTCGATCCTGCTCAAGGAGCGCGGTCCCCGCCGGCTGTCCCCCTTCTTCATTCCCGGCCGCCTGAGCAATCTTGCCGCCGGCTATGTCTCGATCGAGCACGGGCTGAAGGGCCCCAACCACGCCGTCGTGACGGCCTGCTCGACCGGCGCCCATTCGATCGGCGACGCCTCGCGAATGATTGCGCTCGGCGATGCCAAGGTCATGGTCGCGGGCGGCACCGAATCGGCGATCAACCGGCTCGGCATCGCCGGCTTCTGCGCCTGCCGCGCGCTGTCCACCGGCTTCAACGAGACGCCGGAAAAAGCGTCGCGGCCCTATGACCGCGACCGCGACGGCTTCGTCATGGGCGAGGGCGCGGGCATTGTCGTGCTCGAGGATCTCGAGCATGCGCTGGAGCGCGGTGCGCGGATCTATGCCGAGGTCATCGGCTACGGCATGTCGGGCGACGCCTATCACATCACCTCTCCGGCCGAGGACGGCGACGGCGCCTATCGTTGCATGAGTGCCGCGCTCGAGCGCGCCGGGATCGCGGCGTCCGACCTCGACTACATCAACGCCCACGGCACCTCGACGCCGCTGGGCGACGAGATCGAACTGCGCGCCGCCGAGCGCCTCCTCGCCAACGCGCCGAAGAAGCCGGCGATGTCCTCGACCAAATCGTCGACGGGCCATCTCCTCGGCGCCGCCGGCTCGGTGGAGGCGATCTTCTCGATCCTCGCCATCCGGGACCAGATCGTCCCGCCGACGATCAATCTCGACAATCCCTCCGTCGAGACCGATCTCGATCTCGTGCCCCATGTCGCGAAGCCGCGGGCGATCGACCATGTGCTGTCGAACTCGTTCGGGTTCGGCGGCACCAATGCTTCGCTGGTGATGCGGCGCTACACCGGCGACGCCTGATCGCTGCCGAAGCGCGCTTTCGCCATAATCTGCGCTAGAGTGCACGCTTCCGATGGAAGCGCGAATTCGCTTTCGCAGGCGCAGTGAATCCGGTTCAATCGCGACCGGCCGAATAGCCGTCGTCTCGGGTCCGTCTCCTGGAAGATGGGCCGGGCGTTGCCGTGACGAAGTCCCAAGTGCGAGTTCTGAGACCGTGAACGATTCGCCCCGCGTCGCCCCGAAGAGCCCCAGCGAGGCGCTGAAGCCGGTTGCGCCGCCGGCGCCGCCGCCCAAGGCGCGTCGTCGGCGGCGCAGCAGTCCGTTCGTGGCGATGATGAGCGGCCTGTTTACGGCGCTGCTCGTGCTGGGCGGAGTGGTCGGGGCGGGCATCGCCGTCGTGTCGAGCCAGAGCCGTTCGCCCGGTCCCTTCGCCAGCGACCGCGTGCTCATCATCCCCAAGGATAGCGGTCTGGCCGAGATCGCCGATCTCCTGCAGCGCGAGGGCATGATCGAGCACCCCTGGGTGTTCCGCGTCTCGGCGCTGATCAGCGGCAACTGGACCAAGCTCAAGGCCGGCGAATACCTCTTCAAGGCGCGCGCCAGCCAGGCGGACATTCTCGACATCATCGCCGAGGGCAAGGTGGTCGAGCATTCGATCACCATCCCCGAGGGGCTGACCAGCGAGCAGATCGTCGCCCGCCTGCGCGAGAACGACCTGCTCAGCGGCGACATCATCCAGGTGCCGCGCGAAGGCTCCATCCTGCCCGACACCTACCGGATCCCGCGAGGCTTCGGGCGGCAGGCGATCATCGACCGCATGGCCCGCGATCAGCGTGCCGTTCTCCAGCGGATCTGGGAGCGCAAGCCCGCCGATCTGCCGATCAAGACGCCGCAGGAACTCGTCGTCCTCGCCTCGATCGTCGAGAAGGAAACCGGGCGCGCAGACGAGCGCCCGCGTGTCGCAGGCGTCTTCATCAACCGGCTGAACCGGCGCATGAAGCTGCAATCGGACCCGACCATCGTCTACGGCCTCGTGGGCGGGAAGGGGACGCTCGGCCGCTCGATCCTGCGCAGCGAGATCACCCAGCCGACGCCCTACAACACCTATGTCATCGACGGATTGCCGCCGGGGCCGATCGCCAATCCCGGTCGCGCCGCCATGGAGGCCGTGGTCAACCACTCCCGCACCAAGGAACTCTACTTCGTCGCCGATGGCAGCGGCGGTCATGCCTTCGCCGAGACGCTCGAACAGCACAACCGCAATGTCGGGCGCTGGCGCCAGATCGAGGCGGCGCGCCGCGATCCCGGCAAGCCGCCGGCGGAAGCCTCCGTCGACAAGGTCGAACCGCCGCCATCGCCCGACACGCGCTCCGAGGCGCCAGCCACGCAGCCGAGCGAGGGGGAGGCGATCGAGACCTGGCCCGTGCCGGGCAACCGTCGTGCGGCGGCGGGTCAACCGCAGCAGGGCACCGCGCTGGCCGGTGGCCGGGTGCGCGCCTTCGACGCGTCCGAGGGCACGCCGCGCGATCCGTTGCTGAACAAGACCTTCGATCTGAACTCGCCGAAGCAGATCCCTGCGCTGCGCCCCTGACGGCGCAGGCCGCCCGGCCGGTCCGTCCCCAGTTTCCTGACAGCCGCGCGACGGCGCGCTTGCCCCTTGCCCGGGCCGCCACTACGGTCCCGCCGCGTCAAAAGGGGCGGAGGCGGACGAAGTTGGCGATCGAGAGCATGACGGGCTTCGCCCGGGCGGCGGGGACGGTGGGCATCCATGCCTGGGCCTGGGAGATCCGCAGCGTCAATGGACGCGGCCTCGATATTCGTGTCCGTGTCCCGCCAGGGTTAGAAGTGCTGGCCGAGGCGGCGCGCAAGCGCCTGACCGGCGCCTTCGCGCGCGGCACCCTCCACGTCAACCTGCAGGTCACCAGCGATGCCGGCCCCCCACGTCCGCGCATCAACGAGGCGGCGCTGGCGGCGCTGCTCCAATCGGTCGAGCGGCTGCCGCCCTCCGCGACGGTGACACCCCCTTCCTATGACGGGCTGCTCGGCATCCGCGGAGTCGTCGAATTCGCCGAGGAGGGCGGGGATACGCTCACCGCCCTCGAAAAGCCGGTTCTCGCCGGGCTCGAAGAGGTCGTGGCCGGTCTCAAGGACGCGCGAGCCGCCGAGGGGCGGGCGCTCGAGGCCGTGCTGCGCGGCCATCTCGACGCCATCGAGCGTCTGACCAAGGACGCCGAGAGCCATCCCGCGCGCGGCGTCGACGCCATCCGCGAGCGCATCAAGACTCAGGTCGCGCTGCTGCTGGAGGCGAGCCAGGCGCTCGATCCGCAGCGCCTTCATCAGGAGGCGGCTCTGCTCGCGGTCAAGGCCGACATCCGCGAGGAGATCGACCGGCTCCACGCCCATGTCGCGGCGCTGCGCCTGCTGCTCGACCAGGGCGGGCCGATCGGCCGCAAGCTCGATTTCCTGTCGCAGGAGTTCGGCCGCGAGGCCTCGACGCTCTGCGCCAAGGCGGGCGATGCCGGTCTCTCGCGCATCGGCCTCGAACTGCGCACGGTCGTCGACCAGATGCGCGAGCAGGTTCAGAATGTGGAGTGAGTGGTGATGGCCGAAGTGGCGCGCCCGGCCCGTCGCGGGCTGATGCTGATCCTGTCCTCGCCTTCGGGTGCGGGCAAGTCGACCCTCACGCGCAATCTCAAGACCGAGAACAACCTCGATCTCTCGGTCTCGGTGACGACCCGCGCCAAGCGCCCCTCCGAGATCGACGGCGTGCATTACCGCTTCATCGACCGGCCGACCTTCGACCAGATGAAGCAGCACAACGACCTGCTCGAATGGGCCGAGGTGCACGGCAATGGCTACGGAACCCCCCGGAAGGAGGTCGAGGCCTCGCTGGCGGCCGGCCGGGACGTGCTCTTCGATATCGACTGGCAGGGCACGCAGCAGATCGTGGCCAAGGCGCGGGCCGACGTCGTGACGATCTTCATCCTGCCGCCTTCCATGGCCGAGCTGCGCTCGCGGCTGGTGCGCCGGGCCGAGGATGCGCCCGATGTCATCGCCAAGCGCCTCGGCAACGCCCGCGACGAGATCGCCCGCTGGAACAAATACGACTACGTGATCATCAACGACGATCTGCAGGCAGCCTATGAATCGGTGAAGGCGATCCTCACCGCCGAGCGGCTCAAGCGCGAGCGCGCCACCGGCCTGTCGGAGTTCGTCAACGGCCTGCTGTCGGAAAAGCTGCCCTGAGCCTCGACGTCAGAGACGTGGTCCCAGGGTTTGCGCCAGACGCACGAAGCCGCTGACCGGCACCTCTTCGGCCCGGGCCGTCGGCACGAGCCCGGCCTCCTCGATCCAGTCCCCAGGGTCCGGCAGCACCGCTTTCAGGCTCTGGCGCAGCATCTTGCGACGTTGGCCAAAGGCCGCGAGCGTGATCCGCTCGAGCAGCCGGCGGTCGCAGGGCTCGGGCCTCGCCCGCGGCACCAGCTGCACGATGGCTGAGGTGATCTTGGGCGGTGGCACGAAGGCGCTCCGCGGCACATCGAACAGAATCTTCGTCTCGCAGCGCCAGTTGCAGAGCACGGCCAGGCGGCCATAGTCGGCGCGCTGCTCCGGTGTGGCGACGATCCGTTCGGCGACCTCGCGCTGGAACATCAGCGTCAGCGAGGTCCACCAGGGCGGCCAGGCCTCGGTGCTGAGCCAGCCGACGAGCAGCGGCGTGCCGATGTTGTAGGGCAGGTTGGCGACGATCCGTGCCGGGCCGCCGCCGAGCCGCTCCGACAGATCGACGGCGAGCGCATCGCCATCCACCACCTCGAGCCGGCTCGGATAATGCGCGCCGATCTCCTCCAGCGCGGGCAGGCAGCGCCGGTCGCGCTCGATCGCGATGACGCGGCCCGCACCCGCCGCCAGCAGGGCCCGCGTCAGCCCGCCTGGGCCGGGGCCGATCTCGACGACGGTCTCGCCCTCCAGCGGTCCGGCGGAGCGCGCGATCCGCAAGGTGAGATTGAGGTCGTACAGAAAATTTTGGCCGAGCGACTTCCGCGCCATCAGGCCGTGGCGCTCGACGACGTCACGCAGCGGCGGCAGGGTGTCGATCTGGCTCATCCGACGACCTGCTCTTGTGCGGCCATGCGCGCTGCCAGCCGCAGCGCCGCGATCAGGCTGTCGGGTCGTGCAACGCCTTTGCCGGCGATGTCGAAGGCCGTGCCGTGGTCGGGCGAGGTGCGGATGAAGGGCAGGCCGAGGGTGACATTGACGCCCTCGTCGAAGGCGAAGGTCTTGATCGGGATCAGCGCCTGATCGTGATACATCGCCAGAGCGCAGTCATAGCTGGCCCGCGCTCGGGCATGGAACATCGTGTCGGCAGGGTAGGGGCCGCTGGCGTCGATGCCCTCGGCGCGTAGGGCCTCGATCGCGGGCCGCACCACCGCGTCATCCTCAAGGCCGAGTGCGCCGCCTTCTCCCGCATGGGGGTTGAGCCCGCTGAGGGCCAGGCGCGGTCGTGCGACGCCGAAGCTGCGCCGCAGGCCCGCAGCGACGATGCGTCCGGTGCGGACGATCAGCTCCGTCGTCAGCAGCTCCGGCACCCGCCGCAGCGGCACATGGATGGTGACCGGCACGACGGCCAGCTCCTCGCACCACAGCATCATCACCGCGAGCGGCGTCTCGCCGCCATCGCTGGCCAGATGCGCTAGGAACTCGGTGTGACCCGGATAGGCGAACCCGGCCGCGTAGAGAACCGACTTGGCGATCGGGTTGGTGACGACGGCGCTCGCCCGCCCTTCGCGCACTGCCGCCACCGCGCCGGTGATCGCCGCGATCGTACCGGGAGCACTGGCCGGGTCGGGCCGCCCCGGTTCGACGGCCGGTCCGGGCGCGAGGGGGACCACCGGAAATGCCTCGGCGAAGACGGTGGAGACCTCCTCCCAGGCGCAGGCGACGAGCGGGACGTCGAGGCCGAGGCGCCGGGCGAGCTTGGCGAGGTGGTCGATGTCGGCGAGGCAGACGAAAGCGGGCAGCGCCAGCTCGCTCCGGCGGAGCCAGGCGAGCAGCGCGAGCTCCGGCCCGATGCCAGCCGGATCACCTTGGGTGAGGGCGAGGGGCGCGGCAGGCGCGAGGGGCATGGGCGTGTCTCCCGCCTGCGCGGCGCTGGGCCCCGGGTCGCTCAGCGGCTCGAGGTGACGCCGTCGCCGACCGTGGAGCCGTCGAGATTCTGCGAATAGCTGAGTTCGCCCAGCGTGCGCAGCTCGAGGCGGAACATCACGGTGCGCGTGTCCTTGGTCGCGCCGCTCTGGCGGTCTGCATAGCTCTGCGAATAGCTGACGTCGAAGACGGTGCACTCGTCGGTGTAGTTGATGCCGAACGAGGTCGAGGCCGTCTGGAACAACCGCGAATCGACATAGCGCGGTTGCGCCACTGTCGATGGCGAGGCCATCCAGGAGGTGTACTGGGCGATCCGGATTTCGCGATCGTACTTATACTTGTCGAGGTCGAACAGCACGCCCGCACGCAGGCGCCAGTTCGGCGTCACCAGAACCGAGCCGTTGAGTGAGAGGCCCTCGCGGCGGCGGAAGATACCGAGATCCGGCTGAGGCTCGTAGCGGCCATAGCCCACCGAGGTGGTCACGACGCTGGTGGCATAAGTCGCCGCCGCATCGATGCGCTGCGCCTCATAGGTGGTGGCATTCAGCCGCGCCGCGCCGGTGAAGAAAAGACCGGTCATCGGCGAGACCTGAGCCCGCGCGACGATATCGGAGGTATTGGTCTCCAGTCCCGAATTCAGCCCCGTACTGACAAGGTCGCCGGTCGCGAATGAGTTGCGCCCCGCGAGGTGATACGACTGGCCGAGCAGCAGATTGGCGAAGGCGTCCTTGCCGAAGCGCCCGGTGTAGAGGGCACCGACATTGGCGCGCGTGCCGCCTTCGACGCGGTCGTAGCCGGAGAACTTGCCACTCCACTCGAACAGATTGTTGGCATCGAACACGAGGCTCTGGGCATCCTCGTTGGCGACGCGCAGGCTGCTGGTCTCGTTCGGCCGCGCCACGATCTGTGCCACGGGCTCGATAATGTGCGTGCCCCAGGACGTCTTGGCGACGAAGGGGTAGCGATACATCAGGCCGATTGCCGGCATGGCGCGCCCGAACACCTCGTCGGACGTGTCGACGATGGTGCGCACATTGGCGTTCGCATAGCTCGTCGTGTTCGGATTGACCGAGAAGATATCGGCCCTGACTGAGGCATAGGGGGTCCAGACCTGGCCGATGGAATCGATGACGTTGCGGCGCCAGGACAGTTCGGCGGTGGCGCGGGCGACATTGCCCGCCAGCCCGCGGACGAGACAGGTGTTCTTCTGGTAGACGGCGCAGCCGTCATACAGCGAATAGCCGACGCCGGTGGTGGTCGTGCCGCTGATCAGATAGTTCGTCTGGCGCGGCAGCTGCGAGAACGCCGCCGCCTCCCGGGTCAGATGCGTGACATTAGCGTTGAGCGTGATCTCGCCGCCGAGGAAGCTCGGCTTGTGGATGCGCTTGTTGTAGTCGATCACCGGCAGCACGACGGGCTGCTGCTTTTGCCAGTCGGTCGAGGTCAGCGGCTGGAAATAATAGCCGCGCATGTCAAACCAGCCCGTGGCGGTCTGGCCGTTGAGATAGGCGGTAGAGATCGATTCCTGCAGATAGGTCGTCGAGCTGACAGCTTCGTTCAGGATCCGGTAGTTCTTGTAGAACCAGCGATCGGTCGACATCGCCGCGTTCCAGCCGAAGGTCCAGCGCGGGTTGATGAAGAACTTGCCGTTGGTCTGGATCGAGCCGCGGAACTCGTCGTCACCGGCGCCCAGCGGTGTGGCGAGGAACGCGTCCTTGTCCTGCTGGAAGATGCCGGAAGCCCGGATCGTGTAGGAGCCGTTCATCAGGCGATGGCGCCACTCGACCTGGCCCAGCAGGCCCTGCCGGCTCAGATAGGTCGGCGTGACGGTCAGGTCGTAGTTCGGTGCCAGGTTGAGGAAATAGGGCAGGCCGACGCCGTAGCCGAGCGGCCCGGTGTTCAGGAACTTCGGCGACAGGAAGCCGGACTTCCGCTTCACCGTCGAATCGGGGCCCGACATGTACGGGATGTATGCGAGCGGTACGCCGGCAAACTCGAGCCGGGCCTGCTCGTAATAGATGGTCTGCTCGGCCTTCTTGTGGATGATCCGCGCCGAGCGGACCTGCCACAGCGGCGGCCTCTCCGGATTGTCCTTGCAGGGCTCGCAGGCGGTGTAGATGCCCTTCTCAAAGATGAAGGTTTCGCCGTCGGTGCGCTCGGCGCGCGGCGCCGTAAAGCGCGTCCGGTCCGGATTCACCACCCGCAGCGAGTCGATGAAGCCGTCGCGGAAATCGTCGGTGAGGTTGAAACGCTCGCCGGTGATGACGGTGCCGTTGGCCTCGGTGATCCTGGCATTACCGACCGCGATGACGCGCTTCGATGCCTGGTCGTAAGTCACCTTGTCGGCCTCGATCGTGCGGCCCTGATACAGGATCTGCACGTCGCCGACCGCCGAGACGGTCTTCTTGTCGTTGTCGTAGACGAGCTCGCGCGCGTCGACGACCATCCGGTCCTGCGGCTTGGCGGCCGCCGGAGCCTGGGCGAAGGCCGTCCCCGCCATGGCGAAGACTGAGGCAAGGCTCGAAACCAGGGCGGTCGCCGCGGCAAATCGAGCCATGCGTTTCACGCCGGGAACCATACGCTCAATCCTAAATTAACCATAGGCACAGTACGATTCACCCGTCTTCCTGATGGAGGAGGGCCAGAGCGCCCAGCATCGCCCCGATCGCTGCGGGCAGCCAGGCTGCGACCACAGGATTGACGATGCCGGACGAGCCAAGCTCCTCCGACAGCTGCGTCGCAACATACAGCACGAAGCCAGCTGCGACGCCAGCTATCACCAGTTTGGTCACACCACCAAACCGGAAAAATCTTAAGGAAACGGATGCTGCCACAAGCACCATCGCGACGAGCAGGAGCGGACGCGCCAGAAGCGACTGGTAGCGTAGCTCGTAACGCGTTGTGTCGAGCCCGGCGCGCTGCGTTCGCTCAATCACGCTGGGCATGGACCAGAAGCCGACGGCCTCGGGCGGTGTGAAGCTTTGCCGCATCTGCTCCGGTTCCAGCGTGGTGGCGAACAGATAGGTCTTGTAGCTCTGTGGCTCTTCCATGGCGGAAACGACGCGTGCGTCGGTGAGCTCCCAGTAGCCCGGACGCAGCACGGCCTGGCGGGCATCGACGCGTTCGCTGAACCCGCCACCCGGCGAAAAGCTGAAGATCGCCACATTGGCGAGGCCGTTGCCCTCGGGAAGGGAGCCGGCGGCCCGGATGATCGCCTGGCCGTCGATGCTGCGTTGCCGCAGCCAGATCTCGGGCGAGTTGCTGGTCGCGGCACCACGCACGAAGAGTCGCGTCTCGAGCGCCGTCGCCTTGCGCTTCAGCTCCGCCGCGACGGGGTTGTAGATCAGGATCGAAACCAGCCCGATTGTTCCTGCGACCACGGCCGCCGGCTGCAGGAACTGCCAAGCCGAGACGCCGACCGAGCGGGCGACGACGAGTTCGAGCTTCCGGCTCAGCGTCAGCAGCGCGAACATGCCGCCGAAGAGCACGGCGAAGGGGAAGATCTGTTCGGCTACGCTCGGCACGCGGAACAGGGCCAACTGCACGATGAGGGGCGTGGTCGCGGCCGGAGAATCGCCGGCGCGACGCATCAGTTCGACGAAATCGAGTGTGCCGATCAGGAAGAAGAACGTCCCGAACACGCCCAGGATGGAGCGCGTGAACTGCTTCGTGAGATAGCGGCCGAAAGTGGTGACGAGCAGCATCAGGCGCGCCTGAACCGTGCCGTCAGCCCGGCAAGGAGCAGCATCAGCGGGGCCGTCGCCCGCGCCAGCAGCGGCCGGACCGTCTGGCCGTGCAGAATGACCGCAGATGCGAGCGCGATCGCCCCGATCGGCAGAATGTAGAGCATGGCAGCGGCCAGCGGCGAGCGCACACTGGCGGTCCAGGCCATATAGGCCCCGATGCGCGTCGCCGCGACGATCAGGATGGCCGACTGGATCGCGAAGGCGCGGCCCTGGCGCGTGGTTCTCGCTTCTCCGATACAGGCGAATGCGATCAGCATGAAGGCCAGCGGATAGAGCGGCGCCGACAGCCGGTTATGCAATTCGGCCCGGAAGCGGCCCGCTTGCAGCTTGTAATAGGGCTCGTTCGGATCCTGGTTCAGCAGCTGCCAGGTCGTACGCTCGCGCGGCTTGTAGATCGCCTTGTCGCCGTCGCCTTCGCCGGCCCCTCCGGTCGGATCGCCGGATAGTGCCGAGAGATTGAGCGCATAGCGCTCGAAGGAGATGATCGAACTCGTATCCGTCCGTTTCGTCTCGCGCTGGATCGTGCCCTTCTCCAGCATCAGGAAGCTGTTGCCATCGACCTCGACGGTGCGCCCGCGCTCGGCGATGTAGATCGAGGGCTGGTTCGGGTCGCGCCGGTCCTGCATGAAGATGCCGACCAGCGCGTCGCCTGAGCGTTCGCGGTAGTGGAACGTCACGCCAGAATCGAGCGCGACGAACTGGCCCTCCTTGACGACATTGGCGACGAAATCGGCGCGGATCAGCGTGATCAGGTCGCGAAGCATGCGAAAGCCGGCGGGCATGACCGACAGTGTCATCCACCCGACCAGCAGCGAGGTCGCGATGGTCAGCACAATGAACGGCCGCGTCAGGCGCTGCGGCGCGACGCCGGCCGCGTTCATCACGATGAGTTCAGAATCGCTGTTCAGCCGGTTCAGCGTGTAGAGCGTCGCCATGAACAGGGCGACAGGCGCGATGCCGGCGATCAGCGCCGGGAGCGATAGCAGCGTGACCGTGAAGAAGATCAGAACGGTCTGGCCCTTGCCGGTGATGAGATCGACCTCCCGCAGCGCCTGGGTGACCCAGATCACGCTGGTCAGGCCGATCAGCAGCACGATGGCCGCGATCGTCGCCATCTTCAGGATGTAGCGGTCGAGACGCTGCAGCAGCACGCTTGTCGTTCCGGTGGGGCGGCGCGGGACGAAAATCCGCGTCGGTGTTCGCGCCGAACAACCCTATGGTATAGGCGCAATCAAGGCGCAAACAGGAATCGTTTGCGGCAGCCGCGTTTCGCCCGTTCCACGCCCCATCGCAAGATCGTGAGTCTCCTCATGTCGCAACGCCTGAAGCTCGAGAGCAAAGCCCTCGGCGAGATCACGGGTCAGGATCTCGTCATCCTGCTGTCGGACACGCTCGCTGTGCCGGCTGAGGCTGACGAATGGATCGATGCCGAGACGAAGGCCCTGCTGGCGCGCGCCGCCAAGGCCGAGCGCTTCGAGGGCAAGGCCTATGGCGCTCTGAACCTTCTCGCGCCCGAAGGCGCGGGCTTCGAACGGCTGATCGCCGTCGGGGTCGGGCCCGAGGCCGATCGCGATACGCTCGACTTCGTGAAGCTCGGAGGCGCCATCGCCGGCCGGCTCGGCCGCGGTCGCAGCGCCGATGTGGTGCTCGCCTTGCCGGAGGGCGAAATCTCGTCCCGGCAGGCCGCCGACATCGCGCTCGGCCTGCGCCTGCGCGCGTATGCCTTCGATCGCTACAAGACGAAGACGCGCAAGCCCGAGGACGCCGAGCCGCTGGCGGTGACTCTTCGGCTGCCAGACCCCGCCGCCGCAAAAAAGGCGATGAAGGTGGCCGAGGCGCTGGCAGGCGGCGTCGAGATCGCGCGCGACCTCGTCAACGAGCCGCCCAACGTCCTTTATCCCGAAGAGTTCGCCGACCGGGCGTCGAAACTCGCCAAGCTCGGCGTCGAGATCGAGATTCTCGATGAGAAGCAGCTCAAGAAGATCGGCATGCGTGCGCTGCTCGGCGTCGGCCAGGGCTCGCGGCGCGAGAGCCGCGTGGCGATCATGCGCTGGAACGGCGCCAAGGAGAGCGTCCAGCCGGTCGCCTTCGTCGGCAAAGGCGTGACCTTCGACACCGGCGGCATTTCGCTGAAGCCCGGCGCCGGCATGGAGGACATGAAGGGCGATATGGCCGGCGCGGCCTGCGTCGTCGGTCTGATGCATGCGCTCGCCGCGCGCAAGGCCAAGGTCAACGCCATCGGCGTGATCGGCCTCGTCGAGAACATGCCGGACGGCAACGCCCAGCGGCCTGGCGACATCGTCACCTCGCTCTCGGGCCAGACCATCGAGATCATCAACACCGATGCCGAAGGCCGCCTCGTGCTGGCGGACGTGCTCTGGTACACGCAAGAGCGCTTCAAGCCGCGCTTCATGATCAATCTCGCGACGCTGACAGGCGCGATTCTGGTGGCGCTGGCGCAGGAGCATGCCGGCCTCTTCACCAACAGCGACGAACTGGCGGAGCGGCTTTCGGCGGCCGGCAAGGCGACCGGCGAGACCGTCTGGCGCATGCCGCTCGGCAAGGCCTACGACAAGATGATCGATTCGAAATTCGCCGACATGAAGAACTCGGCCGGACGCCATGGCGGTTCGATCACGGCGGCGCAGTTCCTGCAGCGCCATGTCAACGACACGCCCTGGGCGCATCTCGACATCGCCGGCACCGGCATGGGCGCCAAGGACAGCGAGATCAACCGCTCTTGGGGGCCGGGCTGGGGCGTGCGCCTGCTCGACCGGCTGGTGGCGGAGCATTACGAGGCCTGAATCGGTTTGGCAGCCTCACCGCTCAACCCCTTGTCGCGCAAAGGCTCTTGATGGCCGAAATCCTATTCTTCCATCTCCAGTCGCGGCCACTCGAACAGGTGCTGCCGACGGTGCTGGAGCGCGCTCTAGCGCGGGGACAGAACGTCGTCGTCCAGCTCTCCAGCCAGGAGCGGCTGGGCGTCGTCGACGATCATCTCTGGACCTATGCCGATGACAGCTTCCTGCCACATGTCACGGCGATGGAAGCCGATGCCGCCGCCAATCCGGTCGTGCTGACAACGCTCGACCATAATCCCAATGCGGCTCAGGTCCGCATCTGCGCCGAAGGGGTCCGCATTCCCGACGCAATGGGCGATTATGAGCGTATCGTTCTGGTATTCGATGGTGACGATCCCGACGCGCTGACCGCGGCGCGCGAGGATTGGAGAAAGGCCAAGGCCTCAGGCCATGCCGCCAGCTACTGGCAGCAGGACGAGACCGGCCGCTGGGAGAAGAAAGCGTGAGACTGTCCGTATTGCTGCTCTGTGCCGCCACGCTGGGCGGCTGCTCCGTCGACATGGGCGGCTTCGCCTTCACCTCGGAGACCCGCGAGGGCCGCTCCGGCCCGGTGACGACCACGACGACCAGCAGCATCGGGGCCCGCGCCTCGACGCAGGAGGCGATGCTGACGCCCGAGGGCGAGTGCAGCGCCGGCGTCTCGCTCGACCCCTCGACCCGCCCGCTGCCGCCCGCGATCGCCGAGGGCATCACGGAATGCGAGCTGGTGAAGATCAAGGGCACCAAGCCGACCGACGTGCTGATCGGCGACAGCGGCAAGGGCCAGCGTGAGGTCCAGGTGCTCTATTCCGAGCCCGGCGGCCGCGAGATCTACCTCTTCACCGACAACCGCCTCAGCCGGATCGTCAGGCCGGGGCAGGGGTGAGACGGGGCGAAGGCCGGAACGTCTCCTGAGCCTGCCCGCCGATTCGTCGTCCCTCGAACAGCCAGGAGCCGGTCATGGCCGAGCGTTTCGAACGTCATCGCCAGCCCTGGACGGGCGAAGAACTCGACAAGCTGAAGACGCTCGCCAAAAAGGGCATGGCGCTGAAGGCGATCTCGAAAGCGCTGACCCGCAGCGAGGAATCGATCAAGGACCGCGCCAAGCTCGACGGAATCGGGATCGCGAAGTTGCGATAGGAGCGCCTAGCGCGCACTCGAGTTTCAGGACGAGCGCCGAACGCGAAGCGCATCGGTCAAAGCCGTCGGTTGCAGCCGCAACGTCGCGAGGCCGATCACCTCCGCAAACCGGCATTCGCTGCGTCGCCTCCGACCAGAAGGTGGCTGATGGTCGCCGGCACGGGAAAGCCATAGCCATCGCCGGGGTCCAGCCACCGCAATCGGCCTGATCGGTGGTAGTCGCTCGTGTAGATGTCGGTGCCGATCGCCTGCATCGCCAGCAACAGTGCCTGCGTGGCGTCGACTCCGTAACCGGCCCCCGTATAGGGCCCGTCCGGCCAATCGATCCGATAGAGGCAGGACCAATCGCGGTCACCTTGTACGGGGAGATCGATAGAGATCGGGATCTCGATATTGCCCCGGGCCGACGAATAATGAAGGATCCTCTCGAGGATTTTCATATGGCCACTCAATAGTTGAACGGCGGAATCGGCTGGCGAGCCAGACAAGACGCGTAGCGCTGATAGGCCTGCTCATAGCACGATCGGAGCCCCACCATCCGGCATTGGAAGATGTCTCGATCGAGCTGAGCTTCACAAACGGCACGCAAGCCACGGTTTGTCGCGGCAATGAGCGATTGCAGCGGGTTGCCGTCTGATCCAGGGCCAACAGAAGGTTCTCCCGACGTCCATTGTCCCGCATCGGGACCTCCTGCTGGAACGCGCGGCTGATCCGGGTTGAAGCCGTCTTTGGCGATGAGTCCGCAGAGACGATCGAATGCCGCCATCATGCGGTCGCCCGCAAGTCGTGAGGCCAGTCCGAGATCGCGCCCACAACCGATCAGCCACGATTCGAGGCCGCTCTTATTTTCTGCATGGTCTGACTCCGAAAGGAACCCGACCTCGGAATACATCAGCTTGCACCACGCGGGGATAAATCGGCGACTGGCTACGCGCTCTCCAACTCCGCGCTCAGCTCCAGCCACTCTTCCTCCGCGGCCTCCAACGCCGCGGCGAGGTCGGCGCGCTGGCGTGACAGCGTCAGCGCCTTCTCCGGATCGCGGGCGAAGGCCGCGCCATTGCCGAGCACGCCGTCGACCTTCTCGATCAGCCCGGTGAGCTTGGCGATCTTGGCCTCTGTCAGATTGAGCTTCTGGCGCAGCGGCCCCTGCGCCATGCGCTTCGTCGCCGCCTCCTTGCGCTCCTCGGTCTTGGGCTTGGCGCCCGACGCCTCGGCCGCCTTTTCGCGCCGAGCCGCCTTGCCGGCACCGAGCACCAGCGTGCGGTAATCCTCCATGTCGCCATCGAAATTCTTCACCGTGCCGTCGCCGACGATCCAGAGCCGGTCGGCGCAGGATTCGATCAGGAAGCGGTCATGGCTGACCAGCATCACGGCGCCGGGATAGTCGTTGATGGCGTTGACGAGCGCCGTGCGGCTGTCGATGTCGAGATGGTTGGTCGGCTCGTCGAGGATCAGCAGATGCGGCCCCGCGAAGGCCGCGAGCCCCAGCATCAGCCGCGCCTTCTCGCCGCCCGACAGGTTCTTCACGGGCGTGTCGGCCTTGGAGGCGGGAAAGCCGATCTGCGCCGCCTTGGAGCGGACCTTCGCCTCCGGCGCGTCCGGCATCAGCTCGCGCAGATGCCCGACCGGCGTGTCCTCCATGCGCAGTTCGTCGAGCTGGTGCTGGGCGAAATAGGCCGTCTCCAGCTTGGCCGACTTGCGCATCGTCCCCGACAGCGGTGCGAGCCGCCCGCCGATCAGCTTGCAGAAGGTCGATTTGCCATTGCCGTTCGAGCCAAGCAGGGCGATGCGGTCGTCCGGCAGCAGCGTCAGGTTCAGCTTCGAGAGCACCTTGCGCTCACCATAGCCGGCGCTGGCGTCGTCGAGCACGATCATCGGCGGCGCCAGCGGCCGCTCCGGGCCGGGTAGGCTGAAGGGCTGGACGTCGCGGTCGACGATCGTCGCGATCGTCTCCATCTTCTCCAGCCGCTTGACGCGGGACTGGGCCTGGCGCGCCTTGGTCGCCTTCGCCTTGAAGCGGTCGACGAAGGCCTGGAGATGCTTGCGCTCGGCGTCCTGCTTCTCCTTCGCCTTGGCGAGCTGCATCTGCTTTTCGGCGCGCTGCTTGGCGAACGAGGTATAGCCGCCGCGATAGATCGTCAGCTTGCCCTGGTCGAGATGCAGGATGTGGTCGACGCAGGTGTCGAGCAACTCGCGGTCATGGCTGACGACCAGCACGGTGTGCGGATAGCGCTCGAGATAGTCGTAGAGCCAGAGCGTGCCCTCGAGGTCGAGATAGTTGGTCGGCTCGTCGAGCAGCAGCAGGTCGGGCTGCGAGAACAGCACGGCGGCGAGCGCCACCCGCATCCGCCACCCGCCGGAGAAGTCGGAGCAGGGGCGCTGCTGCGCCGCTTCGTCGAAGCCGAGGCCATAGAGCACGGTCGCGGCCCGCGCCGGGGCCGAATGCGCGTCGATATCAGCCAGGCGCGTGCCGATCTCGGCGATGCGGTGCGGATCGGTGGCGGTCTCGGATTCGGCCAGCAGGGCGGCCCGCTCCGTATCGGCGGCGAGCACCACCTCGATCAGCGACTCCGGCCCGCCCGGCGCCTCCTGCGCGACCCCGCCGATGCGGCGGCCCTTGGGCAGGCTGATGCTGCCGCCCTCGGGCGAGAGATCGCCGGTGATCATCCGGAACAGGGTGGTCTTGCCGGTGCCGTTGCGACCGACGAGCCCGACGCGCGATCCGTCCGGCAGCGAGGCGCTGGCATGGTCGAGCAGCAGTCGCTCGCCGAGACGATAGGTGATGTCGTTGATCGTGAGCATGCCCGGCTTGTGGCGCGAAGGTCAGGCGAAGGCAATCACGAAAACGTTGGGGCTGCGGCAACCACGGTTCCGCCATCTTCCCGCCACGAGTCCGCAGGGTGATGGAGTCACGAAAGGTAAAGCGAAGTCTGTCGATTCGCGGAGGAGGTTTCATGCATTTCGACCTGAGTGCTTCCGGCCGCCGCCGCCGCTCCGTTGCTGCCACGATGCTGGTGCTGATCTCGGCCGCGGTAGGCAGCGCGATGGCGCTGCTCGTTATCGTTCCGCATTCGTGAGCGGGGCCTTTCAGTCATCCTTAACCTGAATCGGTCGTTAATCGCCGCCATCCATTCCGTTGCGGAACTGGGGGGCGAATAACTTGGCGAGTCTCCGAGTCAGACTTCCTGCGGCCATGCTGCTGCTGGCGTGCCTGGCCGTGCTCGCGGTGGGGCTCTCCGGCTATAGGGCCGTATCTCTCTGGGCTCAGGAAGCGGTCAACGAGAGACTTGGCGTCCTGGCCGATGGGCGGGCCAAGGCGCTCGAACGGCGCTGGGATCGGCTGCTGGCGGAGCTGGCAGTACAGGCGCATAGCGCTCATCAGGTGTCCAGTCTGGACGAGATTCGCGGCTGGATGGAACTCTCCGAGCATCGCGCGCTGATCCTGGATTATTTTCAGCAGGGCGGGGCCCTCGATGCCGACGAACGGATGCTCCGCGCCGGGCGCGGCCAAAGCCATGGCTACCTCAAGCGCCACCTCGAGTTCCACGACATCTATCTCGCGGCGCTGCGGCAGTTCGACTATGCCGACATCTTCCTCGTCGCCCCCAATGGACGTGTCGTCTACAGCGTGACCAAAGGGGCGGAATTCGGCCGCCAGGTCACGGAGAATGATCTGGCCGGCACCGGTCTCGGGCGGGCCGTGTCGGAGGCGGCGGAGGCGCGCGACCGTCCGGTCTCGGTGGATTTCGCCCCTTACGATGTCGCCGGCGGGGCGCCGCGCGCCTTCGTTGCACAGCGCTTCCACAACCCGGCTTCGGGTCAACCCGTTGGTACCGTCGTTGTCGCCATCGGCGCCAGTTTCGTCGATGCCGCTTTGGCGACCGTGGCTGGAAGCTACCTCGACATCCAGACTTATGTGGTGGGCTCGGACGGCTTCCTGCGCTCGGACCAGGCGACGCGGCTCTCGGGTCGCGGTCCACGCGAAAGCCTCGATCGCAGCCGTCTGACCGGCACCGGCCTGCTGCATCTGACCAGTCGAGACGGCGAGCCGCTCGTGGCGGTCGGCCGTGAGGTTCGCATCGGAGACAACACCTGGCTGCTCTGGCTCGCCAAGCCGCATGGCAAGGCCTTTGCCGTGATGAGGAAGTTGGATCGGGCGATCCTCGTCAGTGCGTTGACCGTGATCGGGCCACTGCTCATCCTTGCCCTGCTGATGGGGCTCTCGGTCACCCGGCCTATCGCTGGCCTCGCCGAGGCCCTAGCGGGCATCGCCGCCGGGCGGACCGATCTCGCCATTCCGGGTTCCCGCCGGCGCGATGAGATCGGCGCCATCGCGGCTTCGGTGGCGAGAATCCGCGAGAACCTGCTCCGCGACGAACGCGAGCGGCTGCGCGAACGGGAGGAGCGGGAGCACGAGGCCTCGGCCCAGCGTTCGACCCTGCTCGCCGATCTCGCCAGCGATCTGGAGCGGTCCGTGCTCGGCGTCACCGCGGCCGTCTCGGCGGCGGCCGAGCAGCTGAGCGTCACCGCCCAGGAACTGTCGGGCGGCGCGAACCGGACGCAGGAGAACGCTATCACCGTCCATGGCGCGGCATCGCGCGCGGTGGACAGCATCCGCTCGATCGAGGGCGCCGCCCAGCAACTGCGCCAGGCGATCGACCGGCTCGACGCAGACGTGCAGTCCTCGGACCGGTCGGCCCGCACGGCCAAGGATCACGCCGATGCGATGGGCAGCGTCGTCGCGGGGCTGGCTGCTGGCGCCGCCCGCGTCTCCGACGTCATCGGCCTTATCTCGGATATCGCGGACCAGACCAACCTGCTCGCGCTCAATGCGACGATCGAGGCCGCCCGCGCGGGCGAGGCGGGGCGCGGCTTCGCCGTCGTCGCCAATGAGGTGAAGGGGCTGTCGGGCCAGACCGCTCGCGCGATCGACGACATTTCGCGCCAGATCAGCACGATGAACGAGGCCACCAGCGCGACCGTGGAGGCCATCGGTGGCATTCGGGAGATGATCGGCGGCCTGAGCGAGGTCGTGCGGCGTACCGCCGAAACCATGCGCCACCAGCATGGCGTCACCCATGCCATCGCCGAAGATGTCGGCCTCGCGACCAACGAGTTCTCCCGCATCGGCGAGGCGACCAGCCTCGTTTCCGCCGCCTCTCAGCAGACGTCGGAGGCCGCCGCTGCGGTGTCGCGTGCCTCGGTCGAGCTGACCGATCTCGCCCATCAGCTCAAATCCCGCGTCGCCGGGTTCATCGTGCAGGTGAGGGCCGCCTGAGGCATCCTGGCTGGGGCGGCGCTTGTCGCCACGCGAGGCAGCGACTAACCCTTGAACATGACCAGCTCCGCGCCTCGCACCGCCTTCTACACCGGCTCCTTCGACCCCGTGACCAATGGCCATGCCGATGTCATCGCCGGGGCCGCCCGGCTCTGCGACCGGCTCGTCCTCGCCATCGGCGTGCATCCCGGCAAGACGCCGCTGCTTCCGGCCGAACAGCGGGCCGCGCTGCTGCGCGAGATCGCGACACCGCTGCTGGCGGCCTCCGGCGCGACCCTCGACGTGGTCACCTTCGACGATCTCGCGGTCGATGCGGCGCGGCGGGCCAGGGCGACGATCATCGTTCGCGGCCTGCGGGACGGCACCGATCTCGACTACGAGATGCAGATGGCCGGCATGAACACCGTCATGGCGCCGGAGATCCAGACGGTGTTCCTGCCCGCCTCGGGCGCCGTGCGTCACATCACGGCCACGCTGGTGCGGCAGATCGCGGCGATGGGCGGCGATGTCTCGCCCTTCGTCCCGGCGGCGGTGCTGCCGGTGCTCGCGGAACGCTTCGCGAGGCGCTGACCGCCCGAGCGCTGCCTGCGGCCGGGCGAATTTGGTTTGCATTTTGTGCAAAGCGATGGTGTCTGGGCGAAGTGACTCGGCGGGCCCGCGCGCCCGCCATCCCCCCGATCGAGTGCCCCCGATGCGTCTCTCCCGCTACTTCCTGCCGATCCTGCGCGACACGCCCAAGGAGGCCGAGATCGTCTCGCACCGGCTGATGCTGCGCGCCGGCATGATCCGCCAGCAGTCGGCCGGCATCTACTCCTGGCTGCCGCTCGGCCTGCGCGTCCTGAACAAGATCAGCGCCGTGGTGCGCGAGGAGCAGAACCGCTCGGGCGCCGTCGAGGTCCTGATGCCGACGATCCAGTCGGCCGATCTCTGGCGCGAAAGCGGCCGCTACGACGCCTATGGCAAGGAGATGCTGCGCATCAAGGACCGCCATGAGCGGGACATGCTCTACGGCCCGACCAATGAGGAGATGGTCACCGAGATCGTGCGGGCTTACGTGAAGTCCTACAAGGACTTGCCGCTCAATCTCTATCACATCCAGTGGAAGTTCCGCGACGAGGTCCGCCCTCGCTTCGGCGTGATGCGCGGCCGCGAGTTCCTGATGAAGGACGCCTATTCCTTCGATCTCGACAAGGAATCGGCGCGCCACGCCTATAACCGCATGTTCACGGCCTATCTGCGCACCTTCGCGCGGCTGGGCCTGAAGGCGATCCCGATGCGCGCCGACACCGGGCCGATCGGCGGCGATCTCAGCCACGAATTCATCGTGCTCGCCTCCACCGGCGAGAGCGAGGTTTTCTGCCACAAGGACTATCTCGACTTCGAGACGCCGCCCGCCGACACCGATTTCGACAGCGTCGAGGGGCTGAAGGGCATCGTTGACAAGTGGACGAGCCTTTACGCCGCGACCGAGGAGATGCACGACAAGGCGGCCTTCGACGCGCTGCCGGCGGAGAAGCAGGTTTCGGCGCGCGGCATTGAGGTCGGCCATATCTTCTATTTCGGCACGAAGTATTCCGAGCCCATGGGGGCGAGCGTCACCGGGCCGGACGGCCAGCAGGTGCTGCTCCACGGCGGCTCCTACGGCATCGGCCCGAGCCGCTTGGTCGCCGCGCTGATCGAGGCCGGTCATGACGAGGCCGGCATCGTCTGGCCGGAGGAGATCGCCCCCTTCGATGTCGAGGTGATCAATCTGAAGGTCGGGGACGCCGCCACGGACGCTGCCAGCGAGCAGCTTTACAAGCACTTGCTGGCGAAGGGCTATGACGCGCTCTACGACGACACGCAGGAGCGGCCGGGCGGCAAGTTCGCGACGGCCGATCTGATCGGCGTGCCCTGGCAGATCATCGTCGGCCCCAAGGGGCTGGCCGAGGGCAAGGTCGAGATCAAGCGCCGCGCCGGGGGCGAGCGCGAGATGGTCTCGCTGGAGGCTGCGCTCGACCGGTTCAAGGGCAAGGCGGCGTGAGCGTCGCCACAGAAACCGACCGTCAGGGCGAGGCACCGAGCGGCACACGACCCTTCGCCGGCTTCGAATGGCTCCTCGCCGGGCGCTATCTGCGCACGCGGCGGCGTGAGGGCTTCGTCTCCGTCATCGCCGGTTTTTCCTTCCTTGGGATCCTGCTCGGCGTCGCGACGCTGATCATCGTGATGTCGGTGATGAACGGCTTCCGGAAAGAACTGCTCGAGAAGATCGTCGGCGTGAACGGCCACATCTTCGCGACGCCGATCGATCGCCCGCTCGACGATTACGACGTCGTGTCGCAGCGGCTGCGCTCGATTCCCGGCATCAAGATGGCGATCCCGCTGGTGGAGGGGCAGGCGCTCGCCTCGTCACAGACGGGCAATGGCGGCGTGCTCGTTCGCGGCATCCGCGAGGCCGACATCAAGGCCATTCCCTTCATCGGGGGCAATGTCCGGCGCGGTACGCTCGACGGCTTCGACACCGCCGGCGGCGTTGCCGTCGGCAAGCGGCTGGCGGATTCGCTCGGGCTGCAGGTCGGCGATTCCATCAACATCATCTCCCCGAAGGGGGCTTCGACGCCCTTCGGCACCGCGCCGCGCATCAAGGCCTATCCGATCCAGGCGGTCTTCGAGATCGGCATGACCGAGTTCGACGCCTCCTTCGTTTTCATGCCGCTCGGCGAGGCGCAGGCCTATTTCAATCGCGACGGCGACGTGAACGTCATAGAGATCTTCGTCGACAATCCGGACCGCACCCAGGTGGTGCGCGACGCCATCGAGGCGGATGCGCCGCGCCCGCTCGTCCTCTCCGACTGGCGCCAGCGCAACCGCAGCTTCTTCAACGCGCTCGAGGTCGAGCGGAACGTGATGTTCATCATCCTCACGCTGATCGTGCTGGTCGCGGCACTGAACATCGTCTCCGGCCTGATCATGCTGGTGAAGGACAAGACCGCCGACATCGCCATCATGCGCACCATGGGCGCCACCAGCGGCACGGTGATGCGCGTCTTCCTGATCACGGGGGCGGCGATCGGCGTCATCGGTACGATAGCGGGCCTCGCCCTCGGGATCGTCTTCGCCAAGAACATCAAGTCGATCATGGCCGCGCTGAACTGGGTCACCGGGGCCAATCTCTGGGACCCGACGGTGCGCTTCCTGAGCGACATTCCATCCGTGATCGACTGGGGCGAGGTCACCAGCGTCGTCGTGATGGCGCTCGTGCTGTCGCTGCTGGCGACCCTCTATCCGGCCTGGAAGGCGGCGCGGCTCGACCCTGTCCAGGCGCTCAGGATGGGCTGAAGGCGCATGTCCGACACCCCGCTCCGTGAAACGCCGGCGCTCTTCCTCTCCCAGGTCGAGCGCTACTACCCTCAGGCCGATGCCCCGCTCGAAATCCTCCGCAAGGCGGATTTCGCGCTCTGGCCGGGCGAACTGGTGGCGCTGGTCGCGCCCAGCGGCACCGGCAAGTCCACCCTGCTGCACGTCGCCGGGCTGCTCGAACGGCCCGATGGCGGCGAGGTCTTCATCGGCGGCCTGCCGACCACGAAGCTCGACGACAAGGGCCGCACCCGGTTGCGCCGCACCGAGATCGGCTTCGTCTATCAGGCTCATCATTTGCTGCCGGAATTCACGGCACTGGAGAACGTCGTGCTGCCGCAGCGCATCCGCGGTCTCGACAAGGCGCTGGCCGAGCAGAGGGCGGCCGAACTGCTGACCTTCATGGGGCTCGGCGAACGGCTCGACCATTTGCCGGGCGAGCTTTCCGGCGGCGAGCAGCAGCGGGTCGCGATCGGCCGCGCCGTCGCTAACACGCCGCGCCTGCTGCTGGCTGACGAGCCGACCGGCAATCTCGACCCGCATACCTCGCTCCACGTCTTTCAGACGCTGGTCGCGCTGGCCCGTGCCTCGGGTCTGGCGGCGCTGATCGCGACCCATAATCTCGAACTCGCCCATCGCATGGACCGGCAGGTCACGATCCGCGACGGGCATGTCGTGCCGCTCTGACGGCAAACGCTTCACCGTAGCGACGATTCAGGTTTCGTTAACCGTTTGAAGCGTGTCCGTTCTGCAGATGACGCATGGATATTGACGAGAACAAATAAGGAACTAAAACGGACATATCGTAAACATGAGGGCTGGACCATGATCGTCGCGCGGAAAGTCGTCGCCGGTATCGCCGAGATCGCATCGCTCGGGCTGTTCCTCGGCATGGTCTGGGTCTGGGCGGCGCTGTTCTGCGCCCCCGGCATCTGACGATCCACAAGGGCGACCATCGGCGCCATGGCGCCGCTCCGGGCGGGGCCGCATAAAGGCGCAGAGGGCGGCCCGCGAGTCGCCCGCGGCAACCCTGCAGGCGGATGATGGCACGCGAACCCGACGACAGCCGCGTTCTCTCCGAGGTCGGCTTCGTCCATCTCCATGTCCATTCGAGCTATTCGCTGCTCGAAGGCGCCCTGATGGTCGGGACGCTGGCCAAGATGGCGGCGGCGGACGGCCAGCCGGCTCTGGCACTGACCGACACCAACAACCTGTTCGGCGCGCTCGAATTCGCCGAGAAGATGACCGGCGTTGGCGTGCAGCCGATCGCGGGCGTCCAGCTCTCGCTCGATTGCGGCGACGAGACCGAATCCGGCCGGGGCAGGGCGCTGCCGCAGGTCCCGCCCCACATCGTGCTGCTGGCGATGAACGAGGCCGGCTACGGCAATCTGATGAAGCTGGTGACCCAGGCCGCGCTCGCCAGCGGCGGCAGCGGCCAGCCGGTCTCCAATTTCGACGCGCTCGCCGCCCATCACGAGGGGCTGATCGCTCTGACCGGCGGACGCGGGGGGCCGATCGACCTCGCGCTGCGCAACAACCAGCTGCCTCAGGCCCGGACGCGGCTCGCGACGCTGGCGCGCATCTTCGGCGACCGGCTGTATGTCGAGATCCAGCGGCACGGGGGCGAGGGCGATGCGGCGATCGAGGCGCATCTGCTCCAGCTCGCCTATGATTCTGACCTGCCGATCGTCGCGACCAACGAACCCTTCTTCGCGAAGCCCGCCGATTACGACGCCCATGACGCGCTGCTGGCGGTGGCCGCCGGGCGCCTGGTCTCGGATGGCGAGCGCCGCCGCGTCACGCCCGAGCACTATTTCACCAGCCGCGCCGAGATGAAGCGCCGCTTCGCCGATCTGCCGGAGGCGCTCGCCGCCACCGTCGAGATTGCGATGCGCTGCACCTGGCGCGTCGGCCTGCGCAAACCCATCCTGCCGCGCTTCGGCGAAGAGGGGCGCGACGAAGCGGAGGAGCTGGAACTCCAGGCCAAGGCGGGTCTGGCCGCCCGCCTCGCCAAGCACGGTCCGGCCGAGGGCTACAGCGTCGAGGATTACGAGAAGCGGCTCGATTTCGAGCTGTCGATCATCACCCGGATGAAATTCCCGGGCTACTTCCTGATCGTCTCGGACTTCATCAAATGGGCCAAGGATCACGACATCCCCGTCGGACCCGGCCGCGGCTCCGGCGCGGGTTCGCTCGTCGCCTATGCGCTGACGATCACCGACGTCGATCCGCTGCGCTTCGGCCTGCTGTTCGAGCGCTTCCTCAACCCCGACCGCGTCTCGATGCCGGACTTCGACATCGACTTCTGCCAGAACCGGCGCGAAGAGGTGATCGACTACGTCAAGCATCGCTATGGCGAGGAGCGCGTCGCCCAGATCATCACCTTCGGCACGCTGCTCGCCCGTGGCGTGCTGCGCGACGTCGGCCGCGTGCTGGAAATGCCCTATGGCCAGGTCGATCGGCTGACCAAGCTCGTCCCGCAGAACCCGGCCAAGCCGATCTCGCTGAAGGACGCCATCGAGGGCGAGCCCAAGCTCCAGCAGGCGGCGCAGGAGGAGCCGATCGTCGCCCGCCTGCTCGAGATCGGCCAGAAGCTCGAGGGGCTGCACCGCCACGCTTCCACCCACGCCGCCGGTGTCGTCATCGGCGACCGCCCGCTCGAACAGCTCGTGGCGCTTTCGGTCGATCCGCGCACGGGCATGCGCGTCACCCAGTTCAACATGAAATGGGTCGAGCAGGCCGGGCTGGTGAAGTTCGACTTTCTCGGCCTCAAGACGCTGACGACCCTGACGACCGCCGTGAAGCTCATTGCCCAGCGAGGTATCGAGATCGACCTCGCGAGCCTGCCCTTTAACGATCCGCCGACCTACGCCATGCTGGCGCGCGGCGAGACGGTCGGCGTGTTCCAGGTGGAATCGGCGGGCATGCGCAAGGCCCTCGTCGAGATGAAGGCGGACCGCATCGAGGATCTCATCGCGCTGGTCGCGCTCTACCGACCGGGCCCGATGGACAACATCCCGACCTATTGCCGCCGCAAGCTCGGTCTGGAGGAGCCGACCTATCTGCATCCCGGCATGGCTCCCTATCTCTCCGAGACGCATGGCATCATCGTCTATCAGGAGCAGGTGATGCAGGTCGCGCAGGCGCTCTCGGGCTATTCGCTCGGCGAAGCCGACCTGCTGCGCCGCGCCATGGGCAAGAAGATCAAGGCGGAGATGGACGCCCAGCGCGACCGCTTCGTGAAGGGCGCGATCGCCAACGGCATCAGCAAGGATACGGCCTCCGAAATCTTCGATCTGTTGGCGAAATTCGCCGACTACGGCTTCAACAAGAGCCATGCGGCGGCCTATGCGGTCGTTGCCTTCCAGACCGCCTATCTCAAGGCGAATTACCCGGTCGAGTTCCTCGCCGCGTCCATGACGCTCGACATGGGCAATACAGACAAGCTCTCCGAATTCCGGCGCGATGCCGAACGGCTTGGGATCAAGGTGCTGCCGCCGGCGATCAACCGCTCCGGCGTCGAGTTCGACGTGCATGAGGGCGCGATCCACTACGCGCTCGGCGCCATCAAGGGCGTCGGCCGGGCCGCGGTCGAGTCGGTCGTCGCCGCGCGCGCCGCGGGCGGCCCCTTCCGCGACCTCGCGGATTTTGCCCGTCGCATCGACACCAAGCTCGTCAACCGCCGCACCATCGAGGCGCTGATCGCGGCCGGCGCGCTCGACGCGCTCGAGCCCGAGCGCGCCCGCGCCATGGCGGCGATCGACGGCATGCTGGCGCTCTCGAACCGCACGCGGGAGGCTGCGCTCGGCGGCCAGTCCGAGCTCTTTGGCGGTGGCACGGTCCAGGAAGCCTTCCGGATTCCGCCGGTCGAGCCCTGGGCGCCGGCCGAGCGTCTGAAGCGCGAGCACGATGCGGTCGGCTTCTTCCTGTCGGGTCACCCGCTGGACGACTATGAGCATGTCTTGAAGCGGCTGCGCGTCCAGCGCTTCGCCGATTTTGCCCAGACCGTGCGCGCCAACGGCACCGGCGTCGCCAAGGTCGCGGTCTCGGTGATCGACCGCTCCGAGCGTCGCACCAAATCCGGCTCCAAGATGGGCATCGTCAACCTGTCCGATCCAAGCGGCCAGTTCGAGGCGATCCTGTTCTCGGAAGCACTGCAGCGCTACCGCGACCTGCTGGAGCCGGGCCGGGCGCTGGTCCTGCGCCTCTCGGCCGTGCTCGACGGCGAGGATGTCCGCCCGCGCATCGAGGATGTCGAGGTGCTCGACGAACTCGCCGCCCGGCAGAAGCAGGACCTGCTGGTCTATCTGCGCGACGACAAGGCGCTCGCCTCGATCGCCGAACGCGTCCGCCCGCGCAGCGACGGCATCAAGGCCGACGGCAAGATCGCGCTGGTGATGATCCTGAATGACGGCGCCCAGGAGGTCGAGATCGAGCTGCCCGGCCGCTACCCGGTCAACCAGCAGATCGCCAACGCGGTGAGGGCGGCGCCGGGTGTGGTCAGCGTCGAGCTCCGGTGAAAGGGCGAGGGCGGCGCCGGCTCAGCTCGCGCGCTCCTCCTGCCGCCCCTGCACGCGGTCTCGGCCGAGGCGCTTGGAGCGGTAGAGCGCGCTGTCGGCGTCTGCGAGCATCCGGTCGAATGGCAGCGAGGCTGTGTCACCTTCCGTGACGCCGATGCTGAGTGTCGATGTGCATGGCAGGCCGGGACGCGCGGTGAGAGCGGTGGCAAAGGCCAGCCGCAGTCTTTCTGCGACGCGCATGCCCTCATCCAGTCCCAGCCCCGGCAGCATCACCACGAACTCATCGCCGCCATGGCGCGCCACCACGTCGCCCTCGCGCAGCTGGCTCCGGGCGACATCGGCGAACAGTCTCAGGATCTCATCGCCGGCCGCGTGGCCATGAGTGTCGTTCAGCGTCTTGAAGTGATCGATGTCGACCAGCAGCAGTGCTGCACGCCGCGGGTGGTCGCCATCGCGGGCGAGGGCGGTGACGGCCTGTTCGAGCCCGCTGCGGTTCTTGGCTCCCGTCAGCGGGTCGTGCTGGGCGAGCGCCGCAAGCTGTCTCTCGCTGCGTTCGGCCGACAGCAGCAACAATGCGTTGCCGCGGGCCAGGACGATCGCGGATCCGGCCACGGCCGTCCAGTGCAGCGGCACCGGATCGGGCGGGAAGAGTTCCTCGCCGAAATGGCCGTGCCAGGCCAGCAGGGCGCGGGTGAGGAAGAGCAGGCTCGTCGGCAGGTAAAGCGCGACCAGGATCCAGGCCGAGCGCAGCCCACTACGGGTCGCGAGGCGGTAGCCCTCGCGGGCGACGGCACCATCGCAGCAGGCCCAGAGCAGAGCCACCAGCGCCGCACGCTTGGGGAAGCCGCCCGGCTCCATCCACGCCACCAGCAGGATCATCGGCGCGATCACGCCGATGAGATAATGCGAGAGCCTGGTATGCAGGCCTGCGAAACTGCGCACGCTGACGAGGACGAGCAGATAGCCCGCCCAGGCCAGCGTGTTCGCCAGCGCCATCGTGACCTCGTCCGGCAGCGTCCCGCGCAGAACGACGAGCACGACGCCCGTGCCGATCAGAAGGCTGCTGAGCCCCCACCAGAGCGGCCAGCGGCCGAAACGCCCGGTCGCGAAGGCACCGAGCTGGAGCAGGCCGAGGATGATCGAGGTGGCGGCGGCCACCGCATAGATCGTTCGCAGGTCGAGAGGCACAGGCGGCTGTCCGGTCGGGCTTCGCCTTCTCTAGCGGAAGGCTTGCGAATGGTCTTGCGTCTTTCGTCGCTGCCGACCTCTCGCAGAAGGCGACCGCATTTGCCGGCGCGGGCGCCTTGCATTCGCGGCGCTTCCCCTGTATGGCGCAGCCCATCCCACATGGGGAGCATCGCCTCGTTCTCGAGGCGTTCCGGTGACGCGGCAGCTCATGCCCTGTTCATTCGCACCCCAGAGGCTCAACCGGAAGGACGATCGACACCATGGCTCTGCCTGATTTTTCCATGCGCCAGCTCCTCGAGGCCGGTGCCCATTTCGGCCACCAAGCTCATCGCTGGAACCCGAAGATGTCGCCCTACATCTTCGGCACGCGCAACAACATCCACATTCTCGACCTGTCGCAGTCGGTGCCGATGCTGGCCCGCGCGCTGCAGGCGGTCTCTGACACCGTCGCCCGCGGCGGCCGCGTGCTCTTCGTCGGCACGAAGCGCCAGGCGCAGGATGCCATCGCCGATGCGGCGAAGCGCTCGGCCCAGTACTATGTCAACTCCCGCTGGCTCGGCGGCATGCTGACCAACTGGAAGACGATTTCGGCCTCGATCCAGCGCCTGCGCAAGGTCGACGAGCTGCTCGCCGGCGGCGGCAGCGGCCTGACCAAGAAGGAGCGCCTGATGCTCGCCCGCGAGCGCGACAAGCTCGAGAAGGCGCTCGGCGGCATCAAGGACATGGGCGGCACGCCCGACATGATCTTCGTGATCGACACCAACAAGGAAGCGCTCGCGATCAAGGAGGCCCAGCGCCTCGGCATCCCGGTCGCCGCGATCATCGACTCGAACTCGGATCCGGACGGCATCACCTTCCCGGTCCCGGCGAATGACGACGCCGGCCGCGCCATCCAGCTCTATTGCGACCTCGTCGCGCGCTCGGCGATCGACGGCATCTCCCGCGCTTCGGGCGATCAGGGCGTGGATCTCGGCGCCGCCGAGGCCCCGGTGCTCGTCGAGGAGGCGCTGGCCGAGCCGGCCGCCGCCGATGCGGGCGTCGCCTTCGAGCTGCTGACCGCGCCGCGTGGCGCGCCGGACGACCTGACCAAGCTCTCGGGCGCCGGTCCGGACGCCGTGCAGAAGCTCAACGACGGTGGCATTTTCCACTTCTGGCAGCTCGCCGCCGCCTCGCCGGCCGAGGTGACCAAGCTCGACCACGACCTGAAGCTCGGTGGCAAGATCGAGCGCGAGGGCTGGGTCGCCCAGGCGCGCGAACTCGCCGACGCCTGAGACCAACCATCCGGATGCGGCGCGTCATCGGCGCGTCGCAAACCGGCTGCTGATGAGACGAGACGAATGCCGGCCAGCGCCGACGACCGGAAACGGGGCGTCGGCGTTGCCCCATGAGGGGGCCGGCCGGGCAGACACCGCGGCCGCCGCTCTCCGGTGCCGCACGACAGACAAGGAAAACGACAATGGCCGCGATCACCGCCGCTCTGGTGAAGGAACTCCGCGACAAGACCGGCGCGGGCATGATGGACTGCAAGGCCGCGCTCTCGGCCAATGACGGCAACCTCGAAGCCGCCATCGACTGGCTGCGTGCCAAGGGCCTGTCCAAGGCCGCGAAGAAGGCCGGTCGCGTCGCGGCCGAAGGTCTGGTCGCCGTTGCGGTGCAGGGCACCAAGGGCGTGGTCGTCGAGGTCAACTCCGAGACCGACTTCGTCGCGCGCAACACCGACTTCCAGGCGCTCGCCAGCACCATCGCCAAGGTCGCGCTCGAGAAGGGCGGCGACGTCGAGACGCTGAAGGCTGCGGCCTATCCGACCGGCGGCACCGTCGAGGAGGCGATCGCCAACGCCATCGCCACCATCGGCGAGAACATGACGCTGCGCCGTGCCGCGCCGCTCCAGGTCTCGGCCGGCGTGATCGGCTCCTATGTCCATGGCGCGATCGCCGACGGTCTCGGCAAGATCGGCGTCATCGTCGCGCTGGAATCGACCGGCAAGGCCGAGGAACTCGCGGCCCTCGGGCGCCAGCTCGCCATGCATGTCGCGGCGACCAACCCGGTCGCGCTCGACCTCGCCTCGGTCGACCCCGAGGTGCTGGCGCGCGAGAAGGCGATCCTGGCCGAGAAGAACGCCGGCAAGCCGGCCCATGTGCTCGAGAAGATCACCGAGAGCGGCCTGAAGAGCTACGCCAAGGAATATTGCCTGCTCGAGCAGACCTATATCCACGACGGCTCCAAGTCGGTCGCTCAGGTGCTCAAGGAGATCGAGGGCAAGGTCGGCGCGCCGGTGAAGCTGACGGGCTTCGCCCGCTATGCTTTGGGTGAGGGCATCGAGAAGGAAGAGCAGGACTTCGCGGCCGAGGTCGCTGCCGCCGGCGGCACCACGGGCTGAGCGCTCCGCTCCGAAGAATGATGAAAAGGCCGCGCATCGCGCGGCCTTTTCTGTAGGAAGGGGTGCGGCCCGCGAATCGCGGGCCCTCCCGCGCAGCGGCGCGGAGCGGCACCTCGCGTCCGGCGCGACGACACCGCCGGCAACGACTAGAACGGAGACGATCCGATGCGGCCCCAGCGCGTTCTCGTAAAGCTCTCCGGAGAAGCCCTGGCCGGGCAGGCCGGGTCAGGCCTCGACGGGGCGACCCTTACGGCGCTCGCCGCCGACATCGCCCATGCGTCACGCGAAGGCGTCGAGATCGCCATCGTCGTCGGCGGCGGCAACTTTTTCCGCGGCGTCCAGGGTCTGACCAAGGGCCTCGACCGCACCAGCGCCGACTCGATCGGCATGCTGGGGACGGTGATGAACGCGCTCGCGCTCGAACATGCGATCGAGAGCGCCGGCGCGCCGGCCCGCGCCATGTCCGCGGTGCCGATGCCCTCGCTCTGCGAGAGCTATGCCCGCAAGCGCGCGCTCGATCACCTCACCAACGGCAAGGTCGTGGTGCTCGGCGGCGGCACGGGCAACCCCTATTTCACCACCGACACCGGGGCTGCCCTGCGCGCGGCGGAGCTCGGTTGCAGCCATCTGCTCAAGGCGACGCAGGTCGATGGCGTCTATTCGGCCGATCCGAAGAAGGATCCGGCCGCGACCCGCTATGACACGCTGACCCATGCGGACGCCATCGCCCGCGACCTCAAGGTGATGGACACGGCCGCCTTCGCTTTGGCGCGGGATGCCGGCCTCACCATCGTCGTGTTCTCGATCGCGGAGTCCGGCATGCTGGCCGCGGTGCTGCGCGGCGAGGGCCGCGCGACCTATGTCACGCCGTAACCGCCTCGCGTCACGATGTTCTTGACCCTGGACGGCCTCGCCGCCATGGTCGCGCCGGGTTTCAGAAATGCCCGGCAACGCATAATCGATCCCGCATCGCCGCCGGCGGCCGGCCCGCCCCTTGCCCGGCGATGCACCAGTTCAAGGTCCAGAAGACGATGCCCCAGACGACGTTCGATCTCGCCGACGTGAAGCGCCGCATGCAGGGCGCTCTGCAGTCCTTCAAGGGCGACCTCGCCTCGCTGCGCTCGGGCCGCGCCTCGGCCAACATGCTCGACCCGATCCAGGTCGAGGCCTATGGCGCGCGCCAGCCGCTGTCCCAGCTCGCCACCGTCAGCGTTCCCGAGGCCCGGCTGCTCAGCGTGCAGGTCTGGGATCGCAGCATGGTCGGCCCCGTCGAGAAGGCGATCCGCGAATCCGATCTCGGCCTCAACCCGCAGACCGAGGGCCAGGTCCTGCGCATCCGCATCCCGGAGCTGAACGAGCAGCGCCGCAAGGAAATGGTCAAGGTCGCGCATAAATACGCCGAGGAATCGAAGATCGCGGTCCGCCATGTCCGCCGCGACGCCATCGACACCATCAAGAAGGTCGAGAAGGAAGGTGCCTTCACCAAGGACGACGTGACCCGCCAGTCCGACCTGGTGCAGAAGGCGACCGACCAGCACATCGCCGAGATCGATCAGGCCCTGGCGGCCAAGGAGAAGGAAATCCTCAGCGTCTGACGCTGCCGGCGCCGCGGCGCCATCTCACCCGGCGCGAGGCCGAACGAGGCATATCCAGAATGTCAGCAGGCCAGCGCCCGGGTCGCTCCACCCCTCCAGCCCATGTCGCCATCATCATGGACGGCAATGGCCGCTGGGCGCAGATGCGCGGCCTGCCGCGGCAGGAGGGCCACCGGCGCGGCCTCGAGGCACTGCGCGCCGCCGTGCGCAATGCCGGCGATCTCGGCGTCCGGATCCTGACGCTCTACAGCTTCTCCACCGAGAACTGGCGCCGCCCCGCCACCGAGGTGTCCTTCCTGCTCGGCCTGCTGCGGCGCTTCGTGGAGAAGGATCTCGGTGAACTCCATGCCGCCGGCGTGCGGGTCCGCATCATCGGCGGCCGCGACGACCTCGCGCCGGATCTGCGCCGGCTCGTCGAGCATGCCGAAATCCTGACCCGCGACAACGACCGCATGACGCTGGTCGTCGCCTTCAATTATGGCTCCCGCGACGAACTGGTCCGCGCCGCCCGTAGCCTGGCGACAGAGGTGGCCGCGGGGCGCCTCGATCCCGCCGCCATCGACGAGACGGCGCTCGCGGCGCGGCTGCATACCGCCGATCTCCCCGATCCCGAACTCGTCATCCGCACCTCCGGCGAGACGCGGATCTCTAACTTCCTGCTCTGGCAGGCGGCCTATGCCGAATTCGTCTTCACGCCGGTCCTCTGGCCCGATTTCGACCGCGCCGCCTTCGAGGAAGCGCTGGCGGAGTATGGCCGCCGCGAGCGCCGCTTCGGCGGTCTGGCCGAGCCGGTCGATCGCTCGGTGGGCGCGGCATGACAGGGCCTGCCGCCGGGCAGCCTCGAACCGGCCAGGGCGAGCTGCGGCTCAGGGTCATCTCCGCGCTGGTGCTGGCGGCGGTGGTGCTGCTCGTCACAGCCTGGGGCGGCTGGCCCTTCCGGGTGGTCTGGACGCTGGTTGCCGGACTGGTCGCCTTCGAATGGCTCTCGATCGCCGCCACCCGCGACCATGCGATCGCAGCCGCGGTCGGGGTCGTGATCGCCGGTCTGCTGCTCGGCTTCGCGCCGTTCAGTCAGCCGGCGCTGGCCGGCGTCGCGGCACTCGCCGCTCTGGCCGGCGCGGTGCTCACGCCGCGGACGCGCGGGCGGCTGCCGCTGGAGCTTTGCGGCGTTGCCTATGCGCTGGCCTTTTCCCTGATTGCCCCGGCGCTACGGGCTCAGCCCGGCATCGGCCTGTCTCTTGTCATCTGGAGCTTCGCCGTCGTCTGGTTCACGGACATCGCAGCCTATTTCACCGGTCGGCGCCTCGGCGGTCCCAAGCTGATGCCAAGCGTCAGCCCCGGCAAGACCTGGTCGGGCGCGATCGGCGGGGCCCTGGCCGGAACGCTCTGCGGCTATGTCGTCTGGGCGCTGACGCCCGCGGCCCAGCAGCTCGTCGGGCTTTGGCCGGTCATCGCCGGTTCGCTCGCGGCCTCCGTCTTCAGCCAGATGGGCGATCTGTTCGAATCCGCGCTCAAGCGCCGCTTCGGCGCCAAGGATTCGAGCCGGCTCATTCCCGGCCATGGCGGTTTCCTCGACCGTCTCGACGGCTACTGGGCGGTATTGGTCTTCGCCGGCTTCGTCCTCTTCCTCGCCCATCTCTGACGCGGAACCGCGCATGCTTCGCACCGTCACGCTTCTCGGAGCGACCGGATCCATCGGCAAGTCGACGCGCGCCGTCGTGGCGGAGAATCCGGAGCGGCTGCGGATCGGGGTCGTGGTGGCCGGCCGCGATGTCGAGGCGCTGGCGCGGGTCGCGATCGAGACCGGCGCCTCTTTCGCGGCCCTCGCCGATGCGGCCGCTGGGCCGGCGCTCGCCGAAGCGCTGGCCGGAACCGGCATTGCTTCCGGTGCTGGCCTTCAGGCCGTGCTGGACGCCGTCGCGCGCGACGCCGACATCGTCGTCAGCGCGATCTCGGGGGCGGCGGGGCTTCAGGCGACCTTCGCGGCGCTCACGCCTAGCCGCGTCGTCGCGCTGGCCAACAAGGAGAGCCTCGTCTGTGCCGGGGCCGCCGTGATGGCGCGGGCTGCCGCTGTCGGTGCGCGCATCCTCCCGCTCGATTCTGAGCATAACGCCTTGCATCAGGTGCTGGGCGCCGAGCCGATCTCGGCGATCCGCAGCATGACGCTGACCGCCTCGGGCGGCCCGTTCCGGACCTGGAGCGCCGAGAGGATCGCCGCCGCACGGCCGGAAGAGGCGCTGGCGCATCCCAACTACGCGATGGGCGCCAAGATCACGATCGACTCGGCCAGCATGATGAACAAGGGGCTCGAACTGATCGAGGCCTGCTTCCTCTTCGGGCTGAGGCCCGACCAGCTCGAGGTCCTGGTCCACCCGCAGCAGCTCGTCCACGGGCTTGTCACCTTCCGCGACGGCTCGGTCAGCGCCGGCATGGCGCTGCCTGACATGCGCGTCGCTGCCGCCCACTGCCTGGGCATCGACGGTCGGCTCGACGCTCCGCCCGCCCGCTTCCTCGACCTCGCGCTCTCGGCGCCGCTGACCTTCGAGCGGCCGGATCTCGTGCGCTTTCCGGCGCTGGCCCACGCCATCGCCGCGCTCGCCGCGGGCGGAGCGATGCCGGCCGTGCTGAACGCCGCCAACGAGATCGCTGTCGCCGCCTATCTGGAGCGGCGCATCGCGTTCCCCGGCATTGCCGCTCTGGTCGAGGCGGTCTGCGCCGAATCCGAAGCAGCACGCGCGGCGCCGGCCGATGTGGCGGAGGCTCTCGCCATTGACCATGAGGCGAGAAACCGCGCGCGGGCGCTCTTGTCGCGGCCGCCCTTCGCTGTCACCTAGGGGCGAGCAGCAGGAGCTTGAGATGGACTTCGTGACGACCCTCTGGAACGGCGGCGGCTCGCTGCTGAGCTATGTCGTGCCGTTCCTGTTCGTGCTCACCATTGTCGTCTTCGTCCATGAGCTCGGCCATTTCCTCGTCGCGCGCTGGTGCGGCGTCGACGTCAAGGTGTTCTCCATCGGCTTTGGACGCGAGCTCTTCGGCTTCAACGACCGGCGCGGTACGCGCTGGCGCTTCGCGCTGATCCCGCTCGGCGGCTATGTGAAGTTTTCCGGTGACGCCGACGCCGCGTCCGCAGGGACCGATGCCGCCGAGCTGCGCGCGATGACGCCGGAGGAGCGCGCGCGCTCCTTCCCCGCCCAATCGATCGGCGAACGCGCGGCGATCGTCGCCGCCGGGCCGATCGCCAATTTCCTGCTCGCGATCCTGATCTTCGGCGCCACCGTCTACGCCTTCGGCAAGCCCGTCCTGGCCCCGCGCGTCGATCGGGTCGTCGCCGGCAGCGCGGCCGAGCGCGCCGGGCTGCAATCGGGAGACCTCGTCGTCTCGATCGAAGGGCGTCCGGTCAAGAGCTTCGCCGAGATGCAGCGCGTCATCTCGGCCCGGCCCGACGAGACCCTCTCGATCGTCGTCGACCGCGCCGGCAGCCTGCTGACCGTGCCGGTCACGCCGGCGCTCGTCGAACAGAACACGCCGCTCGGCAAGCAGCGCCTGGGTGTGGTCGGCATCCAGGCCTCGCGCCAGCCGAGTGACTGGACCACGCAACGCTACGGTCTGCTCGAATCGGCGCAGGTCGGCGTCAGCGAGACCTGGTATGTGGTCGAGCGAACCTACGATTATCTTTCCAAGCTGGTGAGCGGACGGGAATCGGTCGACCAGCTCTCCGGCCCGATTCGGATCGCGCAGGTCTCGGGTGTCGTCGCCCATAATTCGGGCCTGATGGGTCTGATCAACCTCGCCGCCATCCTGTCGGTCTCGATCGGGCTCATGAACCTGTTCCCGATCCCCATGCTCGACGGCGGCCATCTCGTCTTCTACGCGATCGAGGCGGTCCGCGGCCGGCCGCTCAGCGACCGTGCGCAGGAGATCGGGTTCAGGCTGGGTCTCGGCCTCGTGCTGATGCTGATGCTTTTCGTCACCTGGAACGATCTGCTGCATGTCCGCTCGTTGCTCTGAAGGCAGGCGTCCCGGGTCGTTCCCAGCCATCGGGCGAGGGCTGTTGGGCCGGGGCGGAGTCTTGCTCGGGCCTTAACGAATTGCGGAGTTTTCGAGCCGTCGCCACGGCCGATCCGGGGCGAGGGCGTTCTTCGCCAAGGGATTGCCGGTCCGCTTGTGCGCGGCTTTCCTGGTCGCTTTGCGGCAGAATCACGGCAAAGCGCGTGACCTCCGAGCAACGAGCGCTTCGAAAATATTTTGTTAACGACAATGCCCGTTTGCACCCTGCAGGAAACTTTGTAGAAGCGAATGGACTGCAATGTCGCCATGCGCCTCCCTGTCGGGTGGGTGCCCCCGCGAGCGGGGTGGTGACCTGAGAAATGGAATAGGCGACCCGATGACGTCGACCCAAAAGAGCCGGTCCATCAGAACGCGGCTCTCTCGATCAGTCGGACTTTCGGCCTTCATGGTGGCCGTGAGCGGTGGCGTGGTGTTCGCGCAGGCCGTGATTGTCCAGGGCAACCGGCGCGTGGATGCGGAGACCATCCGCTCCTATGCCGCCGGTCAGACCGCGCCGGAATCGATCCGGGAGAGCCTGCTGGCCACCGGCCTCTTCACCAGCGTCCAGGTGAGCCGTCGCGGCTCGCAGACCGTGATCTCGGTTCGCGAGGGCGATTCGATCAACCGCGTCGCCTTCGAAGGCAACCGTCGCCTGAAGAGCGAAGTGCTGCTCCAGCAGGTGCAGTCGAAGGCTGGCGGGCCGATGAGCCAGCAGCTCATCGATGCCGACGTCGCCCGTCTGCGCGAAGTCTATCGTCGCGCCGGCTACGGCCTGTCCTCGGTCAGCGGGCGCATCGCGCCGCTGCCGAACGGCCGGTCGGACGTGGTCTTCACGATCAACGAGAGCGGCAAGACCGGCGTCAAGTCGATCAATTTCGAAGGCAACCAGGTCTATTCGGATGGCCGCCTGCGCGGTCTGATGACGACGACCGAGTCGAACTTTCTGAGCTGGATCAAGACCTCGGACGTCTACGATCCCGAGCGCATCGCCTCGGACCTCGAACTCGTGCGCCGCTTCTATCTGAAGAACGGCTATGCCGACTTCCAGATCCTGAGCAACACCGCCCGCTTCGACGAGACGGCCGGCGGCTGGGTGATCGACGTCACCGTTTCCGAGGGCGCCCAGTACAAGGTCGGTAACGTCGCGGTCGATTCGAGCCTGCGTGATATCGATCCCGGCGCGCTGCAGGGCTATGTCGTCACCTCGGTCGGCGACACCTACAATGCCGAGGCGGTCGAGAAGTCGCTGGTCAACCTCACCACCGAGGTGTCCCGTCGCGGCCATCCCTTCGCCCAGGTCCGCCCGCGTGGCGACCGCGATGCGAACGGCCGGCTCATCGGCATCACCTATGTCGTCGACGAGGGCCCGCGGGTCTATGTCGAGCGCATCAATGTGCGCGGAAACACCCGCACGCGCGATTACGTCGTGCGCCGCGAACTCGATCTCGGCGAGGGCGATGCCTACAACAAGGTCATGGTCGACCGCGCCGAGCGTCGCCTGAACAATCTCGGCTTCTTCAACAAGGTGCGCATCACCAACGAGCCCGGCTCCGCGCCCGATCGTGTGGTCGTGAACATCGATGTCGAGGACAAGGCCACCGGCTCGTTCTCGATCTCCGGCGGCTACTCGACCTCGGACGGCATCATCGGCGAAGTCGCGCTGTCGGAGTCGAACTTCCTCGGCCGCGGCCAGTTCGTCCGCATCGCGGGCACGCTCGGCCAGCGCACACAGGGCGTCGATTTCTCCTTCACCGAGCCCTATTTCCTCGGTCGCCGCATCGCAGCCGGCTTCGATCTGTTCTCGAAGTTCAGCGACAACTACAACACCGGCCGCTTCGAGAGCCGCGTCACCGGCGGCACCGTCCGCCTGACCTTCCCTATCACGGAAGAGTTCTCGATCACGCCGCGCTACTCGATCTATTCGACCGAGATCGAGATCCCGAACACCACCACACGGCCGTACAACGATTGTACCTTCCCGATCGCGGGCATCACGCCCGGTACGGCGGGTGCGATCGGCGCCAGCAGCACGATCAACTGCCTCACCAATGGCGAGGCGACGATCGCGGTGAAGGAAGCGCAGGGCACGACGCTGACCTCGCTCGTCGGCCTCGGCTTCAACTACAACTCGCTCGACAGCATCCAGAACCCGCGCAACGGCTTCGTCGCCGAGATCAAGCCCGAGATCGCCGGCCTCGGCGGCGACTCGAAGTTCCTGCGCATCTCCGCGGATGCGCGCTACTACCGCGAGATCTTCGATGACGTGGTCGGCTTCGTCCGCGTCCAGGGCGGCCATGTCCAGGCGACCAGCGGCAATCTCCGCATGATCGATCACTACTTCCTCGGACCGACCCTGGTGCGCGGCTTTGCCGCCTCCGGCATCGGCCCGCGCGACGTGCTGAACGATCCGACGGCCAACGCGCTCGGCGGCACCACCTATTTCGGTGGCACGCTGGAAGTGCAGTTCCCGATCTGGGGTCTGCCGCGCGATCTTGGCCTGCGCGGCGCGGTCTTCGCGGATGCGGGTACGCTGTTCAACTACGACGGCGGTTCGAGCGTGATCACCAATGGGGCCTTCACCGGCTGTCCGGCGGGCTCCGTGGCCCGTCAGTTCAACGTGGCGACCACCTCGGCCTACCAGAACAACGTGGCCTGCGTGCGCGACAAGAACGTCATCCGCTCCTCGGTCGGCGTCAGCCTCCTCTGGCAGTCGCCGCTCGGCCCGATCCGCTTCGACTATGCCTATGCGCTGTCGAAGGATGACGGCCAGTTCGGCACGGCGATCATCAACGGCCAGGCTGTCACCGCGAAATACGGCGGCGACCGCACCCAGGCCTTCCGCTTCTCGGGCGGCACCCGCTTCTGACGAGGCGGGGTGCCACCGCACCCCGCTCCGGACCCAACGATGTCAGAACCCCAATTCTTTCCGGCCGCGACCTCGCTCGACTTCGGCGAGGTCGCTTCCATTTCAGGGCTCACCCTTCCCGAAGGCGTCGACGCTTCGCGTCGCGTGACCGGTGCCGCCGCGCTCGAACATGCCGGCCCGTCCGACATCGCCTATATGGACAATCCCAAATACACCGAGGCGCTGGCGTCCACCGCCGCCGGGCTCTGCCTGGTGTCGCCGCGCTTCGCGGAGCGGGTTCCGGCCGGCACCACGGCGCTGATTTCGCCGGCGCCCTACCATGCCTTTGCGAAGGTCCTGGCGCGCTTCTTTCCGGCCGCGCTCAAGCCCGGCTCGGTGTTCGGTTCGCAGGGCGTCGCGCCCGGCGCCTTCGTTCACGCCACGGCGGTCCTTGAGGCCGGCGTGACGGTCGATCCCGGCGCGGTGATCGGGCCCGGCGCGGAGATCGGCGCGGGCACGGTCGTCGCCTCGCATGCGGTGGTCGGGCCGCAGGTCCGCATCGGCCGCAACTGCTCGATCGGGGCCGGCTGCACCCTTCAGGCGGCGCTGATCGGAAACCGCGTCATCATCCATCCCGGCGTCCGCATCGGGCAGGACGGGTTCGGCTTTGCCATGAGCCCGCAGGGCCATATGAAGGTGCCGCAGATCGGCCGCGTCATCATCCAGGACGATGTCGAGATCGGCGCCAACAGCTGCATCGACCGCGGCGCCAGCCGAGACACGGTCATCGGCGAGGGGACCAAGATCGATAACCTCGTCCAGATCGGCCACAATGTCGTCGTCGGGCGTCACTGCGTCATCGTCTCCCAGGTCGGTATCGCCGGCTCGTCGACGCTGGAGGACTTCGTCGTGCTCGGGGGCCAGGTCGGTCTCGCAGGTCACCTGACGATCGGCATGGGCGCGCAGGTCGCGGCCCAGAGCGGCGTCGCCGGCGACGTGCCGCGGGGCGCGAAATATGGCGGCTACCCGGCCCAGCCGGCGCTGAACTGGGCTCGCGAGAGCGCGATGCTGAAATCCCTGCTCGCCAACCGCGGCAAGGGCAAGTCCCAGGGCTGAGCCGGCGAGACGGCATGGCCTGGCAGTTGGCCTCGCCGCCTCTGGCGGCTAGAAGCAACCGGTGATGCGGAGCAGGCTCCGCGCGGGAGAGACGAGACGATGACCGAGGCGACGACGACGCTGGGTGTGGCCGACATCCAGAGGATCATGGCCTGCATTCCGCATCGCTACCCCTTCCTGCTGGTCGACCGCGTCGTGGAGATCAACGGCGACGAATCGGGCGTCGGCATCAAGAACGTGACGATCAACGAGCCGCAGTTCACCGGGCATTTCCCGGAGCGGCCGGTGTTTCCCGGCGTGCTGATGATCGAGGCGATGGCCCAGACCGCCGGCGTCCTCGTGGTCAACGCCCGCGGCAGCGAGGACACCGCCGTCCGCAGCGTGCTCTTCACCACCATCGACAACGCCAAGTTCCGCAAGCCGGTCGGGCCTGGCGATACGCTGCGCTTCCACCTCACCAAGGTCGCCCGCAAGCGCAACATTTATTTCTACCGCGGCGAGGCGCGGGTCGATGATGCGCTCGTGGCCGAGGCCGATCTTTCGGCGATGGTCGTCTGATGAAGGTCCGCGAGAGCAGGACGGCCGCGGCCGTGAGTGTCAGGTCATGAGTGCAACGATCCATCCCATGTCGGTCGTCGACCCGGCCGCGAAGATCGCAGCCGGCGTCACCATCGGTCCCTTCTGCTCCGTCGGTCCCGATGTCGTCCTCGAAGAGGGCGTCGAGTTGATCAGCCATGTCGCCGTGGCCGGCCGCACCACGGTCGGTGCGCGCACCAAGATCTATCCCTTCGCCTCGATCGGCCACCCGCCGCAGGATGTTAAGTACAAGGGCGAGCCATCGACGCTGACGATCGGCGTCGACTGCCTGATCCGCGAAGGCGTGACGATGAACCCCGGGACAGAAGGCGGCGGCATGAAGACGACGGTCGGTGACCGCTGCTTCTTCCTGGCGAACTCGCATGTCGCGCACGACACATCGATCGGCGACAACGTCATCTTCTCGAACAATGTCATGTGCGCCGGCCATGTGAAGGTCGGTAATTTCGTCATCGTCGGCGGCGGCACCGGCCTGCACCAGTTCATCCGGGTCGGCGACCATGCCTTCATCGGCGGCGGCGCGGGCGTGATGCACGACGTCATTCCCTTCGGGCTGGTGCGCGATAACCCGGCTCATCTCGCCGGGCTCAACCTCGTCGGATTGCGCCGCCGTGGTTTCACCCGCGAGCAGATCCACGAGTTGCGCCGGGCCTACCGTCTGCTCTTCGCGGACGAGGGCACGCTCTCAGAGCGGGTCGAGGACGTTGCCAATGAATTTGCGGCCCACCCGCTGATCCACGAGATCCTCGACTTCATCCGCAGCGGCGGCGAGCGCGCCATCTGCGTGCCGCACGACGTCAACGCGCCCGATCGGTGAGCGAGACTCAGGCCGTCACGCCGTCGACGCGCGGCCCGCTCGCCATCATCGCCGGGGCGGGCGATTTTCCGCCGCGTCTGGCCTCGATCGCGGCCGGGCAGGGGCGGTCGGTCTATGTAGCCGCTCTCGACGGCGCGGCCGATCCGACGGCCTTCGGAGCGGCCGAACTGAACATCTATCGGCTCGGGCAGCTCGGTCGCCTTCTCGATGAGCTCCGGCGCCGCGAAGTGGCCGAGCTCGTCCTGATCGGGAGCCTGCCGCGGCCGAGTTTCGCCGCGCTGCGTCCCGAAGCCTCCACGCTGAAATACCTGCCGCATTTCGCGAAGGCGTTTCGGGGCGGCGACGATCATCTTCTGCGCGGCGTCGTGAGCTTCTTCGAGGGGCAGGGCTTCACCGTCCAAGGCCCGGCCGACATCGCCCCGGCCATGACCGCGCCGGCCGGCGCGCTTGGCCGCCGGGCGGCGTCGCCGGACCAGAAGGCGCTGATCGCGCGCGGCTTCGAGCTTTTGGCCGCGCTTTCACCCTTCGATGTCGGCCAGGCCGCCATCCTCGCCGACCATCGCGTCATCGCCATCGAGGCGGCGGAGGGGACGGATGCCATGATCCGCCGCGTCGCGGAGATGGTCGCCTCGGGCCGGCTGCGCATCGCCAAGGGCGACGGCGTGCTGGTGAAGGCGCCCAAGGACGGTCAGGATCTGCGCGTCGACATGCCGGCGATCGGCTCGCAGACGCTGCGCCTCGTCTTGGAAGCCGGGCTCTCGGGCATCGGCCTGCGCGCCGGGCGTGTTCTCATCGGCGATGGTGCGGCTCTGGGCAAGCTGGCCGACCAGGCCGGGCTCTTCGTCGAGGGCGTGCCATGACGACCCCCTTCCGCCTCGCCATCGTGGCGGGCGAGGCTTCGGGCGATGCGCTGGCTCTGCGGTTCCTCGAGGCCCTGCGTCGCCGTCTGGCGCCGCGGGAGGTGATCGTGACCGGCGTCGGCGGCGAAGCCCTCATCGCGGCCGGGCTGACGCCGATCTTCCCGCAGGCCGATATCGCCGTGATGGGCTTCGGACCGGTCGTTGCGCGCCTGCCCCTGCTGCTGCGCCGCATGGAGGATGCCGCACGCGGCATCACCCGCTTCGCGCCGGATCTCCTGCTGACGATCGACGCCCCCGATTTCGGCCTGCGCGTGGCCAAGAAGGTGCGCGCCCGCGCGCCGGACATCGCCATCGCCCATTGGGTCTGCCCCAGCGTCTGGGCTTGGCGCTCCGGCCGGGCGCGGCGCATGAAGCCGCATGTCGACCGCATCCTGGCCCTGCTGCCCTTCGAGCCGGCGGCGCTGGAGCGGCTGCAGGGCCCGCCGACAATCTACGTCGGCCACCCGCTGATCGAGCGGCTGGACGAGCTGCGGCCTGATGCGGCAGAGAGCGCGAGGCGGGCTGACGCCGCATCGCCGGTCGTGCTGGTGTTGCCCGGCAGCCGTCGCTCCGAGATCCGGCATCTGATGCCGGTCTTCGGCGACGCCGTTGCCCGCGTGGCCGCCCGGCTGCCGGCTGCGCATTTCGTGCTGCCGGCCGTGGCGCATCTGCATGACGAGATCGCACAGGCGGCGTCGGGCTGGGCCCATCGGCCCGAGATCGTCACCGGCGAGGCGGCAAAGCTCACGGCGTTCCGCAGCGCGCGCGCGGCGCTGGCGGCTTCCGGCACCGTGACCCTGGAACTGGCACTGGCGCAGGTACCGACCGTGGCCGCCTATCGCGGCGCAGGTTGGGAGGCCGCGATCGCGCGGCGTCTGATCAAATTGCCCAGCGTGATCCTGCCCAATCTGATCCTCGGCCGCAGCGTCGTGCCGGAGTTCATTCAGGAGGATGCGACGGCGCAGACGCTGGCCGATCGCCTCGAAGCCGCCCTGGCCGACGGCGAGGACCGTGAGCGCCAGCTCGCCGGCTTCGCCGAGGTCGAGACGATCATGCGCTCCGCCGGCGAGAGCCCGTCCGCCAACGCGGTCGAGGCCGCGCTGGCGCTGGTCGAGAGCCGGACCGGTGGGCTTTCCGCCCCGCGCGGCAGCTGAGCCTCACTCGAGCGCGGCGCCCGACGCCTTGGCGATCGGGAACCACTTGGCGACCTCGACCTTGACGTGCTCGCCCAGCGCCTCCGGCGTCGAGCCGACGATCTCGGCGCTGACGTCGTTGAGGCGCTGCTTGACCGTGGCGTCCTTCAGCGCGTCGTTCGCGGCCTTGTTGAGCTTCGCCACGATGTCGGCCGGCATCTTCGCCGGTCCGAACAACGCGTTCCAAGTATAGGTCTCGTAGCCGGCGAGACCGCCCTCGGCGATCGTCGGCAGATCCGGGAAGGACGCAACGCGGTTCTTGGTCGTGACGCCGATCGCGCGCAGTTGGCCGTTGCGGATGAACTGGGCGGAGGAGGGCAGGTTGTCGAACATGATCGGAACCGCGCCCGCGACGACGTCGTTCAGGGCGGGGCCCGCGCCACGATAGGGGACGTGATTCATCAGCACGCCGCCGATCGACTTGAACAGCTCACCGGAGAGGTGCAGCGGCGTGCCGACGCCGGAGGAGGCGTAGGAGTACTTGCCCGGATTGGCCTTCAGCACCGCGATGACCTCCTGGACGGTCTTGGCCGGGAAGCTCGGATGCACGACCATGACGTTCGGCACCACCGCGAGCAGCGAGATCGGAGTGAAGTCCTTGACCGGATCGAAGGTGACGGTCTTCAGGATCGCCGGGTTGAGGGCATGGGTCGAGATCGTCCCCATCAGTATCGTGTAGCCATCCGGCGTCGCGCGGGCGACCGCGGTCGAGCCGACATTGCCGCCGGCGCCGGCGCGATTCTCGATCACGACCGACTGGCCGAGCAGCTCGCCCATCTTCTGGCCGACGAGACGCGCGACGATGTCGGTGGAGCCGCCGGCGGCGAAAGGAACGATCAGGTTGATCGGGCGAGCGGGGAAGGCCGCCTGGGCCTGTGCCTGCCCGCCGGCGAGGGTCAGGGCCGAGGCGCCGGCGAGGAAGCCGCGCCGGGAGAGATCATGCGGATGGGACAAGAGACGGTTCTCCGAGGGTTTGGAGAACTTTAGCGCGAGGCTGCGCTTCGTCACCTGCAGCCGTGCGATCAATCATCTGAAACAATGAAGGGGCGCGACGGCAAGCCGTGGCGCCCCTTCGGAAATTGTCGTCGACGGGTTGCGGCTCAGCGTCGGCCGATCGGCGTGTATTCGCGCTGCGGCGAGCCGGTATAGAGCTGGCGCGGACGGCCGATGCGCTGGGACGGATCCTCGATCATCTCCTTCCACTGCGCGATCCAGCCGACCGTGCGGGCGAGGGCAAACAGCGCCGTGAACATCGAGGTCGGGAAGCCCATCGCCTTCAGCGTGATGCCCGAATAGAAGTCGATATTCGGGTAGAGCTTCTTCTCGATGAAGTAGCTGTCCGACAGCGCGATCCGCTCGAGCTCGATCGCGACGTCGAGCAGCGGATCGTCCTTGATGCCAAGCTCGTTGAGGACCTCATGCGTGGTCTTCTGCATGATCTTCGCGCGCGGGTCGTAGTTCTTGTAGACCCGGTGGCCGAAGCCCATCAGGCGGAAGGGGTCATTCTTGTCCTTCGCCTTGGCAATGTATTTCGGGATGTTCTCGACCGAACCGATCTCCTCCAGCATCTTCAGCGCTGCCTCATTGGCGCCGCCATGGGCAGGGCCCCAGAGGCATGCCGTGCCGGCCGCGATGCAGGCGAAGGGATTGGCGCCCGAAGAGCCGGCGAGCCGGACCGTCGAGGTCGAGGCGTTCTGCTCGTGGTCGGCGTGGAGGATGAAGATGCGGTCGAGCGCGCGCGACAGCACCGGATTGACCTTGTACTCCTCCGCGGGCACGGCAAAGCACATGCGCAGGAAGTTCGAGGTGTAGTCGAGCGAGTTCAGCGGATACACGAAGGGCTGGCCGACGGTGTACTTGTAGGCCATGGCCGCCAGCGTCGGGATCTTCGCGATCATCCGCATCGAGGCGACCATGCGCTGATGCGGATCCGAGATGTCGGTCGAGTCGTGGTAGAAGGCCGACATCGCGCCGATCGAGCCGACCATGACCGCCATCGGATGCGCGTCGCGGCGGAAGCCCTGGAAGAAGCGGGCCATCTGCTCGTGCACCATGGTGTGGCGCGTCACGCGATAATCGAAATCGGCCTTCTGCGCGGCGGTCGGCAGTTCGCCTTCCAGCAGCAGATAGCAGGTCTCGAGGAAGTCGCCATGCTCGGCGAGCTGCTCGATCGGGTAGCCGCGATAGAGCAGAACGCCCTCGTCACCGTCGATATAGGTGATCTGCGACTCGCAGCTCGCCGTCGAGGTGAAGCCAGGGTCGTAGGTGAACATGCCCGTCTGGGCGTAGAGCTTGCCGATGTCGATGACGGACGGGCCGATCGAACCCGTCTTGATCGCCATATCGACGGTCTTGCCGTCGACCTGAAGCTGGCTGGTGGTTCCGCTCATCGATACCGATCCTTTCAGGCTCGCTGCTTTTCAGGCGGGGTCGCGCTCTGTCCGTTCACGGTCGTCCATGAAACCTGTCCGTCGTCAAAGCGGACCGACATGACGCTGTCGTGTCGGCGCGGGCGCGGGCAGGTGGGCAGAGCGGTTCATCCGACTGATTTTCAAGCAATATTTATGCCCGCTCCGGCTCTCGCCGCAGCGGCCATGTCCGGCGTCACTAGACCATTTGCAGACCCGGTTCAACCGAGCCGAAAGACGGTCCGCACCGCGTCTTGCTCAGCTCTGATCGGCCAGGCGAGCAAGGGTTTCCTCGCGCCCCAGAACCGCCATCACATCGAACAGGCCAGGCGACATGGCGCGGCCCGTCAGTGCAGCGCGCAGGGGCTGCGCCGCCTGGCCGAGCTTGAGCCCCTGCGCCTCGGCATAGCCGCGCACGGCGGCTTCCAGCGCCTCGAGCGACCAGTCGTTGATGGCGGCGAGCGCCTGGGCGAGCCCGGGCAGACGCTGGCGACCGGCCTCGTCCAGCAGGGCCGCTGCCTTGGCGTCGAGCTGAAGCGGCCGGGCCGCATAAAGATAGTAGGCGCTGTCGAGCAGCTCGACGAGCGTCTTGGCGCGCTCCTTCAGCCCCGGCATCGCGGCAAGGAAGCGCTGCTCCAGCTCGGGCGACAGGGTCGGGCCGAGGCCGCGCGCCGGCCCGATCTCAGGCAGGATCACCTTCAGCGCGTCGAGCAGGTCGTGATCGGAGGACTGGCGCATATAGAGCCCGTTCAGGCTCTCGAGCTTGGCGAAGTCGAAGCGCGCGGCCGAGCGGCCGATCGAGCCGAGGTCGAACAGCTCGATCATCTCCTGCGTCGAGAAGATCTCCTGGTCGCCATGGCTCCAGCCGAGGCGCAGCAGATAATTGCGCAGTGCCACCGGCAGGTACCCCATCTCGCGATAGGCATCGACACCGAGCGCGCCGTGGCGCTTCGAGAGCTTGGCGCCGTCCGGGCCATGGATCAGCGGGATATGCGACATGCTCGGGACCTTCCAGCCCAGCGCCTGGTAGATCTGGGTCTGGCGCGCGGCGTTGGTCAGGTGATCGTCGCCGCGGATGACATGGGTCACGCCCATGTCGTGGTCGTCGACCACCACGGCGAGCATATAGGTCGGGTTGCCGTCGGAGCGCAGCAGCACGAGGTCGTCGAGATTCTCGTTCTGCCAGACGACGCGGCCCTGGACCTCGTCCTCCACCACGGTCTCGCCGGTCTGCGGTGCGCGCAGCCGGATCACCGGCTTGACGCCTTCGGGAGCCGTCGCGGGATCGCGGTCGCGCCAGCGCCCGTCATAACGCATCGGCTTGCCGGCAGCCTTGGCCTGTTCGCGCATCTCGTCCAGTTCGGCCGGCGTGGCGTAGCAGCGATAGGCATGGCCACTGGCCAGCATCTGATGCGCCACCTCGCGGTGCCGCTCGGCGCGGGCGAACTGGTAGACGGTCTCGCCGTCCCAATCGAGGCCGAGCCATTTCAGCCCGTCGAGGATGGCGCCGATCGCGGCCTCGGTCGAGCGCTCGCGATCGGTGTCCTCGATGCGCAGCAGCATCTTGCCGCCATGGCGGCGGGCATAGAGCCAGTTGAACAGCGCCGTGCGTCCGCCGCCGATATGCAGGAAGCCGGTGGGCGAGGGCGCAAAGCGCGTGACGACGGCGTCGCTCATGGATGGCAGGGCTCCGGCGGGACCTCGGGAGAAGGACCCTGAAAGGGGCGGGAAAAGATCGAGCGGCACACCCTGTCGCAGCGCGTACCGAAGCGGACATGACATCCGGCGCGGCCCCTGTAACATGCCTGAGCCGCCGCCGTTAAGGGCCAGTTCGAAGCCCGGCGCGCCGGCGCAGGACGGGGGCAGGCCATGACGCCGACGCCGCCAGGGCAAGGGGAGCGGATGCCGCGGCGCGGGGCGCTGGCGGCCGCCCTCGCATGGCACCGCCCGGACGGTCGGTTCGGCGGTATCAGGTTCGGACTGGCACTGGGCGAATGGCGCGACGCAGGGCTCGCCGCCTTGTCGCGCGAGGCCGAGCGGCGCCGGCTCTTCCTCTGGCTGCCGGTCGCGATGGGCATCGGCATCCTGCTCTATTTCGCCGCGGATGCCGAACCGGCGCTGTGGGCGCCGCTGACGGGGCTCGCGCTGTCCGCGGCTGGCGCGGTCCTGCTGCGGGGGCGCCCGCGGCTGGCCTGGATCTGTCTCGGCATCACCGCGGGCTTTGCCGGCTTCGCCGCGGCGGCCTGGCGCACGGCGACGATCGCCGCGCCGATGCTGGAGCGGCCGCGCGTCGGCCAGGTCTCAGGCTTCGTGGAATCGGTCGAGGCGCGCGATGCCGGCGCCCGGCTCGTCATCCGCGTGACGGGGATCGCCGGGCTCGACCGGCCGCTCTGGCCGAAGCGCGTGCGCGTCAACATCCGCTCGGGGAGCGTGGCGCCCGGAGACCATGTCGCGGCCGTGGCGCGGCTGCTGCCGCCGCCGGGGCCGGCCCGGCCGGGCGGCTATGATTTCGGGCGCGACGCTTTCTTCCGTGGCATCGGCGCCGTGGGCAGCATCGCGGGCAAGATCGCGCTCAGCCCGCCGCCGCATCCGCCCGACTGGGATCTGCGCCTGGCGGCGGCGATCGACGGCGCCCGCAACGCCCTGACCCAGCGCATTGCCTCGGTCGCCGGCGGGCAGGCGGGCGCGATGGCGGCCGCCCTCGTCACCGGCAAGCGCGGGCTGATCACCGAAACCACCAATGCCGATCTGCGCGCGGCCGGGATCTACCACATCGTCTCGATCTCCGGCCTGCACATGGTCCTCGCCGCCGGGACGATCTTCTGGCTGGTGCGGGCGCTGCTCGCCCTGTCACAGACGGTGGCGCTGCGCCTGCCGGTCAAGAAGCTCGCCGCGCTGGCGGCGATGGCGGGCTCGGTCGCCTATTGCGTCTTCTCGGGAGCGGAGGTCGCCACCGTACGCTCGCTGATCATGACGCTGGTGATGCTGGGCGCGATCCTCGTCGACCGCCCGGCGCTGAGCATGCGCAACCTCGCGCTGGCGGCGATGATCGTGCTGCTGCGCGAACCCGAGGCGCTGCTGGGGCCGAGCTTCCAGATGTCCTTCGGTGCCGTGGCGGCGCTGATCGCCTTTGCCGAGCGCTGGGAGGAGCGCGGCCGGACGCAGCCGCCGCCCGCACTGCCCTGGCCGCTGCGTCCGCTCTGGATCGCCGCATCCGGCATCGTCGTCACGACGCTCCTCGCCACGGCGGCGACGGCGCCCTTCGGCGCCTATCATTTCCAGACCTTCAACCCGTTCGGCCTGCTCGGCAACGCGCTGGCTCTGCCCTTCGTCTCGCTCTTCGTCATGCCGGCCGCCGTCTTCGGAGTGCTCGCCTATCCCCTCGGCCTGGACGCGCCGGCCTGGTGGCTGATGGGCCTGGCCTCGGAGGTGGTGCTCAAGCTGGCGCATTGGGTCGCGACCATCGATCACTCGACCCTGGTGCTCGCCGCCTTTGGCCCGGCCGCGCTCGGCTGCTTTTCCGCCGCTCTGCTCTGGGCGACGCTGTGGACGACGAAGCTGCGCCTGCTGGCGATCCTGCCGCTGGTCGGGGGCGTGGCCGTCGCGGCCAAACCGGAGAAGCCGGCGATCCTGATCGAGCGCGACGGCTCGGGCCTCGCGGTGCGCGGCAAGGACGGCCTGCTGGTGATCGCCGGCAAGCCGAGCCGCTTCGCCCTGCAGCAATGGCTGACGGCGGATGGTGACGGCCGCCAACCCGACGACCCCTCGCTGCGCAAGGGCGCAGCCTGCGATGCGCGCGGCTGCGTCCTGACCACGAAAGAGGGCCACAGCATCGCCTATGCGCAGGACCGGCTCGCCATCATCGAGGATTGCCGCCGTGCCGATGTGGTGGTGACGCCGATTCCCTGGACGGCGGCCTGCCGCGCGCGGCTGATCGACCGGATGACGCTGCAGCGCGATGGCGCGACAGCCCTGGTTCGGACGCGCTCCGGCTGGCAAAATCACGCGGCGCAGGATGCGGGCGACCGGCCCTGGAGCCGCCGGCGTCCCCAGCCCGCGCCGACAACTGCGGGCCCGGCTGGGCCGCCACCGGCCGAGGAGGCGCCCGATACCGAGCGCCTGCCCTAGCGCCGGCCCGTCAGTAGCGCCGCATCAGATTGACAAGCCGACCCTGGATCTTGACCCGGTCCGGTCCCAGCACCCGCGTCTCGTAAGCCGGATTGGCTGCCTCCAGCGCGATCGAGGAGCCCCGCTTGCGCAGCCGCTTCAGCGTCGCCTCCTCGTCGTCGATCAGGGCGACGATGATATCGCCGGTATTGGCGGTGTCCTGGCGCCGGATCACCACCGTGTCGCCGTCGAGAATGCCGGCCTCGACCATCGAGTCGCCGCGGACCTCCAGCGCGAAATGCTCGCCCGAGCCGAGCATGTCGGCTGGGAGGGCGACGCTGTGGCTGCGGCTCTGGATCGCCGAGATCGGCGTGCCCGCCGCGATGCGGCCCATGACGGGGATCGCGATCGTGTTGCGGGCGTCTTCTGGCACCGCCTCGACCGGGCGTGCCCGGCCGGGCAGCCCATCCTTGGCCGAGGGTGTCTCCTTGCCGAGCCCGCCCTGGACGATGGAGGGATTGAAGCGGCGCGCGCCGCCCTGGAGGCCACCACCCGCGCCATCCGGCAGCTTGATCACTTCGAGCGCCCGTGCCCGGTTCGGCAGGCGGCGGATGAAGCCGCGTTCCTCGAGGGCCATGATCAGGCGGTGGATGCCGGATTTCGACTTGAGGTCGAGCGCGTCCTTCATTTCGTCGAAGGAGGGAGGGACGCCGCTCTCGCGCAGGCGCTCATGGATGAAGCGAAGCAGTTCGAACTGTTTGCGTGTCAGCATGATCCCCGCCGGCGCTCTGAAATCTGCCGATCATCGCAGATTCGAAACAAATCACGAACACCATACCCGTTCGCGTTGTGTTCCGCAAGCCGATGCGCCAGCCCGCGACCTATCGCAGACGAATGAAGCGGCAGGGATCGCCCTTGCGGGCCGCCGGCGCGAAAACCGGGCGGATCGCCAGCGCCTGCGCCCTCGCGAGCAGGCCGAGCATCGAGGAATCCTGCCGCTCGAACGGCGTCGCCTCCCAGCCGGCCTCGGTCAGGACGAGGCTGGAGCGCAGATAGTCCTCGCGCTCGTCATTGGCAGCCATGTCGCGGCCCAGAACCCCGGGCTCGCTGCGGTCGCGCTCGGGTGACGGCACGCCCAGCAGCGCCTCGATCACCGGCACCACGAAGAGATGCCCGCAGACGATCGAGGACACTGGGTTGCCCGGCAGGCCGATCGCCACCATCGCGCCGAGCCGGCCGGTCATCATCGGCTTGCCCGGCCGCATCGCGATCTTCCAGAAGCCGAGATCCATGCCGGCGCGCTTCAGCGCCTCCTGGACGAGGTCATGGGCACCGACGGAGGCGCCGCCCAGCGTCACCAGCACATCCGCGCCAGCGTCCCGCGCCTGCCCGATCCGCGCGGCGAGATCGGCATGGTCGTCGCGGGCGATGCCGAGATCGAGCACGCTCCCGCCCGCCTGCTCGACCAGCGCGGCCAGCGCAAACGAGTTGGAGGCGACGATCTGGTCGGGCCCGACCGGCTCGCCCGGCAGCACGAGCTCGTCGCCGGTGGCGAGGATCGCCACCAGCGGCTTGCGGCGCACCGCAAGCGCGGGGTGGCCAGCGGCGGCGGCGAGCCCGAGCGCGGCGCTGTCGAGCCGGGTGCCGGCCGCGAGCAGCTGGTCGCCCTCGCTGAAGTCGAGCCCGGCCTTGCGAATGAATTTGCCCTTGGGCGCGCCCTCGCGAACGGTGATCGCGGCCGAGCCGACACCGTCGGCGTTCTCCTGGATCAGGATGGTGTCGGCGCCCTCGGGGATCGGCGCACCCGTGAAGATCCGAACCGCCTCGCCGGCCGCGATGCTGCCGCCGAAGGAGCGCCCGGCCGCGGATTCGCCGAGAACGCGCAGTTCGGTGCCGGGCGTGAGGTCGTCGGCCCGCACCGCATAGCCGTCCATGGCCGAATTGGCGAAGGACGGCTGTGTCCTGAGCGCCGCGAGATCGGCCCCGAGCACGCGCCAGGCACACTGCGCCAGCGGCAGGGTCTCGATGAGCGTGCGGCCGGGCACGCTGTCGAGCAGCGCGCGCAGCGCGACCGGGACCGGCGTCAGCGCCATCAGACCGGTCCCCCTGGGGAGGCGTCGAAGCTGCCGGATTTGCCGCCGGATTTATGCAGCAGCTTGATGCCCTCGATCCGCATGCCGCGGTCGGCCGCCTTGACCATGTCGTAGACCGTCAGGCAGGCGACGCTGACGGCGGTCAGCGCTTCCATCTCGACGCCGGTCTGGCCCTTCACCTTGACCTCGGCCCGCACCCGGATACCGGGCAGAGCCTCGTCGATCGCGAGATCGACCGCGATCTTGGTGATCAGCAGCGGGTGGCAGAGCGGGATCAGCTCATGGCTGCGCTTGGCGGCCATGATGCCGGCGAGCCGCGCCGTGCCGAGCACATCGCCCTTCTTGGCGTCGCCGGCGCGCACGATCGCCAGCGTCTCGCGCTGCATCACCACGCAGCCTTCCGCGATCGCGACGCGCGAGGTCTCGGCCTTGTCGCCGACATCGACCATATGCGCCTGGCCCTGCGCGTCGAGATGGCTGAGCCCGCTCACGCGGCGCTCTCTTGGGCGTGGCCCGTGAGGAGTTCGCGCGTCGCGCCCGTGACATCGGCCTGCCGCATCAGGCTCTCGCCGACCAGGAAGGTGCGGACGCCGGCGCCGTTCAGCCGGCCGATGTCGCCATGGCTGAAGATGCCGCTCTCGCTGATGACGATCCGGTCGGTGGGCACGCGCGGCGCCAGCCGCTCGGTCACCGCGAGATCGACGGTGAAATCGCGCAGGTCGCGGTTGTTGATGCCGAGCAGGCGACTCTTCAGCGCCAGCGCCCGGTCGAGTTCGGCGTCGTCATGGACCTCGACGAGCACATCCATGCCGAGATCGAAGGCGGTGGTCTCCAGCGCGCGCGCCGTGGCGTCGTCGACGCCCGCCATGATGATCAGGATGCAGTCCGCCCCCCAGGCCCGCGCCTCATAGACCTGATAGGGATCGTAGAGGAAATCCTTGCGCAGCACCGGCAGCCCGGAGGCCGCGCGCGCCTGCAGCAGGAATTCCGGCCGGCCCTGGAAGGAGGGGCCATCGGTCAGGACGGAGAGGCAGGCGGCCCCGCCGGCGGCGTAGGCGCGCGCCAGCACGGGCGGGTCGAAATCGGCGCGGATCAGCCCCTTGGAGGGCGAGGCCTTCTTGATCTCGGCGATCAGCGCCGGCTGGCCGGCGGTGTGCTTTGCGGCCAGCGCATCGGCGAAGCCGCGCGTCGGCCCGGCGTCACGCGCCAGCACCTCGATCCGGTCCTGCGGGATCGCCAGTTTGGCGGCCGCGATCTCCTGGCGCTTATAGGCCTCGATCTTCGCGAGAATGTCGCTCATCGCAGCCTCACGCGTTGGAGCTGGCGACGAGGGCAGCGAGCGTCGCCTTGGCCTTGCCGCTGTCGAGCGCCGCATTCGCCTGCGCGAAGCCGTCGCGCAGATCGCCCGCCCGGCCGGCGACCAGCAGTGCCGCGGCGGCGTTGAAGGCGGCGATGTCGCGGAAGGCGGTCTTCTGCCCGTCGAGCACCGCGCGCAGCGCGGCGGCGTTCTGCGCCGGCTCGCCGCCGCGCAGATCCTCCGGCCTGGCGCGGACCAGCCCGACATCCTCGGGCGAGATCTGGAAGCTCTCGATCCGGCCATTGTCCAGCGAGACCACGCGGGTCGGACCCGTCGTGGTGATCTCGTCGAGCCCGTCGGACCCATGAACGGCCCAGACCCGCGTCGAGCCGAGGCTCGCCAGCACCTTCACCATCGGCTCGAGCCAGGTCTCCGAGAAGGCGCCGATCAACTGCTTCCTGACGCCGGCCGGGTTGGAGAGCGGGCCGAGCAGGTTGAAGATCGTGCGCGTGCCGAGTTCGACCCGCACCGGCGCGACATGGCGCATCGAGGCGTGATGCGTCGGCGCGAACATGAAGCCGACGCCGGCCTGCGCGATGCAGCGCGCCGTCGCCGCCGGGTCGAGCCCGACCTTGACGCCGAGCGCCATCAGCACGTCGGCGGTGCCGGTCTTGGAGGAGGCGGCGCGGTTGCCATGCTTGGCGACCGGGACGCCGCAGGCGGCGGTGATGATCGAGGCCAGCGTCGAGACGTTGTAGGAGCCCGAGGAATCCCCGCCCGTGCCGACGATGTCGATGGCGTCGGCGGGTGCCTCGACCGTCAGCATTTTGCCGCGCATCGCGCCGACCGCGCCGGTGATCTCCTCGGTGGTCTCACCGCGCACCCGCAGCGCCATCAGGAAGGCGGCCGCCTGCGCATTGGTGACGCCGCCGGAGAGGATGGTGTCGAAGGCGTCGCGCGCCTCGTCCCGCGACAGCGAGGCTCCGGTCGCGACCTTGGCGATGAAGGGCTTGAAATCGTCCATGATGACTCTGCGGAAAACGGGCGATCGGGAAAGGCGGCTTGTGCGGGCCGGCGCTCAGTCGGCCTCGACGAGCGCGGCGGGGGCATGGTCGCGCTGCCATCGCTCCGCGAGGTCGAGAAAATTGCGCAGGATCGTGGCGCCGTGCTCGGAGGCGATGCTCTCGGGATGGAACTGCACGCCATGGACCGGCAGGCTGCGATGCGACAGCGCCATGATCAGCCCGTCCTCCGTCTCCGCCTCGATCGTCAGATCGGCCGGGCAGGTCTCGCGGGCGACCACCAGCGAATGATAGCGCGTCGCCTGGAGCGGGCCGTTGATGCCGCGGAACAGGCCGCGCGCCCGGTGCTGGACGGCTGAGATCTTGCCGTGCATCGGCAGCGGCGCGCGCACCACGTCGCCGCCGAAGACCTGGCCGATCGTCTGCAGCCCGAGGCAGACGCCGAAGATCGGCTTGCGTGTCGCGCCCTCGCGGACGAGATCGAGGCAGATGCCGGCCTCGTTGGGCGTGCAGGGGCCGGGCGACAGCACGATCGCGTCGTGATCGCCCCCGAGCGCCTCTTCGACGGTGAGCGCATCGTTGCGACGCACCTCGACCTCGGCCCCGAGCCCGCCGATCAGGTGAACCAGGTTCCAGGTGAAGCTGTCGTAATTGTCGATCAGCAGGATGCGCATCGGCTCGAGCCACGGATTTCGGGCTCCGGTCATGCACGGTCGGGGGCGGGCTGGTCAAGGTTGCGCGCCTCAGACGCGCGCGCCCCGCGGCATCCCGGCGGCGCGGACCGAGCCCTGTCCGGGCGCCGTCTCGATGCCGAGCGTCGGCAAAGCGAGCGTTCGCTGCCCGCGGAAATCGACATGGCAGACGATCAGCCCGCGCTCCTCGATATAGGCGATCAGCCGGCGCGCGCGGCTCGGCGAATGGCTGCCATAGACCTGCGCCAGCTCGGCGTCGCTGGGGCAGGGCGCACCCTCCATCGCGGCCCGCGCGATGAACAGGAAGAGCCCGTGCAGATCGTCCGGCAGGGAAAGCGAAGCCTCCACCGCCGCCTGCCAGGTCTCCGAGCCGGTGATCTCGTCGCTCGCGCCCGCCTTGGCGACGGCGAGCCGCCGGCGAAACTCGTCGAGGCTGAGCTGGGTGCGGCCGAGCCGGCGCATTCGGCAGCGCACGGTGAAGTCCTGATAGAGCACGGCGACCTGGCGCGAGCGCGCCTCGGGATCGGCCATCAGCTCGCGCAGGATCTCGACCATGATCGCCTCGCGCTCGGCCGGCTCGATCTCGATCTCCGGTTCGGGCTCGGGAGCGGGCGCCGGGCGGTAGCTCTCGATCTGGCGCAGCGTGTCGTGGACGGCCGGGCGCGGCCGCGGTGCGGGGCGCGGCAGGCGGCTCACCGGTGCGGGCTCGTCGGCCCCGGCGGTGAAGATCAGCTTGCCGGCCTCCTCGGGCGCCTGCTCGGGCAGCGGCATCAGCCCCGGTGCGCCGCCGCGATCGACCGAGGTCACGGAGCCGATCCGCAGCGGCAGCGGCCGCTTCGAAAGGGCGGGGCCGAGCGCGACGAACTGCCCACGCTCGAGGTCGCGGAACATCTCGGCTTGGCGGCGGTCCATGCCGAGCAGATCGGCGGCTCGCGCCATGTCGATGTCGAGGAAGGTGCGGCCCATCAGGAAGTTCGACGCTTCCGCCGCGACGTTCTTGGCGAGCTTGGCGAGGCGCTGCGTCGCGATGACGCCGGCGAGCCCGCGCTTGCGACCGCGGCACATCAGATTGGTCATGGCACCGAGCGAGAGCCGTCGCGCCTCGTCGGAGGCCTCGCCCGCCATCACCGGCGCGAAGAGCTGCGCCTCGTCGACGACGATCAGCATCGGGAACCAGAGCGAGCGGTCGACGTCGAAGAGCCCGCCGAGGAAGGCGGCCGTGGCGCGCAGCTGCTCGTCGGCCTCGAGGTTCTCGAGATTGAGCACGACCGAGACGCGGTGCTGGCGCACCCGCAGCGCCACGCGCTGAAGCTCGGCCTCGCCGCACTCGGCATCGACGACGACATGGCCGAACTGCTCCGCCAGTGAGACGAAGTCGCCCTCCGGGTCGATCACCGCCTGCTGCACCAGCGGCGCGCTCTGTTCGAGCAGGCGCCGCAGCAGATGCGATTTGCCCGAGCCGGAATTGCCCTGGACGAGAAGCCGCGTCGCCAGCAGCTCGGCGAGGTCCAGCAGGGCGGGTTGGCCGCCCTGGGTCAGCCCCATGTCGATCGCCGTGGTCACGCCGTCAAACCGCTCCTCTTGGCGCAGGCCGCCCGCCCGGTCGGATCGGGAGGCTCGCGACCGGCGCTTCTAGCATGGGGAATCGCCGCCGCGCCCCGCCCGGGCCCGGCGTCCACAGCAAAGCGGGGCGGCGTTTCAGCGCGGGCAGCGTCGCGCGCGTTCCTCGCGCTGGATGTCGGCGATGGTGCGGCGCTGCGCGGCCGAGAGCGGCACCTCGTCGGCGTTGTCGTACTGGCAGCCGGCATTGCCGAAGGCCTCGATGCCGCGACGCGTGCGGAAGCAGTAGCCCTGCGCCTTGTAGATCTCGTTGCGCGCGTACCAGAGATCGTCGCAGCTCTCGGCCCGCACCGGCGCGGGCAACGCGACGATCGCAAGCAGGAGGCCTGATCCGGCGAGGAGGGTGGCAAGGGGGCGCCGCATCGCGAGTCTCCTGGGTCGGCGGGGGGCTGCAATCTGCGCGAGGCCACGGCCCGCGGCAAGCGCCGGCCTGCGGCCAGCCTCGCGTCGGCGGCACGGGACCCATCTCCCGTGATGGCTGGACGCCGCCGCAGCAGCGGCCGATCATCGCAGCCGGCACCGCTCACCCCCGCTCATGGATTCTCACGCATGACCCGCCGCGCCCGCATCCTCGTGATCAACCCCAACTCCAACGAGGCCGTGACGGAGGGGCTGCGCCAGGCCGTGCTGCCGCTGAGCTATGCCGAGGGTCCCGAGATCATCTGCGAGACGTTGGCCGAAGGTCCCTTCGGTATCGAGACGCAGGAGCATGTCGACGGGGTCGCGATCCCGCTGCGCCGCAAGGTCGAGGCCGCCAATGGCGTCGATGCCTTCGTGATCGCCTGTTATTCCGATCCGGGCCTGCATGTCGCCCGCGAGGGCACGGCGAGCCCGGTCTTCGGCATCGCCGAGAGCGGCGTGCTCACCGCGCTCGCCCGGGCCGACCGGTTCGGTGTGATCGCGATCAAGTCGCGCTCGATCCCGCGCCACATCCGCTATCTTCGCCAGATGGGGCTGATGGACCGCCTCGCGGGCGAGCGCCCGTTGGAGATGTCGGTCGCCGACACCGCCTCGGGCGACCGCACGCTGGAGCGCATGATCGCGATCGGCCGCGAGCTGAAGGAGATCGACGGCGCCGGCGCCATCGTCATGGGCTGCGCCGGCATGGCGCGTCACCGCCGCCCGCTCGAAGAGGAACTCGGCATCCCCGTGATCGACCCGACCCAGGCGGCGGTGACGATGGCGCTCGGGACGCTGGCCGTGCGGTAATCGCCGGGCGATAGCCCGCGACATGGCGGCGTCGCGCTGGAGGGGTGACGCATCGGCCCGCCCAGCTGCTATGAGCGCGTCATGCTGAGAGAATTCTTCGCCTATTACCGGCCTCACCGGGCGCTGTTCCTGGTCGATTTCGGCTGCGCCGTGCTGTCGGGCCTGCTCGAACTCGGCTTCCCGATGGCGGTGAAGGCCTTCGTCGATCTGCTGCTGCCGCGCGGCGACTGGCCGCTGATCCTGCTCGCCGGGCTCGCTCTGCTCGTCGTCTACGCGATCAATTCCGGGCTGATGGCGATCGTCACCTATTGGGGCCACAGGCTCGGCATCAACATCGAGACGGAGATGCGCCGGCGCGCCTTCGACCATCTCCAGAAGCTCTCCTTCCGCTTCTATGACGAGCAGAAGACCGGCCATCTCGTCGCCCGCGTCACCAAGGATCTCGAGGAGATCGGCGAGGTCGCCCATCACGGGCCGGAAGACCTCTTCATCGCGATCATGACCTTCATCGGCGCCTTCCTGCTGATGCTCTATGTGCATCCGCAGCTCGCCCTGATCACGGCGCTGATCGTGCCGCTCGCCGGCTTCGTCGTGGCGCGCTACGGCGCGCTGATGGCGCAGAACTGGCGCCGACAGTTCGGCCGCGTCGGCGCCTTCAATGCACGGCTGGAAGAGAACATCGGCGGCATGCGCGTCGTCCAGGCCTTCGCCAACGAGGCCCATGAGCGCGCGCTCTTCGCCGGCGACAACCAGCGCTACCGCACCACCAAGCTCGAAGCCTACCGCATCATGGCCGCCAGCCAGGCGATCAACTATCTCGGCATGCGCATGGTCCAGCTCGCGGTGATGCTGGCCGGCACCTATTACGTCGTGCAGGGCAGCCTCAGCGTCGGCGGCTTCGTCGGCTTCCTGCTGCTGGTGGGCGTGTTCTATCGCCCGCTCGACAAGATCGCCAACGTCATCGAGACCTATCCGAAGGGGATCGCCGGCTTCCAGCGCTACCAGGAGCTGCTCGCGACCGAGCCCGACATCGCCGATGTGCCCGACGCGATCGAGGCCCCGCCGCTCAAGGGCGACATCCGCTTCGAGGGCGTCGGCTTCGGCTACGCGAAGGAGCGGCCGGTTCTCTCGGGAATCGAGCTCTCGGTCGCGGCCGGCGAGACGGTCGCCTTCGTCGGCCCCTCCGGCGCCGGCAAGACCACGCTGCTCTCGCTGCTGCCGCGCTTCTACGAGGTCGATGCCGGTCGCATCACCGTCGACGGCCACGACATCCGCACGCTGACGCTCGCCTCGCTGCGCCGCCAGATCGGCATCGTGCAGCAGGACGTCTTCCTCTTCGCCGGCACCATCCGCGAGAACATCGCCTATGGCCGCCTCGATGCCAGCGAGGCGGAGATCGCCGAGGCCGCCCGCCGCGCGCGGCTCGAAACGATGATCGCGGACCTGCCGGCCGGGCTCGACACGGTGATCGGCGAGCGCGGCGTCAAGCTCTCGGGCGGACAGAAGCAGCGCCTCGCCATCGCCCGCATCTTCCTGAAGAATCCGCCGATCCTGATCCTCGACGAGGCGACTTCGGCGCTCGACACCGAGACGGAAGCGGCGATCCAGCAATCCCTGACCGAACTCGCCGAGGGGCGCACCACGCTGGTCATCGCCCATCGCCTCGCCACCATCCGCCATGCCGACCGCATCGTCGTGGTGACGCAGGCCGGCATCGCGGAGCAGGGCCGCCATGACGAGCTGCTGCGCGCCAACGGCCCCTACCGGGCGCTCCACGAGGCGCAGGTCGCGCCGCTACGGCAGGCGATGGGAACGGCGGCCGAGTAGGCGGCAGCCTGTCGGGATGGCCGGCTCGGCGCCTGTGGACGGAACCTGTCTGGCAAGGTGAGGTTGAGCCAGGACGGAGCGGCCGAAATGGCCAGCCAGGCTCGGGAGACCATCGACATGCTGCGTGCCGGAACCGCCGCCCTGGCGCTGTTTGCCCTGTTGGGGCCGAGCCTCGCCTGGGGCCAGGGCGTCGGCACGCCCGGCACCGGGCCGCTCGTGCCGGGCGGTCCGCGCCAGGGGCTGGGCCCGCCTTCGCTCTCGGATTCGGTCCCGGATCTGCGCCTGCGCTCGGATGGCGGCGGGATTCCCGGCGCCGGCCCACCGATCGATTATGGCAGGCCCCCGTCTTCGGGCGTGAGCGGCTATGGTCTCGGAAGTCGCCCGCGCGTCCAGACCGTCGGACGGTTCTGCGAAACCCCGCGCACGACCTGCCGGCTCGGGCGAACGGCCCTGCTCGGCCAGCCCTGTTCCTGCCGGGGCAGAGGTCGGGGCCTCGTCGTCCGCTGACCGCCCGCCGCCTCAGCCCGCGACGGCGCGCAACGCGGCGCGCGGCTGGCTCGGCGCGTGCAGCTGCGCCGCCGGCCGCGAAAAGCTCTGCCGCCCGTTCTTGAACCCCATGATCGGCTCGGCCAGCCCCGCCAGCGCCTCGGCCTGCGTGGGGGCGTCGAGCACGACCAGATCGGCCGGGTTGCCGATGGCGATGCCGTAATCCCTGAGGTTCATCAGCCGCGCCGGCAGCGCCGTCACGAGCTCGATGCAGGCATCGAAGCCTTCGGTGCCGACCTGCGCGACATTGGCGTAGAAATTCGCCATCCGCAGCAGCGAGGCATCGCCGAAGGGCGTGAACGGGTTGAGGACGTTGTTAGTCGCCACCGAGCAGGTCACGCCCTGCGCCAGCAGCCGGTGCGCCGGCGTCAGCCCGCGCGGCACGTCATGGGTCGCCTCCCGGCCGAGCAGGTAGACGTCGGTCGCAGGCAGAACCGTCACCGCGACGCCCGCTTGCGCCAGCCGCCCGGCGGCTCGAACGAAGGCCTCGGGCGGCAGCGAGGACAGCTTCGTTACATGGCCGATCGCGACGCGCCCGCCATAGCCATGGACGGTCGTCTGGCGGCAGACCTCGTCGAGATGCATCCAGCTGGCATCGAGATCGAAATCCAGATGGAAGTCGAGATCGACATCGAAGCGCGTCGCCAGCGCAAACAGCCGGGCGATCTGCGCGTGCGGGTCAGTATCGGTATAGGGGCAGCCGCCGAGCGCCTCCGCCCCGTCCTGCAGGGCCCGGACCAGCAGCTCCTCGGTGCCGGGGTCGTTGGTCAGCCCCTCCTGCGGAAAGACGCAGAGCGTGAGGTCGATCGCCCAGGCATAGTCGCGCTTCAGCGCCTTCAGCGCCTCGAAGCTGCGCAGGCCCACGCGCGGGTCGACCTCGACATGACTGCGCATGCGCGTCGTGCCCTTGGCGATCGCCCGCTCCAGAACCTGCGCGCCGCGCTCATAGACATCCGCGACGGTGAAATCCCGCTTCATCGCCGAGACGGCGGCGATCGCCGCCTTCAGGCCGCCCTGGAGATGGCCGCATCGCCCGAGCAGGCAGGCCTTGTCGAGATGAACATGACTGTCGACGAAACCCGGCAGCACGGCGCGCCCGCCCAGCACCACCTCGGGGGCATCCGCCGCGATGACCGGCGCGATGGCGGCGAAGCGCCCCCGTCGGACGCCGATATCGACGGGGTGCGCCTGCCCGGGAAGGGCCGCCTGCCGGAAGATGAGATCGAAGGCGCTGTCGTCGGGCATCGGCACGGAACTGTCGGGAGAAGGGAAATCGGCAATCAAACTGTATGCACTTTACATGCCGGCTGCCACCCGTGAAGGCGGTGGCTTGCTCAGGAGAGGGCGGAGATTGTCAGCCTGCGGCCTTGGCCCGCGCCGGGCGCGCCGGCTCGGCATAGGGCGCCAGGATATCCATGATGTCGCGCCCGCGCGGCCGCGTCTGGGCTACCAGGGCGCGGCTTGCGACCGAATCGAGATGGTGGTGCATCAGCGCCATCACCGCCTCCGCATCGCCCTTGGCGAGCGCGTCGATCAGCAGCCGGTGCTCGTTGATGGCGCATTCGGAGGAATGCGGCCGGCTGAACAGCGACAGCGTCAGGCAGCAGCGATAGGCGATCTCGCTGACATAGCGGATCAGGATCGGGCTCTCCGTCATGCTGGCGAGCAGGATGTGGAATTCGGTCGCGAGCCGGATCGAGATCGCGTCGGGGCCGTTGCGGGCCTCGTCCTCGGCATCGACATGGGCGTGGAGCTCGGCGATCTGCGCCTTGGTGAGCCGCCCCGCCAGCTGCCGCACCACCAATCGCTCAAGCTCGATGCGGATGTCGAAGGCGTCGCGTGCCTCCTGCCAGCTCGGGGTCGCCACCACGGCGATGCGATTGCGCCGCAACTCGACCAGCCCCTCGGCCGCGAGCTGGCCGAGCGCATGGCGCGCGATCGTGCGGCTGACGCCGAAGCGCTCGCCCAGTGCATCCTCCGGCAGCTTGGCGCCGGGCTCCAGCGCCTGCTCAATGATCGCGCGGCGCAGCGCACGGCAGATCGTCCCGACCCGATCGGTCGCAGGGCGGCTGCGGTTGTCCTCGCGCGTCATCACCGAAATCCGAATGCGTGAGGTCTCGTCTTAGCCCCGAGGCCGGCATCGCCGCAATCCACGGCTGCACGCCCGTCCGGCGGCGCGGGAAGGAGGTAGGGGGCGAGAAGGGTTCTGCAGCATGGCATCGCTATTGCATGCACTTTGCGGATCATAGGCATGCACTCGTTCCGCGACGGGAAGAGTGATGGCCGTCGCGAGGCGTCGGCTTGGGTCCATCGGCGGGTGTGGCCGGTGCCGTACGGCTTGATGATGTGGACGCCCCCGCCCAACGGCGGCGCTATGGTGCCGATCCGG
>LSIG01000011.1 GCA_001556125.1 Rhizobiales bacterium CCH10-E5 | reverse complement strand
GAACAGTGGCCGGTTAATTATTGGATTACCCGGCCGGTCGCGTCGGAATCTGCAGGGCCGTAGCGCGCCGGCACATCCGCCCAGGGCGCTCCCGACCGAAGCACCCAGAAGATGCCGTTCAGCACGCGCCGATCATCGACCCGCGGCACGCCGCGCGGCTTGTTGGGAAGATGCGGCTCGATCGCCGTCCACTCGAAATCGCTGAGTTTGTAGCGTCCCATCGCCAAGCTCATCTTTCGGAGCTTGATGATGTGGACGCCCCCGCCCCACCGGCGGCGCTATGGTGCCGATCCGGGTGCCGAACCAGCGAGAGGAGCGTTCGCATGACGATCAAGACGATTGGACTGGACCTGGCGAAGAGCGTTTTTCAGGCGCACGGCGTCGACGCAGACGGAGCGACGGTGCGGGTGAAGAAGCTGCATCGCAAGCAGATGCTGCCGTTCTTCTTGAAGCTTTCGCCTTGCCTGATCGGCGTGGAAGCGTGCGGAACAGCGCACCATTGGGCGCGAACGCTCTCGGCGATGGGGCATGAGGTTCGCTTGATCCCGCCATCCTACGTCAAGGCATTCGTCAAGCGCGGGAAGAGCGACGCGATCGACGCCGAGGCGATCTGCGAAGCGGTCCAGCGGCGAACCATGCAGTTCGTGCCGGTGAAGACGGTCGATCAGCAAGGCATCCTCATGACGCATCGGGCCAGATCACTGCTCGTTCGTCAGCGCACGCAGGCCGCCAACGCCTTGCGATCGCATCTGGCCGAACTGGGGCTCGTCGCCAATCCCGGCGTCGCCAATCTGGCAAGGCTCGCCGAGCAGGCGCTCGCTGGTCAGAATGTGCTTCCCTCCTTCGCCCGTGCGGCGCTGGAGATCATGCTTCGCCAGATCGTGGCGCTCGGCCAGGAGATCGCGGAGCTCGACCGCCAGATCGCCGCCTGGCATGCCGAAAGCGAGGCAAGCAGGAGGCTCGCCGCCATCCCAGGCCTTGGCGTGATCACGGCGACCGCGGTTGCGGCCACAGTCACTGATCCCGATCAGTTCCGATCCGGCAGGCAGTTCGCGGCCTGGCTCGGCTTAACGCCACAGCAAAAATCGACTGGCGGCAAGACCAGGCTGGGCGGAATCTCCAAGCAGGGAGACCGCTACCTGCGCCGATTGCTCGTCGTCGGCGCCACGGCCGTCATCCGGCATACGAAGGACAAGCCGACGCCGATGGCCGCGTGGATCAGGAAACTGCTCGAGAAAAAGCCCTTTAGGCTGGTCTCGATCGCGCTCGCCAACAAGCTCGCGCGGATCGCGTGGGTCCTGCTGACGCGCAAGGAGACCTACAGACCCCATCAGCTCGGCGCCTAGCAGCCGACAATCGAGACAACCCGAATTGGTAACGGCAGTCGATGATGAGTGACGATCGAGCCAATGACGAGATCAACCCGCGTGATTCAATGCGTTCCTGCAGCGCGTCAGTTTGATAGGGACCTCGTCGGCGGATTTCCATCAGGGCCAGCGGCAGACTTCCGCCGCACAAACAGGCCGGACATATGAAAGCAACCGATCAAATCATCCCGACATAAACGCCTTGCCAAAGGGGGCGTCCACATATGAATCACGAAATCGCCGCCGCTGCAATCGGCCAGACGCGATTATGGGTTTACGGCCTAGCTTTGACCGGAAACCGCGTCGCGCGCCGCGGCCATAACGTCATCCAGCGTTTCATCAAAATCAAACTGCGGCTCCCAATTGATATCTCTCTTTGCGCGCGAAGCATTACCGGTTAAGCTTGGAGTATCCAAAGGGCGCATGCGCAAAAAGTCTTGCTGAATTTCTATATTAACATCGCTCATTGATACAAGTTGACGAAGAATATCTGATATGCGGCGAGGTTTCCCTGATGCGATATTGTAAATCGCTCCGCATCTTAAATTCATGGATCGGGCAATTGTTAAAGCGTACGCTCGACTAACATCGCGTACATCTAAAAAGTCACGCTTTGCGCTTAAGTTGCCGACCTTTATCACGGGCAGCTGAAGCCCGGCCTCGATTCGCGCGATCTGCATTGCAAAACTTGGTATGACAAAATCTTCTGTCTGCCCCCGACCCGTATGATTGAAGGGCCGCAGCCGCACGCAGCGCAGGCCTTGTTCCGCCATGGCGCCAAGCGCCAAATCCGCCGCTGCTTTAGTAACTGCATAATCATTCGATGGTGCGAGAAGCGCGTCTTCGTCAAGATGATCTTGAGTCCGGGCAGTCGAGCCGTAGACTTGTCCCGAGCTGACGTATAAAAGCGTACAATCTGGCGCATGATCCATTATTGCTTTGGCAACGTTTAACGAGCCAAAAACGTGAACACGCCAGGCGAGATCGACCTGAGCTTGAGCATTCTGGACCGCGGCTAACGCAGCCAAATGGACGACATGGGTGGGCGCATAGTTCCGTATTGTTTCGCTGACAGCGATGCTATCGGTAACATCGAGCGCGTGGGTTGGCGCTCCCGTATTCATACTGATGGATTTAGACGTCACTAGAATATCAATGTCAGTTCCAAACTCCCCTTGCAGGGCGCTTATAAGGTGACGGCCGACAAAGCCGGCCCCGCCTGTCAAAAGTATCTTCACATGCTTACCCTTTAAGCTGATTTTGCCAAAACCAATTTAACTATAATTGCGTTTTCAATGGAGACAACTCCGTGGGGGTGTCTTCGCCGCCGCAGATCGGAGTAGCTCATGATGTGCCTTTTCGTATTTGATTCGCGAGAGGTAGCCCAGATCCGAGTGGGTTCATGGTCGTGTCCCATAGCGTGATGTCGCAGAGGGGGGCATCAGCGACTGCCAATTAGGTTTGGGTTGCGAACGCAACCCCGAACCGAGAGCTCCCCGATGACCGACGGGATAATGAACCTGCGAGGGCTGCTGGAGAAGAGCATTGACACCGATCTTCTGCGCGAGATGATCGGCTTTGCCGCGCAACGCTGCGGGAGCTGGAGGTCGGCGGATTAACCGGCGCCAGCGCCGGCTTCGGCGAGAAGAGCCCGGAGCGGCTGGTCCAGCGCAACGGCTATCGCGAGCGCGACTGGGAGAAGCGCGCCGGCATGGCCTAACTGCGCATTTCCAAGCTGCGCAAAGGCTCCTGCTTTTTGGGCTTACTCGATCCGCGCCGCATTGCTGAGAAGGCGTCGACGGCGATGATGCAGGAGGCCTACATCCAGGGAAGCTCGACCCGCTCGGTCGACGACCTGGTCAAGGCGATGGGCATGAGCGGCATCTCCAAGAGCCAGATCAGCCGCCTCTGCGAGCAAACCGACAAATGGGTGCAGGCCTTCCTCTACCGGCCGATCGAGGGCGACTGGCCCCCTCTCTGGCTCGATGCAACCTAAGTGAAGGTGCGTCAAGCCGGCCGGATCTGTCGCTGGGCGGTGAGTTTTCCCTGAAAGTGGGCGCCGAAATTCCTTGGCTGGTATCCTTGCCTGAAGCTGCGGGGCGCGCCCCGCAGCTTCAGGCTTCCACCTGTCGTCGATGATGCCCACCGTAGGAACGGCAGGGGGGCGGCGGCGGTGGTCCAGCTTGAAGAACTGATGATGATCCTGGATCTTCACAGCTAGGGACTGTCCTTAACGGCGATCGCGCGTCGCACGGGCGTGATCCCAGGACGATCCGCAAATCCATCGAGCGAGGCCTGGAGCTGCCGGCCTACGGGCCCCGCCAGGTTGGCCGGCCCAACAAGATCACGCCCTATCTCGATTATGTGCGCGAGCGGATCGCGGCCTTCGCCCAACTGCCGGCGACGCGACTGAGGGGGGAGTTGCGCGAGCGCGGTTACACCGGAGCCTATGCAGCCGTAAAGCGCTTCGTGGCGGCGATCCGGCCGAGCGACGAACCCAAGCCCTTCGAGGTTCGCTTCGAAACGCCTCCCGCCCATCAGGCCCAGGTCGAATTCGCGTGCTTCGTCACGTTGTTCGACGATGAGCCTGGCATCACCCGGATCATCTGGCTGTTCTCGATGGTGCTGGGCCATTCCCGGCACATCGTCGCCCGCTTCGGTCTGCATCAGGATCTGCAGACGCTGCTGCGTCGCCAAATGGCCGCGTTTGCCGCGATGGGCGGCGTGCCGACCGAGATTCTCTCCGACCGCATGAAAACGGCGGTGACGGGTGAGGATGAGCAGGCCACATCATTTACAATCGGTCGCTCCTGGCGCTGGCGAAGCATTACAGCTTCCATCCACGCGCCTGCCGGCCCTGTCGGGCTAAGACGACGGATGAGATTGAATAGCCCCTTTTTGGATTGTCGTGCTATTTTCCTCAGACCCACGGACGACCGCGCGGCACATAGCGGGGTGTGAGGTGCGAACCCCGCCGCGCAGCCATCATAGTCGTTCCTCTTTTGCGGCGTCCGTGGGGGCTCGGCGTCCCCGTTTGGTCCAGCCCTCGACATGGCGCCGGTATGCGATCTCGTCCTGCTCCGCGCGGCGCTTCTCCTCCAGCCGGGTCCTGGTCAGGTTATACTCATACCCCGCGCCGCGCTGTCCCCGCCGGGCAGGCAGGCCCGAGCGCAACTCGAGGTCGCGCAGCTTCTTGGCATGCAGGGCAGGCCGGACGCCGGCGTAGTCCTCGTTCTTCGTCAGCATGTGCCAGACTATCACCGCCAGTTTGCGGGCAACCGCGACGGCCGCGATGTGGTTGCCCCGGCGCCTGGCGATCCGCTGGTAGAAGGCCCGCAACGGCCCGGGCCCGCGCACCGCCTGCCAGGCTGCCTCGACCAGCATAGTGCGCGCATGTGTGCGGCCCTGCTTGGTGATGCGTCCGTGCTGCGGGCGACCTTCGCCGGACTGGTGCACGCTTGGGTTCAGGCCGATGTAGGAGACGAGCTGGTCCGGCCCCTTGAACCTAGTGATCGGCCCGATGGCCGCTGCCAACCCGATCGCCACCACCATGTCGATGCCGGGTACTGTCATGAGCCGCTTGATCGTGGCGCCCTGCATGGCGTCGCGAGCCAGCTCACGTTCCACAACCCGCAGATCATCACCCAGGCGGTCATACTCGCGCAAGTGCCGCTCCACAGCGTCGCGCTCGTCGGTGGGCAAGTCCTGGGCCAGGAGCCATGAGCGGCCGCGTTTGCCGAACAGGTCGGCATGCGGGCACTGCGGCAGCAGATGAGCGTGCAGTATGGACTGGGTGATGGTCTTCAGACGTACCCGCTGGCGGACGATCTGATTGCGTCGTGTCACCTGCCTTCGCAGTGCAAGGGTCTTCGCGTCCGGGACCCACACCTCCGGTAGGAACTTGCTGGCGTAGAGCTTGGCCAGCACGGTCGCGTCGATCGTGTCGGTCTTGATCTTGGCGTGCGCGATCATCCGTACCTGGCGGGGGTTGGCAATCACCACGCGTCCGACATGCGGCGCGATCACCTCCACCACAGCCGAAGCGTTGCCGGTCGCCTCCACCACGACATGGTCGTCGTGCGTCAGCGTCCGGGCGAACGCCCCAAGATGGTCGCGCGTCATGCCGATCCGGCCGAGGCGGATGACCTTGCCATCGTCGAGCATCACTGCCTCGGCGAACACGCGGTGTATGTCCAGTCCTACAACTCTCACCGGTTTGCCTCCTGTGCCTCGCTGTTCACTCGAAGGGAGCTGGCGGGCTACACGGCAACTACGGATCCGCGCTCGCAGCGCATCCGGGCGAGCCGCAGGGGCGGCCAGATAAAGGCTCGGGCTCTCAGCCCATCGTACAAGGGTCGGCCTGCCCGCACTCACGTGCTCCCGGTGCCCCACGTCCCGGATGGTCTCACCATAGCGCCGCTCCACCATGGAGTGGCAAGGACGTCAGGGCACCGAAGTCATCATGCCGGATAAGGGCAAGGACGAGCGCGGGGTCGGCTATGTGAAGAGGAACGCCATCGCCGGCCGACGCTTCGCCAGCTGGGCCGCGATGGAGGCGCATCTGGACGCCTGGACGCGCGACATCGCCGATCTGCGTATCCATGGCACGACCGGCGAGGCACCGATCGATCGCTTCCTGCGCGAGGAGGCCGCGGCCCTCAGAGCTGTGAGGGGCATTCCGCCGTTCACGACGCATCGCGATCTGATGCGCAGCGTCGGCGCCGATTGCGC
>LSIG01000109.1 GCA_001556125.1 Rhizobiales bacterium CCH10-E5 | reverse complement strand
GGAACAGTGGCCGGTTAATTATTGGATTACCCGGCCGGTCGCGTCGGAATCTGCACATCTCGGGGTTGTGCTTAAGAATCTGGAGGCGCAGCATGTCTGCAGGCATCGACATCAAGATGCGCTGCCTGTCTTCGTCCATGTGCTTTTTCAGGCGAGGTTCGCTATCGAGATCGAACCGCATTCGGGCCGCTCGGATTTTCGACATTTTCCACATTTGTTCGCGCAGGTGGAAATCGAAATCACAAGGGTCCGGGATGAGGTTGACGAGGCCGAGCTCCACAAGGGGCATAATCTCGAGGAAGAAGATGATGCTCTTCAGCACATCCTGGCGGTAGAGCCCGGGATGTTCGGTCGGCCGGAACTTTTTCGCCATGGCGGCTGAATTGATGAACGGGTGCGCGACGATCAGCTCACCAAAATACAGCGGTGCGGCTAGTGCGAATTTGGAGATCGAGCGGGGGTCGATCGCGCCTGTGTAAACCGCGCGAGCCACACCGTCTGGCTTGGGTAGGAGGGCGAGCAGATCCGTTTCTAGCGGCCATAGGCCTTCGTACAGGGAATAGATCCTTCGAATCTTCTCGTCCGTCAGCTCGCGTCGGACTTGGATCCAATCCCTTTCGCCATTGAGCCCCAGGATATCGACGATCCCGTTCCGCAGTATGAGGTTTCGTTCGCGTATGCTGCGTTCCTGCCAGGAAGGGCGCAGCGCTTCGGGCTTGAGCTGGCAACACGCCTTGAATGAATTTCCCGACCCGCAGCCACAGATATCACTCGGGCGGAGCGGCTTCCCTGGCGCTGGCTTTAGCAGGAAGTCGCGCGGCTTCTCGGTCCGGCCGAATTGATCCTGATAGTGGACATGCCCACTTTCGTACTTCACGAACATCTCGCCACCGAATTGATGGAGCTTGTTCGCTGGCGGCTGAAACGTCGTCCTCAGATCCCCCCACTTTTGAGAGACCGACTTTTCGGGGTAGAGCCAATCCTTACGGCCTCCTCCTACGTAACGGCGCGCACGGGACTTCAGGACGAAGTTGATCTGCGTGACTTCCTCCGCCGTGAGCTGCCGGCTGCGAATGAAGGCGTCAATCCTAGCCATCATCTGCCGAAAGTTCCGGGCAAACGTCCTTTTCTCCAGCGGTTTTGCGGCTGGATTCTGCGCGTACTCCAGGTTCGATAGAATCAGGCAGAAGTCTCGATTCAGCGGAAAAATCGTTTGAGACGCCTTCAGCTCAATGCCGGGATCCCGCGGATAGGCGGCGAGCGGGTGCGTCGGCGGGACCGAGTGGTTGTAGATCGTCACCGGGTGGTCGCTGAAGATGAACTTCACCTCGGAATTTTCGGCCGAGACGATCTCGCGGACACCTCCAACCCAGATAGTGCAGTGCAAGTTCCGGATCTCCTGCATTTCGAACATCAGTTCGTTCTGCGAGAGGCTCGGATAATGAACTTTCAGCCAGTCCAGGCCCTTCGGCGTTCTGATTTTCTGGATATCGAGATACTCGAAGAAGGTCTGGAAGTGCTTGTGCCACTCAGCCATGTCGGTGCCAGAAAAAGCCCGCACCGCCTGAGAGCCCCGGCCATCAATGTCCCCGAACAAACGCCGCTCGATCTCGTCGTTGACCGACGTTCCAAAGAAGGTCGAGTAAAGATCCTTCTGACAGAAAGCCCTTGAGGTTGGCGTATCGTTCCACACCCCGTTTGGAACGATGATGCGCCCATCCGGCAGAACCTTCCGGTCAGGCGTCATGTCCAGGAATGCGAGCGACGAGCGACCGGGCTCGAAGAACCCCGCCTGATACCACTGCGGGACGTAGTGATTGTTTCTTGTTTTGGACATCGCCACTCTCGCAGGATCGCAACGCAACCATACCAAGCCGCTGCGCAGCACGGGCTCGGCCGCGCCTGCAATTCACAGAACCTTTGCCACGGTGAGACATCGGCCTTGCCGGATCCTCTAGCGGTTATCCGAAAGCGGGCGCTCCAGACGTCGGGAATGGGCTAGGTTAGCGCCTTCGCTTGAGCCGAACGCGCAGCTTTAGATCAGTCCATATAGGAGGAGACAGGCGAATTTCGGAACCCATGTCTGGGAACCCCCGGGAATCTGAGCCGACGCGCCGTTCCGGGTCATTCCAGCACGGGTGATTTGATGAGCAGGATTAATGGAGCGACGTTTGCCGCCGATGACGAGGCACGGCCGACGGCCGCGGATCTGGGACGATACGAGCGCACCTATGCGCAACTGGGCAACAACGGCGCCCGCTACTTCATGCTGTGGCAGCTCTCGACGGCCCATGCGATGCTGCTGGAGCAGGAAGGCGATCGGATCCATCCCGAATTCGCCGGCCTCAACGGCCGGCAGCTTGCCGAAGGCGCGAGGGCTCAGGCCCGCTTCTTCGCATTCATGGTCGCCGAGCCGCCGGCCCGGAGTGAGGAGGACCTCGAGCGCAAGATCACGACCTATGAGGCAATGATCTTCCAGGAGGACGAGATGCGCCGCTCGCATGCGGCGGTCATGGTCGAGACCGCCATGCATGTCGACGCGCGCAGGCTCGGCATCAATCTCAGAAAGCGGCCGATCGATGCCGCCACGACGAGCCGGCACTGAGAGGCGGCCATGTCCTATATCGTCTACGACCTCGAAACCTCCGGCCTGGCGCCGCAGTGGAACGTACCGCTTCAGGCGGCGCTGATCCACTGCGACGACAACCTCCAGCCGCTCAGCGAGCTCTCGCTGCGCTGCCGGCTTCCGGCCCATATCGTGCCGGCGCCGGGCGCGCTGTTCACCACCGGCATCGGCCCGGCTCAGCTCGAGCAGGCGCCGATGTCGAGCACGGAAATGCTCATCGCCATCGCAAAGGCGCTGTCTGCCTGGGCGCCGTCGACCGTGATCGGCTACAACACGATCCGGTTCGACGAGGAGATGCTGCGGCACGCGTTCTTCACGCATCTCTTGCCGCCGTACGCGACCCAGCTTGGCGGTCATCGCCGGGCCGACCTGTTGACCATGGTCAGGGCGGTAGCAATGCTGGAGCCCCAGGCCATCACCGTGCCCATAACCCGATCGGCAAACCGAGCTTCAAGCTCGGCGATATCTGCAGGTCGAACGGCATCGCGCTGGCCGAGGATGAGGCGCATGACGCCCTGGCGGATACGCGAGCGACGCTCGCCCTGTTCCGGCACCTGCGCCAGGTCGCGCCCGCAGCGGTCGCGATGATGCTCGACAACGCCGACAAGGCCACCCCGAACCGGATGCTCGCCGGCGGCGAAGTCCTGCTCCTTGGCGGCGCCTCGAAGCTGAGCCCGATCGTCGGCATCACGCCGAACCCGACGGTCGCGACCTCCTGGGCGACGGTCGACCTGACCATCGACCCGGCAAGCTATCTCAACGGCAGCGCGGAGGAGATCGCAAAGCTCCTCTCCGGCCCAGGCCCGCGCCCGGTCAGGCTAGTGCGGACCAATGCCCAGCCGATCCTGCTGGCCTATGCGCAGGGCTGCCACGCCCTGCCGCCGGACCTCCGCGATGACGTACTCTACCACGAGCGGGCGGCATATGTCCGCGACCACGCCGGATTCCGGTCTAGCCTCGCTGCCGCAATGGCAAATCGCTTCGCCGATCGCGAGCCGTCGCCCTATCCGGAGGCGAGCCTCTACGGTGGCGGATTCCTCTCAACCGAGGATGCCCGGCTGAGCGCCCGCTGGCACGCTTCGCCCTGGCAGGATCGCCCGGCCATTGCGGCACAGTTTCGAGACGAGCGGCTGAAAGCCTTTGCAAATCGGTTGATGCTGCTGGAGGCGTCGCAGGACATGTCCCCGGTCGCCTGGCAGAAGGGGCAGGCCTGGCTGCGCGAGCGCCTGACCACCGAGGCCGCGGTGCCGTGGCTGACCTTGCCGATGGCGCTGCGGCAGGTCGGCGAGCTGCGTGCCGGGCTTGCCGAGGACGAGGTCGGCCGCCGCACCCATCTCGATGAAATCGACCGGTGGCTCCGCCAACGCAGCCAGTACTTCCAGCTGGCGGTCTGACGGAAGCCATCTGCCCTGACGACGAAGGCGCCCCGACCGGGCGCCTTTTCCATGTTGGGATCGAGAGGGAAGCGCAGCCGGGATGGCTGTAACCCCGATGAAAGTACCCAAGATGACCAGGAAGAATGAGGGCGGCCGCTCGCTCGCCCCGTGCGCCAGCAGGGCGATCGACGAGCCGGCGGAAATCACCCTGCGCGATCCGATCACGGTGGCGATGGAGATCGCCGCCGGCGATGATCCGAGCGTCGCCGAGCTGGTAGCGTTCAGGCGCCAGCCGATCGATCTCAAGAATGCCGCGCGGAATGCCAAGAATCTGCATTCGGAGGAGTTCCGGGTCTGGCTCGCGCGCGAGAGCGGCGACGACATCACCGAGTCCGTCTGCGGCGGGCTCGAGATCATGAGCATCAGCCTGATCGCGCTCGTCGCGCTCTGGCCGGCCGACGACCTCGACGCGGCGGAAGCCAAGCTCGCGCTCGACGCGAGGACCGGCGTGCAGCTGCATCGCCGCGAGAAGGACTTCGACGGCAGCATGGACGCGAAAACCGCCCGGCGGATTCGCTGGCGGCGCGGCGCCTTCGCGGTACCATCGCTGATGTTGCCGCCAGCGCCGGCTGCGCCACAGAGCGAGGACCGCGGATTGGCAAGCTGGCCGCTCGAGCGCTTCGATCTCGTGGAGCATCTGCCGAAGCGCGGCGGACCGCCGGCCTTCGCGGACCGGCAGGTCGTCCAATGGAGCCGGTTCGCCCGGTCTGCCCCCGATCTCGACGGACTCCTCCAGCGCGCGGCAAAAATGTTCGAGACCTGTGACCGCCTGCTCGAACTCGCCGGGCGCGGTCCTGCCAACGCCAGCGAGCTGACGGTGGCTGCCGAGGGCGCCCGCCTGATGGCATACCTCGCCGCCTGCCAGGTCATGCTCTGGCCTGTCCATAACCGGGACGCGCTTGCGATCAAGAAGCAGGTGGTCGCGCTGATCAACAGGAGGGGCGAGGCTGGCGATCCTCCGGCGATGCAGTCGGCAGTCCGGCACGTCACGGCCGAGGCGGCGTGGATCAAGACTCTGCCGTACGACGCGCGCGACCGGTTGCAGTTCGACTGGAACGAGCTGGTCTGAGCCGGCCGGATAGCAAGACATGAGGGAGGCGTCCGGGATCGGACGCCTTTCTCGATTCCAGGACTGAGGGAAAGCGCAGCCACGTGGCTGTCACCCCCAAGAAACTGGGCCGACTGACATGAAGACCATCTCCCCTCCCTCCCTCGCCGACATCGAGCTCGACCTGCCGCTCCGGCGCGTCACCGACGACCTCTCCGCCTTCACCGATCGTCTGTCGCTATCGGCGGGTGCGGAGAAGGGCTACGCCGGCTTTGCAGCCGAGGTTCATCCAGTAGGCGAGATCGCCGAGCGCGCCATCGGCCACGCTGTCGAGATCACCCGCTTCCTCGCGCTCGCCGGCACGTCCGAAAGGGCGCAGGTCGCGTACTTCTTCGACATGCTGGTCGCGCTCCTGCTGCTCAACAATGCCGCGATGATCACCGTCGCGCTCACACCACCGCGCCTGCCGGTCGACTTCGCCGCGCGTCAACGCGTCCTCGGCGATGTCATCGCGGCGGTCGGTGGCGATACCGGCTTCGCGGAGATCGCTCGTAAGGCCTTCGTCTATGGCGAGATCGGCGAACCCGCCGCGGTCGAGACGGTATTCCATGCAGCGACGGTGCCCGCTCTGGACGATATCCGTGATGGCCGCCCGACTGTCCTCGGCCTGGAGCAGGGTCTCAGCCTGATGGCCTTCATGCGCGAACAGGCCTCGCCGGCGATCCTGGTCGAGCGTGCGGCCTTGCAGCTCGACGATGCCGACCGATTCGCGCAGGCGGTCCAGGAGGATGCCGAGCTCGATCGCGAGCGTCTCGATCGGCTTCAGCGCGCCTGCCACGGCGCGAACCTGCTGGCAGCGGCCGATCTCGCACGGGCCTGCCTGATCGACGCGGTCACGGCCGGTGACCAGCCCCTCCGAACCCGGATCGAGGCACTGGCGCAGCGCCTGGTCGAACAACGCCTGAAGGACATCGTGATGTTCGCCGCTGCGATGGCAGATCGCCTCTGGGAGCTGCGTCGCATGCAGGCCGAGACGGCCGGTCGGTTCAAGCCGCTCTGATCCCGGCTGGATCAGGCTCGGAGCATGCCGGGAGGGCGCCGCGGACCGCGGTGCCCTCTCGCGATTCCGAGGCGGGACAAGGGGCGTAGCCGATCGGGCTATAACCCACATGAGAATGTAGACATGATCAGGAACGACTCTCGCGGCCCGCTGGCGCCGCACGACAATGCACATTCGAATGGCCAGGACGGGCCGACCGAGCCCATCCGCGATCCGCTGACGGCGGTCGCGGAAAGCATCAGTGACGATCCCTCGGTGTCGGAGCTCATCGCGTTCCGCCGCAGCACGCCTGACCTTCAGGCTGTTGCCATCGACGCCAAGCGCTGTGGCGATGAGGCTCGCCGGCTGCTGATCGGCAGCCACCACCCCGATCCGCGAAACCGGGCCTGGGTCGCGCTCGCCATCGCAGGGCTCTCCTGCGGTGCGATCGTCGCGATCTGGCCCTGCGACACGGTTCACGACGCCCATGCCAAGATGGCGCTGGCGGAGGCCAGCGTGCTCCACGGTGACGATGCCGAGCGTGGAGAGGCTGCGACCCTCGATGCCGCG
>LSIG01000108.1 GCA_001556125.1 Rhizobiales bacterium CCH10-E5 | reverse complement strand
GATTTCTCGGCGCGGCTGCAGATCGACCAGGCCGACGCGCAGATGCAGAAGCTCGTCGCCGGCATCAACGAGATCAATGCGGTGGTCGATTCCGCCACCAGCGAATTCGCCCGCACGCTCTCGGCGGTCGCGAGCGGCGATCTGACGGTGCGGATCGACTCGGCCTATCGCGGCAAGTTCGCCGAGCTGAAGGGCGCCATCAACGAGACGGTCGATCGCCTGTCCAGCACGGTGAAGACGATCCAGCTGACCTCCTCGGAGGTCGGTCTCGCCGCCCGCGAGATCAATATGGGCGCCGACGACCTCTCCAAGCGCACCGAGGAGCAGGCCTCCTCGCTGGAGGAGACCGCCGCCACGACCGAGGAGCTCGCGGCTTCCGTCAAGGCCTCGGCCCAGGCTTCGCGCCAGGCGGCGGCGATCGCCACCGAAGCCATGGAAGCCGCCCAGGCGGGCGGCGCCATCGCCGGCCAGGCGGTCGATGCCATGGCCCGGATCGAGGACGCCTCGACCAAGATCTCCGACATCATCCGGGTGATCGACGACATCGCCTTCCAGACCAATCTGCTGGCGCTGAACGCCGCGGTCGAAGCGGCCCGCGCCGGCGATGCCGGCAAGGGCTTCGCGGTGGTGGCCTCGGAGGTGCGGACCCTCGCCCAGCGCTCCAGCGAGGCGGCGAAGGACATCTCGGCGCTGATCTCGTCCTCGAACAGCGAGGTCGGCGAGGGCGTGAAGCTGGTGCGCCAGGCCGGCGAGCAGCTCAGCCAGATCCTCACCGCCTCGAAGAAGGTCGCCGCCACCATCGCCGACATCTCGGC
>LSIG01000107.1 GCA_001556125.1 Rhizobiales bacterium CCH10-E5 | reverse complement strand
GCGGACGCGACGATGAGGAGCAACTCATCGCCGACATCGTCGAACTGGTCCGCCGCTATGGCCGCTACGGTTATCGCAAGATCGCGGCGCTGCTGCGCTCGACGGCAGGCTGGGTCGTCAATGGCAAGCGGGTTGAGCGCATCTGGCGACGTGAGGGGCTGAAAGTTCCAGCCCGACAATCCAAGCGCGGCCGTCTTTGGCTTGCGGACGGACCCTGCATCCGCCT
>LSIG01000106.1 GCA_001556125.1 Rhizobiales bacterium CCH10-E5 | reverse complement strand
GATTGTAGATCGTCGTCGGTGGGCCGTAGCGAGCCGGGACATCCGCCCAGGGCGCACCCGACCGAAGCACCCAGAAGATGCCGTTCAGGACCCGCCGATCATCGACCCGCGGCACGCCGCGCGGCTTGTTGGGAAGATGCGGCTCGATCGCCGTCCATTCCAAATCGCTGAGTTCGTAGCGTCCCATCGCCAAGCTCCTCTTTCGGAGCTTGATGATGTGGACGCCCCCGCCCAACGGCGGCGCTATGGTGCCGATCCGGCTGC
>LSIG01000105.1 GCA_001556125.1 Rhizobiales bacterium CCH10-E5 | reverse complement strand
GCGGATGGTGGCTCAATCCATCCGCGCCGCATCCTGGCTCAACGGATGCGGATTTCAGGTTACGCGCCTCGCGGTGCTCCGCTGCCCCTCGTTTGAAGCGCCCGCGTGCGAACGCGGGCGAAGTTTCCGGCTGGGACCGCTCAGGACACCTCGCAGCGCGAGGTGGCCGAACCCTTCAGCCGATGATCGTCGGCGGTCGCCACCGTGAGGCAGGCCAGGCGAAGTCCCGGACCGGCTCGTGTCTGAGCCTCAACCCGATGAAGGAGGCCCCGAACGACGCCCAAAACCGTCAGAAGATGAAGTAGAGCAGAATGATCAGTGGAATCGGAATGCCGATCAACCAAAGCAAGATGCCGCCCATTGTTGTCTCTCCTTCTGCGTCGCCGCTGGGATGGGGTGGCTGATCCTGGCGCCACCTGATTTGGCGCCGCCCGATCCATGCCGCTCGAAGACGAACCGGACCGCATCGACAATGTTCCACGGTCGACTGCCGGTGATGGGCTGGTGTCCTCGCTCATCCTCACCGGTGTCGTCGCTCGGCTGGAATCCGGCGCGTCTGGCGCGGGCTTGTCGCCCTGCTGGGGCGGAAAGGTCGCAGGGGGCGGTGACGACGTCGGGGAACCCTTGCTGGTGCCTGCCGTTGGTTCGGGGACACCGCAACAACGGAGAGACATCCATGAGCCTGAAGACCTTGACGCTCGCCGGCGCGCTCGCGCTGGCCCCGATGGTCGCGACCGCCCAGTCGACCCAGCCGCCCGTCAACGCCCCGAGCAATAATCGCCCGACCACCGCCGCTCCCACGCCGAAGCCGAATGATGCCACCGTGGCGCCGACCGGCCAGCCCGGCGTGACCGCCAATCCCGCCGGCGGCGGCGTGCTCGGCGCCCCTTCCAATCCGCCGATGGCGCCTTCCGGCACGATGCCCTCCACCCGGCCGACCGGAACGGCGCCGAACCCGGCCGGCGGTGGCTCGACCAGCGTGCCGGCCAAGCCGTAAGCATTCTGCGGTCTGCCTTCTTGCAGGCCGTTCGGCCTCGCCCTTCCGGGCGGGGCCGTTTCGCGTTTCAGGGCCGGCCATCGCGTCACAAGGGCCAGGAACGAGGGGCCCACAGGTCCCGCGGCGGCTGGCGGCGGAAGGCGCAGCCTCAACCTCGCCCTTGCCAAGCGCGCGATCTGGCGACAGTCTCCGCCGCGCGAGGGTCACGGCCACTGTCAGACCATGGCCTCGCGACCGGTTCAACAGCGTATGGGACGTCAGACATCATGATCATCGACGGCAGAAAAGCCGCCGCGGCGGCGCTCGATCGCCGGGCGTTCCTGTTCGGCGGGACGGCGGCGCTCGGCGCGCTCGGGCTCGGAGGCTGCGTCACCCAGGACGGGATGAGCCTCGCCGAGGCAAAGAAGCTCTACGGGCCCGTCGACGACAAGAAATTCGCGATTCCGGCGACCGATCCGAGCAAGGTCGATCCGAAATACTGGCGCCGCACGGTGCGCTACGAAAGCAAGGAAGCGCCGGGCACGATCATCGTCGATCCGGGCAACTACTATGTCTACCGCATCGAGGGCGACGGCAACGCGACGCGCTACGGCGCCAATGTCGGCCGCGACGGTTTCCGCTGGAGCGGCGATGCCTATGTCGGGCGCAAGTCGGAATGGGCGACCTGGACGCCGCCGCCGGAGATGATCAAGCGGCAGCCGGAAGCCGCCAAATACGCTCGCGGCATGCCGGGCGGCCTCGACAATCCGTTGGGCGCGCGCACACTGCATCTCTACCAGAACGGCCGCTATACGCTCTACACGATCTATGCCTCGCTCGACGAGGAATCGATCGGCTCCGGCATCACCAGCGGCTGCGTCGGACTGCTGACGCAGGACATGATCGACCTCTACGACCAGACTCCGGTGAAGACGAAGGTCGTCGTGTTGCCGGCCTGAGCCGTCGAGGGTGACAGGAACAAGGGGTCCGGACCGGCGGTTGAGAGACAACCGTCGATCCGGAGAGCCCCATGAAGACTGCCGCCACGCCGTTGCCCTATGACCCCGCGCTGGAGCAACCCGCTCCGGACGAAGCGCAGACCATCCGCGATCTCGAGGAGGCGCTGCGCTCCATCGGCGAGACGACCTTCGCCAATGGCGGGCACGGCCTGCGCACCGTCCACGCCAAGAGCCATGCGCTGCTCATCGGCACCTTCACGGTGCTGGACGGGCTGCCGGCGCCCTACGCGCAGGGGCTGTTCGCAAAGCCCGGCCGCCATGAGGCGATCCTGCGCATCTCCACCAACCCCGGCGACATCCTCGACGACGCCGTCTCGGTGCCGCGCGGGCTGGCGCTGAAGGTCGTCGGTGTCGAGGGCGAGCATCTCGCGCCGGACGAGGCGCCGACGCAGGATTTCGTCATGGTCAACGGGCCAGCCTTCCTGGCGCCGGACCCGGCGGCCTTCGCGAAGAGCCTGTCGCTGCTGGCCAAGACGACCGACCGCGCGCCCGGGCTGAAGAAGGCTTTCTCGACCGTGGCGCGCGGCGCGGAGCAGGTGATCGAGGCTGTCGGCGGCGAAAGCGCGACGCTGAAATCCCTCGGTGGGCATCCGATGACCAACCCGCTCGGAGAGACCTATTACGGCCAGACGCCCTTCCGCTATGGCGAGCATGTCGCGAAGTTTTCGCTCGCCCCGGCCTCCGACGCGCTGAAGCGGCTTAAGGATGCCGAACTCGATGTGCGCGGCCGGCCGAACGGCCTTCGCGACAGCCTGATCGACCATTTCCATGCTCGGGGCGGGGTCTGGGAGCTCAGGGTCCAGTTGCGGACCAACGCCGAAACCATGCCGATCGAGGATGCTTCGGTGGTCTGGCCGGAAGAGGACAGTCCCTTCGTCACGGTGGCGCGCGTCGAGGTCGCGCCCCAGGAATCGTGGAGCGAGGCGCGCGCGGCCGCGATCGACGATCGGATGTCGTTCTCGGTCTGGCACGCGCTGGCGGCGCACCGGCCTCTGGGCGGCATCAACCGCGCACGGCGCGAGACTTATGCGATGTCGAAGGATCTGAGGGCCCGGCAGAATGCCTGCCCGATCCACGAGCCGCGCGCCGGCGAGGTTCCGGTGCGCTGAGGGCTCAGTCTGTCGTCACGGCGGCCCCGGCGTCGCGCAACGCCTGGCCGACGGCCACCGTCTTGTCGGCGAAGTTGCGGCGGGTGTCGGGATCGACCACCGCGACGGGTGCGGAGATCGCCAGCCCTGCCACGGAACCGACCGCGGCGGCGGTGCCGGCGGTGACCTGCAGAACCTTTTCGCCCAGGCCGATGCGGGTGTCGGTGATGGGCTGGCCCTCGATCAGGCGCGAGCCGATCAGCTTCACCACCTCGGGGCTTTCGGCGAACTTGCCGTGGTTGAGACGGTCGCCGGAGCGCAGCGAGGTCAGGTTGAGCACGGTGATGCCGGCTTTCTCGAGCTGCGTGCGATAGGGTTCGGCGTCGGGATCGATGGCACCCAGGCGGGCGGTGCTGCCCCAGACCCGGCGCGAGACCGCCAGCGCCCTATCGTCCTGCGACACGAAGAGGGTGAAGCGGGGGCGGCGGCCCTCCATGTCGGCGACCTGGCTGCGGAAGACGTCGACATCGACATCGGGCGCGGCGAGCATGACATTGGCGATCTTGGGCGAGATCGTGCCGTTGCGGATCGACATCTCGCGCAGGGCCTCCAGCGTCACCCAGTTGCCCATCGAGTGGGCGAGCACCGAGACCTCCCCGACGGCGGGGTCGCGGGCGAGCGCCTGGAACAGGTTCTCCAGCGCGCGGCGGGAGTAGTTGCCGCTCTCGCGGTCATAGCCATAGGCGAAGACCGAACCGCGCGAGGGCCAGGTGAACAGGATCGGGACGACCTGCGCCTTCGAATCGTGGACGATCTGGGCGAAGCGGTAGACGGCGTCCTCGAAGCGGTTGTTGAAGCCGTGGATGAAGACCATCACCCGGCGCTTCGGGACCTTCTGAACGGCGTTGTGGAAGCGGGAGATCACGCCCTTCTGGTCGAGCTTCTCGACCTTGAGCGTGACGAAATCGGTCTCGGGATTGCCGGGCAGGGCCTTCGGCCACTGCACTTCGCCGACCTTGCGACGCGTCTCGCTGGGCACCGAAACCGTGATCTCGGCAAAGCTTGGCCGGCCGCGTTCGCCCGAAAAGAGCAGGCCGTCATCCGGATCAGGCGCGCGCGTTGTCGCAACCAGCATGGTGACGCGGCTGGCGTCAGGCGCTGCCGTGGCGACTGGCAGCAGAACGCCGCGGACATCGCCAGCGCAACCGGCAAGGCCGGCCGCCACGAGTGCGGCCAGGCATGGACGCATGATCCAACGCAACATGACGCTTGTCCCCCGCCGCCGATCGCCGTCTCCGCTGGCCGATCGGCTTCCCCAGGGGCAGCATAGACCGGGCCGAGGCGGCGAGGAAAGCTGCGCGTGACGGCAGCGGCGTGAGCCACGAAAAAACCCCGCTCCGGAGGAGCGGGGCTCGATGCGTCCGGCGTGGACGAGCGTCTCAGTCGTCGCGGAAGACGCGCTCGTTGCGCTCGTGACGCTCCTGCGCTTCCAGCGAAAGGGTGGCGATCGGCCGCGCCTCAAGCCGCTTCAGCGAGATCGGCTCGCCCGTCTCCTCGCAATAGCCATAGGTGTTGTCGTCGATGCGGGCGATGGCGGCGTCGATCTTGGCGATCAGCTTGCGCTGGCGGTCGCGGGCGCGCAGCTCGATGGCGCGGTCGGTTTCGGAGGAGGCCCTGTCGGCGATGTCGGGGTGGTTCTCGCTCTCGCTCTGCAGGGTGACCAGCGTCTCGCGCGCTTCCTTCAGGATCTCGTCCTTCCAGGCCAGCAGCTTGCCCCGGAAATACTCGCGCTGCCGGTCGTTCATGAACGGTTCGTCGTCGCTGGGCTTGTAGTCCGCGTCGAGGATGATCTGCTTCGACATAGGCGCACTCTCTGGTTGTCGTCCCCCGGCGCCCACCGACCTTGCCGTGGGAGGGCCGCCGATTTGGCGCCCTTATAGCGATGGCGGGGGGCGCTCACAATCGGATTGGAGGCGCCCGAGCGCTTCTTTACGGGGACGTGTTTTGCCCGGTGCAACAGCGATTTGCGCTGGCCGGAGCCAGCGGAGCGTTGCCTCAGCGCATTGCCTCGAGGGCAGCGGTGATCTCGGCCTCGACCAGCCGGGCGAGCGGCTGGCGGTAATGCGAGCGGTCGAAGAACTGATTCGGATCGTGGAGTTCAGGTCGGTCGCGGCGCCAGTCGATCAGGGTGGTCAGCGGGCGGCGCGCCGCGAGCTCGGCATAGGCGTTCCGGCAGCCGGCGTCGGGCCGTTCCGAGGGGCTGCCGGGCCGGGGCAGGGCGGAGCGATAGACCGGGGGGCGAAGCAGAATGAGCTTGGTGCCGGGCACCTGAGCCATCATCGCTTCCAGCGCCTTGACGGCCGGATAGGGGCCATCGGCATTGCCGCCGATCGGCATGTAGACCTCCAGTTCCGCGCGCTTGCCGGGGTCACGATCATAGCCCATGCCGATGTAATTGGGCTCGTAGTCCCAGTAGCCGTCGGGGCGGGCGCGCTCGCCGCGGCCCGTGAGGAGATAGACGATGCGGCGCTGGAACTCCTCCAGCACGTCGAAGCGCAGCAGGCCGACGAGATATTCGGCGCGGTCGCGGCTGTAGAGCCAGAAAGGGAAGGGCTTGGCGTTCGGCATCTGCGGATCGGCCGTGCACCAGAGGTCGTCGATGCCGACGATCACGGCCTGCGGCGGTTCGCGACGATGGCGCAGGAACCAGTCCATCAGGACGAGCCCTTCCTTCGGGCCGGAGGCGGGCGCCATCAGCGAGACGAAGGGGATGCCAGTCGTCGCCTGCAGCCGCTCCGGCGAGAGCAGCTGGACATGGGAATTCCCGAAGATCGCGCCCTGAAAGGCAGGGTCGCGGCCGCGGCTGGCGGCGGCGGTGCGCGGACCCTGCGGCCGCACGCCCTCGCGCAGCGACAGCGGGGTGTTGCCGGTGTCGTAGGGGTCGATCAGCCAGGCGAGCGTCAGCGTACCGAGCAGCGCCAGCAGCGCCGTGGCGACGAAGGCGCGCGCGAACCCAGCCCAGCGGGCTTCGCTCGCCGCCGAAGCGCCGACCGCCGCGTCAGAACTGGAAGTAGATGAACTCATAATTGGCGTCTTCGCCGATCTTGAAGAGGATGAGGACGAACAGCACGCCCGCCACCACGGCGAGCCAGCGCGACGGCGTGAGCCGGTGGACGAGGGCCCAGGCGGTCGGCCCGATGATCGCGAAGGCGGCGGCCGGCAGCAGCGCCCGCCATTTGAAGCCTGTGCCGAGCGGGGCGAGACCGAAGAGGCCCTTGTAGATGGTGATCGCCGTCTCGAAGCTCGTCGCGCGGAACAGCACCCAGCAGAACGCGACGAAGAGGAAGGTCAGAAGCCAGCCGAGCAGCGGCGGCATCGGCCAGCCGGCGCGGCGCCAGAACAGCGCGACGATCAGGGCCAGGCCATGGGCGGCGCCCCAGGCGACGAAGGTCAGGCCCGCGCCGTGCCAGAGGCCGCCCAGCGCCATGGTCGCGAACAGCGCCCAGACCTGCGTGGGCAGGCCGCTGCGCGAACCGCCGAGCGGGATGTAGAGATAGTCGCGCAGGAAGCGCGACAGCGTCATGTGCCAGCGCCGCCAGAAATCCTGGATGCTGGTCGAGCGATAGGGCGTCTCGAAATTCTGCGGCAGGACGATGCCGAGCAGCAGGGCGAGGCCCAGCGCCATGTCGGTGTAGCCGGAGAAGTCGAAATAGATCTGGAAGGTGAAGGCCAGCGTCGCCTGCCAGGCCTCGACCACCGAGACGACCTTGCCGGCGGCCGCGGCGGCGAAGACCGGATTGGCGTATTCGGCCAGCGGATCGCCGATCAGCACCTTCTTGGCGAGGCCGGCGGTGAGCAGCAGAAGCCCGCGGCCGAAGCGCTCGGCGGCGTCGGGCCGCTGATAGGGCCGTTCCTCGAACTGGTGCATGATCTCGCGCCAGCGCACCAGCGGCCCGGCCAGCACCTGCGGGAAGAAGGCGATGTAGAGCCCGTAGCGGACGAGATCGTAGCGCGGCGCCTGGCCGCGGCGCAGATCGGTCAGATACATGACGTGGTGGAAGGTGAAGAAGGAGATGCCGAGCGGCAGCGCCAGATCGAGCTTCGGCGCCGGCAAACCCGGAATCATCGCAGCGAGATCGCCGAAGAAGTTGAAGTATTTGAACAGCGCCAGCACGAGCAGGTTGGCGACGATGGCAGCCGTGATCAGCGCGCCGGAACGGGTCTTCTGGAAGCCCTCCGCGACCAGCCAGTTGACCAGGATCGAGGCCATCAGCAGCGGCAGGAAGCGCCAGTCCCAATAGGCATAGAACGCCAGCGACAGGACCAGCAGAAGCGGCAGCCGCCAGAGCGGCGCAAATCGCTCGACCAGCCAGTGCAGGCCGAGCGCCAGCGGCAGGAAAGCGAGCAGGAAGGCGAAGGAGTTGAAGAGCATCGGGCCGGGCGCAAGAAGGGACGCGCCCGGTTAACCGATTATGAAGGGGCTGTCATGTCGGGAGGTTGGCTCGCCGCACCTAGCATGGCACGAGCCCGGCACGAGGCCACGCCGCCGCGCTCACAGCGGAATGTTGTCGTGTTTGCGCCAGGGCCGCTCGACGCTCTTGGTCCTGAGCATGGCGAGCGCCCGCGCGATGCGGCGCCTTGTCGAATGCGGCATGATGACCTCGTCGACATAGCCGCGCTCGGCCGCGACGAAGGGGGACATGAAGCGGCCCTCGTATTCCTTGGTCTGGCGCGCGATGGTCTCGGCGTCGCCGCCGCGGAAGATAATCTCGACCGCGCCCTTGGCGCCCATCACGGCGATCTGGGCGGTTGGCCAGGCGTAGTTGACGTCGGCGCCGATATGCTTGGAGGCCATCACGTCATAGGCGCCGCCGAAGGCCTTGCGGGTGATGACGGTGACCAGCGGCACGGTGCATTCGGTGTAGGCGTAGAGCAGCTTGGCGCCGTGCTTGATCAGGCCGCCATATTCCTGCGCCGTTCCGGGCAGGAAGCCGGGAACGTCGACGAAGGTGACGATCGGGATCTCGAAGGCGTCGCAATAGCGCACGAAGCGGGCGGCCTTGCGCGAGGCGTCGGCATCGAGCACGCCGGCCAGCACCATCGGCTGGTTGGCGACGACGCCGACCGTGCGGCCCTCGATGCGGCCGAAGCCGGTGACGATGTTGCCGGCATAGGCCGCCTGGATCTCGAAGAAATCGCCCTCGTCGAGCGTCTTCAGGATCAACTCCTTGATGTCGTAGGGCTTGTTGGGGTTGTCCGGCACCAGCGTGTCCAAGCTCATGTCGACGCGGTCGGGCACGTCGAAGCTCGGCCATTCCGGCACGCCCGCTGTGTTGTTGGCGGGCAGGAAATCGAGCAGGCGGCGCACCTGCAGCAGCGCCTCGACATCGTTCTCGAAGGCGCCGTCGGCGACTGAGGATTTGCTGGTGTGGACCTTGGCGCCGCCGAGCTCCTCCGAGGTCACGGTCTCGTTGGTGACGGTCTTCACCACGTCGGGACCGGTGACGAACATGTAGGAGGTGTCGCGGACCATGAAGATGAAGTCGGTCATCGCGGGCGAGTAGACGTCGCCGCCGGCGCAGGGACCCATGATCACCGAGATCTGCGGGATCACGCCCGAGGCCGCGACATTGCGCCGGAAGACCTCGCCATAGCCGCCGAGCGCCGCCACGCCCTCCTGGATGCGGGCGCCGCCGGCGTCGAACAGGCCGACGATGGGCGCGCGCATCTTCAGCGCCATGTCTTGGATCTTGACGATCTTCTGGGCATGGGTTTCCGACAGCGAGCCGCCGAAGACGGTAAAGTCCTTGGAGAAGACGAAGACGGTGCGGCCATTGACCGTGCCCCAGCCGGTGACGACGCCGTCGCCGGGAATCTTCTCGGCCTTGTCCATGCCGAAATCGACGCAGCGATGCTGCACGAACATGTCGAACTCCTCGAAGGAGTCCTTGTCGAGCAGGAGCTCGATGCGCTCGCGGGCGGTGAGCTTGCCGCGCTTGTGCTGGGCTTCGACGCGGCGCTCGCCGCCTCCCTGACGCGCGCCTTCGCGGCGCGCTTCGAGCTGGTCGAGAATGTCTTTCATGAGGACGCCCCGGAGCCGACGAACGATCTTGCCGTTACCGGATTAAGCGCGCCACAGGCGCGAGTCCATCACCCGTTGGTCGGGGCGTCGGGCGCGATCAGGCCCGCGACTGTGCGAGATCGCCGAGGCGGGCGAAGTTCTGCAGGCTGATGAGATGGGCGTGGATCGGCAGCAGGTAGCCCTTGCGGCGCAGCTCCGTCCAGGCCTCGTCCGAGAGCGCATCGAGTCGCTCGGCGCTGAGTGCGGAAAAGCCGGAGAAGCTGGAGGTTGTGCCGTCGCCGGCCCGGATCTCGACATTGATGGTCTGGAACAGGTCGAGCTCCTTCAGCGCCGCGGTGAAGGCCGCGGTCGCCTTGGCGGCCTCGGCATAGTCGGCGACGAAGGCGACGATGTCGCGCAGGACCGGCGTGGGCTCGCCCTCATCGTCGAAGAGGCGCTCGCCCTCCGCCTCCTGCAGCCCGGCATAGCCGCCATCGAGGCAGATGACCTGCTGCTCGCCGGCGAGGTCGCCGCCGATGAAGGGGTAGCGCCGCAGATAGGCCGGCGCGTGCTGGCCGCGCCAGCGCCCCTCCGCATCGACGAAGCAGCCTTCGCCCGGACGCATGCCGACCATGAAGAGCGGCGACACCGCGCCCTGCTCCTCGAGGAAGAGGATCGGCATGTCGCGGCAGGCCGGTGCGAATTCGGCCATCAGCGCCGGCAGGACATGGGCGCCGGCGGCGAAGGCATAGGGCGCCTTCGGCGGGGCCAGCCGCGACTGCCGGTGGGTGTTGCGGTCGAGCACCGCGATGCTGGAATAGAAGAGCGGCAGAGGGGCCATGGAGTGATCCTGACGGAGTGAATTCAGATGCTCTTGCGCAGCGTCAGCCGCATGTAGAGCTCGACATCGCGCTGGTTTGCCGAGACCCGCTCGAGCGGGCGCCCGAAGCCGCCCTCGAGCGAGACCCAGTCGACCGGGCGCCAGATCAGCCCTGCGCCCACCGAGGTCGCGCGCGTGCTGTCGGTGGCGTTGGGATAGGTGATGCCGTGGTCGAGGAAGACGAAGGCCTCGAGCTGCTTCAGCGGGTCGGGTAGTAGCCAGTGCAGTTCCGCCTGACCGTAGAAACCGGAATTGCCGAAGGCGGCGCCGATCGGATAGCCGCGCACGGTGGTCGGGCCGCCGATCTGGAAGATCTGGTCGCCCGGCAGCTGCGTCTCGCCCGTATATTGCCAGGCGCCGACGGCGGTGCCGTAGAGATCCTCGGTGATGCGCCAGACCGAGCTGGTGGTGCCGGTCAGGATCGTGAGGCTGCGCTTGCGCTCCGCCAGCAGGTCCTCATGGGCGATCTCGCTCCAGTTGGCGGTCGAGGCGTGGCTGAGTCCCGGCAGCGTGACGTTCAGCGAGAGCCCGGCCTGGACCCGGGTGTAGCGGCTTTCGACGGTGGCGATGTCGAGCTGCTTGCTGCGGCCCTGGCCGGTCCCGAGCGCGCCGGTGGCCTGCAGGAGGATGGCGTCGGTCGCGAAGACAGGCTGCGAGAGCGTCAGCGAGACGCTTTCCGAGATGCCCTCCGGCCGCAACTCGCGGATCGCGCCGGTCACGATGCGGTAGGCGGAGCGGGTGAAGCTCGCCCCGAGCCGCGTGCCCCAGGGCGTGACGGGCAGGGTGTAGCTGCCGCTGCCGAGGATGCTGCCGCGGGCGCGCGAACCGTAGAAGACGATGCGGTCGTCGATGCCGAGCAGGTTGTGATGGCGCAGGAAGAGCGTGCCCTGATACCGCCCGGTCGAGAGCACACCCTGGTTGTCGTAGGAGAACTGCACCGTGTTGCGCGCCGGCTCGGTGAGGGCGAGCTCGACATCGGTGAGGCCGAAGCTGGCGCCGGCGCCGAGCTGGGCCCTGAGCTGCAGATCGTTGATGCGGTTAAAGATCGAGACGGCGCGGTTGAGGGCAGGGGCGTCGATGACCTCGCCATCGATCAGCGGCACCTGGGAGCGCACATACCAGGGCCAGGTCTGCACCCCGCCCTTGATCGAGACCGCCCCGGCACGCCCCTCGACCAGCTGGACGCGCAGCACGCCATCATCGAGCTTCTGCGGCGGCAGGACGGCGCTGGCGGTGATCTGCCCCTTCTCGGCATAGAGATCGTTCACCGCTTGGACGATCTGGCCGATCCCGGCGAGATCGACGCGGCGGCCGACATAGCGGGCGCTGATCGCCTCCAGTTCGGCCGCGCCCAGCAGGCGCGAGGCATCGAAATCGATGCGCGTCAGCAGAACGGTGGTGCCGCCGGCCGGAAACTCGACCCGGGGCGCCGCGGGCGGCGCGATCACGGCCGGGCCGCGCTGGCGCGGCGGTGCCGTGCGACGCTCGATCTCGAGCCGCTGGCGCTCGGCCTCGTTCTCGATCGTCTGCGGCACGATTTGGGCCGCAGCGGGATTCGAAAACGCGAGGGGAGAAACGGCGATTGCGGCGAAGGCCAGGCGGGAGCGGATCAAGGCTGCCCCTCTGCGCCACCGAGATTGACGCGCGGACCTGTCGTTCCGCCGATCGAGGCGGTGGTCTCCGGATCCCCGGAGACGCCGCGCCAGCGGCCGTCCTCCCCGAGAACGAAGCGCCTCGCCGTTTCGCCGAAGGACGGCGCGGAGGGGAAGAGGGTGCCGAGGCGGGCGAGATCGCGCGCCATCGAGGAGCCGAAGCTAGGGTCCAGACTCATAACCAGTAGCTGATGGTCGCGGCGATGCAGACGGCAGCGAGGAAGTTGACGGCGTTGCGGTCGTATCGCGTGGCGACGCGGCGGAAGTCCTTGAGGCGGCAGAACATGCGCTCGATGGCGTTTCGGTCGCGGTAGAGCACGGGCGAGAAGCAGTTCTTCCAGCGCCGGTTAGCCTTGGGCGGGATGTTGGGCATGGTGCCGTTCTCCTCGACCTGGCGGCGGATGGCGTTGCTGTCATAGCCCTTGTCACCATGGAGGATGCGAGCCGCCGGCATCTGCTGCAGCAGGACCGATCCGGCCGTGCAATCAGCGACCTGGCCTCCGGTGAGCAGGAAGGCGATGGGCCGGCAGTCGCGATCGGTCAGCGCGTGGATTTTGGTCGTGCGGCCTCCGCGCGAACGACCGATGGCCTGGTTGCGCTCCCCCCTTTTCCGCCCGAAGCCGAGCGGTGCGCCTTCACGGCGGAGGAATCGATCAGCACCTGGGCCGGGGGACCGCCGGCGCTGGCCAGCGCGTGGAAGAGGTCGACCCAGACGCCCTTTGCGGCCCAGCGGACATAGCGGTTGTATAGCGTCTTGCGTGGTCCGTAGTCGGGCGGCGCATCGATCCAGCGCCCGCCGGACTTCAGAACATGGACGATGCCGCTGATCACACGGCGGTCGTCAACACGAGGCTTACCCCGCGTATCCCTCGGCAGATGCGGCTCGATCCGCGCAAATTGCGCGTCCGTGAGCCAGAAACGATCCCAATTCATCCGCGCTTCCTCCCGGAAACCGTGAATCACATAGGGCCGGTGAAGCCAATCACTTTATGGGTCCGAGCCCTAGAGGAGAGCTGTGCCACGTCCGAATCGGCCTGGATGATGAAGGCGTCGGTCGAAAGCCTACTGCCATTTACGTTGAGGAAGAACGGGCGATCCTTCGGATAGAGCTGCACGTCGTAGCCGGTGACGGGGGCGAGACTGCGGTTATTGGCCAGCACGCTCATCGCCGGCGTCGTCAGCGTCAGCGCGCCGGGGATCGTGGCGCGGAGGATGCCGAGATCGCCGGCCGTCGTGGCGAGGCGGCCATCGCGAAGGGCGAGGCGGCCCACGCGCAAGGCCGCGGCCTCGACGGAAAGTTCGGCCGTCTCGGCGACCGTCTCGCGGACCCCGCCGATGTCGAGCGCCAGCGGCAGGCTGCCGCCGCTCGGAAGCTGCACGATGTCGGCGGAGATGCGCGTGCCGAGGATGGTGATGCTCGCGCCGGCGCCGAAGCGGCCGAGCCGGACCTCGTCGGGTGCGCTCGCCGTCGTCGTCAGGGCCGCGCCGCGCTCGATCGCGATCGAGCCGGTGCCGGAGAGGCCGGCCTGCAAGGCCAGCACGTCGGCGGCGGCGATCCGCGCCGCCCGGATCGAGCCGGCGGCGCGCAGGGTGGCCGAGCCGTCGGACAGAACGGTCCCGAGGTCGAGATTGGCTGCGGTCGAGGTCAACGTCACGTCGCCACCGACCGACGCCTCGGCGAGGTCGAGCGTGCCGAGCGTCGCGATCTCGGCGGCACGACGGCTGGTCAAACGCGTGACGGCGAGGCTGGAGGCGGAGAGTCGGGTCCAGCCACCGCTCGTCAAGGTGCCGCCGACCAGCGCGCCGCTGGTGGCGAGGCTGAGATCGCCCGCGGTCGTGGCGATCTCGCGGACCGTCAGCATGTCTCCCGCGACCAGGGTCGCGTCACGGCCGATGCGGGCGGTGCGCAGCGTCATCGCCGTCCCCGAGCGCAGCTCGGCGTTGCCGCCCGCGGTCAGGGTCGTGACATCGAGGGTGGAGCCGGCCGTCGCACGGATGTCGCGCGCCGAGAGGCTGCCGACCGCGAGGCGGCCAGCGGTCGTCAGCGTGGCGAGACCGGCGGCGTCGATCGTCTCGGCGCCGAGGCCCCCGTTGCGCGAGGCCAGGGCGATGTCGGCGCCGGTGACGGATCCGAGGCCGAGATCGCCATCGGCGTCGATCGCGGTGCGGCCGGTGCTGCGCGCGGACAGGATCGCGACCGAGCCGCCACGCGAAGCGACCGCAAGGTCGCCTCCGGAGGACAGCGAGCCAAGAGCGAGCCGGCCGCTGCCGGAGAGCGCAAGATTGCCGAAGGAGGCCAGGCGAGTTGCGACGGCCGAATCGACGGTCGCGCCGAGATCGCCGCCGCGCGCCTCGGCCTGCTCGGTGCGCAGAGCGCCGCCGGCACTCAGCACGAGATCGCGGCCGGCGTCGAGGACCGGCACCGTGATCGCGCCCGCGGCATCGACCCGCAGGCTGGCCGCGGCTCGCAGCGCGCGCGCCGTGACGTCCCCGCCGGTCGAGCGCAGGGTCAGGTCGCCGGCGAGAGTCGTGCCTTCGCCGAGTGTTGCAGCGCCGGCGGCGGTGAGGGTGGCGGTCGTGCCGGCCTCGAGTCGGTCGATCTCCAGCACGCCACCCGCTGCCGCCGTTGCGGCGCCTCCCGCAGACAGGGTCTGCGCGACGCGGATCGCGCCGGCCGCCGTCAGCGTCACATCGCCAGCGGCAGTGATCTCGGTCGCGTCGATGCTGCCGCCGGTCGAGGTCAGCGCGATGGCGCCGAGCGTCGAAACGAGCGTTCCGAGCGTCAGGCTGGCGGAGGAGGAGAGGCGGAGACCGCCGGCCGAGAGCCGGGCGATGTCGATGGTGCCACCGATGGCCGAGAGCACGGCATCGCGGCCGGCCGTGAGAGAGGTGGTGACGGCGATCGAGGTCGCGGCATTGAGCGTTGCGTCGCGTCCGGCGACCAGCGTCGCCGCGGTGATGCCGGCGCCGGTCGAGGCGATGGCGAGGTCGCCGGTCGTGGCGGTGGCGTCGCCGAGCGTAACGGCACCGCTGGCAGCGAGCGTGGCGTCGGTTCCGGCCAGCAGCGAGGCGATGCCGAGCGTGCCGCTGCCGGCAGTGACGTCGGCGGTGCGGCCCGCGGTGAGCGAGGTGGTGACCGAAACGGCCGTTGCGGCGTTGAGCGTCGCGTCGCGTCCGGCGACCAGCGTCGCCGCCGTTATGCCCGCGTTCGTCGAGGTGATCGCGAGGTTGCCGGTCGTGGCGGTGGCGGCGCCGAGGG
>LSIG01000104.1 GCA_001556125.1 Rhizobiales bacterium CCH10-E5 | reverse complement strand
TGACGTCGTTGGAGGCATCGGCCGAGCGCTTGGCCAGGCTGCGCACCTCGGTCGCGACCACCGCGAAGCCGCGCCCGCTGTCGCCGGCGCGGGCCGCCTCGACCGCCGCGTTCAGCGCCAGCAGATTGGTCTGGAAGGCGATCTCGTCGATCATCGCGATGACCTCGGAGATCTTGTCGGACGAGGTGCGGATGCGCTGCATCGCTTCGAGCGCCGACGCGACGACCTTCTCGCCCTGCTGCGCCTGGCTCTCGGCGCCCTCGGCCATGCCGGTCGCCTGGGCCGCCTCGCTCGCCGTCTTCTTCACCGTCCCGGCGAAGGCGCCGAGCTGGTTGGTCGCCATCGAGACGGCGTTGCTCTCCTCGCTGGTGCGCTCGGCCAGATCGGTGACGCCGTCGAGGATCTCGGTCGTCGCGCTGCGCACCGCCGCGACCGTCTCCGACAGCTTGGCGAGCGTGCTCTCGAACTCCTCGGCCAGCGCGTTCGTGCCGTTCTTCAGCTCGGCGAAGGCGCCCTGATACATCCCCTCGATGCGGGTCGAGAGATGCCCCGCCGACAGCTCCGCCAGAACCTCGCAGGTCTCCGACAGGCCGCCCTGCACCGTCTCCAGCAGTTCGTTGACCGAGCCCGCCAGCGCATTCAGCTCGGCGTCGGCAAAGTTCGCCTGGACGCGCCGGCTGAAGTCGCCCGCAGCGGCGGCCGCCACGACCTCGCCGAAGGCCGCGCCCAGCTCCGCCATCATCTCGCGGCGCTGCTCCTGCGCCCGCGCCTGGTCGGCGATCTTGGCGCTCTCCGCCTCGCGCAGCGCCACCGCATTGTCACGGAACAGCAGCACGCTCTTCGAGATGTCGGAGATCTCGTCATTGCCCTTCGTGTCGACCACCGTCTCGAGCGCCCCGTCCGCAATCGCCCGCGTCGCCGCCCACAGACGGTTCAGCCGGCCGATGATCGCAGGACGGACGTAGAAGAGCGAGAGCGAGAGCGCGATCAGCAGCGAGCCGACGCCGATGGCGCCGAGCCAGCGCTCGCTGTCATGGATCAGCGCGGCGCTCGACTGGCTCGCCGAAACGGCCTGGCCACGCGCATTCTCGACCAGCTTCTCGACCTGCCCGCGCAGCGTCGCGGCGGCGCCGTCGACGGTCTTCAGGGTCGTCGCAATCTCACCGAGCGTGGTCAGGTCGCGGTCGCGCATTTCGACGATGCCGTTGCGGCCCTCGCCCATGGCGATGACAGCCTCGACGACCTGACCGCGGAAGGCATTCGAGGAAGCGGCCTCGGCGGCCTGGAGTTCCATGCGGATGCGCATGGCCGTGGCCTTGAAGCGCTCGCGGGCGATCTCCAGCCTCGCCTTGTCGGGGGTCTGGGCGATCTCGCGCAGCATGCCCATCAGCTCGTTCACCTGCGCCTCGAGCTTGCGGGCGAAATCGAAGACGGGGAAGTCGCGGTCGTTGAGCGTCTTCATCGCGGCGTCGAGCTGCTCGCCCGACAGGCCCTTGATGCTCTCGATGCCCATGGTGACGTTGAAGCGGGCCTCGTCGGCTTCCGAACCGACGACACCGCTGAAGACGCGGCCGGCCTTGCCGAGGTCCTCGAGCAGGCGGTTCATGGCGGCCGCGTTGCGCATGCGCGCGCCGGTGAGGTCGTTGATCTCGTTGATGGTGCGCGACAGCTCGTCGACCGCCTGCTGGGTCGCCTTCATGTCGAGGCCGCTCAGCGCGGCGATCCGGCGGATCAGGTCGAACTGCCGCGCCTCGATCCGGTCGAGCTCATTGGTCAGGGCCGCGCGCTGCTGGACGTTCTCGACATCCATGAAGCGCGGCGCCAGGGCCGTCGAAAGCGTCGCGGCCTGCGAGAGTTCGAGCGCCAGTTCGACCATCGGCATCTTCTGGCCGGCCAGTTCCTGGACGGTCGTTCCGACACGGCCGAAGGAGAGCCAGGCGACGGCGGAGGCCACGAGCGTCAGGGCCGTCATCAGCCCCAGGGCCGCGTAGATCCGTGCGGCGATCCCGATACGCGCCTTCTGGCGCTGGCGGGCTGGCTTTCTGGCCTTCGTCATCGGTCGCTCTCCGGTAGGCAACGCGACACTCTGGATGACGAAGCTGGCGCGGGGCCTACGGCGGCCCGTGCCGGGCGCGCCGATGGAAAAACACGTCTACCGCCCCCCAAGGCGATGACCGGTGCCCCCGAACCGCTCCGCACCCAGAACTGTCGGTGGGCGGGATCCTGTTCATGCGGAGAATTGGCCAGCCGCGCTTAAAGAACGTTTAAACGTGGATTCTTTTGAATCACTTCGGCAGAAGCCGGATTCAGCTTCCGTTAGGACATGTCTCCGGGATTTTTGTTCTCGAAGGCAGCATCGGCCCGTTGTGATGACGCCTTTCATCTGTCAGCCGGCCCAGTCGGGGTACCGCCCCACAGTAGCGAAGGCCCCGCCATGGGTGGATGGCGGGGCCTTCGGGTTTCGGTTGCCGCGGCGTTTCGGTTCAGGCCGCTTCGGCGATGGCGTGGGCCTTGCTGCCGCCATGGCCTTCGCGGAAGCGGAAGCGGGCGATGTGCTCGCTCAGCGCGCGGGTTTGCTCGTCGGTCAGCGCCAGCGCCGCATTGGTCTCCTCGACCAGGGCGGCGTTCTGATGCGCCATCGAGCCGATGCCGTCGATCTCGGTGTTGATCGCCGAGACGTCGCTCGCCTGGCTCATCGCCGTCTGCGAGATGCCGTTCATCAGCCCGGTCAGGTCGTTCACCGAGGCGACGATCGCCTCGAACATCTGCGCCGTCTCCTCGACCAGCCCGACGCCGACCTTGACGTCGCCATGCGCCGCCTCGACCAGCTTCTTGACGTCGTTGGAGGCATCGGCCGAGCGCTTGGCCAGGCTGCGCACCTCGGTCGCGACCACCGCGAAGCCACGCCCGCTGTCGCCGGCGCGGGCCGCCTCGACGGCCGCGTTCAGGGCCAGCAGATTGGTCTGGAAGGCGATCTCGTCGATCATCGCGATCACCTCGGAGATCTTGTCCGAGGAGGTGCGGATGCGCTGCATCGCCTCGAGAGCCGACGCCACGACCTTCTCGCCCTGCTGCGCCTGGCTCTCGGCGCCCTCGGCCATGCCCGTCGCCTGGGCCGCCTCGCTCGCCGTCTTCTTCACCGTCCCGGCGAAGGCGCCGAGCTGGTTGGTCGCCATCGAGACGGCGTTGCTCTCCTCGCTCGTGCGCTCGGCGAGATCCGTCACGCCGTCGAGGATCTCGGTCGTGGCGCTGCGCACCGCCGCGACCGTCTCCGAGAGCTTGGCCAGCGTGCTCTCGAACTCCTCGGCGAGCGCATTGGTGCCGTTCTTCAGCTCGGCGAAGGCGCCCTGATACATCCCCTCGATGCGTGTCGAGAGATGCCCCGCCGAGAGTTCGGCGAGCACGTCGCAGGTTTCGGACAGGCCGCCCTGCACCGTCTCGAGCAGTTCGTTGACCGAGCCCGCCAGCGCGTTCAGCTCGGCGTCGGCAAAGTTCGCCTGGACGCGCCGGCTGAAATCGCCGGCAGCGGCCGCCGCCACGACCTCGCCGAAGGCGGCGCCCAGTTCCGCCATCATCTCGCGGCGCTGCTCCTGCGCCCGCGCCTGGTCGGCGATCTTGG
>LSIG01000103.1 GCA_001556125.1 Rhizobiales bacterium CCH10-E5 | reverse complement strand
CGGGTGCGGAAGGTGCCGGAGACGGCGGCGCGGATGGATTGACTTTAGGCCGTCATTGCGAGCGTAGCGAAGCAATCCAGGGGACGTCGAGCGCTGCGGCTCTGGATTGCTTCGCTACGCTCGCAATGACGGCGAGCCGTCACACCGTGACCTGCGTTCCCACCTCGACGACGCGGCCGGTCGGGATCTGGAAGAAGCTCGTGGCGTCGGTCGCGCTCTTGGTCAGCGAGATGTAGAGATTGTCCTGCCAGACCGGCATGCCCGACTGCGGCGAGGCCTTGATCGAGCGGCGCGAGAGGAAGAAGGAGGTCGACATGATGTCGAACTTGAAGCCCTGCTTGCGCAGAACGGCCAGCCCCTTGGGGACGTTCGGGCTCTCCATGTAGCCATAGACCAGATCGACCCGCCAGAAATCGTCCGTGATGCGGGAGAGCCGCACGCGCTCCTCCTCGGCGACGCGCGGTGTGTCGGCCGAGCGCACGGTCAGGATCACGTTGCGCTCATGCAGCACCTTGTTGTGCTTGAGGTTGTGGAGGAGCGAGGCCGGCGCGGTTTCGGGATCGCTGGTGAGGAACACGGCCATGCCCTTGACCCGATAGGGCGGGCTCTTGGAGAGCATGCCGACGAGTTCGAGCAGCGGCACGTCGGTCTTGCGGGTCTTGTCGAAGAGGATCTTGGTGCCGCGCACCCAGGTCCACATCAGGACGATGAGCATGATCGCGAGCAGCACCGGCACATAGCCGCCGCTGAACAGCTTCAGCATGTTGGCCGCGAAGAAGGCGACGTCGATGACGAGGAAGGGCGTCACCACCGCCAGCGTGGCGGCCAGCGACCAGCGCCAGCCCTTCCAGATAACGATGAAGGCCAGAAGCGAATCCACCATCATCGCGCCGAAGACCGAAATGCCATAGGCATGCGACAGGTTGGACGAGGTCCGGAAGGTCCAGACCAGCAGCAGCACCACGACCAGCAGCATCACGTTGATGCGCGGGATGTAGATCTGGCCCGAAGTCTGTTCCGAGGTGTGGCGGATCTCGAGGCGCGGCAGCAGGCCAAGCTGGATCGCCTGGCGCGTCAGCGAAAAGGCGCCGGTGATCACGGCCTGGCTGGCGATGATCGTCGCCACCGTCGCCATCACCACGAGCGGCAGGATGAAGCCTTCCGGGGCCAGCTTATAGAAGGGGTTGTCGATGGCCGTGGGGTCGGAGAGGATCAGCGCGCCCTGGCCGAGATAGTTGAGCCAGAGGGCCGGAAACACCATCCAGATCCAGGCGCTGCGGATCGGCCCGCGGCCGAAATGGCCCATATCGGCATAGAGCGCCTCGGCGCCCGTCACCGCCAGGCAGACCGAGCCGAGCACGGCGAGCGAGACGCCGGGATGGTCGAAGAAGAAGCGGAAGCCCCAATAGGGGTTGATCGAGGCGAAGACGCCGAGATCGTCGGCGATGTGATAGATGCCCAAGCCTGCGAGCGTCAGGAACCAGACCATCATGATCGGGCCGAAGAAATTGGCCACCTTCGCGGTACCACGGCTCTGGACGAGGAAGAGTGCGATCAGGATGCCCGAGGCGATCGTCACGACGTAGTCGTTGAGCGCCGGCGTCACGAGCTTGATGCCCTCCACCGCCGACAGCACGGAAATCGCCGGCGTGATGACGGCGTCACCGTAGAACAGCGCCGCCCCGGCCATGCCGAGGAAGAGCACGACGCCACCGCGCATGCGGCCCAGGGCCCGCTGCGCCAGGGCGACGAGGGTGAGCGTGCCGCCTTCGCCGTTGTTGTCGGCGCTGAGCAGCAGCACGACATATTTGAGCGTGACGACGATGACGAGCGACCAGAGGATCAGCGAGAGAACGCCGATGATGATCTCACGCGGGATGGGGGCCGCCAGCACGATGTCGGACGCGCCGCCATGGCCGCCCGAGGCCGCGCCCGTCGCAGCCAGCACGGTTTCGCGCAGGGCGTAAAGCGGGCTCGTGCCAATGTCGCCATAAACGACGCCGAGCGCGCCCAGCGCCAGCGCCGCGTAGCTGCCATGGCCATGCTTGGCCGGGCCGTGATGTCCGTTGTGACCGTTGTCCAGGCCGAAACGGGAATCCTCCGTCCTCTGGGTCGGGGGATTCGTCAGGTCATGCCCCATCGGGGATCTCCGCGCGCGCTGCGCTGCAGCGAAAGGCCGGGGCCTCTAGCATAACGGCGTCCTCACGCAAAGGCACCGTCATGCATCCGGAACAGGGCAGGCGTTGCGCCGTCGTGTCACTCGGCCGCATCGGCGCGCCGGCCGTAGCGCTGGGTCACGTAGTCGGCCACCATCGCCTTGAATTCGGCGGCGATCGCCGGACCGCGCAGGGTCTTGACCTTCTTGCCGTCGACGAAGACGGGCGCCGTCGGCTCCTCGCCGGTGCCCGGCAGGGAAATGCCGATATCGGCATGCTTCGATTCGCCCGGTCCGTTGACGATGCAGCCCATCACCGCGACGTTCAGCGCCTCGACGCCGGGATAGCGCGTCTTCCAGTCCTGCATCGAGCCGGCGATCCAGTCCTGGATGTCGCGGGCGAGTTCCTGGAACACGGTCGAGGTGGTGCGGCCGCAGCCGGGGCAGGCGGCGACCTGCGGCACGAAGGCGCGGAAGCCCATGGTCTGCAGCAGTTCCTGCGCCGCCTTGACCTCGAGTGTGCGGTCGCCGCCGGGCTCGGGCGTCAGCGAGAAGCGGATCGTGTCGCCGATGCCCTCCTGCAGCAGGATGCCGAGTGCCGCCGAGGAGGCGACGATGCCCTTGGAGCCCATGCCGGCCTCGGTGAGGCCGAGATGGATGGCGTAGTCGGAGCGCTGGGCCAGCATGCGGTAAACCGTGATCAGGTCCTGCACGCCCGAGACCTTGGCGGAGAGGATGATCTGGTCCTTGCCGAGCCCGATCTCCTCCGCCCGAACCGCCGAGAGCAGGGCGGACTGGACCATCGCCTCGCGCATGATCGCGCGCGCATCGAGCGGGCGCGGCTGGCGCGCGTTCTCGTCCATCAGCGCGGTCAGCAGTTCCTGGTCGAGCGAACCCCAGTTGGCGCCGATGCGGACGGCCTTGCGATGTTTGATCGCGAACTCGACGATCTGGCCGAACTGGCGGTCCTTCTTGTCCTTGAAGCCGACATTGCCGGGGTTGATCCGGTATTTCGCCAGAGCCTCGGCGCAGGCCGGATGCTCCGCCAGAAGCTTGTGGCCGATATAGTGGAAATCGCCGATCAGCGGCACGTCGATGCCGACGCGGTCAAGACGCTCGCGGATCTTGGGCACGGCAGCCGCCGCCTCGTCGCGGTCGACCGTGATGCGGACGAGTTCCGAGCCCTGCCGGGCGAGCGCCGCGACCTGCGCCACGGTGGCGGCGATGTCGGCGGTGTCGGTGTTCGTCATCGACTGGACGACGATCGGCGCGCCGCCGCCGACGAGCACATTGCCGACGCGCACGGGCACGGTGAGATGGCGCGGCTGCGGCCCCGAATGCTCGGCGCCGAGGCAGGGGAGGGCCCGCTCGTTCATCGGCCGTGCTCCGTCTCGCGCGTTCCGTTCATGACTGCAGGTTCCGGCAATGCTCGCAGCGCCCGACGATCTCGACGACCTGATGCGAGGGGGCGAACTGGCGAGACTGGGCGATGGCGGCGACGGCCTGCTTCATCGCCGGCGAGGAATCCTCGTCGACGCCGCCGCAGGCCTCGCAGATCAGGAAGGCGACCACATCGCCCGCGCCATGGCCGTGCAGGCAGGCGACATAGGCGTTGCGCGAGGAGAGCCGGTGGACGAAGCCCTGCTCGACCAGGAAATCCAGCGCACGATAGATCGAGATCGGCGCCAGCCGGCGCCCGCCGGCGGGCGAGATGCGGTCGGCGAGATCATAGGCGCCGACGGGCCGGTGATCGGCATGGAGCGCCTGCAGCGCCTTGGCACGGATCGGCGTCAGGCGCAGGCCGCGCTCGCGGCAGATCCGCTCGGCGCGGGCGAGCGCTTCCTCGGCATGGGCGCGGTGGTCATGGGCATGGCGGCATTCGCCGGCCTCGTGCGAGGCATGGGCATGGTCGCCATGGCTGTGGGCGTGCGGCTGCATTTTGGTCATGTTGCGTTGCGAAGGGTCATCGGGCAACGTGCGGCGATCCTGTCCGGGCGGTCCCGCCGCGGCGGCGCTGCCCTGTCCGGCCGAACCTAAGCACTTTTCGAGCGATTGTCAGGAGCCCAGACGCCGATGTTTCTCAAAGACCGTGCGGCCGCCATCACCGGATCCACCTCCGGCATCGGGCTCGCCTATGCCAGGGCTCTCGCCAAGGAGGGCGCCCATCTCGTCATCAACGGCATCCTGCCCGCCGACGAGGCGGAGACGCTGCGCTCCGAATTGTCGAACGAGTTCGGCGTCAAGGTTTTGTTCTCGGCCGCCGACATGACCAAGCCCGAGGAGATCGCCGGCTTCATCGCCCAGGCGGAGGCCGAGTTCGGCGCGGTCGACATTCTCGTCAACAATGCCGGCATCCAGCATGTCGCGCCGGTCGACGAGTTCCCGCTGGCGAAGTGGGACCAGATCATCGCGATCAACCTGTCCTCGGCCTTCCACACGACCCGCGCCGCGCTGCCGAAGATGAAGGCGAAGGGCTGGGGCCGGATCATCAATACGGCCAGCGCGCATGCCTTCGTCGCCTCGCCTTACAAGAGTGCCTATGTCGCGGCCAAGCACGGCATCGCCGGCTTCACCAAGACGGTGGCGCTCGAGGTCGCGACCAAGGGCATCACGGTGAACGCGATCGCGCCGGGCTATGTCTGGACGCCGCTGGTCGAAAAGCAGATCCCCGACACGATGAAGGCGCGCGGGCTGACCAAGGAGCAGGTCATCAACGACGTGCTACTCACGGCCCAGCCGACGAAGGAATTCGTCACTGTCGAGCAGGTGGCGGCGCTCGCCGTCTTCCTCTGCACCGATGCGGCCAAGTCGATCACCGGCACGACGCTGCCGATGGATGGCGGCTGGACCGCCGCGTGACCGGCCGCAAGAAAGCCGCCTCTCCTGTTCTCGGGCTCGCCGGCCCCAAGGCGCAGAAATCGGTCTCGCTCGCGCTTCAGGGCGGAGGCGCGCATGGCGCCTTCACCTGGGGCGTTCTGGACGCGATCCTGGAGGATGGGCGGCTCGCCATCGAGGCGCTGTCGGGCACCAGCGCGGGGGCGATGAACGCCGTCGTGCTGGCGGAAGGCTGGATCGAGGGCGGGCCCGAGGGCGCGCGCAGCAAGCTCGAGACCTTCTGGCGGGCGATCAGCGTCGACGGCAAGTATGGCGGCTCCGAGCGCTCGCTGATCGACACGCTGCTGGGCGCCTGGGGCGGCAGCAACGGCGTGCCGCCGGGTATGCTCTGGTTCGAAATGTTCTCGAAGGTGGCGAGCCCCTACGACATCAACCCGCTCAACATCAATCCGCTGCGCGGGGTGATCGCGGATCTGATCGATTTCGACAAGGTCCGCGCCTGCACGCAGGTGAAGCTGTTCATCGCCGCCACCAATGTCCGCAGCGGCAAGATCAAGCTGTTCAACGGCCCGGAGCTAACGGCCGACCATCTGATGGCCTCGGCCTGCCTGCCGATGCTGTTCCAGGCGGTCGAGATCGGCAAGGAGGCCTATTGGGACGGCGGCTATATGGGCAATCCGGCGCTGTTCCCGCTGTTTTACGAGGCGGCGGGCGACGACATCCTGCTGGTCCAGATCAACCCGCTGCTGCGCAAGGAGCTGCCGACCAAGGCGCGCGACATTCAGGACCGGCTGAACGAGATCACCTTCAACGCTTCGCTGCTGCGCGAATTGCGCGCGATCGACTTCGTCAACCGGCTGGTCGACAGCGGCAAGCTCGACCGGAACGAGTATAAGCGCGTGCTGATGCACCGGATCGACGGCGGCCCGCCGCTGGCGGAGATGACCTCCTCCTCGCGGCTCAATGCGGACTGGGATTTCCTGCTGCGCCTGCGCGACATCGGTCGTGCGGCGGCCAGGCGCTGGCTGAAGCGCAATTACGAGGCGATCGGCACGGTCGGGACGCTCGACCTGAAGGCGGCGTTCTCGTAGCGGCCGAGCGCCGTCACAGCGTCAGTCTGCGCAGGCTGCTGGCGTGGACGACGGCGAGGATCCGGACGCCAGTCTGCATCTCTTCATAGAGGATGACGTGCGCGCGATGCTCGTGGCGCCGCACGCCCGGCGCGATCGCCTCGGCCACGCGGCCCATGCGTGGATGGTCCGCCAGCAGGCCGAAGACGTGATCGAGTTCGGCGAGATAGGCCTCGACCTGCCGTTCGCCGAACCGCTCCAGGCCGAACAAGGCGAGGTCGTAGAGATTGGCCTCCGCTCTTTTCGTCAGCCTGAAATCAGCCATTGCGGCTGGCCTTGCCCTCCGCCGCGCGTTTCGCCTGAGCCAAAATGTCTGGCAGCGTCTTGTCGCTGGTGCCGCTGGCACGCGACTCCGCGACGATGCGCTGGAGATCCGCCAGGGTCAGCTCGGGATGCGCGCGTCGCTCGCGATCGCGCCTGACGAGGTCGCGGACATAGTCGCTCGTGCTCGCGTATTCGCCCTGCTTGATCTGGGCCTCGATCCATTCCTTCATCGGATCGGGCAAGGAAATCGTCATTGTCGCCATGGCGCACCTCCTTATGCTAGGGTAATCGGGATAAGATCATTTCACAAATAATCTTATTCTACCGTCTCGCGGCGCGGCCCCCGAGGGCGTTCCCGGCGGTAACGGCATCCATCTCAGAGGCGCACTCGCATGTCCCAGCTCATCGTTACCGCCGGCCCCTTCACCTTCGAAGCCAAGCTCGAGCTCGAAAACGCGCCCAAGACCTGCGCCGCCTTCCTCCGGCACATGCCGTTCACCAGCAAGATCGTGCATGTGCGCTGGAGCGGTGAGGGCGTCTGGATGCCGCTCGGCGATCTCGATTTCGGCGTCGGCTACGAGAACCACACCAGCTATCCGGCGCCGGGGCAGATCATCCTCTACCCGGGCGGCATCAGCGAGACCGAGATCCTCCTCGCCTATGGCGGCGTGCACTTCGCCAGCAAGATGGGTCAGCTCGCCGGCAACCACTTCATCACCCTGACCTCGGGGCTGGAGAACCTCTACACGCTCGGCCGCAAGACGCTCTGGGAAGGCGCGCAGGACATCCGGTTCGAGATGGTCTGAGTCGGGCCATTCGGCGTGCGCGACGTCATGCCCGGGCCTTGACCCGAGCATCTCCTGCAAGAGTGTCTCTGGTCTCCGCTTCGCTCCGCCCGAGAATGACGCGCGTCCTCAGTCCGGCTTTTGAGGCTCTCCTTCCGCCGGCGGCGGCTCTCCCGCCCCGCAGAGCGCCAGCATGGCGCGGGCGATCTCGGCTTCGCCCATGATCGTCAGCGTGGCGCCGCAGCGGGTCAGATGCGCCACCTCGGCGTCCGAATGGGCGCGGGCGACGATCGGCAGGGCCGGGTTGTCGCGCCGCGCCTGTTCGCAGACCTGACCCGCCTCGAAGCTCTGCGGGATGGCGACGAAGAGCCGCCTCGCCCGGTCGAGACCAGCGGCCGCCAGCACCGCCGGATCGGCCGCATTGCCGAGCAGCAGCTCCGCGCCGTCGCGCCGCGCCGTCGCGACCGCATCGCCCTGTTCCTCGATCACCAGCACCTTTTCGCCGCGCGCCTTGAGCCCGGCGCCGAGCAGCGCTCCGACTCGGCCATAGCCCACGACGACCATGTGGTCGGAGAGCGTGGTCGGAGTGATGTCGAGATCGGGCGCCGGCTCCGCCGCGGATACCGGTGGGGAGGCGTCACCAACGCCCGCGGCGGGGGATGGCGTCGGCTTGGGCTTGGGCGCAGCGTCGCCGGCGAAGCGGTCGACCAGCGCGAACAGCACCGGGTTGAGCAGGATCGAGAGGATCGCGCCGGCCAGGATCAGGTCGCGGCCCTGCGGCGGCAGGATCGCGAGCGAGACGCCGAGCCCGGCGAGGATGAAGGAGAACTCGCCGATCTGCGCGAGCGAGGCCGAGATCGTCAGCGCCACCCCGTTTGACTTGCCGAAGGCGCGCACGATCAGCCAGGCCGCGAGCGACTTGCCGATCAGGATGATCGCCAGCGTCGCCAGCAGCGGGCCGGGCGCCCGCAGCAGGATCGCGGGGTCGAACAGCATGCCGACCGAGACGAAGAACAGCACCGCGAAGGCATCGCGCAGCGGCAGGGATTCCTCCGCCGCGCGCTGGCTCAGCGGAGATTCGCTCAGGATCATTCCGGCGAAGAAGGCGCCGAGCGCGAAGGAGACGCCGAACAGGCTGGCCGCGAGGAAGGCGACGCCGAGCGCCACCGCCAGCACGGCGAGGCGGAACAGCTCGCGCGAGCCGGTATGGGCGACCCAGTGCAGGATCCAGGGAATCACGCGCCGCCCGACGACGAGCATGAAGGCGATGAAGGCGACGACCTTCATCAGTGTGAAGCCGAGAACACCCCAGAGGCCGAGGTCGAACTGGCTCGAGAGCGGCGAGGGGATACCGGGCTGGGCGCCGTGCAGCGCGTCGGCGACGGCCGGGATCATCACCAGCGCCAGCACCATGGCGAGGTCCTCGACGATCAGCCACCCGACGGCGATCTTGCCCTTCTCGCTCTGGACGAGCCGGCGCTCCTGCAGTGCCCGCAACAGCACCACCGTGCTGGCCACCGACAGCGCGAGCCCGAAGACGAGGCCGGCGATCCAGCCCCAGCCCATCAGCAGGCCAAGGCCCATGCCGAGCAGCGTCGCGACGCCGATCTGGACGATGGCGCCCGGGACGGCGATCGCCTTCACGGACAGCAGGTCCTTCAGCGAGAAATGCAGGCCGACGCCGAACATCAGCAGGATGACGCCGATCTCGGCCAGTTCGTTGGCGAGGTTCTGGTCGGCGACAAAGCCGGGGGTGAAGGGGCCGACCGCCACGCCGGCAACGAGATAGCCCACCAGGGGGGAGATGCGGAGCTTCTGGGCAAGCGCCCCGAAGACGAAGGCCAGGCCGAGGCCCGCGACGAGAATGGCGATCAGCGGGCCGTGATGCATGGGTCTCCCGGTCGGTCAGAAGGCGTCGGAGGCAAATCTGGTGCGAGCGGCGACCATGGCGGCTGCCCTATGCAATTTCAACAGTGAAACGCGCGGTCGGACCGAAAACGCGGCTGCGATGGTCAGTCTCGCGCAGGTTTCGCGACGAAGAGATCAGGCTCGCGGTTTTTCGAGCAGGATCTGTCCCTGCTTCTCGACGCCGATCTTCAGCTTTTCAGCAAAGACGGCGAGGACCCAGGGCAGCATCATCTCGACCCGGACCAGCGTCTGCTCGACATCGAGCCGGCCGCGGACGGTATAACCCAGAGCGGCCACGCCGAAATGCAGGCTGTCGCCCTCCCAGCGCTCCTCGACGAGATCCATCTTCACCATGCCCAGCCGGTCGCGAATGCGGTCGAGCCCGTCGCGCAGGCGCGCGACGGCGCCCTCGCGGCCGAGTTCGTGGGAGACGGTGATGCTGACGGGCTTGGCCATGGCGGATCCTGCTGCGGCGGGCTGTGCCCCGAGAATGGGGGGCGGTGGTCTCGATTTCCAGAACGAAAACGGCCGGCGCGCGGTGCGGCCGGCCGTGGTTCGATCTCTCAGCGCCGAGCGGTCAGGCGTCGCGCTCGTTCAGGCGGCGCTGGCCATGCTCGGTGATGCGCCAGCTTTCGCCGGCGGATTCGACCAGGCCGCGATCCGCCAGCACATGCAGCATCGAATCGTCGAAGACGAAGCGTGAGGTCTGCTCTTCGATGCTTTCGAGGGCGATCCATTCCGGATCCGAGAGGATTCCGGGGTGCGGGATGAGGAGGTGCTGAACATCCATTCGCGTCTCCTTTCTCTGCAGGATGGGAATCGAGAGATCGCACCCAATCGCGGCCTCCTCGTGACGATGCTGCGTCGCAATGCCGCCTTCTCTGTTTCCGTCCGCCTCGATGCGCCAGCCGAGCGGATTCGTCGGGAACACTCCCGGCCATGGGTCGTTCTCTCCGCAACGGCCCGAGCCGCCGGCGACGGCGCCCGCACGGGCATTCCCTTTCGCCGCCCCGCATGAGGAGATCTGACGATGGCGACCATGAACAGTTTCCCGCCCGACGTGCCCAAGAGCATCGACGAGGCTCAGGACGATGCCGAGAACCTGGCCGGTACCGTCCGCGCCAAGGCTTCCAATCTGGCCGAGAAGGCGACCGACACCGTTCGCGACGGCTATCAGCGCGCCAAGGATGCGCTGACCGAAACCGACCCCATGGAAATGGCGCGCGAGGGCGGCGAGGCGGTTCGCGACGCGGTGGAGCGGCATCCGCTGGCCGCTTTCGGGCTCGGTGCGCTGAGCGTTGGCCTGATCGCCTGGGCCGCCATGCGCCCCTCGCCTTCCCGTTTCGAGCGTGTCCAACCCGATTTCGGCCGCTGGACGCGAATGCTTCAGGGCTATGGCAGCGAGGCTATCGATTCGGGCGAAGGCCTGCTCAAGAGCGGTGAGAAGTGGCTGCGCAGCCATTCCGGCAGTGCGCGGAACCAGGCTCGCGACTATGTGGACCAGGCGCGCGACTATGCCGATTACGGCAGCCGCATGATCGCCCACAGGGCCGAGCGCGAGCCGATCGCCGCCATGATCGGCGTCGGCATCGCGGTCTATGTCATCGGTTCGCTTATCGCCTCGGCGACGACGAGCGACAACCCGGCCCCGCGCCGGCGCTCCACGAAGCGCTGATCCCGACGCACGGTCGGAACCACCAAACCCGCAATGAAAAAGCCCTGCCGCATCGCTGCGGCAGGGCTCTTTGCGTCAGCGCGCCGCGCGAGCGGCACGCCGTGATCTCACCACCAGTAGCCGGGGCCGTAATAGTAGCCACGGCGATAATAGCCGCGGTTCGCGGAGGCCGCGATCGCGCCGCCGACGACGCCGGCGGCAACGCCGGCCGCCACCGCGCTGCCGGCCTCGTTCGAGGCGCGACGGTTTTCCACGTAGTTGGCGGAGCGGCACTGCTGATAGGCGCGCGTGCCGGGGCGGAAGCCCTGCGCCTCGCAGGTGATCTCAGCATCGGCGAGCGACTCCTGCGCCGTCTGGCAGCCGGCGAGCACAGTCGCCAGAGCTCCGACAATCAGAATGGTACGCATTTCTTGTCCCTTTTTGCAGCCTCCCAAAGGCTGCTTGGACTAAAATGCAGGAGCTTGGGCAGGTCAAGGACAAGGGCGCCTTTTGGGTTAAATCCCTGTGCGCGTTGCTTGTCGACCACCCGCCTCGTCTCGCGCCGTCGGCCGTTTCAGCCCGCCTTGCGGGCCGGCTTCTCGGCCGGCTTGCCCGAGCGGGTGAGGCTGGCGATTTCGAGCGGCGGCATGCCGGACTTCTCGGCGATGAGGCGGTCCTGCTCCATGATGGCGTCGCGCGCCGGTTCATCGCCGTCGAGCCCGCCGAGCAGGGCGGTGGGCACACGCCGGTTGGAGCGGCGCGAGCCATCGACATAGACGACGTCGAACATCACGAACTCGGCCTCGAGCGGCTTCGATTTCTTGCGGGCCATGACAGGCTCCTCTGCAACGATGGGCAGGACCGGCGCCGCGCGGGGATAGGGTCGCCTCGGGGCGCGGCGACGAAGCGCCGGGCCGCTGCGGTGAAACGGGGCCGGAGGATGATGGCGGAGCCCTAGCCGATGAGGGCGCGCCTTGCAATGCGGCACGCCCCGACGAGAACGCGCAGGCCTCCGCGCATGATGCGGCTTGCCGCCGCGACGGCGTCATCCTTAGCTGAGGGCCGCAAGCTCCGAGGGAATGCGCTGCCTTCCCGGAGATCGCCCCCCTGCCGCCTGTCCCGACGAAAGGTCCCTTGGTGAGAACTCTGATCTTCGGCGGGGCCGGCTTCGTCGGGCTGAACATCGCAGAGGCGCTGCTGCGCGCGGGGCATGCGGTGACGGCTTTCGACCGCTCGCCGATCCCTGAGGCCGCACTGCACGCCTTCGCCAAGCTGCCGGGCGGCTTCATCGCCATCCAGGGCGACGTCACCGACGAGGCCGCCGTGGCGGCGGCGATCGAGCCCGGCACCGATCTCGTCGTGATGGGCGCGGCGATCACGGCCGGGCGCGAGCGGGACGCAAGCGACCCGGCGACGACGATGAAGGTCAACCTCCTGGCGCAGGTGCCGATCCTGGCGGCGGCGCGGGCGACCGGCGTGCGACGGGTGGTCAATCTGAGCTCGGCCGCCGCCTATGGCGCCGCCGGCGAGCGCCTGCCCGAACTCGACGAGACGACGCCGGGCGATCCGGTCGGGCTCTATGCCATCACCAAATGGGCGAGCGAGCGCGTCGGGGCGCGGCTCGGCGACCTCTGGGGGCTCGATGTGGTGAGCCTCAGGCTGAGCGGGGTTTTCGGCCCCTGGGAGCATGCGACGGGCGTGCGCGACACGCTGAGCCCGCATTGCCAGATCCTGGCGGCAGCCGTGGCGGGCGAGCCCGCGATCCTGCCGCGGCCGGGTCTTCGGGACTGGATCTACGCTCCCGACGTGGCGGACGCCGTGCTGGCGGTGGCCGCAGCCGAGAAGCTGGGGCACGGCTTCTACAATGTCTCGACGGGAACGCGCTTCACGCTGCTCGACTGGGGGCAGCGGCTGGCGCAGGCCTTCCCGGGTTTCGTCTGCCGCCTGGCCGAGCCGGGCGAGGCGGCGACCATCGATTTCCACGGCCCGTCCGACCGCGCGCCGATGGCCGTGGCCCGGATCGCGCATGACATCGGCTGGTCGGCTCAGACCGAGGGGCTGGCGTCGGCCGACAGGCTGGCCGTCTGGTGGCAGGCTCACGGACGAAGCATGGAGACGGGACGATGAAGCTCGCCGGCAAGACGGCCCTGGTGACGGGCGCGGGCTCTGGCATCGGCCAGGCGATCGCGCTCCTGTTCGCGGCAGAGGGCGCGCAGCTCGCGCTGGTCGACCGCGACGAGGCCGGCCTCGCGGAGACGCTGGCGAAGCTCACCGCGTCGGGAGGCGCGGGCATCGTCCAGTGCGGCGATGTGGGTGACCCTGGATTGGCCGAGGCAGCCGTGGCGGCCTGCGAGGCCCGTTTCGGCGGCCCTGACGTGCTAGTGACGGCGGCGGGGTTCTCCTGCGGCGGCACGGTGACGACGACGGCGCCGGAGGACTGGGACGCCGTGTTCCGCGCCAATGTCGGCGGCACCTTTCTGTTCGCGCGCGCGGCGATCCCGCGGATGCAGGCCCGCGGCGGCGGCGCGATCGTGACCTTCGCCTCGCAACTTGCGCTCGCCGGCGGGCGCGGCAACAGCGCTTACATCGCCGCGAAGGGTGCGATCCTTTCGCTGACGCGGACGATGGCCCTGGATTACGCCGCCGACGGCATCCGCGTGAACGCGATCGCGCCCGGCGCCATCGACACGCCGATGCTGCGGCGCAGCTTCGCCCGCCATGCCGATCCGGAGCCGGTGCGGGAGGCCTCGCGCAACCGCCATGCGATGAAGCGTTTCGGCCGGGTGGAAGAGGTGGCGCAGGCCGCCCTCTATCTCGCCAGCGATGCCTCATCCTTCAGCACGGGCACCACGATGGTGGTCGATGGCGGCTGGCTGGCGGCCTGAGCGGAGAGGGCGCCGTGGACGGCATGAACGCTGCATCGGGGGCGGCCATGAAACATGACGGTCTCTCCCTGCTCGAAAGCCGCGTCGCGGCCGATCTCGCCCGCATCGCCCATCCGCGTGCGCCCTGGCTGAAGCCGAAGACGGGGCCGGACGGCCAGCCGGCCCATGACGTGATCATCGTCGGCGGCGGCCAGTGCGGCCTCGCCACGGCCTTCGGCCTGCTGCGCTCGCGCGTCGACAACATCCTGGTTCTGGACAGGGCGCCGGCCGGGCAGGAGGGCCCCTGGCGGAGCTATGCGCGGATGCACACGCTACGCAGCCCGAAGGACTTCACCGGCCCCGACCTCGACGTGCCGAGCCTGACCTACCAGTCCTGGCATGAGGCGAAATACGGCGCCGACAGCTGGAACGAACTGGCGCTGATCCCGAAGGGCTACTGGGCCGATTATCTCGATTGGTTCCGCCATGTCACCGGCCTGCCCGTCCGCAACGAGGCCGAGGTCGTCGACATCGCGCCCGCGGACGGGCTGCTGGCGCTGACGGTCCGCAGCCATGGCGTCGAGAGCCGGCTCTATGCGCGCAAGGTCGTGCTGGCGACCGGCCAGGAGAGCATGGGCGACTGGAGCCTGCCGGGGGTGATTGCGGCGCTGCCGCCGACGCGCCGGGCCCATTGCGCGGAGGCCATCGACTTCGCGGCGCTGGCGGGCAAGCGCGTCGCCGTCATCGGCGCCGGCGCCTCGGCCTTCGACAATGCCGCGACCGCGCTGGAGGCCGGGGCCGCCGAGGTGCATCTGCTCTGCCGGCGCCAGGAGATCCAGGTGGTGCAGCCCTATCGCTGGCTGACCTTCCGCGGCTTCCTGCGCCATCTCGGCGATCTCGACGATGCCTGGCGCTGGCGTTTCATGAGCGCGATCATGGGGCTGCGCGAGGGGTTTCCGCAGGCGACCTATGATCGCTGCGCCACCCACGACGCCTTTCGGCTGCATCTGGGATCGCCTGTCGCGAGCGCCATCGACGGGTTAGGAGGGGTCGAACTGGCGACGCCGTCCGGCGGCCTGACCGTGGATTTCGTGATTTGTGCCTCCGGCATCGAGATCGACTTCGCCGCGCGGCCGGAACTCGCGCGCTTCGCCGGCAACATCGCCTCCTGGGGCGATCGCTACACCCCGCCCGTCGCCGAGCGCGACGAGCGGCTGGCGCGCTTTCCCTATCTCGCCGACGATTACGCCCTGACCGAACGCGTGCCCGGCGCGACGCCCTGGATCGCCGACATCCATCTCTTCAGCATCGCCTCGACGATGAGCTTCGGCGCCTCGGGCTCCTCGATCAACGCCATGACGACGGCCGTGCCCCGGTTGGTGAGCGGGCTGACCCGGGGTCTGTTCCGCGCCGACATCGAAGGGCTCTGGGCGGAATTCCAGGCCTATGACGAGCCGCAGGCGGTGATCCGGCCTCCGGCGGCGGCGGGCTGAGCGTGGCGCGCATGGCACCCCGCTTGCATCCTGTTCCGTTCGGAACCAACCTGTCGACCGAACCACAAAAACAGAGGGGATCATCATGAGCATGCTGCGGACCGCCTGCCTCGCGGCGGCACTGTTGACGACAACGGCGCTGCCGGCTCTGGCGCAGACGCGCGCCGAGACGCTGCGCCACGTCACCGGCGCCGCGATCAACACGCTCGATCCGAACATTCCGGGCTCGACCCGCGAGGCTTTCGGCCTCTCGCTCCTGACCTATGACCGCCTGCTCTCCTTCGGAAAGAAGCAACTCGACGGCAAATGGGTCTTCGATCTGGACAAGTTCCAGCCCGAGCTCGCCGAGAGCTACACGGTCAGCCCCGACGGGCTGAAGATCACCTTCAAGCTGCGCAAGGACGCCAAGTTCCACGACGGCACGCCGGTGACGGCGGAAGACGTGAAGTGGTCGCTCGACCGCGCCGTCACGGCCAATGTGCTCGGCAAGGGCCAGCTCCTGACCGGTTCGCTGACCAGCCCAGACCAGTTCAAGGTCGTCGACGCCCACACCTTCGAGGTCACGCTGCCGAAGCCCGACAAGCTGGCGCTCGCCAATCTCGCCGTGGTCTATCCGGTGATCTTCAACTCCAAGCTCGCCAAGTCGAAGGCGACGCCGGAGGACCCCTGGGCGCTGGCCTGGCTGAAGGAGAACACCGCCGGCTCCGGCGCCTATATCATCGAGAGCTTCAAGCCGGGCGAGACCACGATCCTGCGCCGCAACCCGGACTGGAACCGCGGCTCGGCCGACAAGCCCGCCGCCTTCAAGCGCATCATCACCCAGACGATCCCCGAGGCGGCGACCCGCGCCAACCTCGTCGAGAAGGGCGATGCCGACATCGCCATCGACCTGCAGGCGACCGACGCCGCCGATCTCGAGAAGAAGGGCAAGCTCAAGGTCATTTCGACCCCGCAATACAACGCCATCACCTTCGTCTCGTTCAACAACCAGATGCCGCCCTTCGACAAGCTCGAGGTGCGCAAGGCGATCGCCTATGCGCTGCCCTATGAGGACATGTTCAAGGCGGCGCTGTTCGGCCGGGGCAAGCCGCTCTATGGCGCGACCTGGGCGGACGGCAAGGCGCCGACGGGCGAGACCTTCCCGATCCCGCAGCCGGTGAAGACCGACCTCGCGGAGGCCAAGAAGCTGCTGACCGCGGCGGGCTTCCCGGACGGGTTCTCGACGACCTTCTCCTTCAATGTTGGCCAGGCCGGCACGGCCGAGCCGATGGCGGCGCTGCTGAAGGAGGCGCTCGCCAAGATCGGCATCAAGGTCGAGATCCAGAAGCTGCCGGACGCGCAGATGTCGACGCTGATCAACGAGAAGAAGGTGCCTTTCTTCACCGAGGGCATCGTCGCCTGGCTGCCCTCGATGGATTACTTTTACCGCAACTTCTACATCGGCCCGATCCGCTGGAACTATTCCTCGATCAACGATCCGCAGATCACGGAATGGGCCCAGACCGCCCGCTTCGAGCCCGACATGGCCAAGTATGCGGCCCTGGGCAAGCAGCTGAACACGCGGCATTTCGAGCTGATGCCGCAGATCCCGCTCTGGCAGCCCTCGCAGGACGCGGTGATGGCGCCCTCGATCGAGGGCTATGTCTACCAGTTCCACCGCCAGATCGACTTCCGGGATCTGAGCCGGAAGTGATGTTGGGCTGATCGGCTCGCAAACGCACACCGTCATCCTGGGGCTTCGCGCATGCGAAGTCCCGGGCTCCATCATAAAGCACTGCGGTGCCCTATGATGGATCCCGGCCTGCGCCGCTTCGCGGCTTGTCCAGGATGACGGTGAGGAATTGATCAAGGGCGAGCGAGACAACTCATGTCGCAACTCTCCACCACCGCCAAACGGGCCGGCTGGCGCTTCGCTTCGTCGCTGCCGGCGCTGTTCGGCGTGCTGGTCTTCACCTTCCTCTTGATGCGGGTGCTGCCGGGCGATCCGGCGGTGTTCTTCGCGTCCGGCCCCAGCGCCGGGAAGGAGGAGATCGAGATGATCCGCAAGCAGATGGGCCTCGACAAACCGGTGCCCGAGCAGCTGCTGCGCTATCTCGGCGATATCGGCTCGGGCAATCTCGGGCGGTCGCTGACCACGGGGCAGCCGGTTCTGGCGGATCTGAAGTCGCGGCTGCCGGCCTCGCTGGAGCTGACCTTCTCGGCGCTGCTGATCGCGCTGCTGACGGCAATTCCGCTCGGCGTTGCGGCGGCGCTGCGGCAGGGCTCCTGGATCGACCATCTCGTGCGCTTCATCTGCGCGCTCGGCGTCTGTGTGCCGACCTTCGTCTCCGGCCTGCTGCTGATCTACGCCTTCTACTACCTGCTGGGCTTGGCGCCCGACCCGACCGGCCGCGTCGACATCTTCACCTCGCTGCCGCCGCGCGTGACCGGCTTCCTGCTGATCGATTTCGCGCTGGCCGGGGACTGGGAGGGCTGGCGCGCCGCCGCGGCGCAGCTTGTGCTGCCGGCGACGACGATGGCGCTGTTCGTGGTGGCGCCGCTGGCGCGCATCACGCGCGCGGCGATGCTGGCCTCGCTCGGCAGCGACTTCGTCCGCACCGCGCGCTCGCTCGGCCTGCCGCCGGCCAAGGTCATCGTCACCTATGCGCTGCGCAACGCGCTGCTGCCGGTGCTGACCATCGCGGGCATCGTGTTCTCGACCATGCTCGGCGCGAACGTGCTCGTCGAGAAGGTGTTCTCCTGGCCCGGCGTCGCCTCCTATGCGCTCGATGCGCTGCTCTCGTCGGACTATGCGCCGGTGCAGGGCTTCGTGCTGCTGATGGCCTCGATCTTCGTCGTGGTGAACCTGACCGTGGACGTGCTCTATGGCATCGCCGATCCGAGGGTCTCGGTGGAATGAGGGGTTTTCATAGATGCGTCATGGTCGGGCTTGACCCGACCATCTCGGAAACGAGCCTCTCCTCGTTGAGAGTCTCGGGTCTGCGCTTCGCTTCGCCCGAGAATGACAGGGGAGGAGCCATCTCATGACCTCCTCTACGCTGCGCCACACCGTCTGGATTCTGCGCGGCAACCCGGTCACGGCGGTCGCCGCCGCCGGCGCCTTCATCCTCTGCGTGCTCGCCGTCATTGGGCCGTGGATCGTGCCCTTCGACCCGATCGCGTCGGATGTCGCCAATGCGCTGAAGCCGCCGAGCGCGACCTATTGGGCGGGCACCGACCAGCTCGGCCGCGACGTGTTCAGCCGGCTGATCGTCGCGGCGCGGCTCGATCTCGCCATCGCGGCCTCGGCGGTGAGCCTGTCCTTCGTGCTCGGCGCGGTCATCGGCGCGCTCTGCGGCTATACCGGCGGGCGGCTCGATCGCTATGTCGGGCGCTTCGTCGACGTGCTGATGGCCTTCCCGCTCTTCGTGCTGGCGATGGCGATGGTCGCCGCGCTCGGCAACCGGGTCGAGAACATCGTCATCGCGACCGCGATCATCAACCTGCCCTTCTACATCCGCTTCGCGCGGGCCGAGGTGAATGTCCGGCGCAATGCCGGCTGGGTCGAGGCGGCGCGCGCCAGCGGCGACAGCCATGTCTCGGTGGTGCTGCGCTTCCTGCTGCCCAACGTGCTGCCGGCCATGGCGGTGCAGGTCTCGCTCAATCTTGGATGGGCGATCCTGAACGCGGCGGGGCTTTCCTTCATCGGGCTCGGCGTCTCCGCGCCGACGCCGGAATGGGGCATCATGGTCGCGGAAGGCGCGCGCTTCATCTCGACCGGTAAATGGTGGCTCGTCGCCTTTCCGGGGCTGGCGCTGATGCTGACGGTCCTGTGCTTCAACCTGCTCGGCGATGGCCTGCGCGACATCCTCGACCCGCGGATGCGGACGTGATGGTCGTTTCATGCCGGAACCTCTCCGTCATTCCGGGGCGGCCCGAAGGGGCGAGCCCGGAACCCAGAACCTCAGGCTTTAAGCGGAAATGACGGGACGTGCTTCGCCTCCTGCCCAGCCGGCATCGGTTCTGGGTTCCGGGCTCATCGCTTCGCGATGCCCCGGAATGACGAAGAGGGTCCGAGCCACGGGCGCGAGACCATGAACACTATGCCTGCCAGCACCGCCCCCCTCCTCGCCATCGACGATCTGCACGTCACCTTTTCGACGCGGCGCGGGCTGGTCGAGGCGGTGCGCGGCGTGTCCTTCTGCGTCGCGGCGGGCGAGACGCTCGGCGTCGTCGGCGAGAGCGGTTCGGGCAAATCGGTGACGGCGTTCGCGGTGACGCGGCTGCTCGATGCGTCGGGCCGGGTCAGCCAGGGGAGCATCCGCTTCGCCGGCGAGGACATCACCACGGCGTCTTCGAAGCAGCTGCGCCGCCTGCATGGCGCGGCGATCTCGATGATCTTCCAGAATCCGCGCGGCGCGCTGAACCCGATCCGCACGGTCGGCCAGCAGATCGCGGACGCGATCATGGCGCATGAGCCGATCTCGCCGGGCGAGGGCCGGGCGCGGGCGCTCGAGCTGCTCAAGGCGGTGCTGATCCGCGAGCCCGAAAAGCGGCTCGACGCCTATCCGCACGAGCTCTCGGGCGGCATGTGCCAGCGCGTCATGATCGCGATGGCGATCGCCTGCGCACCCAAGCTGCTGATCGCCGACGAGCCGACGACGGGGCTCGACGTCACCACGCAGAAGACGGTGATGGACCTGCTGTCGCAGATCACCGCCGAGCGCGGCATGGCGATGATCCTGATCACGCACGACCTCGGGCTGGCCTCGCGCTACTGCCAGCGCGTCTGCGTGATGGAGCAGGGCAAGGTCGTCGAGGAGGCGCAGCCGCTGTCCCTGTTCAGCGCGCCGCAGCACCCCTACACCAAGCGCCTGGTCGCAGCCTCCCCGACAGCGACCTCGACGATCGCCGATCTGGCGCCGTCGTCATTGCGAGGAGGCGCAGCCGACGAAGCAATCCAGGGGGAAGGGGCGCCGAGCCTGGCTGGATTGCTTCGCTCCGCTCGCAATGACGGCGAGGAGCAGTCCGCGAACAGGCCCGCCCCCGGCACGCCGCTGCTGCTCGAGGTCCAGAACCTGGTGAAGCGCTATGACCGCGGCGTCGTCGCGGTGAACGACGTCTCCTTCGCGATCCGGGCCGGCGAGAGCCTCGGCCTCGTCGGTGAATCCGGCTCGGGCAAGAGCACGATCTCACGGCTGGTCTGCCGGCTGATCGACGCCAGCGAGGGCGAGATCCTGTTCGACGGGCAGGCGATCGGGACTCAAGCCGCGCGCGACTTTCACCGCTCGCCGCTGCGCAAGGACATCCAGATCGTCTTCCAGGACCCGACCGACAGCCTCAATCCGCGCTTCAACGCCTTCGACTGCATCGCCCATCCGCTGCGCCGGCTGCTCAACATGAAGGACGGGGCGGCGCTGACCGCCCGCGTCAGCGAATGCGCCGAGCGCGCCGGCTTGCCGAGCAGCCTGCTGGAGCGCTTCCCGCACCAGCTCTCGGGCGGCCAGAAGGCGCGTGTCGGCATCGCGCGCGCCATTGCCTGCCGGCCGCGGCTCCTGATCCTCGACGAGCCGACGGCGGCGCTCGACGTCTCCGTGCAGGCGGTGATCCTGCAACTGCTCGACCGGCTGCGGCGCGAGGATGATCTGGCGCTGCTCTTCGTCAGCCATGATCTCAACGTCGTGCGGATGATGTGCGAGCGCACCGTGGTGATGCAGAACGGGCGGATCGTCGAGCAGGGCGAGAGCCTCTCGCTCTTCGCCGCGCCGCAGACGGACTATGCGCGCACGCTGCTCGACGCCGTGCTGCATCTCGGCGGGCCGACCGCCCGCTAGCCGGTCCGCGATCGCGCCTTGAATTTGCGGCAAAGCGGCGGATCATGGCGCATGATGTTTCGCCACCGCCCGAGGACAGCCTTCATGCCCCGTCTCCCGCTGCTGCCCGCTCTGGCGCTGCCCCTACTGCTCGGCGCCTGCGCGATCCCGACCTCGCGGTCCAACATCGTCGTGCTGACGGACAACAAGGCGGTGGTGGAATCCTGCACCAGCCTCGGCGAGATCGACGGCGCCTCCGAGCTGCATTCCGTCCTGATCCTCGACAAGGCGCGGGATGCTGCGATCTCGCGGCTGAAGATCCGGGCGGCCGATCTCGGCGGCACCCATGTCCTGACCAGCGTCGCCGACATCAAGTGGAAGGGGCCGTCGACGACCGGGACGGTTTACAAATGCGGGGCGTGAGGAGGTTCGCCGCTGACTGTCCCGCCTCAGGCCGTCATCCCGGTCGGCCTTCGGCCGCCCAGGATGACGCATCACCGTGTGGGGCTCACAGCTTCGTCAGCCACTCATGCTCGGCGGCGTTGTGGAACTTCCAGGTCCGCTTCGGGCCGGCCATGACGTTGAGATAATAGAGATCGTAGCCGTGGCAGGTGGCGCAGGGGTGGTAGCCCTTCGGCACCAGCACGACGTCGCCATCCTCGATCGCCATGGCTTCGTCGAGGCTGCGGTCGTCGGTGTAGACGCGCTGGAAGCCGAAGCCCTGCGGCGGGTTCAGCCGGTGGTAGTAGGTCTCTTCCAGATAGCTTTCGCGCGGAAGGTCGTCCTCGTCGTGCTTGTGCGGCGGATAGCTCGAGGTGTTGCCGGCGGGCGTGATCACCTCGACGACGAGGAGCGAATCCGCCGGCTCGTTCTCGGGCAGGATGTTGGTGACGTGGCGGGTGTTGGAGCCCTTGCCGCGGACCTCCTGGCCGAGATCGTCGGGAGCGATCACCCGCACGGGCAGGCCGCCGTTCAGGCCGGGCGCGGTGCAGACCGCGAGTTCCAGATCGGTGGTCGCGGTCACCGACCAGTCCGCCCCCTGCGGGACATAGACCGACCAGGGCTTGCCCTCGAAGGGGCTCATGCGCTGGCCGAGTTCGCCGAGAGCCTGCCCGCCCGCGGCGACGTTGCCCTTGCCGGTGACGAAGACGAGGCAGGCCTCGCGATCTCCCGTCGCCGCTGACACGCTCTCGCCGGCCTCGAGCCGGTGCAGTTCGAAGCCGACATAGGTCCAGCCGGCGCTCTGCGGCGTGACGCGGGTCACGAGCCCTTGGCGGCCGGAGGGGCGGATCTTGAGGTGGGACATGGGTGGGTTCCTATCCGGGTTCGTCATGCTCGGGCTCGACCCGAGCATCTCCTGCAAGAGATTCTCGGGTCTGCGCTGCGCTTCGCCCGAGAATGACGCTGTCGTCAGCCCAGCCCCGCTTCCTTGACGAAGCGGCTGAGATTGGCGTGGCCGAGCTTGGCGTATGTCTTGGGCTCGGCCTTCTTCGGGTCCTGCTCGGCCTCGACGACGATCCAGCCGGAATAGCCCTGCAGTTCCTTGAGCACGCGGACATAGTCGATCAGCCCGTCGCCCGGCACGGTGTAGACGCCGGCCAGCACTGATTGCAGGAAGGACCAGTCCTCCTTGTTGGACTGACACATCACGGCGTCGCGGATGTCCTTGCAGTGGACATGGTGGATGCGGGGCTTCCAGTGGCGGGCGATGCGGGCGGGATCTCCGCCGCCCCAGGTGGCGTGGCCGGTGTCGAGCAGGAGCCCGACGGCCTCGCCGGTGACGGCCATGAAGCGGTCGATCTCGGATTCGGTCTGCACCACCGTGCCCATATGGTGGTGATAGACGAGTTGGAGGCCGTATTCGGCTTTCAGGCCCTCGGCGAAGTTCGTGTAGCGCGCGCCGAACGACGCCCAGTCGTCCTTTGCCAGCACCGGGCGGGCCGAGAGCGGCCTGGCCATGTCGGAATGGATGGCGTTCGAGGTCTCGGCCGCGATCAGCACGGTGCAGCCCATGTCGCGCAGCAGGGTGGCATGAGCCTTCACGGCTTCCATCTCGGCGGCGACGTCGCGGATCAAAAGCTCGGTCGAGTACCAGCCGGAGACGAGCGCATGGCCATGGGCGTCGAGGATCGGCTTCAGCGCCGCGGCGCTGCGCGGGAACTTGTTGCCGAGCTCCATGCCGGTGAAGCCGGCCGTGCGGGCCTCGCTCAGGCAGGTCTCGAGCGGAATGTCGCCGCCGATCTCCAGCATGTCGTCATTCGACCAGCCGATGGGGTTTGCGCCGATGCGGATCATGTGTGGGGTCCTCGAGGGTCTTCAGGCTCAGGGTGATGGGATCGGGCGCGGGGAACCCTCTCCCGTAGGGAGAGGGCAGGGTGAGGGGTCGGCCGCCGGACGTCTTATTCGTGCCCTCACCGCCGGCTGCGGTGAGGGGGTGCGAACGGGTCCGGGGGCCAGCACCTCACCCCTGCCCCTCTCCTTACAGGAGAGGGGTTCCCGGCGCTTAATCCCCGATCGTCTGCCGCTTGCGGCGCTCGTCATAGCTTGCTCGCGCGGCGCGGACCTCGGCGCGTTCGCTGACCTCCGGCACCGCGACATCCCACCACGCGCCCCCGGCGCCGGTCGAGACCAGCGGGTCGGTGTCGATGACGACGACCGTGGTGCGGGTGTTTATCTTCGCCTGGGCCAGCGCGGCTTCCAGTTCGGCGATCGAGGCGGCTTTCACGGCGATCGCGCCGAGGCTGGCGGCGTGCTGGACGAAGTCGATCTCGGGCAGGGTCTCGTGCCGGGCGTCCTTGAGCAGGTTGTTGAAGGAGGCGCTGCCGGTCGCGTTCTGGAGGCGGTTGATGCAGCCGAAGCCGCGATTGTCGAGCAGCACGATGGTGAGCTTCAGGCCGAGCATCACCGAGGTCGCGATCTCGGAGTTCATCATCAGATAGGAGCCGTCGCCGACCATGACGACGACCTCGCGCTCGCGCCGTGCCATCTTGGCGCCGAGCCCGCCGGCGATCTCGTAGCCCATGCAGGAGAAGCCGTATTCGGCGTGGTAGGAGCCGGGCGAGCCCGCCTGCCAGAGCTTGTGCAACTCGCCGGGCAGCCCGCCGGCCGCATGCAGCAGGATGACCTCCGCGCCGAGGCTGCGCTGGACGGCGCCGATCACCTGCGCATCCGAGGGGAGCGCCACGTTGGTCGCGGCTGTGACGGCCTGCGCCTTCTTCCGCCACGCCGCCTTGCCGGCCTTCGCGTCGCTGGTCCAGCTTTCAGGGGCCATCCAGCCACCGAGCGCGTCGCGCAGTTCGGCGAGGCCCTCGCGGGCGTCCGCCACCAGCGGCAGGGCGCGGTGCTTGCCGGCATCGAAGGCCTGAACGTTGAGGCCGATCACGCTCTTGCCGGCGGCGAAGAGGGCCCAGGAGCCGGTGGTGAAATCCTGCAGGCGCGTGCCCACCGCGAGGATGAGATCGGCCTCGGCCGCGAGGCGATTGGCGGCGCCCGTGCCGGTGACGCCGACGGCGGCCATGTTCAGCGGCGCATCGTCGGGCAGGGCCGACTTGCCGCCTTGCGTCTCGCAGACGGGGATGCCGGTCTGCGTCGCAAAGCGGGCGAGCTCGTCGCTGGCGCCGGAATAGAGCACGCCGCCGCCGGCCACGATCAGCGGCTTCTTCGCGGCCTTCAGCGCGGCCGCAGCCGCTGCGAGTTCGGCCCGGTCGGGCCGCGGGCGGCGCGGCGTCCAGAGGCGCTCCTCGAAGAAGCTCTCGGGATAGTCATAGGCTTCCGCCTGCACGTCCTGGCAGAGCGCGAGCGTGACGGGCCCGCATTCGGCCGGATCGGTCAGCACCTGCATGGCGCGATGGAGCGCCGGGATGATCTGTTCGGGCCGGGTGATGCGGTCGAAATAGCGCGAGACCGGCTTGAAGCAGTCATTGGCCGAGACCGTGCCATCCCCGAACGCCTCGACCTGCTGTAGGACGGGGTCGGGGATCCGGTTGGCGAAGACGTCGCCGGGCAGCAGCAGCACGGGCAGGCGGTTGACATGGGCGAGCGCGGCGGCGGTAAAGAGATTGGTCGCGCCGGGGCCGATCGAGGTCGTCGCGGCCATGAAGCGACGGCGCATGTTGGCCTTGGCATAGGCGATGGCGGCATGGGCCATGGCCTGCTCGTTATGGGCGCGGAAGGTCGGCAGGCGATCACGATCGTGCCAAAGCGCTTCGCCGAGGCCCGCGACATTGCCATGGCCGAAGATCGCCCAGACGCCACCGAAGATGGGCAGGCGCTGCCCGTCGATCTCGGTCATCTGGCGGCTGAGATAGCGCGTCAGCGCCTGGGCCATGGTGAGGCGGAGGGTGGCGGTCATGAAACGTCTCTTCGGCCACGGATTGTGCGGTGGAACCTCTCCGTCATTCCGGGCGGAGCGAAGCGGAGGCCCGGAATCCATTGGGGGGCTCTGTACTCTACGATGGATTCCGGAGCGGCGCCGCTGGCGCGGCTTGTCCGGAATGACGGCGCGGATGGAACAAGGACGGCACGGTCAGGCCGCCTTGCGGTCGCGGGTGGCGATCCAGAGCTCGGTCAGCGCGCCGAAGCGGCGGGCCATGTCGGCGATCGCCGCCTCGTCGTCCATGCGGCCGGCGAGCCAGGCTTCGGCGGCGGTCATGAAGATGGTGCGGCCGACGGCGAAGCCCTTGACGATGGGGGTGGCGGCCGTGGCGGCGAAGCCGGCCTCCAGCTCCTCGGCGGGGGCGTCGAGCCCGAGCAGCAGCACGCCGCGGCACCAGGGGTCGTTGCGGGCGATGGTCTGCTCGATCGCGGCCCAGGCGGCGGGCGAGGCCTGCGGCTCGAGCTTCCACCAGTCGGGCTTGATGCCGAGATCGTAGAGTTCCTGCATCGCGCGGGCGATGGTGTCTGGGCCGAGCGGGCCGTGCTTGCCGGCGATGATCTCGACCAGCAATTCGCGGCCGACCTTGCGGGCCGCCTCGAAGAGCGTGCGCAGCTTCTCCTGCTGGGCCTGCTTGAGCGCGGGCTCGTCGTCCGGGTGATAGAAGCAGAGCGCCTTGATGCAGTGATCGACCGGCCATTCCGGCAGGGCCGAGCCGATGTCCTGGCTGCCCTCGAAGCGCAGCGGCCGCGAGCCCGGCAGCTCGACCGGGCGGCCGAGCCAGGAGAAGGGGTGGCGGGCGAATTCGAACATCGCCTCGCGGCCATGCTTCTCGTCGAGGAGCATGCCGTAGCCCGGCCGACCGGCGGCGACGCGGGCTGCGGCCTTGACGGCGAGCACCTTGAAGTCGCGGATGCGGGCGGGGTCGGCCCCGAGCTTCTGCGCGACCTCCTCGAGCTGGGCACGGTGGTCGCAGGCGAGCGCCATCAGCGAGGGGATGTCGCGGCGCCGCGTCGTCGCCCAGTGGATGTGGTTGATCGCCTCGTCCTTGCGGAGCGCGCGATGCGGGCTGCCGTTCTTCAGGAAATACTGCAGCTCCGCGAAGGTCGGGCTTTCGGGCGAGCAGAGCAGGCGCGAGACGGCGAAGGCACCGCAGGCATTGGCCCAGGTCGCCGCCGTCTGCAGGCTCTCGCCGCCGAGCCAGCCGCGCAGGAAGCCGGACATGAAGGCGTCGCCCGCGCCGAGCACATTGTAGACTTCGATCGGGAAGCCCTTGCCGACGATGCCGTCCTCGAGATCGTCGGAGATCGCGCCCTCATAGACGATGCAGCCCATCGGCCCGCGCTTGAGCACGATGGTGGCGGGGGTGAGCGCGCGGATCGTCTTGAGCGCCGGCAGCAACTCGCTCTCGCCCGAGGCGATCAGCACCTCCTCCTCGGTGCCGACGACGAGGTCGCAGCCGGGCAGGACGCTCTTCATCCGCTCCGAGACGGCGGCCGAGGCGATGTAGCGGTTGTCGCCGGCGGCATGGCCGGCGAGCCCCCAGAGATTGGGGCGGTAGTCGATATCGAGGATGACCTTGCCGCCCTGCGCCCGCATCAGCCGCATCGCCTTCCGCTGGGCGGCCTCGGTGTTGGGCTTCGCGAAATGGGTGCCGGTGACGACGACGGCGCGGGCGGTGGCGAGGAAGGCTGCATCGACGTCCGCTTCCTCCAGAGCCATGTCGGCGCAGTTCTCGCGGTAGAACAGCAGGGGGAAGGACTTGTCGCTCTCGACCGAGAGGATGGCGAGCGCGGTCAGCCGTGTCGGGTCGGTCTTCAGCCCGCCGAGATCGACGCCCTCGCGCGCGAGCTGCTCGCGCAGGAAGCGGCCGAACTGCTCGTCGCCGACGCGGGTCAGCAGGGCCGAGCGCAGGCCGAGCCGCGCGGTGCCGATGGCGATGTTGGCCGGGCAGCCGCCGACCGATTTGGCGAAGCTGCCGACATCCTCGAGCCGCGAGCCGATCTGCTGGCCGTAGAGATCGACCGATGCGCGCCCGATGGTGATGACGTCGAGCGACGGCGCGGGTCCGCCCTGCGATGCCGCCATGTCGTTCTCCCGGCTCGTCCTGCCCCTGGTCCCGGCTGCGCTGCGCGCTCCGGCGATCCGTCGCTTACGAAATAACAGTTCTACTTTCCAGTCAATTCGGAATGGACGTTCCCGATTGGGAGGGCGGGTCCGAGGGCGTCAGGCGGGGTTGCGCGCGCGGCCGCGCGGCTTGCCGGGCTTGCGGTCCCGGCGGGCGTCGCCGATGCCGACGGCGAGCGCCATCGACAGCGCCATGGTGGCCGAGAGCGTGCGGAAGCCGCCGAAATCAGCCTCCGCCACCTCGAACCAGAGCGTCGCGAACTGGACCAGCGGCGAGAAGGCGCTGTCGGTGATGGCGACGACCGGCACGCCGCGCTCCGAGAGCTGGCGGGCCTCGTCGATCGTCTCGGCCGCATAGGGCGAGAAGCTGACGGCGAGCGCGACGTCGCGCGGCGTCGCGAAGGAGAGGATTTCCGGGCTCAGGCCGGCGGCCGATTCGACGAGCTGGTTGCGCACGCCGAGCTTGCCCAGCGCATAGGCCATGTAGCTCGCGACCGGATAGGAGCGCCGCCGCGCCATTATAAAGACCGTTTCCGCCCCGGCGAGGGCCGCGATGGCGCGGTCGAGCTGTGCCTCGTCGAGCGAGCGGGCCATCAGGTCGAGCGAGGTACCGGATGCGGTCAGGAAGCCTTCGAGGATGCGGTGATTGGCGCCGTTGCCGCCGACATCGGCGCGCAGCGCGTTGAGCCGCTCCTCATAGCTCGAATTGCGCTCGCGCAGCCGTTCGCGGAAGACGCTCTGCAGGCTGGTGAAGCCATCGAAGCCGAGATGCTGGGCGAAGCGCACCAGCGTCGAGGGCTGGACGCCCGCGGCGTCGGCGATGCTGGCCGCCGTGCCGAAGGCGATCTCGTCGGGGTTGTCGAGCGCATAGGCGGCGACCTGGGCAATGCGCTTGGGCAGCGACTGGCGGCGGGCGAGGATCAGCGATCTCAGGCCGTCGAAATCGCGAGGGGCCGAAAGGGCCGTCTCGTCCGTCATGCCATCTCTCTCCCGGCCTCGCGCCGCGCGTCAGCCCTTACTGGCAGCGCGCGCGGAATGGATCAAGTGTTCCAGCGATGGAACGCGCTGCGCCGCGCATGCGATCCGGGATGGATCGGAGGCCCGCGCCATGGCACGCAGTCTGCAGGCGCGGTGCGCCCAGGCCGAGAGAGCGATCCCCGATGAAGATCCTGCTGCTGAACCCCAACACCAGCGAGAGCCTGACGACGCGGCTGCTCGCTGCGGCGGTGCAGGTCGTCGGGCCGGAGACGCAGATCCTGCCCGCCACTGCGCCGCGCGGCGTCCCTTACATCTCGACGCGGGCGGAAGCGCAGATCGGCGGCGCGATCGCGCTCGAGATGCTGGCGGAGCGGGCGGGGTCTTACGATGCCGCGGTGATCGCGGCCTTCGGCGATCCCGGCCTGTTCGCAGCGCGCGAACTGTTCGAGGTGCCGGTGGTCGGCATGGCGGAGGCGGCGATGCTGACGGCCTGCATGCTCGGCCGACGCTTTGCGATCGTCACCTTCGCGAGCGCGCTCGGGCCCTGGTACCAGGAATGCGTCGAGATTCACGGCATGGCCGATCGCTGCGCCGGCATCCGCATGCTCGACGGCGCCTTCCGCTCGATCTCGGACGTTCAGGAGGAGAAGGAGGAGCTGCTGGTCGCGCTCGCCAACGAGGCGGTCGCGAGCACGCAGGCCGATGTCGTGATCCTGGCCGGGGCGCCGCTGGCGGGGCTTGCTTTGAGGGTGCGCGAGCGCATTCCCGTGCCGGTGATCGACCAGGTCCAGGCGGCGGTGCGGCAGGCGCAGACGCTGGCGCTGCTGCGCCCGCTCAAGGCGCGTACGGGCAGCTTCGCGCGGCCGGCGGGCAAGGAGAGCGTCGGGCTGGCGGGGCCGCTGGCGGACTGGATTGCAAGGCGGGAGTGACCTCTTCCTGTTCACCTCAGCCCCACCCGCGTCGTCCTGGACAAGCCGCGCAGCGGCGCAGGCCGGGATCCATCATCGGGCTCCGCGGCGCCCGATGATGGATCCCGGTCGGCCTTTGGCCGCCCAGGATGACGGCGCGTTTCAGAGCATGATCGGAATGACGGCAGACCTCTATCCCACCCCGCTCGCGCCGCAGGTCTGGCCGCCATCGACCGGCAGGCAGACGCCGGTGATGAACTTCGCCTCGTCGGAGGCGAGGAAGACCGCGGCGTTGGCGATGTCCCAGGCGGTGCCCATCTTGCCCATCGGCACGAGCGCGTCGCGGGCGGCGACCATCTCCTCGACGGAGGGGTACTGCGCCGAGATCTGCTTGTAGATCATCGGCGTGTCGATCAGCCCGGGCATGATGCAGTTCGCCCGGATGCCTTGCCTTGCGTATTGCATGGCAAGCGCCACGGTCGCCTGGTTCACGGCGGCCTTGGTCGCGTAATAGGCGAAATAGGGATAGCCGACCCAGCGGATCGCCGCGATCGAGGAGATGTTGACGATCGTGCCGCCGCCGCCGGCCAGCATATGCGGGATCACGGCCTTGGAGCAGCGATAGACCGGGCCGAGATTGAGGTCGATCGCGGCCTGGAACTGCTCCTCCGACAATTCGACCGGCCCGCCCATATGGGTGACGCCGACATTGTTGTGGAGGATGTTGATGCGGCCGAAGCGCGTCATCGTCGCGGCCACGGCTGAGTCGATCGAGGCCTGCCGGGTCACGTCGGCGGCGAGCGCGATGGCGACACCACCCTCAGCCGTGATGATCGCCGCGGTCTCCTCGGCCGCTGCCTGGCTGATGTCGATGCAGGCGACGCGCGCGCCCTCGCGGGCGAAGGCGACGGCAGCCGCCTTGCCATTGCCCCAGCCCTCGCCGGAGGCGCCGGCGCCGAAGACGACGGCGATCTTGCCCTTGAGCCGGTCGGCCATGGTGGTCTTCTTTCGTCTCGCGGTCGAACCGCGCCGTCATGCTCGGGCTCGACCCGAGCATCTCCTGCTGGAGATTCTCGGGTCTGCGCTGCGCTTCGCCCGAGAATGACGGGCGCGGTCGTCGAAGGCTCTCAGCTCAGCGAGCCGCCGACGGCCTTCTCGAGGATGCCCCAGGCCTCGTCGCCGTACTTCTTCTTCCACTCGGCGTAGAAGCCGGCCTTGCGCAGGGCGTCGCGGAAGGCCTCCGCCTTGGTCTCGTTGAAGACCATGCCCTTGGACGTCAGGTCGTCGCGCAGGCCGGCGTTGAGCTTGGCGACGTCGGCGCGCTCCAGCTCGGCGGCGGCGTTGAGGTTCTTGGCGACGATGGCGCGCAGATCCTCCGGCAGACGCTCCCAGGCGCGGCGGTTGCCGAGGAACCAGAAGCCGTCCCACATATGGTTGGTGACCGAGAGATATTTCTGCACCTCGAAGAGCTTGGCGGTCGAAATGATCGCCAGCGGGTTCTCCTGCGCATCGACGATCTTGGTCTGCAGCGCGGTGTAGACCTCGGCGAAGTTGATGCTGGCGGGGGCCGACTGGAAGGCGGTGAACATCGAGGTCCAGAGCGGCGAGACCGGGACGCGGATCTTCAGGCCCTTGAGGTCGTCGGGGGTGTTGATCGGGCCCTTGGACGAGGTGATCTGGCGGAAGCCGTTGTCCCAGATCTTGTCCATGACGACGAGGTTGGCCTTCTGGATCTGGCCGCGGACATAGGCGCCGAGCTCGCCGTCCATCGCCTTCCAGACGGCGTCGTAGTTCGGGAAGGCGAAGCCGATGCCCGAGACCGAGGCGTTGGGCACGAGCGTCGAGAGGATCAGCGGCGACAGCGTGAAGAACTCGACGCCGCCCGAGCGGACCTGGCTCAGCATGTCGGTGTCGGAGCCGAGCTGGTTGTTCGGGAAGATCTGGATGACGACGCGGCCATTGGTCTCGGCCTTGATCTTCTCCACCGCCTCGTTGGCGCGCTGGTTCATCGGATGCGTCAGCGGCAGGTTGTTGGCGTATTTGTAGGTGAACTCGGCGCTCTGGGCCGAGGCACGGCCGATCGAGAAGGTGCCGATGGCGGAGGCTGCGGCGGTGCCCTGCAGCAGGGTGCGGCGTGAGATGGTCATGGTCGTTTCTCCCAGTGGTTTGTTATGGGGTGTTCGGGTCGGCGTCACAGCACCCAGGTCGAGAGGCCGGGCACGACGGCGATGACGACGAGGCCGATGAGCAGCGCGATGAGATAGGGCCAGATCGCGCCCATCGCCTCGTCGGGCGAGACGTTGCCGATCTTGCAGGCGATGTAGAAGCCGATGCCGATGGGCGGGGTCATCAGGCCGATGTTCATCGCCGTGACCACCACCATCGAGTAGTGCACGTCGTTGATGCCGAGGCTCTTGGCGATCGGGAACATCAGCGGCGCCATCAGCACGATGGCCGGCAGGCCCTCGAGCACGCAGCCCAGCACCATGAAGACGACGATGGTGACGGCCATGAAGGTCAGCCAGCCGCCGGGCAGCCCGGTCATGAAGGCGGCGAGGTCACGGGCGAAGCCGGTCTGCGTCAGGGCCCAGGCCATGGCGAGCGCCGTGCCGAGGATCATCAGGATCGCGCCGGACAGGGCCGCGGTCTCGACCAGCATCGCATAAAACTTGCGCCCGCTGATGCCGCCATAGAGCACCATGCCGATGATCAGCGCGTAGAGCACCGCGATGGTGGAGACCTCGGTCGCGGTGGCGACGCCGCCGCCGACCGCGGCGCGGATGATGAAGGGCAGGACCAGGGCCGGCCCCGCGACCAGCGCCGTCTTGCCGATGACGCCGAAGGAGAGCCGGCGCACGCCCGCCATGTCCTCGTGCCGTGCCTTCCAGCGGGCGAGAACGGCGAGCGCCAGCAGCAGCACCATGGCGATGGCGAAGCCGGCGTTGAACAGCCCGGCGATCGAGACGCCGGCGACCGAGCCGAGCACGATCAGCACGATCGAGGGCGGCACCGTGTCGGCCATCGCCGCGCCGGTGGACAAAAGCGCGATCAGCTCCTTGGGCTGGTAGCCGCGCCGCTTCATCTCCGGGAAGAGGGCGGGCGCCACGGTCGCCATGTCCGAGACCTTGGAGCCGGAAATGCCCGAGACCAGGAAGAGCGAGCCGAGCAGCACATAGGACATGCCGGCGCGGACATGGCCGAGCATCGACGCCAAGAAATCGACGATCGCCTTGCCCATGCCGGTGGCGTCGAGGATGCAGCCGAGCAGTACGAAGATCGGCACCGAGAGCAGGATGATGCTCGACATGCCCTCGTCCATGCGGCCGACCATCACCAGCATCGGCACATTGGTCGAGAAGACGAGGAAGCAGAGCGTGCCCATGCCGAAGCAGAAGGCGATCGGCACGCCGGCCGCGAGGCAGAGCGCGACGACGATGACGAGGAAGATCAGGATGTTGCCGTAACCCAGCCCCTTGAAGGTCGGCGTCAGCCACCAGAAGGCGAGGCCGAGGGCGAGGATCAGCGCCGCCGCCAGGGCGAGGTCGCGCAGTGTCGAGCTGCGCCAGGCGTGGCGCAGCGCCAGCAGCGCCATCAGCACGATGCCGGTCGCGAGCGCGGAGACGCGCCAGCTGTTGGGAATGTTGAGCGCGGCCGAGGTGACGAAGCTCTCCTCGATCGCATAGTCGATCGCCGGGTAGATCATCGCCAGCAGGAAGGCGGCGACGACGAGCAGCGCGAAGCTGTTGGCGAAGCCGCGCAGGCGCTCCGGCATCATGCCGACGAACAGCGTCAGCCGCAGATGCTCGTTGCGGTCGATCGCGATGGCGGAGCCGAGCATGGCGAGCCAGAGGAAGGAGATCGAGGCGACCTCGTCGATCCAGATCACCGGCAGAGAGAAGACGTAGCGCGAGGTCACGCCCAGCAGCAGCACGCCGATGATGAGCGCGACGAGCGCGGCCGCAATCGCCTCGACCGGGCGCATGAAGGGCGAACCCGGGCGGACGTCCTCGAGCTCGGCGATGGTTTCGGGCAGGGCGATCCTGTCGGCGACGTCGACCATGGCGCGGCTCAGCCCACGCGGCGTGCGGCGCGGCGGTGCAGCGCTGCGCAAACGAGGCGGCTGCCCGCGATGAGGGGCTCTATCGGCATGTCGTCGTCCTCCCGGTCGCATCGCGCTCGTTTTGGCTTGTCGGGCAGCCGGCGGTGCGGTCCACATCGTGATCGGGATCACCATGGAACGGCGCGGAGATTACACGACAACCCTCGCATTGCAATCCGCAAAAGCCCGATCTAGGCTCACGGGATAAGAATAAGGTCCATATGGTGGACCCTTAACGAGGACGCTTCGTGGGAGCTAGCGAGGAGGCGCGGTCCGGCCTATCCGGTTCGCAGAGCGTTGACCGCGCCCTGCAACTGCTCGCGCTCGTCGGCCGCGAGCCGGCGGGCGGGCTTCCGCTGGCCGACATCGTCGCCGGCAGCGGCCTCAACAAGCCGACGGCGCGGCGGCTGCTGCTGGCGCTGATGCGGGCGGGGCTGATCGAGCAGGAGCCGCAGACGCGGCATTACTGCCTTGGCGAGGAAGCCTTCGTGCTCGGCGTGCTGGCGGCCCGCCGGCATGGTCTGCTCGAACTCGCGATGGAGAGCCTGCGCCGCCTCGCGGCCGTCTCCATGGATACGAGCTTCCTGTCGGTCCGGCGCGACAATTACTGCGTCTGCCTGCATCGCGAGGAGGGCACCTATCCGGTGCGGACCCATGCGCTGCAGACCGGCGACCAGCACCCGCTCGGCGTCGGGGCCGGCTCGCTCGCGCTGCTCGCCGTGATGCCGGACGACGATGTGGACCGCATCATGGCCGCCAATGCGCCCGTCCTGACGACGCGCTATCCCGGCTTCGCGCCAGAGGTCATCCGCGCCGATCTGGCGGCTGCGCGGCAGCGCGGCTTCGCCCTCAACCCCGGACGGCTGGTCGCCAGCTCCTGGGGGATCGGCATGGCCTTCCGCTATCCGGACGGGCGCGTCGCCGGCGCGCTCAGCCTCGCCGCCATCGACAGCCGCATGGGGCCGGAGCGGCAGCAGGAGCTGGCCGCCCATCTGCGCGTCGAGGCCGCCGCGATGGAGCGGCGGCTTTCGGAGATGTTCGGGCCGGGTCGCACGGTTGCCGGCCGCGGCGGGCGGCCCGTCGCGGCGGCAGTCGAGGCGAGGCGGGTGTGATGGTCGCGGACCTTTTCGTGTTGCCCGACAGACCGTCGTGGCTCGGGTCATCCCGGACAAGCCGCGTCAGCGGCGCCGATCCGGGACCCATGCCTGAACCGTTCCGGAATGGGTCCCGGGTCTTCGCTTCGCTGCGCCCGGGACGACCGCGCCCTACCGCCCTGGAGAGATCAACATGATGCAACAGCAAGCCATGGCCCCCGTAGGCGGCGTCGTGCCGATGACGCGACGGGTGATGAATCTCGGCCATATCGTCGCGCAGAACGGGCGGCGCCTGGCGGCCCACCCCGCCTTCGTCTGGGGCGATCTGACGCTGAGCTGGGCCGATCTCGATGCGCAGGTCTCGGCGCTGGCGGCGGGTTTGAGGGCGCGCGGCATCGGCAAGGGCGACCGCATCCTGGTCCATTCCAAGAACTGCGACGCGATGTTCGTGTCGATGTTCGCGACCTTCCGGATCGGCGCGGTCTGGGTGCCGACGAATTTCCGGCTGCTGCCGGACGAGGTCGCCTATCTCTCGACCTCCTCCGGCGCGAAGGCCTTTCTCTGCCATGGCGACTTTCCCGATCATGCGGCGGCCGTGGCGAAGGCCGCGCCGGCACCGGATTTCACCTGGCGCATCGGGGCGGGCACCTTCGGCGAGGACGAGGTCGGCGCCGTCATCGCCCGTCACAAGGGCGAACGCGTCGCGGATGTCGCCGTCGAGCATGACGATCCCTGCTGGTTCTTCTTCACCTCCGGCACGACCGGGCGCTCGAAGGCTGCGGTGCTGACCCATGGCCAGATGGGCTTCGTCATCACCAACCATCTCTGCGACCTCGTGCCGGGGACGACGGAAGCCGATTGCTCGCTGGTGGTGGCGCCGCTCTCGCATGGCGCCGGCGTCCATCAGCTGATGCTGGCGGCGCGCGGGGCGGCCTCGATCCTGCTGCCGACCGAGCGCTTCGACATCGACGAGGCGTGGCGGCTGATCGCGCACCACCGCGTCACCAGCCTGTTCACCGTGCCAACGATCCTGAAGATGCTGGTCGAGCATCCGGCCGTCGAACAGCATGACCATTCGAGCCTGCGCTACGTCATCTATGCCGGCGCGCCGATGTATCGCGAGGACCAGAAGCGTGCGCTGGCGACGTTGGGCTCTGTGCTCGTGCAGTATTTCGGACTGGGTGAGGTCACCGGCAACATCACCGTGCTGCCGCCGTCGCTGCATGTCGCCGAGGACGGGCCGCAGGCACGCGTCGGCAGCTGCGGCTATGCCCGCACCGCGATGCAGGTCCAGATCCAGGACGAGGCCGGCGAGGAGGTCGCGTCCGGCGTCCAAGGCGAGATCTGCGTGATCGGGCCGGCCGTCTTCGCCGGCTATTACGACAACCCGGAAGCCAATGCGAAGTCGTTCCGGAACGGCTGGTTCCGCACCGGCGATCTCGGCCATATGGACGAGGAGGGCTTCGTCTACATCACCGGCCGCGCCTCGGACATGTACATCTCCGGCGGCTCGAACATCTATCCGCGCGAGATCGAGGAGAAGATCCTGACCCATCCCGCCATCGCGGAGGTCGCGGTGCTCGGGGTGCCCGATCCGGTCTGGGGCGAGATCGGGGTCGCCGTCTGCGTCTGCCGCGGCGGCGCCCGGGCCGACGAGGCGGAGATCGCCGGCTTCCTCGCGGAGAAGATCGCCCGCTACAAGATGCCCAAGCGCTTCTTCTTCTGGGAGGCGCTGCCGAAATCGGGATACGGCAAGGTGCCGAAGCGGCTGGTGCGCGATGAGCTCGAGGCGCGCGGGCAACTCGACTGGCTGAGGGGGCAGGGCTCGTGAGGCGCATCCAGCAGCCCGGGCCGGAGACGCCCGGCCGCATCCAATGGGCGGAGTGCCACGGCCTGCGCTTTCCGCTGACGCTGCAACCCGGCCTGACGCTGCTCGAGGCCGTCCGGCGCGGTTTTGCCGCCGCCGGCTTCGTCAGCGGGACGGTGAAGCTCGACGGGCTTTCGCTCTCGCCCTTCGCCTATGTGATGCCGGCGCTGTCGCAGACGCCGGAGCATGCGGCCTTCTACAGCGGCACATTCAGGCCTGTGGGCGTCGCCCGCATCGAGGTGGGCGCGATGACCTTCGGCCTGCGCGACGGCGCGCCTTTCTTCCATGCCCATGCGCTCTGGGTCGAGGGCGACGGGCGGCGCAGCGGCGGCCATATCCTGCCCGACGAGACGATGGTGGCGGAGGAGATCACGCTTTCGGCGGTGGGGCTCGACGGCGCCGCCTTCCTCGGCGAGGTCGATCCGGAAACGAACTTCAAGCTGTTCGGGCCGCGGCCGGCGGAGCCGCTCGGCGCCACGCGCGAGGGCCGCTTTTTCGCGCTGCGCGTCAAGCCGAACATCGACTTCTGCGGGGCGCTGGAGGGGTTCTGCGCCGAGCGCGGCATCGCGCGGGCGACGATCCATGGCGGCGTCGGCTCGACCATCGGGGCGCGCTTCGAGGAGGGCGGGATCGTCGAGAATTTCGCCACCGAGGTCGCGATCACGGGCGGGACCGTTGCGGATGATGGCGGCGGGCCAGAGGCGCAGATCGATGTGGCGCTGGTCGATTACACCGGGGCGATGGCCGCCGGGCGCTACCGGCGCGGCGACAACCCGGTGCTGATGACCTTCGAGCTGGTGCTGGAGGTGGGGTAGCGCCATCCGTCATTGCGAGCGCAGCGAAGCAATCCAGAAAGCGTGCGCGTGGCTCTGGATTGCTTCGCTGCGCTCGCAATGACGATCAGGTCATTTTGCTCCGCGCCATCTCCCTGTCCCGCAGATCCTTGCGCCGGATCTTGCCCGTCGCGGTCATCGGCAGCTCCGTCACGAACTCGACATGACGGGGGTACTGGTAGGCGGCGAGCCGGTTGCGCACGAAAGCCTGGATCTCGGCGGCCAGCGCCTCGGATGGCGCGATGCCGGGCCGCGGCAGCACGAAGGCCTTCACGGCTTCGGTGCGGATCGGGTCCGGCACGCCGACGACCGCGACCATCAGCACGGCCTCGTGGCGCATGATGCAATCCTCGATGTCGCCCGGCCCGATCCGGTAGGAGCCCGAGGAGATGATGTCGTCGTCGCGGCCCTGGAACCAGAGATAGCCGTCCTCGTCGCAATGGCCGGTGTCGCCGGTGAGGAGCCAGTCGCCGGCGAATTTCGCCGCCGTTTCCTCGGGCTGGCGCCAGTAGCCCAGCATCATGACGGGATCGGGCCGCGCCACCGCGATCAGGCCCGGCGTGCCCGCGGGCAGGGGCTCGCCCTCGGACGAGACCACCGCGACGCGGTGGCCCGGCACGGCGCGGCCCATCGAGCCGGGGCGGATCGGGAAGAGATCGGCATTGTTGGCGACGAGCAGATTGGCTTCCGTCTGGCCGTAGAACTCGTTGACCGCGAAGCCGAAGGTCTCAGCGCTCCAGTCCAGCATGTCGGCGCCGAGCGTCTCGCCGCCGCTGCCGATCGAGCGCATTGAATAACCGAAGCGGCGGGGATCGCGGACCTGGCGCATCAGCTTGAGCGCGGTCGGCGGCAGGAAGGCGTTGCGGACCCCGTGCCGCGCCATCAGCTCGAAGGCGGCCTCGGGATCGAATTTGCGGGCGCGCGAGGCCAGGACCGGCACGCCGAAATAGAGGCTCGGCAGCAGCACGTCGAGCAGACCGCCGATCCAGGCCCAGTCGGCCGGAGTCCAGAACAGGTCGCCCGCTTGCGGGAAGAAAGCCTGCGGCATCTGCACGCCCGGCAGATGGCCGAGCAGGACGCGATGGGCATGGAGCGCGCCCTTCGGTTTTCCCGTGGTGCCGGAGGTGTAGATGATGACGGCGGGATCGTCGGCGCGGGTGTCGACCGGCGTGAAGGCGTCGGAGGCCTTCGCCATCTCGCTCGCGAGGTCGAGCGTGCCGCCGGGGCCGGGACCGTCGGCCAGGATGATCAGCCGCAGATCCGGCAGGGCGTGGCGGATCGCCTCGATCTTCGGCAGGTTTTCGGCATCCGTGATCAGCGCCGCGGCGCCGCTGTGCTGCAGCCGGTGTTCCAGCGCCTCGGGCCCGAACTGGATGAAGAGCGGCAGCGCGATGGCGCCCATCTTGTAGACGGCGAGATGCGCCATTGCCGTCTCGGGCCGCTGCGGCAGCAGGATGCCGACACGCTCGCCCGCCGCGATGCCGTGGCCGCGCAGCAGATTGGCGATGCGGTTGGAGGCGCGCTTGAGGTCGTCGAAGGAGAGCGTGACGAGCCCCGCCGCTTCGTCGTAGAGCAGCGCCGGTCGGCCCGTGCCATCGGCATGGCGGTCGCAACAGGCGACACCAATATTGAACCGCTCGGGAATGGCCCAGCGGAACCGCTCGACGGTTTCGCGATAGGTCGCATGGCGCTGGAGCATGGGCTTCACCTGCTTCATCGGGGCGCGGGATTTGGCGTGCCCCGCGCAGCGCTGGCAAGACCCAGTCATGCAGGTTTGTCGGGCGGAACAAAGCCGGGGCGGGTGACGTTCCGTCGCCGGCCATCGGGCCGCCGGAGATGCAAGCCTTGTCGCTGCCTGCCCTGAATGCCCTCAACTTCTTCATGGCCGACGTTCGCGACGGCCTCGGTCCCTTCCTCGGGGTCTATCTCCAGGAGAAGGGCTGGGGTCCGCAGGATATCGGCCTGGTGATGACGGTGGGCGGGCTCGCCGGCATGGCGGCGACGACGCCGCTGGGGGCGCTGGTCGATCACACCCGCTTCAAGCGGGCGGTGATGATCGTCGCCTCGCTGGCGATCATCGCGGCGACGCTGACCATGCTCTATGTGCCGAGCCTGAGCATCACGATCGGCGCGCAGATCGTGCAGGGCGTGGCGGGGGCGGTAATCGCACCCGCGATCGCCGCGATCACGCTCGGCCTCGTGCGGCAGGCGGGATTCGCGCAGCAGCTCGGCCGCAACGAGGCCTTCAACCATGGCGGCAACATGTTCGCTGCACTGGCGGGCGGGGCGCTCGGCTATGTCTTCGGGCTGCAGGCGGTGTTCTGGTTCATGACCGCGATGGCGGTGGGGGCCATCGCCGCGGCGCTGATGATCCCGGCCGACGCGATCGACCATGAGGCGGCCCGCGGCTGCGAGGCTGGCGATGCGGAGGCGCGCGAGGGCTCGGGCTGGCGCATGCTGCTGACCTCGGCGCCGCTCGGCATCCTGGCGCTGGTCATGATGCTGTTCCATCTCGGCAATGGCGCGATGCTGCCGCTGCTCGGCCAGTCCATGGTCGCGAGCGGGCAGGGCGACCCCAGCACCGCGACGGCCCTGACCGTCGTGGTGGCGCAGCTCACCATGATCCCGATGGCGCTGCTGGGGGCGAAGCTGGCGCAGAGCCGCGGCTATGGCTTCGTCATCGTGCTCGCCCTGCTGGCGCTGCCCCTGCGGGGGCTGATTGCGGCCTCGATCCCCGGCTTCTGGGTGCTGGTGCCCGTTCAGATTCTCGACGGTGTCGGGGCCGGGCTGCTCGGCGTCGCATTGCCCGGCCTCGTCGCCCGCATCCTGCGCGGCACGGGGCATTTCAATGTCGGACTCGGCGCCGTGATGACGGTACAGGGCATCGGCGCCTCGCTCAGCCCGACGCTGGGCGGCTGGGTGGCGCAGTCCTTCGGCTACGGCCCGGCTTTCCTGGCACTGGGGGGCGTCGCGGCGGTGGCGCTGGCGGTCTGGCTGGTCGCGACGATGGTGTTCGACGGGGCGTGGGCGGGGCGTCCAGGCGCCGAGGGGCCGGTGGCTGCCACGGGCTGACGGCAGAGGCATGACACGGACGGGCTATGATGTTATACGTTTCGCATAACGGAGGCCGCCATGAACAAGATCGACCAGACCGTGAAGGCCCAGCCGGCTGACGGCACGAATGTGCTGCAGATCCGCAAGGTCGGGAATTCTCTCGGCATCATTCTCCCTAAGGAACTGCTGGCGCGGGTGAGGCTGAAGGAGGGCGACAGCCTCCATGTCGTCGAACAGCCGGAGGGCGGTTTCCGTCTCGTGAAGCAGCGTCCTGACTTCGACAAGGCGATGGAAGCCGCTCGGCGTGGCATGAAGATCTACCATAACGCCCTGTCCGAACTCGCCAAATGACCGAGCCAAACTGGCTGTCCGAGGAGATCGTCGTCGCGATCCATGACGAGCAACTCGTCATTCACGGAGGCGGGAGCGGTCTGCGCGACCGCGGCATGCTGTTGTCGGCGCTCGAAAGGCCACTCAACAAATGGTCCTATGAGGGCGCGGATCTCGCCGCGCTGGCGGCGGCTTACGCCTTCGGCCTGGCGAAGAACCCTCCCTTCATCGACGGCAACAAGCGCACGGCCCTGCTGGCGCTCTATACGTTTCTCTACATCAACGACGTCGATTTCATCGTGCCCGAGCCGGCCGCCGCCGCCGCCATCCTCGCGCTCGCTGCCGGCGAGGTCGAGGAAGACGGGCTGACGCGCTGGATCCGCGACAACTGGCCGAAGGATGCGCCGGCATGAACCACCCCATCTGGATCGAGGCCGCGATCAACGGGCCCTGGGGCGTCGCGCGCCAGCCGGGCATCCCGATCGCCATTCCCGACATCGTCGCGGACGGGATCGCGGCGGTGGAGGCCGGCGCGGCGATCGTGCATCTGCATGTCTACGACCTCGAAACCGGGCGCCAGCGCGACGACTGGGAGCTCTACGCAAAAGCGATCGAAGGCATCCGCGCGAAGGTCGACGCCATCGTCTATCCGACCATCCCCATCGTCGGCTCGGGCTATGCCGGGGACATCATCGGCTCGGGCCGCTACACGCATCTGGAGGAACTGGCCAGGCGCGGGCTGGTCGAATGGGGCGTGCTCGATCCGGGCTCCTGCAACTGGACGACGTTCGACGGAATCCCGGAAGGCGAGGCCGGCTTCATCTACCAGAACCCCGGCGAGCATATCCGCGAGGGAATGGCGGTGGCGCAGGCGCACGGGATCCATCCGAGCTATGCGATCTACGAGCCCGGCTTCACCCGGCTGGGCGCGGCGCTGGCCAAGGCCTATCCGGGCATGCCGACGCCGATCTACCGGCTGATGTTCTCGGACGCCTTCGCCTGGGGCTTCCCGCCGCGCGATTGGGCGCTCGACGCGCATCTGAAGCTGCTGGCGGAGGATGCGCCCGAGGCGCCGGTGATGATCGCGGGGCTGGGCGTGGATCTGACCGGGCTGATCCCGGCCGCGGTCGCGCGCGGCGTGCATGTGCGCGCCGGGCTGGAGGATGCGCCCTTCGGCTGCGGGCGGAGCAATGCCGATCTGGTGGCGGAGACGGTGCGGCTCGTCGAGGCCGCCGGCGGGCGCCCCGCCAGCGTGGCCGAGGTCAGGGCGCGGCTGAAGGCCGTGGGCTGAGCCGGCCATGGCGACGACGACCTGCGATGTCGTGATCCTCGGCGCGGGCCATAACGGCCTCGTCTGCGCGCACAGGCTCGCCCAGGCGGGGCTGTCGGTGACGGTTCTGGAGCGGCGCGGGGTCGTCGGCGGCGCGGCGGTGACCGAGACGTTCCATCCCGGTTTCCGCAACTCGACCGCGAGCTACACGGTCAGCCTGCTGCGGCCCGAGATCATCGCGGCGATGGAGTTGCACCGCCACGGCCTGCGCATCGTCGAGCGGCGCATGGCCAACTTCCTGCCGCTGCCGGATGGGCGCCATCTCGCGGCCGGGCCGGGCCGGACGGCGGCCTCCGTCGCCGCGTTCTCGGAGCGCGATGCGCAGCGTCTGCCGGCCTATGAGGCGCGGCTGGAGACGGTGGCCGCCGTGCTGCGCGACCTCGTGCTGCAGGCGCCGCCCAATCTCGGCGATGGCGGCTGGCTGGCGGCGCTGCCGGATCTGATCGATGCCGGCCGGGTGGCGCGGCGGCTGTCGCGGCTCGACCTCACCGCCAAGCGCGACGTGATCGACCTCTTCACCAAATCGGCGGGCGACTGGCTCGATGGCTGGTTCGAGAGCGAGCCGATCAAGGCGCTGCTCGGCTTCGATTCCGTCGTCGGCAACTATGCCAGCCCCTACACGCCGGGCTCGGCCTATGTGCTGCTGCACCATGTCTTCGGCGAGGTGAACGGCAACAAGGGCGCCTGGGGCCACGCCATCGGCGGCATGGGCGCGATCACGCAGGCGATGGCGAAGGCCTGCGAAGAAGCCGGCGTCGCGATCCGGCTCGACAGCCCTGTCGCCGAGGTCATGAGCGAAAAGGGCCGGGCGGTCGGCGCGGTGACGGAGGCCGGCGATGTGGTGCGGGCGCGCGCGGTCGTCTCGAATCTCCATCCGCGGCTGCTGTTCTCCAAGGTCGATCCGGCGATCGTGCCTGCGGATTTCACCGAGCGGATGACGCGCTATGCCTCGGGCTCGGGCACCTTCCGGATGAATGTCGCGTTGTCGGAACTGCCGTGCTTCACCAGCCTGCCGGAACCCGGCGACCATCACACCGCCGGCATCATCATCGCGCCGAGCCTCGGCTACATGGACCGCGCCCATGCGCAGGCGCGTCTCTCGGGCTGGTCGCAGGAGCCGATCGTCGAGATGCTGATCCCGTCCACGCTCGACGACACGCTGGCCCCGCCCGGCTGCCATGTCGCGAGCCTGTTCTGCCAGCATGTCGCGCCGGTGCTGCCCGAGGGGCTCGACTGGGAGACCTGCCGCGACCGGGTCGCCGATCTGATGATCGAGACGGTCGACCGTTATGCGCCGGGCTTCAAGGCCGCGGTGGTCGGGCGGCTGGCGCTCTCCCCCGCCGATCTGGAGGCGCGTTTCGGGCTGGTCGGCGGCGACATCTTCCATGGCCGGCTGACGCTCGACCAGCTCTTCTCGGCCCGCCCCGTGCTCGGCCATGCCGATTACCGCATGCCGGTGCCGGGGCTCTATCTCTGCGGCTCGGGCGCCCATCCCGGCGGCGGCGTCACCGGCGCGCCGGGGTATAACGCGGCGACCGCCGTGCTGGCGGATTGGCGACGCAGGCGGGTTTGAGGGGCGATGCTCCTTTTGGGAGCGGGTGGACGAAGGCCGATCGGGGCGAGACGCTGCGGCTCGTCGAGGCCTCCGTCGGGCTGGCGGCCAGCACTTCGGAGGTGAAGGTGCGTGGAAAGGCAGGCTGGGACCCTTTGCGCCAACAGCAGGCATTTGGCTCAGGGCGGAAAGCTGTCATGTCCTCGCAACGGTCCTCGGCCAGAAGCTGATTGAAAGCCGTGCTGCCTCATAGGTGAGGCCGTCCAAAACGCAGGTTGGCGTGACTTGCTGGCCGCGGCTCTGCACGCGCAGTTTCAGCTTTATCGCCAGACCGGCGGTTTGCACCTCTTCACGGGAGAGATGAGGCATCCATTACCGCGCCCACCAAGCGATTTGACGTTAGGACACCGTTAGGTTGTTAACGATAAAATACCATTGACAATTTGCGAGCGGGCACGGTCGAGGGCTTGAAAATGTTGCAGGACATCAAGGTTATACGCAAGCTGATGGCCGCCTTCGGTGTCGTCATTTTTATTGCAGCTGCGGCAGGGCTTTATAGTGTCAGTCGCCTCTCCGTCGTCAGCGAAACAGCCAGATGGACGGCCCATACGCATGAGGTGCTCGGCACGACGTCTGAGATGCTGGCAGGAATGGTCGATCAGGAGACCGGCCTGCGCGGATACCTGATCGATGGCCAGGAGAAGTTCCTCGAACCTTTTAAAAGCGGGGCGATCAAGTTCCAGGATTCGCTCAAGCGCGCCCGCCAGCTGACATCCGACAATCAGGCTCAGCAAACCCGCTTGACCGAACTCGAGCGCGTCGCCATGGCCTGGAAGCGGGACCACGCAGATCGGGCCGTCGCCCTGATCGGCAACCCGACTACCCGAGAACAGGGTCAGAAGCTCGAAAGCTCGGGAGCCGGCAAGGGCCTTTTCGATGCGTTCCGTGCCAAGCTGAAAGAGATCGATGATGCGGAGCGGTTGCTGCTCGTCGTTCGCAGCGAGGCGCAACGTGACGCCATCATGAGTTCGAACGTTGCGACGGTTCTGGGTATCCTCGGTTCACTGGTGACCGCGATCGGTTGTGCTGTTGCCTTGGCTCGGAGCATAGCGACACCGTCCGCGGCACTTGCCGGCACGATGGAGGAAATTACCCGCGGCAATCTCAAAGCGAAGGTGCCTTACCTCAATCGTGGCGACGAGATCGGCATGATGGCGAAGTCGCTCGAATCCCTTCGGCAAAAGGCCGAGTTGGCAGAAGAGCATCGGACGAATGCGGCTCGGCTGCAGGAGCGCAGCCGCAAGGAGGCCATGGAGGCCGTCGTCGGCAAGGTGGGAGCCATTGTCTCCGCGGCAAGCCGGGGCGACTATTCCGCCCGCATCGCGCTGACCGACGCCGACCAGGAGATCCGCCCTCTGCTAGAAGGCATCAACAACATCAATGCAACAGTCGATGCGGCAACCTCTGACATTCTGAAGCTGGCCAATCAGTTGGCGGCCGGCGATCTGACAAGTCAGATCGAGGCCGATCACCAGGGCCGCTTCGGCGAGCTGGCCAATGCTCTGAATGAGACGGTCAAGCGGATGTCCTCGACGGTGAAGACCATCCAGCTCACCTCTGCCGATGTCGGGCTGGCTGCCCGCGAGATCAACACCGGCGCTGATGATCTTTCCAAGCGGACCGAGGAACAGGCCTCGAGCCTGGAGGAGACGGCCGCAACAACTGAACAGCTCGCGGCTTCCGTCAAGGCCTCGGCCCAGGCCTCACGCAACGCCGCGGCGATCGCCAACGAGGCCATGAAGGCGGCCCAGTCGGGCGGAGCCATTGCTGGCCAGGCAGTCGATGCCATGGCCCGGATCGAGAACGCCTCGCAGAAGATCTCCGACATCATCCGGGTGATCGACGACATCGCCTTCCAGACCAACCTGCTGGCGCTGAATGCGGCGGTGGAAGCCGCGCGGGCCGGCGATGCCGGCAAGGGGTTCGCGGTGGTCGCTTCGGAAGTCCGGACACTCGCCCAGCGCTCCAGCGAGGCAGCCAAGGACATCTCGGCGCTGATCTCCTCGTCTAACAGCGAGGTCGGCGAGGGCGTGAAACTGGTGCGCCAGGCCGGCGAGCAGCTTAGCCAGATCCTTACCGCCTCGCAGAAGGTCGCGGCCACCATAGCCGACATCTCAGCGGCTTCCGGCGAACAGGCCAACGGCATCGACGAGATGAGCCAGGCCGTCGCCCATCTCGACGAGATGACACAACAGAATGCGGCGCTGTCGGAAGAAAGCGCGGCGTCCGCGGCCTCGCTCTCCACACGCATTCGTCAGCTCAACGACCTCGTCGCCGCCTTCAAGACGGGGCAGGACAATGTGCATGAGGGGGGCCATCCATCCACGCGCTCATCATCCGAGCCGGCGCGGCTGAGGCACCTTGCCGAGGCAGCTTTCTCGAAAAAGGCCCCGGCCCCGCGGGCGGCCACCCCGGTACCTCACGCCGCATCCGCCATGCCGACCAAGAAGGTCGTCAATAGCCGCGCGGGCGATGCCGGCTGGGAAGAGTTTTGATGAGGGGCGGGGCTGCGTAGCGGCACGGGCCCGGAAGCAACGGTCAACGCACCCGCAGCTGGATTGGATCCGCCGGCCCAAGGGATGGCGGATCTTGCATTGGTGGTTCTCCGGCGAGCATGCGCAGTGGCAAACTCGAGCAGGTTGTGGACACGGTCCGCTATTTCCCGCGTCTGGAGCATCAATGATCGAGTCGGGAAGACACCTTTCCACGGCTCGCCGATCAGCGCAGATTGTGAGATCTGACGAACTCAGTCTGGAGAGTGAACGTAAACCACACGGCCATCCGCTACGGTGTGTCGTGCTGCTGCGCGCTCGTTCCCGACCCATCGCTCACGCTTTCGAGGGCAGGGCCCAAAACCTGGCATGGAACGGGCCGATCGGAGCGAGAAGCTGGGGATGTCCGACTGCCTGCGCCGGTCGCCACTTCACCCTCCAC
>LSIG01000102.1 GCA_001556125.1 Rhizobiales bacterium CCH10-E5 | reverse complement strand
CGCGCGGAGCCGGGCGGCGCGAGATCGGCGCTGCATCGACATTCGACATCGACACCCGACATCGGCACGCGGCAAGGACGCGCGCCACCCGGCTCCGCGCATCCCCTACCGGGGAACTTCGTGCAAAACCCCGCGGCTTTTGGCCGGTCGGGGCTTTCGGTGCGCGGCATCGAAGGGCGCGGGGAACCCCTCTCCTGTAAGGAGAGGGGGAGGGGTGAGGTGTCGGCCCCTGGACCAGCAAAGCGCGAGCCCAATCGCAGCGGCGGTGGGGGCACGGCCACGGTGTCAAACGGCCGACCCCTCACCCTGCCCTCTCCCTACGGGAGAGGGTTCCCCGCGCTGGCTTCCCTAACGTTGGCGAGTCCCAGCCCCCCGCTCAATGCGCCCGCGCGACGCAGAAATCGACGGTTTCGTTCAGCGCCTGCTTCATCGGGGAGGCCGGGAAGAGGGCGAGCGCGTCCTTGGCCATCTTGGCGTAATGCTCGGCGCGCTGGATCGTATCGTCGAGGGCCCGGTGGCGCTTCATGATCGCCTGCGCCTCCTCGAGATCGCCGTCGCGGATCTCGCCCTCCTGCAGGGTGCGTGTCCAGAAGGCGCGCTCGGCCTCGCTGCCGCGGCGGAATGAGAGCACCACGGGCAGGGTGATCTTGCCCTCGCGGAAATCGTCGCCGGTGTTCTTGCCGAGCGTGTTGGCGATGCCGCCATAATCGAGCCCGTCGTCGATGAGCTGGAAGGCGATGCCGAGATTGAGTCCGTAGCTGCGGCAGGCGGCGGCGTCGGTCTTCGAGCCGTTGGCGATCACCGGGCCGACCTCGCAGGCCGCCGCGAAGAGCTCGGCCGTCTTGCCGCGGATCACGGCGAGATATTCGTCCTCGGTCGTCTGCGTGTTCTTCGCCACCGAAAGCTGCAGCACCTCGCCCTCCGCGATCACGGCGGCGGCGGTGGAGAGGATGTCCAGCGCCCGCAGCGAGCCGACCTCGACCATCATCTTGAAGGCCTGGCCGAGCAGGAAATCGCCGACGAGCACGCTCGCCTCGTTGCCCCAGAGCATGCGGGCGGCGAGCTTGCCGCGGCGCATGTCACTCTGGTCGACGACGTCGTCATGCAGCAGCGTCGCCGTGTGCATGAACTCCACGGAGGCCGCGAGCTTCACATGACCCTCGCCGCGATAGCCGCTGAGCGCGGCGGTCGCGAGCGTCAGCATCGGCCGCAGGCGCTTGCCGCCCGACGAGATCAGATGGTTGGCGACCTCAGGGATCATCGTCACATCGGAGCCGGTGCGCGACAGGATCATCGCATTGACGCGCTCCATATCGGCGCGCACCAGCCCGACCAGCCGCTCGATGCCGGCCTCGCGCGCGCCCTGGCCCGCTTCCTTGTCCTCGAACGCGACAACGACGCCCATACCCGATCCTTCCGCGGTCTGCGCCGCTTGCAGCGCCCGCAAGCCTTGCCACAACCGGCGCATCGGTGACCAGCCCTCCCGCGCCGGCAATGTCGCCGCAGGCGGCTTGCTTGCCCGCCAGAAGAGGCTTGCGCACCGGCGCCCGGACAGGCTCCATCGCGCAATGCATGAACTCGTCCGCACCAACGATATCGTCCTGCTCGGCGCCATCGAGGCGCTGCTGGCCTCGGCCAATCTCGACTGCCTGGTCGCCGACCAGCATATCAGCGCGCTGGAGGGCATGATCGGCGCCTTCCCGCGCCGGCTGCTGGTGCGCGAGGCCGACCGGATGCGCGCCCGCGCCCTGCTCATCGATGCCGGCTTCGGCGGCGAGCTGCGCGATGGCTGAGACGCTGCCCGGCCTCGGCGCCATCGGCGAGGACCGGTTGCTCGACGGCAAGCTCGTCCTGCGCCAGCCGCGCAAGGGCCACCGCGCCGGCAGCGACGCCGTGCTGCTCGCCGCCTCCCTGCCGGAGCTGGGGGAGGGGCCGCTGCTCGACATGGGCGCCGGAGTCGGCACCATTGGGCTGGCGGCGGCGCTCGCCCAGCCTTTGCTGCGGGTCGTGCTGCTCGAGCGCGACCCCGAACTCGCTGGCCTCGCCGCCGAGAACGCTGGGCTGAACGGCGTGGCCGAGCGCGTTACGGTGGTGACGGGGGACATCGCCGGCCCGGCCGCCGCGCTGGGCCTCGCGCCGGCGAGCTTCGCCTGTGTCGCGATGAACCCGCCCTTCTACCCGCCGCGCGCCCACCGGGCCTCGCCCGTGCCGAACCGGGCTGCGGCCCATGTCGAGGAGGCCGGGCTGGAGCGCTGGCTGCAGGCGGCGCGGCGGCTGCTGAAGCCGCGAGGGCGATTGCTGATTGTCCACCGTGCCGAGGCTTTGCCGGAGCTTCTCGCGGGATTGTCGACCGGCTTCGGGGCGGTCGCGATCCGGCCCGTCCACGCCCGGGCCGACCAGCCGGCGATCCGCATCCTGGTGGCGGCGACGCTCGGCAGCAAAAAGCCGGCAGCGCTGCTGCCGGCTCTGGTTCTGCATCGCCCTGACGGGGGCTTCACGCCGGAGGCGGAAGCCCTGCACCGGGGCAGGGCCCGGCTGCCGCTGGCGCAGGCCGGTGCGTCGCCCTCGGCGCGCGTGGCTCAGTAGTAGTAACGCGGCCCATAGAAGGGCACGACCGGCGGGACGAAGACCGGCGGCGGCGGGCCGTAGAAGCGCGGCGGGCCGTAATAGCGGCGCGGCCCGTAATAGCGCGGCGGGCCGTAGTAGCGACGTGGGCCATAGTAGCGGCGCGGGCCATAATAGTACTGCGCCTGCTCCAGCAGGCCGTCGGTGGCTTGCGCCGCATGGGCCAGCGGCCCGGCTGCGACCGGGGCGGCCGATGCCGGCGCCGTGGTGAGCGACAGGCCGCCGAGGCCGGCTGCCGTCGCGAGAGCGAAAAGCGTCTTGCGGATCATGGTGGAAACCTCCTCGCTGCGACAGGGGCGGGCCTTGCGAGCGCCGCCGTCGACACGCATCGACTCTAGGCTGATGGTGCTGAACGGCACCTCACGGCACCGTTCAGCCTCGCTTCAGATTGCGGCCGGAAGCGGGCGGAGCTTCGGGCCGCGAGCCGCCTCAGCGGCAGACACGGACCGGGCGGATGACCCAGCGATAGCCGTTCCAGACGCGCCGATCGACGAAATAGCAGCGCGGACGATAGACCGGGCGGCCGTAATAGCGCGGCGGGCCGTAATAGCGGCGCGGACCGTAATGGCGCCGCGGCCCGTAGTAATACTGCGCTTCCTGGACGAGGTCGCCGGCGGGAGCGGCCTGGGCAACGCCGGCCGAGACCGGTGCGGCCGTGGCGGGCGCCACGGCGAAGGCCGAGGCGGCGAGGGTGACGGCGCCGAAGACGGCGGCGGCGATACGGTTGGAAAGCATGGTGGAACTCCTACGGTGTAAGCCCGTCGATCCGGCTCAAGCGCTCGCCCCGAACGCCGCGAATCCGGCGGTTGAGAGTGAGATTATCCTGCCGAGGATGAACAGAACCTGTCCGCCCGCCGCCTGCGCTCCTGCTTGACCGGAAGCCTCGGCAGACCCTAAGCACGCGGCCGACCCCGCCATCCGGAAGGCTTCGCCTCTTGTCCGTTTCCGCTCCGCTTCCCGCCGCGGCCACGCCGGCCATGGACCCGACCCGCTCCTTCCAGGGGCTGCTGCTGACGCTGCAGCGCTTCTGGGCCGAGCGCGGCTGCGTCGTACTCCAGCCCTATGACATGGAGGTCGGCGCCGGCACCTTCCATCCGGCGACCACGCTGCGCGCGCTGGGCCCCAGGTCCTGGAAAGCGGCCTATGTCCAGCCCTCGCGCCGGCCCAAGGACGGCCGCTACGGCGAGAACCCCAATCGGCTGCAGCATTACTACCAGTTTCAGGTCATCCTGAAGCCGTCGCCGCCGGATCTGCAGCAGCTCTATCTCGACTCGCTGCAGGCGATCGGCGTCGACCTCGCCTTGCACGACGTCCGCTTCGTCGAGGACGACTGGGAGAGCCCGACTTTGGGCGCCTGGGGGCTCGGTTGGGAGTGCTGGTGCGACGGGATGGAGGTCAGCCAGTTCACCTATTTCCAGCAGGTCGCGGGCGTCGAATGCGCGCCGGTGGCGGGCGAGCTCACCTATGGCCTCGAGCGTCTGGCGATGTATGTCCAGGGCGTCGAGAACGTCTACGACCTCAATTTCAATGGCGGCGAGGGCGAGGACCGCATCTCCTATGGCGATGTCTTCCTGCAGGCCGAGCAGGAGTTCTCGCGGCACAATTTCGAGCATGCCAACACCGATATGCTCTTCCGCCACTTCACCGACGCCGAGGCCGAGTGCCAGGCGCTGCTGGCGGCGGGCGAGACCGGCGCGGGCGCCAATGATGCGCGGCACACGCTGGCGCTGCCGGCCTATGACCAGTGCATCAAGGCCAGCCACATGTTCAACCTGCTCGACGCCCGCGGCGTGATCTCGGTCACCGAGCGCCAGAGCTACATCCTGCGCGTGCGCGAACTCGCCAAGGCCTGCGGCGCCGCTTGGCTCAGGACGGCGGGCGGGGGAGCCAACTGATGCCTGATCTCCTGCTTGAACTCTTCTCCGAAGAGATCCCCGCCCGCATGCAGCGCAAGGCGGCCGAGGACCTGAAGAAACTGGTCACCGATGCGCTCGTCGAGCGCGGTCTCGTCTATGAGGGCGCCAAGGCCTTCGCCACGCCGCGCCGGCTCGCGCTCCATGTCGCGGGCCTGCCCGTGCGCGGCCGCGACATCCGTGAGGAACGGAAAGGCCCGCGCGTCGGCGCGCCGGACGCCGCGATCCAGGGCTTCCTCAAGGCGGCGGGGCTCGCCTCGCTCGACCAGGCCACGATCGTCAGCGATCCGAAGAAGGGCGACAGCTACATCGCCGTCATCGAGAAGCCGGGGCAGGAAACCGTCGCGGCGATCGCCGAGATCGTCCCGGCGGTGATCCGCAGCTTCCCCTGGCCGAAATCGATGCGCTGGGGCCAGGCCTCCGCCGCCGGCGCCAGCCTGCGCTGGGTGCGCCCGCTGCATGCGATCCTCTGTACCTTCGGCGCCGAGACCGAGGAGCCCGAGGTGGTGCCCTTCGAGGTCGACGGCATCGCCTCCGGCAACACCACCTATGGCCACCGTTTTCATGCGCCGGGCGCGATCACCGTGCGCCGCTTCGACGATTACGTGGCGTCGCTGGAGCAGGCGAAGGTCGTACTCGATGCCGACCGCCGCAAGGAGATCATCCTCGCCGATGCGAAGACGCTGGCTTTCGCGCAGGGGCTCGAACTGGTCGAGGATGAGGGGCTGCTGGAGGAGGTCGCGGGGCTGGTCGAATGGCCGGTCGTGCTGATGGGTTCTTTCGAGGAGCGCTTTCTCGAGATCCCCGGCGAGGCGATCCGCGCCACCATCCGCGCCAACCAGAAATGCTTCGTGCTGCGCGATCCGGCGACGGGGAACCTCGCCAACCGCTTCCTGCTGACCTCGAACCTGATGGCGAGCGATGGCGGAGCGGCGATCGTCGCCGGCAATGAGCGCGTCGTGCGCGCCCGCCTCTCCGACGCCGCCTATTTCTTCGCGACCGACAAGGGCAATCTGCCCGATCTCGAGACGCTGAAGGACAGCGCCGAAAAGCTCGGGCTCGATTTGTCGAAGCCGCTCGACCAGCGCATGGCCAAGCTCGACAGGCTCGGCGTCGTCTTCCACGCCAAGCTGGGCACGCAAGGCCAGCGCGTCCAGCGCATCGCCGCGCTGGCGCGCGAACTGGCGGAGGTCATTGGCAAGGACCTACCGGATGCTGAACGCGCCGAATTTGTCAAGAATGCCGAGCGCGCCGCCAAGCTCGCCAAGGCCGATCTGCCGACCGAGATGGTCGGCGAATTCCCGGAGCTGCAGGGCCTGATGGGCCGCAAATACGCGGAACTGCAGGGCGAGCACGCGAGCGTCTGCGCCGCCATCGAGGAGCACTACAAGCCGCTCGGCCCCTCCGACCGCGTCCCGACCGACCCGGTCTCGGTGGCGGTCGCGCTCGCCGACAAGCTCGACACGCTGGTCGGCTTTTGGGACATCGACGAGAAGCCGACCGGCAGCAAGGATCCTTATGCGCTTCGCCGCGCAGCCCTGGGCGTGATTAGACTGATCGCCGAGAACAATATTCGGTTGTTGCTGTCGCGGACTTTCCCAACGGCATTGTTTCCATTTGCTCAGGTGCGGACGCGTAAGGAGGGCACCGCAATTCGGGTACTGGCCGAAGAGATCGGCGCCAAGATCGGCTTTAATGCTATTCGCGAGCCTTTGAATGCATATCGCGCTGCCGAGGGGGAGCGGATTGGGGACGATGAAGAGAGAAGAGCGCGAACCGTCTGTGACGACCTCCTCTTCTTCTTCCACGACCGCCTGAAGGTCATGCTGCGCGACCAGGGTGCGCGGCATGATCTGGTCGATGCGGTGCTGGGCGAGGGCGCTACGGGCAATGACGACCTCCTCCTCATCACCCGCCGCGTCTCGGCGCTCGGCCGCTTCTTGGAAACCCAGGACGGCAAGAGCCTGCTCGCCGGCTACAAGCGCGCCGCCAATATCCTCAAGGCCGAGGAGAAGAAGGACGGCGAGGGCGCCTTCGCGGGCGCAGCCGATCTCGGGCTGATCGCGCAGGCCGGGCTGATCGAGGAGAAGGGGCTGGCGGTCGCGCTCGCGCAGGCGACGCCGAAGGCTGAAAGCGCCGTCGCGGCGGAAGACTATGAGGGCGCGATGGCGGCGCTGGCCGATCTGCGCCCGGCGGTCGATGCCTTCTTCGACAAGGTCACCGTCAACGACCCCGACCCGGCGCTGCGGGCCAACCGCCTGCGCCTGCTGAACCAGCTCCGCGAAGCCACGCGCGCGGTGGCGGATTTCGGGCGGATTGCTGGGTAGGCTCGACCTTGCCTGTAGAGCGCGGGGAACCCTCTCCCGTAGGGAGAGGGCAGGGTGAGGGGTCGGCCGTTGGACGGTGGCGTGACCCCCGCCCGGCGCAGCGGTGAGATCTGCACTCCGCTGGTCCAGGGGCCTACACCTCACCCCTGCCCCTCTCCTTACAGGAGAGGGGTTCCCCGCGCCTGGTGATCCAAACGCATCGCCCTCCGCCGCCAGACCCACCCCAACGGAACCTCTCCCGCCCCTGCGACGTTCTGTCAGCGGATTGGGTGCTGGCGAATGCGTCGCCGCACCGGCTCCGGGGGGCCGGCTCACGGCCGAAGACCGAAGGTTCATGTCATGTCGATTCTGATTTCCCTGCTGATCACGGTTCTCGTCATCGGCCTCGTTCTCTATCTCGTGCGCATGCTGCCGCTGGACAGCCAGATCAAGAACGTCGTCCAGATCATCGTCATCGTGATCGGCATCATCTCGCTGCTGCGCTACCTCGCGGTGTTCTGACCGCGGCGGGTGGCGCCAGCCGCCCGCATTGGCCAGCGTGGCTCAATAGGTCCGGACGGGTCGTGGCGGAAGCTGCGGCCCGTTCGTCCGTTTCGGAGGCGCGCGGGGCGGGCCGCGGCGTGGGCACGGGGCCATAATAGGTCGCGATCACCTCGAGGATCCAGGTCGTGTTGACGTCATAGGCATGGGTCCGCTGGCCGTCGCGCCGGACGTAGTTGCTCAGCAGCTTCTCCGCGAAAAACAGCCGGCCTTCCAGCGTGTTGGCGACGATATGGCCGTCGACGGCCTGCTTCCACAAAGCCGCGACGCGCTTCTTGTGCTCGATCTTCTCGCTGACATACCGGCCTTTCGCCGCCGAGTTGGCCCTGTACGCCGTCGTATCCGACAGCAGCAGCGCCTGCGCGAAGTTGCCCCGCCTCTGCAGGAAATCGCGTCCGCTAACGCAGTGCCTGCGGTCATAGTCGTAGATCGCGATGTTCTGGACGTTGACGCCATGCATCATCAACGCCTGCAGAAAGCTCATGAAATTCGCCTGGTCAGGCTGGTAGTGGCCGCTGTCGTTGCAGACGGCCTTGATGATGCCCTGCTCGATCAGAATCGTCCCGGCGCACAGCACGGGGTCTCCGGCCAGATAGGATGAGTGGTAGAAGTTGCCGCCACTGCCGGGGCCGGCGCTGCCTTCGCCGCAATGGTGCCGCGCCATGTAGAGGTCGCGGCCCATGCTCATCGCGAAGCCGCCCCACTGCTTCAGCCCGAACACGTTCTTGTTCGAGGCGCTTTCGGATTCGGCAAGAACGAGCTTCATGCCCTTGGGCTGTTGTCGCTCCTGCGTCACCAGCCCGCCATCGGCGGTCGGCCGTGTCAGCTCATGGCCCTTGCCGGGCCACATCCACATATAGGCTTTGCCCTTGCGGAAGCTGAGCCTGTATTTCTCGACCTCCGCGCGGGTCAGATAGGTCGCGAACTGGCCGACGAGATCGAGATGCTCGCCATGATAGCTCAGCTTGCGGCCGAAATGACGCTCCAGATACTCCGGCAGGGTGTTGATCGTGCAGGAGAGCGCCGCGGCGAGGGAGTGGGCGGTGTATTTGTAGAGTTCGTAGACCGCGGGCTGCCGGCCCTTCGCCATGCCGGGCGTCCTGCCATGGACCTTCAGCCAGTAGTCCAGCGTGAAGAAGAGATCCGCTTTCAGCTGGATCCGGCCAAAGGCGGAGCCGTTCGCGCCGTATTGGACCAGCAGGTCGTCGATACGGCAGAGGATGGCGTCGTCATGCCGTCGGGCGAGGGCGACGCTGCTGTCCTTCTTCCACTGCTCGAGCGTAGGCGTCGTCGTATATGCCCTCGCGCCGGCCATGCCGCTCTCCCTGTCTGAACAACCCTCTGCCGACCGACGCCTCTCCCGCACGACGCGGCATCGCTGTCATCATTGAGCGCTTTCCTGCTGCTGCTGTCATCGTACCAGTGCAGGTTGACCGGCCGCCCCGCTCGCATGATACTGCTCAATTGGGCGAGAGGTCCCAGGCAGCGAGCCTGGGACCTTTTGCTTTTGCAGGCATCGGATCCGGCGATGAGTTCCTCCAACCGCACCACCCACACCCGGCTGACCTCCTATCCCGAGCCCGGCAGCGCCGCGATGCGCTTCCCTGTGCGCTGGGGCGCAGCCACACCGGCCGAACGCGGCCCGATCATCGCCTCGACCACGACGCCGGCCGACCGCAACGTCATCGGCGCCCATGGCGGCTCCTATTCGGTCTATCGCGCGCTCGCGATTTCCGCCCGGGCGATGAACCCCTCGCAGCGTCCGGACCTGCACAACACCCATCCGACCGCCGAGATCCCCGAGCAGCCGCAATGGTTCCAGCCCGGCAGAATCGTCTCGATGGACCCGTTCGGCCACCGCGTCGCGCAGGATTTCGGCGGGCTGATCGGCGAGGGCATCGACATCCGCCCGACCATCGCCATCACCAAGGCCCGCCTCAACCTGCCGGAGATCCTGGCGGCGATGGGCGCCCATCGGCTGGCGCCGGACGAACACATCCTGCACCGCTCCGGCGACATCAGCGTCACCAAGATCGCGATCGATCCCGTCTGGCATCTGCCCGGCATCGCCGAGCGCTTCGGCACCAGCGAGGCCGAGCTGCGCCGCACCCTCTTCGAGCAGACCGGCGGCATGTATCCCGAGCTGGTGACGCGGCCGGATCTGCGCGTCTTCCTGCCGCCGATCGGCTCGATCACCGCCTATGTCGTCGGGGAGGTCTCGGCCATCACCGATCCCAAGCGCCGCGTCGCCTGCCGCGTCCATGACGAGTGCAACGGCTCGGACGTTTTCGGCTCGGACATCTGCACCTGCCGGCCCTATCTCGTCCACGGCATCGAGGAGGCGGTGAAGGAGGCGCAGGGCGGCGGCGTCGGGCTGATCGTCTACAACCGCAAGGAGGGCCGCGCGCTCGGCGAGGTCACCAAGTTCCTCGTCTACAACGCCCGCAAGCGCCAGGAAGGCGGCGACAGCGCCGCGACCTATTTCGAGCGCACGGAATGCGTCGCCGGCGTGCAGGATGCCCGCTTCCAGCAGCTCATGCCGGACGTGCTGCACTGGCTCGGCGTCACCCGCATCGACCGGCTGATGTCGATGTCGAACATGAAATACGACGCCATGGTCGAGAGCGGCATCGAGATCGGCGAGCGCGTCGCCATTCCCCCCGAGCTGATCCCGCCCGACGCCTCGGTCGAGATCGAGGCCAAGAAGGCCGCCGGCTACTACTCCCCCGACGGTGCGCCCGGCGACAACGCGCTCAAGGCGACCGTCGGCCGCGACCTCGACAAGTTCTGAAAGCTCCAATGCCCGATCGTGACCCGGAGGCCTTCCGCCTCCTGCTGAAGCCCGCCGCCATCCGCTCCCGCGCGCAGGAGATGCTGCGCCTCGGGCGGGCTGGCGACCTCTTGCATTTCACCGTCCATCCGGAGCGGCTGGAAGCCTGCGCCGATTATGTGCTGGAGACGATCCGGGCCAACTACCCGACGCTCGACATCCCGTTCCACGCGCGTTGGCGGCACTTTACCGTCGCCGGCCTCGATCGCTGGGCGCTGCTCGACAAGGCGGCGCATTTCGCCGATGCGCGCGAGCGCGGCCGCGCGGCCTATGACCTCGCCGTGGTCAGCGTCCTGCTCGATGCCGGCGCCGGGCCCGACTGGTCCTATCGCGATGCGGTCAGCGGCAAGCGGATCGCCCGTTCGGAAGGGCTGGCGCTGGCCTCGCTCGACATGTTCGCCGCCGGCCTGTTCTCGGCCGATCCGGCCCGGCCGCTGCGGGCGGACGCGTCGGCGCTGAAGCGGCTGGAGCCGGAGGCGCTCGCCGCCGGTTTCCAGGCCGGCCCCGCCAATCCGCTGCTCGCCGTCGAGGGCCGCGCCGCCCTGCTCAACCGGCTGGGCGAGGAACTGGAACGCCAGGGCCTGAGCCGTCCGGGCGATCTGTTCGACCGGTTTCTGGCGGCCGCGGAAACCGGCTCCCTGCGCGCCAGCCACATGCTCGGCGAGGTACTGGCGGCATTCGGTGGCATCTGGCCCTCGCGGCTGACGCTGGCGGGCGTTGCGCTGGGCGACACCTGGCGCCACCCGCTGATAGCGCAGGGCTCCACCACGGCCGGGCTCGTGCCCTTCCACAAGCTCTCCCAATGGCTGACCTATTCGCTGATCGAGCCGCTGCAATGGGCCGGGATCACCGTTCTCGACGTTGACGATCTCACGGGCCTGCCGGAGTACCGCAATGGCGGGCTCCTGCTCGACATCGGCGTGCTCGCGCTGAAGGACGAGAACCAAGCGGCGCGCGCCCATGAGGCGGGTGCGACGCTGGTCGTCGAATGGCGGGCGCTTACGGTGGCCCTGCTCGACGAGATCGGCGCGCTGATCCGCCAGCGGCTCGGCCGCTCGCGCGAGGAGCTGCCCCTCGCGAAGGTGCTGGAGGGCGGGACCTGGGCCGCGGGCCGGCGCATCGCCGCCGAGAAGCGCCCGGGCGGCGGCCCGCCCTTGACGATCGTTAGCGACGGAACGGTATTCTGAGATAGGCCGATAATCCCCTCAGCTCTCATTCTTCGATACGCCGCTGTGCGGCTCCTCGGGATGAGGGGCGGGGAAAATTGAAGAAGGGGAATGGACCGAATGACCAAGCAGCAGGACGGGGTCACCGTCGTCGATCACCCTCTCGTCCAGCACAAGCTCACGCTGATGCGCCAGAAGGACCGCTCGACCAAGAGCTTCCGCCAGCTCCTGAACGAGATCGGCATGCTGCTCTGCTACGAGGTCACGCGCGACCTGCCGGTCGAGATGGTCGACATCGAGACGCCGCTGCAGACCTCCCGCCAGCCTGTGATCTCGGGCAAGAAGATGGTCTTCGCGCCGATCCTGCGAGCCGGCGTCGGCTTCCTCGACGGCATGCTGGAGCTCGTCCCCGCCGCCCGCGTCGCCCATATCGGCCTTTATCGAGATCCCGATACGCTGCAGGCGGTCGAATACTACTTCAAGGCGCCCTCCGACATCGCCGACCGCATGATCGTGGTGATGGACCCGATGCTCGCCACCGCCAACTCCGCTGTCGCCGCCATCGACCGGCTGAAGGAGCGCGGCGCGAAGGATCTGCGCTTCGTCTGCCTGCTCGCGGCGCCGGAAGGCATCGAGCGCCTGCGCGGCGCGCACCCGGAAGTCCGCATCTGGACGGCCGCGATCGACGAGAAGCTCAACGACCACGGCTATATCGTGCCGGGCCTGGGCGACGCCGGCGACCGCATGTTCGGCACGCGCTGAGCCGAGCGCCCATGCAAAAGCCCGCCCCTTGCGGGGCGGGCTCGGTCGCGCAAGCCGAAAGCCCGGCGGGGATCAGTTGATGATCTGGACGATGCGGCGCGTGCGCGGCTCGACCACCACCGCGCGGTCGTTGACGACCGTGTAGCGATAGCCCTTGGCGCCGTACTCGGCCGGCACCTCGCGATAGACCACGCCCTGCTCCGGCAGCACCGTGCCGACCACGACCGGCTGCGTGTAGCTGTAGGAGGTCACGCCCTGGTTCATGACATAGCTGCGGAAGCGCGCGGAATCGTCGATCATCGTGCCACCGGCCGGATCGCGCGTCAGCGGGGCCTGGACGGTACCGGCCGCGCCGGCACCCACCCCGACGCCGAGAGCCGGATCGCGCGTCACGCCGCCGGCAGGATCGCGGATCGCCGGGCCGGTGCTCTGCGCGAAGACGGTGGCCGGCAGCACGGAGAGCGCGGCGACGAGGGCAAGCTTCTTGATCATGATGGGGAACTCCCTGTTGTGGATGGTTGCCGAACCAACCGTCCGGAGCCTTTCGAGTTCCCGTCTCACCGTGTCGGCGAATGCCGTATGCGCTTTATCCTCATCACGAAAACGAAAGCCCGCCCCCCTCGCGGGGGGCGGGCCGTTTCGGGCGTCAGAATGCGCCGTCTCGATCAGTTGATGATCTGGACGATGCGACGCGTACGCGGCTCGACCAGAACGGTGCGGCCGTTGACGACGGTGTAGTTGTAGCCTTTCACGCCGTACTCGGCGGGCACCTCGCGATAGACCACGCCGTCCGCCGGCAGCACGGTGCCGACGGCAACCTGCTCGCGATAGGTATAGGACGGCACGTCCTGCTCGACGACATAGGTCCGGAATTTCGGGGTCGCGGCATCGCCGATGATGGCGCCGACCACCGCGCCGCCGACCCCGCCGACCGCCGCGCCGACGGGGCCGCCGACGATGGCGCCGCCGATGGCACCCGAGGTCGCCCCGCTGACCGCGCCGCCGGCCGCGCCCGGCGAGGGCTGGTTCTGGGCGAAGGCCGTGGCCGGGATCGCGACGATCGCGGCGACGAGAGCAAGCTTCTTGATCATGGTTATCTCCTCACGAAGGGGAAGTTCGGCGAGACAACCGACGAGGTTGTGAAGGGTTCCGCGACGAACGGTCACGGAATATTGCCGATGGTGACAGGCGGCATCGGATCCGGGCGGCGCGGCGCCCCGCAACGCAAACGGCGGGCCCAAGGGCCCGCCGTCGAAGATTTAGCCAGGGACATTCCGGGAAGCCGGTCCTACTTCGGAGCGGCCTTCAGCGCGGGCTCGAGCTTGGCGGCGTCGCGCTTGATGATCGCGGCGAAACCGTCGGGCGTGCGCTCGGCGGCGGTCGGGATGACCGTGCCGAGATCGAGCAGGCGCTTCTTGGTGTTCTCGTCGTTCAGCGCCTTGTTCAGCGCGTCGACGAGGCGGTCGACCGCCTCCTTGGGCGTGCCCTTGGGCGCGGCGATGCCGTTCCAGGCCTCGATCTGGTACTCCGGCAGGCCGGCTTCGGTCGTCGTCGGCACGTCGGGCAGGGCCGGCGAACGCTGCGCCGAGGCAACCGCGAAGGCCTTGATCGTGTTAGCCTTCACCTGCTCGGCGACACTGACGATCTGGTCGCACATGAAGTCGATCTGGCCCGAGACGAGATCGTTCAGCGCCGGGCCGGTGCCGCGATAGGCCACCGCGTTGAGCTTCGGCACGCCGAGCTGTCCCTTCAGCAGGGTGCAGGTCGTCCAGGAGACCGAGCCCAGACCGGCATGGGCCTCGTTGAACTTGTCCGGATTGGCCTTGACCGCCGCGACGAAGGACTTGAGGTCGTTCGCCTCGAGGTTCTTGCGGGCGACGATCAGGATCGGCGTGCCGCCGGCCAGCCCGATGGGCTGCATGCCGTTGATCGGATCGTATTTCAGGTTGGGATAGGTCGCGGGCGCGGCCGAGAAGGTGCCGAGATGGCCCATCGCGATGGTGTAGCCGTCCGGCGCCGCGGTCAGGGCTCGGGTGATGCCGGTGGTGCCGCCGGCGCCGGCGACGTTCTCGATCACGACCTGCTGGCCGAGCGTCTTCGACATGTGCTCGCCGACCAGGCGAGCGATGATGTCCGTCGGGCCGCCGGCCGCGAAGGGCACGATCATCGTGACGGGTTTGGTCGGATAGGCCTGGGCCTGCGCGCCGGCCGTCAGGGCGAGCGAGAGGGCGGCGGCGAGGCCGAGTACGGTTTTCTTCATGGGCGGGTCCTTCCTCGTTATGGTTGCAGGCAAGGTGGGGCCGCGCCAGGGGCGCGGCAAGCCCGTCATTCGGTGAACACTTCGTCGCGCTTCTTCGCCATCGACGGCAGCAGGGCGATGACCAGCACGGCGACCGCGACGATCAGCAGTCCGGCCGAGATCGGCCGTTCGACGAAGGTCATGAACGAGCCGCGCGAGATGATCAGCGCCTGGCGCAGCTTCTCCTCCATCAGCTTGCCGAGCACGAAGCCAAGCAGCATCGGGGCGGGCTCGAAGCCGAGCTTAATCAGGAGATAGCCGAACAGGCCGAACAGCGCCGTGAAGGCGACGTCCATGGGCTGGTTGTTCACCGAGTAGATGCCGATGCAGCAGAAGATCAGGATCGACGGGAACATCAGCCGGTAGGGCACCTGCAGCAGCTTCACCCAGAGACCGACCAGCGGCAGGTTGATGACCAGCAGCATCAGGTTGCCGAGCCACATCGAAGCGATCATGCCCCAGAACAGCTCGGGGTTCTTGGTCATGACCTGCGGGCCGGGGATGATGCCGTGGATGGTCATCGCGCCGACCATCAGCGCCATCACCGCGTTCGGCGGGATGCCGAGCGTCAGCAGCGGGATGAAGGCCGTCTGCGCGCCGGCATTGTTGGCCGATTCCGGTCCGGCGACGCCCTCGATCGCGCCGCGACCGAAGCGCGACGGATCCTTGGCGATCTTCTTTTCGACCGTGTAGCTGGCGAAGGGCCCGAGCACCGCGCCGTTGCCGGGCAGGATGCCGAGCGTGCCGCCAATGGCCGTGCCGCGCAGCACCGGCATGAACGACTGCTTGATGTCGTTCCAGTCCGGCAGAAGGCGGCCGATCTTGGTGCGCACCACGTCGCGCGCCTCGGGGTTTTCCAGGTTGCGCAGCACCTCGGCGAAGCCGAACACGCCCATCGCCAGCACGGCGAAGTCGATGCCGTCAGCGAGCGGCGCGAAGCCGAACGTCATGCGCTCCTGGCCGGTCTCGAGGTCGGTGCCGACGGTCGAGAGCAGCAGGCCCAGCATGATCATGCAGAAGGCCTTGAGGATCGAGCCACGTGCCAGAACCACGGCGAAGCACAGGCCCATCACCATCAGGGAGAAGTATTCGGCCGGGCCGAAGAGCAGCGCGAGCTTTGTCAGCGGCGCGCCGAGCGCGGCGATGATGACGGTGGCGACGCAGCCGGCGAAGAAAGAGCCGATCGCCGCCGTGCCAAGCGCCACGCCGGCGCGGCCCTGCTTGGCCATCTGGTGGCCGTCCAGCGTCGTGACGACCGCGGTCGCCTCGCCGGGGATGTTGACCAGGATAGCCGTGGTCGAGCCGCCATACTGGGCGCCGTAATAGATGCCGGCGAGCATGATCAGCGCGCCCGTCGGGTCGAGTCCGAAGGTGATCGGCAGCAGGATCGAGATGGTCGCGATCGGCCCGACGCCGGGCAGGACGCCGATCAGCGTGCCGACGAGACAGCCGACGAAGCAGAGCGCGATATTCTGCAGGGAAAGCGCGACGCTGAAGCCCAGCGACAGATTGGAGAACATATCCATCGGGTCAGATTCCCAGCAGCCAGGGCGCCAGCGGGATCGGCAGGCTCAGCGCGTATTTGAAGAGGAGGATGCAGGCGGCCGACATCGCCACGCTGAAGATCAGCAGTTCCTTCAACTTCATGTCGGATGCGGCGAGGCCGGAGACCAGGATCACCAGCGGCCCGGAGACCAGCAGTCCGAGCTGGGGCACGCGGATCGGGCCGATTTCGAAGCCGCGGATCGTCAGGCCGAAAACGCAGGCCGCGCCGAGCACGAAGATGACGCCGCGCCAGGACCAGCCGGAGAGCTTCTCGCCATTGTAGCGCAGAGCGGTCAGGCCCAGCATCAGGCCCAGCGCGGCGCAGATCACGGCGAAGGCCTTGGGCAGCATGCCGGGCCCGATCTGGCGCAGGGTGCCGATCGGCAGGTCGCTGGAGAGAATGAAGGCAGCCGCCCCGAGCAGGATCATGAAGAGCCCGGCAGCGAGGTCCTGCGAAGATCGGACGCGGATACCCTGCGCCCTTTCGATTTTGTTCAAGCTCATCAGGCTCCTCCGACTGCCGACCCGACGAGGCGGGCGGTCCGTTTCAGCTTCGTGACGGGAATGGCGAAGGGCAGGACCTGCCGCTCGTCGATCAGGGTGACGCTCTCGCGCAGGATGGCGAGGAAATCGTCGCGGGCATCGAGCCGCTGCTGCGGCCGCCAGGCGATGCCGACCAGCGCACCGGGCGGCGGCGGATCGAGCAGTGCCCCGCGCAGGCGGCGCATGGTGACGCCCGGAAAGCTCAGCCGCGAGACCCAGTCGGGCGCCAGCGCGATGCCGAGGCCGGCCGCGACAGCCGACATCATCGCCGGCTTCTCGGTCGCCTCCAGCGTGACGTTGGGCACGGCGCCGACGCTCTCGAAATACGCCATCACGAGGTCGTAGGCGAAAGGCCGGATCCGCTTGGAGGGCACCACGAAGGGCTCGCCGACCAGATCCTGCATCGTCACATGCTCGCGTGCGGCCAGGGGATGGGCCTCGTTCAGCACGACGATCGGCCGCTCGACGCGCAGCACCTCGAAGGCGCAGTCCGTCGGCTTGCGCGGCGGCCGCGTCAGGGCGAGGTCGAGCTTGCCGGCCTCCAGCATCTGCACCAGCGCCGCCGTCATCGCCTCGACGAACTTGATCTGCACGCCCGGATAGCGCTCGCGAAAGGCGACCAGCGCCTCCGGCACGAAGCTCGACGAGGCGGCGTCGATCGCGCCGATCCGCAGAACCTTGCCCGATGCAAGCGACGCCTCGCGCACGGCCCGCGAGGCATGGTCCATCCGGGCGAGGATCCCCTTGGCCTCCTCCAGCATGATCAGGCCCGCTCGCGTCAGCGCGACCTGCCGCGTCGTCCGCGTCAGCAAGCTGCAGCCGAGCTCTTCCTCGAGCGCGCTGATCTGGCGGGAGAGGGCGGGGGGAGCCAGGCCCAGCCGCTCCGCGGCCCGGCCGAAATGAAGCTCCTCCGCCACTGCGATGAAACATCGCAGATGCCTGACGTCCATGGTGTCCCTCTGGTCCCCTCTGGCGTATCGTTGTCCGATATCTTCCAGCTCTTGTCGCGAAAGCCGATAGCGGCTCGTGCCGCGAAAGCGACCCTAGAGCAATTCATAATTTATTGGCAATAAAGTGTGCGGTTTCCCCCTGTGCCCAGGCTCACGAAGCCGTGGACAGCCGCGAACGGCGCAGAATTCGCCCATCGATCAGGGCAAGCCCCGCGAAGATCGCCGCCATTCCGGCAAAATGGCGCGGCAGCAGGCTCTCTCCCAACAGCCCCACTCCCAGCAGGATGGCGCTGACCGGGATCAGGAAGGTCACCAGCACGACATGGCTTGGCCCGGCCGAGCGCATGATCCTGAAGAAGATCACATAGGCCAGCGCCGTCGAGACCAGCGCCAGGCCGAGCAGCGCCATGGCCGTCTGCGCCGTCGGCAGCGGCAGGGTCCAGGGCGGGTGGGCCAGCAGCACGATCGGCAGCGTCATCAGCGTCGAGGCGCTGAGCTGCCCGGCGGCCGTGACGAGCGGGGGCAACTCGCGGAAACGCCGGCCGTAAAGCCCGGAAAAGGCGTAGGACACGGTCGCGCCGATGCAGGCGAGCTGGGCGAGCAGGTTGAGACCCAGCCCCGACAGCGCGTCGGGACCGATCAGGACGGCGACGCCCACGAACCCCGCCGCGATGCCGGCGATCTTGCGTCCGGTGGCGCGCTCGCCGCCGAAGGCGTGCATCACCAGCACGGTGAAGATCGGCGTCATCGCGTTCAGGATCGAGGCGAGCCCGCTGGGGATCTGCTGCTGGCTCCACAGGAAGAGGCTGAACGGGATCAGATTGTTCAGCACCCCCATGCCGAAGAAGGCGAGCCAGAACCGTCGTCCGACCGCCATCGAGAGGCCGGCGAGCCGCACCGCCAGCAGCAGGGCCAGCGCCGCCAGCCCGACCCGCACGAGCAGCACCGGCAAGGGCGGCCACTGCGCCAGCGCCAGCGCGTTGAAGAAGAAGGAGCCGCCCCACAGGACCGAGAGCCCGGCCAGCATCAGCCAGTCGAGCCCGGAGATGCGGGCGGGCGGGGCGGTCATCGGCAGGGTCATCGCGGCATCTGTCCTTCCGGGACCGTCAGGCCGCGTCAGTAGGAGCCGGGCGGCGCGGCGGCCACCCGGTTCCTGTGCTGCGCTCGGCAGCCTCCGTCGCCTCAGGCAGGCTCGGCGTCCCGCGCCGTCCACATCGCCTGGAAGGCGGGGCGCGCATGGCAGGCGTCGAGCCAGGCCTTGACATGCGGCGCGCCCTCGAAGAGCTGCGCCGCCGGCTTGGCGTAGCGGACGATCTCGGCGACGTTGATGTCGGCCACCGTGAAGCGCCCACCCATGACGAAGCCGCCGCCTTCGGCGAGCGCCTTGTCCAGCGCTGCGAATGGGCCGGGCAGGGCGGCGAGCGCCGCCTCGACCAGCTTGGGATCGCGCTTCTCCGGCGGATAGGCCGCCATGTGATACTGGATGTTGAGCGCATGGCTCTCGACCGCCGTGCTCGCCCAGAGCGACCACATCACCGCCAGCCCTTCCTCCTGGGCATCCTTCGGCGCCAGCGGCCCGCCATGCTTGCGGGCGAGATAGAGGTTGATCGCGAGCGATTCCTGCAGCTTGAAGCCGTCGTCGTCGATCGCCGGGATCTGCCCCTTCGGATTGACCGCGAGGAACTCCGGGCTCTGCGTGTGCATCGGGGCGCCCGGCGCATTCGGGTCGGGCAGGCGGTAGACCTGGATCACCGGGACGTGGGTGAAGGCGAGGCCGAGCTCGTTGGCGAGCCAGATGTTGCGCGAGGCGCGCGAGCGGTAGCAGCCATAGATCGTCAATGTCATGGGGGAGCGCCTTGGGAGAAGGATTGCCTCCTGTCATTAGCGGAGAGTCGGCTCGGGTGCATCCGCGTCCATGGGCTCCCGGCCATGCACAAAGTCGTCTCTCCGGTCGCCATGTCCCGGCGTGCTCTGCTTCAGGGTTTCGTAAGTGCTCGTTCGTAACGTCGCAGACCCGCGCGCGTCGTCATGAAGGTCAGCCGCTTGACCATGAACACCGAACCGAGATCGTTCTGGAGGGATGAGCATCGTCTCGCGGCGCTGAAGGCTCTGGACATCCTCGACACGAAGTCCGAGACCGCGTTTGACGAAATCACGCGGGTTGCGAGCGAAACCTGCGGCACGCCCGTGGCGGCCGTCAGCTTCCTCGAGGGCGAGCGGCAGTGGTTCAAGTCTCAGATCGGGTTGAGCCTGGACGAGACTTCGCTCGATACGTCGATCTGCGCGAACACGATCCACGAGGCGAAGCTCGTCGTCATCGCGGATCTCGCTGAAGACGAGCGTTTCGAGAGCAACCCCTTCGTCATCGGCCCGCCGAGCCTGCGCTTCTATGCCGTCGCGCGCCTGGAAACACCGGATGGCCTGTTGCTGGGTGCCGTCTGCGTCGGCGATGTCCGTCCCCGTCCGCAGGGGTTGACGGAGGTTCAGGCCAGCACGCTGCTGGCCCTGGCCCGGGCCGTGATGCGCGAGCTGAAGCTCCGCAGCACGAACAAGGCCTTGGCCGAGAACACGGCGCTGCTGAACGGCGCGCTCGAGAATGTCGACCAGGGCATCGTCATGGTCGATCAGAGCGGCGACGTCGTCGTCTGCAACCAGCGGGCGATCGATCTGCTCGACCTGCCGGCCGAGATGATGCGCGCGGTCCCGAAATTCGAGGACGTCAAGCGCTGGCAGATCGCGCAGGGCGAATTCGCGGACGCCGACCCCAAGCTCGTGAACGCCATCCGGCACGAGGGCAACAACATCGAGGCCTCCGTCTATGAGCGGCGGCGGCCGAATGGCACGGTCCTGGAAGTCAGGACGAATCGGCTCCCCAATGGCGGCGTCGTCCGCACCTTTGCCGACGTTACCGCGCGGCGCCTGGCGGAGGATGAGCGCCGCGTCGCCGAGGAAAAGCTTCGCGAGAGCGAGCAGCGCTATCGCCTGGCGGCGCTCGCGACATCGGATGCCATCTACGATTGGGAGTTCGCGACCGACCGCCTGCAATGGGGCGAAAGCCGTCTCGGCCAGTTCGCCTACGAGGCCGCGGAGGCCCCGTCCAGCGGGACGACCTGGCTCGACAGCGTCCACCCCGACGACCGTGCCGCCGTCGAAGACGAGGTGCGGCACTTCATTGTGGGAGGTGCCGGCGAGCGTTGGCAGGGCGAGTATCGCTGGCGGCGGGGCGATGGCGGCTACGCCTATGTCCGCGACCGCGGCTATCTCGTGCGGGATCCGTCCGGGCGCCCGGTCAGGATGATCGGAGCGCTGCAGGATCTGACCGAGGCGCGCCGGGCCGACGAAGCGCTGCGAACCGGCGAAGAGCGCCTGCGGCTGGCGCTGCATGCCAGCAACATGGTCGCCTGGGACCTCGACCTCCGGACGGAGCATGTCAGCCGCTCCGACACGTCGGTGGCGCTGCTCGGGCTCGGCTCGGGACCGGCGTCCGAATTCACCGCCCGGGTCCATCCCGACGACCGGCACAAGGTCGATCTGCTCAGGCTCTCCTCACTGATCGACGGAACGCATGCGGCCGAGATCCGCTACGGCGCGCCCGACGGCCGGGAGATCTGGCTGTCGATCAGGGCCGAGCGGCAGGACAAGGACCGGATGATCGGCATCACCTTCGACATTTCGGACCGCAAGGCGACTGAGGAGGCGATCTGGCAGACGGCCAATCATGATCCTCTGACGGGTCTGGCAAATCGGGCGCTCTTCCAGACGCGGCTGGGCGATGCACTGGCGGCTGCGGACGCATCCGGCAAGGGCGTGGGCTTGCTCCTGCTCGATCTCGACGACTTCAAGGACATCAACGACACGCTGGGACACGCCGCAGGCGACAGGCTGCTTGTCGAGACGGCCGCCCGGCTCATGCAGGCGGTCGGCGACCGGGGAACGGTCGCGCGCGTGGGCGGGGACGAATTCGCCGTCGTTCTCGTCGAGCAACCGGGCCTTGCCGCCATCGCAGCCTGCGCCGAGGACATCCTGACGGCGCTGCAGCCCTGCTTCGACTATGAGGGCCGGGCCCTGTCGACGCGGGCGAGCATCGGGGTGGCCGCCTTCCCGGACCATCACCGCGACCCGGTCGAGTTGATGAAGGATGCGGACATCGCGCTCTACCGCGCCAAGGAGAGTGGTCGCAGCCGCGCCGTCGTCTATTCCAGCGCCGCACGCGACGTGATGGAGCGCCGCGTCTCCATCCTCCGCGAGGTGCGACAGGGTCTCGAAGCGGCCGAGTTCATCCCTCATTACCAGCCGAAAGTGTCGCTCGCGAATGGCGAGATCGTCGGCTTCGAAGCGCTCGCCCGCTGGCGTCATCCCGCACTCGGCCTGCTGACCCCGGCCTATTTCGGCTCGGTCTTCGACGACCGGGACATGTCGGCGGCCCTGGCGACGAGCATGATCGCGCAGGTCGCGTCGGATATCGGGTCCTGGCTGGAGCAGGGCCTCGCCTGCGGGCGCGTGGCCGTGAATCTCTCCTCGGCCGACTTCTCCGACCGCAAGCTCGCGGACCGGATCGTCGCGCTGCTCGCGGCGGCGAGGGTGCCCACCGCGCATTTCGAGATCGAGGTCACCGAGACCGTCTTCCTCGGCCGGCAGACCGAGGACGTGGCGGCGGTGCTGAACGAGTTCCACGAAGCGGGGATCTCGATCGCGCTGGATGATTTCGGCACCGGCTTCGCCTCGCTCACCCACCTCAAGCAGTTCCCGGTCGATCACATCAAGATCGACCAGAGCTTCGTCCGGAACCTAGAGACCGACAAGGACGACGCCGCAATCGTCGCCGCGGTGGTGAGCCTCGGCCGCAATATGGGCATGAAGATTACCGCCGAAGGCGTCGAGAATGCCGGTCAGGCCGAGCGCCTGAGGGAGGCGGGCTGCGATTTCGGCCAGGGCTACTTCTACGCGAAGCCAGCCTTTGCCGAGCGTGTGCCCTGGATGATCCGGCAGGCCTCCGCCTCCGCCTCGTCGCCGGTGCGGCGGATCCCGTCCCCGCGCCTCGCGCGCCGACGCGTCTGATCGCGACCGGCGATGAACGAGCGCTCGCCGCGCCTCAGCTGTCCGATCAGCCCGCGAGCACGCGCTGCGGCGGGAAGGTGATCTCGACCAGGGTGCCTTCCTTCTTGACGCTCGTGATCGACATCGCGGCGCGGTTGGCCTCGACCAGCGCCTTGGTCAGCGGCAGGCCCAGGCCCGTGCCGCCGGCGCGCCGCGTCGTCGGCACCTGGCGGAAGGGCTCGAGGGCGAGCTCGATCTCCTTGTCGTCCATGCCGATGCCTGTGTCGCGCACCCGCAGGATCGCCTCGCCCTGGTCGCCCAGCGCGGTGGAGATGATCACCTGCCCGCCCGCATCGGTGAACTTCACCGCATTGGAGAGCAGGTTGATCACGATCTGCCGGATCGAGCGCTGGTCGGCGACGACCGGCGGCAGCTTCGGCGACAGCCCCGAGCGCAGCACGACGCGGCCGCGCTGCGCCTCCGGCTGCAGCAGGTTGACGGTCGAAAGCGCGATCTCGTTCAGATTGACACTGACGAAGTCGAGATCGAGCTTGCCGGCCTCGATCTTGGCGAGGTCGAGCAGGTCGTTGACCAGGCTGATGACATAGCCGCCCGACTGGTGGATGTCGCGCAGATATTCCTTGTAGCGCTCGTTGGCGATCGGCCCGAAACGCTCCTCCGCCATCACCTCGGCGAAGCCGATGATCGCGTTCAACGGCGTGCGGATCTCGTGGCTGATCTTGGCGAGCACGTCGGATTTCTGGGCGCTGGCCTTCTCGGCCGCCTTGCGCGCCTCGACCAGCTCGCCCTCGGTCTTCTTCCAGGCCGTGATGTCGCGCAGCACCGCGCAGAAGCGTCGTTCGCTGCCTTCCGCAATCTGGCCCATCGTCATGAACAGCGGAATCTTGCCGCCCTGGCGGACACGGCCGACGACCTCGCGGCCATCGTTCATGACCGAGGCGACGCCACCGCCCTTCAGCCCCTCGAGATAGTCGAGCGCCGGCGCATGGCTCTCGCCGGCGAAGAGCAGGGTGAAGAGTTCGCCCGTGACCTCGCGCTGGTCGTAGCCGAACAGCGCCTCGGCGGTCTTGTTGAGAGAGAGGATGCGGCCGCGCTCGTCCACGGTGACGACGCCGTCGGTGGCGGTGTCCAGCATCGCGACGAGCTCGGCGATGCGTGCGTCGCGGACCCCGGCGTCGAGCCGCAGCGCCTCGACGCGGGCGGCGCTCTCGGCCTCCTCGGCAGCGAATTCGGCCGCCAGCTCCGCCTCCTCGGCTTCCTCGGGCGTCAGCACCGGCACCTCGCCGCCGCCATTGGGGTGGCGGAAGGCCATCAGCGTCGCGGGCTCGCCCTGCCAGGAGACGCTGGAGAGCACGGCATCGACCTTGACGAGATGGCCCATCCGGTCGAGCAGCGTCATCGCGCCGCCATCGGTGCGGGCGGCGTCCTTGATCAGCCGGCTGACGCCCCCGCCCGAGGCGAGATCGTCGAGATCCGCATAATCCAGCAGGTCGAGCATCGTCCGGTTGGCGTAGAGCGGAGTGTCGTCGCGGTTGACCAGGACCGCGATCGGCAGCTTGTCGAGCAGGTCGGCATGGGAATTGGTCCGGCGCGGCTTCTCGGCTCGGCCGCTCTCGGAGCGCTCCTCGGGCACGGCCGCGGCGGGCTCGGTCCGGGTCTCGGCTTCGGCAGCGTCTTTGTCCTTCAGCCGCAGTGGAGCGGCCGGCGGCAGGCGCGGCGCCGCGGGCTCCTCATCTCCCGCCATCCGGGCGCCGAGCGCCTTGGCGATCTCGCGGAAGGCGTTGCGCTCGGCCGAGCTGAGATGGGTCTTGGAGGGCTCGATGATGGGTCGCACCGGCGTGAGATGGCCGTTGCGCAGGGGCACGATGTTGCCCGGCGCGACCACCGGAGCAGGGGCGGGCTCGGACGTGCTCTCGGCGTCAGCCTCGGCCGTCGCGCTCGGCTCAGCAGAGGGAGAGGTCGCGTTCGCATCGTCCTGCGGGTCGGAGAAGGCGGCGAGATCAGCCGGGTCGGCCTCGTCGGTGGTCGGCTGGGTCTTCTCGGCGATGAACTCGTCAAGCGTCGCGGGTGCGGCGGAGACGACCTCCGCCTCGGCCATCGCCTCGGCGGGGGCTACAACAGCCGCGTCGAGCGCCTCGACCGGATCGGGTTCGACGAGAGGAGAGGCGACGGCATGGTCCGGCGGCGTATCGACTGGTTCCTGCCGAACCTCGGCTGCAGGCCCTGCGGCGGCCTCCGTCAAAGTCTCTTCCGGCGAAGCGGCCTTGGAGACATCTGCGCTCGCCGGCTCGGGCGCCGACGACGCGGGGAAGGCTTCGTTGGCCCCCGGTCGCGCCAGGCCGAAGCCACGGAAGCCTGTGACCTGTCGTGCGGCGTCGAGCACCGGGACGCCCGACAGTTCGACGCGCACGCCGTTGTCCGGCCCTGTCCGCCAGAGGATCTCGTGGCCGCTCCAGGTGGTGCCGCCGGCGAGGCGCGCGAGCAGCTCACCCGTGCGGTCGGCGATCGTCTCACCGATGAGGTCGGACCAGAGCCTGCCGGTGAAGCGCGAGACGGCATCCGGCCCCGCGAGGTCCGCGAGATGGGGCGAGAGACTGGTGATTCGCCCCTCGCCATCGCTCTGCCAGAGAAAGCGGATGGCGCGGGCGGGCGCGGGCGGCGCCGCACCTGCAACGGGGGCCGGTTCGGCCGCTGCGCGGGGCGCTGGCTGCTGGACCGGCGCGGCAGGGGGCGGGGGAGTGATCCCCAGCCGCCGCAATTCGGACGCCTGGATCGCGAGCGCCAGCACGGGCCCGGAGGCATCCCCGTCCAGAAGCTTGCAGCCGCAGGTCACCAGCGTCGCCGCGAAGCCCGAGGTCAGCCGCAGCCGCTCGAGCCGCACGCCCTGGCGCGAGGCGAGGCCTCCGGCGAGCAGGGCGAGCCGCTGCCGTGTGGCTGCGGGCAGATTGCCGCTCGTCGCGAGCAGCGCCTGAGCCGCCGCATTGGCATGGCCCGGGCGGTCAGCCTCCCGATCCCAGAGCAGCAGGGCGCCGTCGGCCGCGAAGGCGACGAGAGACCCGTCCGCCGCCGCCGTCGCTCCCAGCCCTGCCCAGTCCCGTCCGGCCTCGCTCATGCCTGCCTGCTCTCGGTTGGCGCCCCCAAGCTCGGCGCCATTATGCCTAACAAAGCCTTAATAGCGGCCAAATCCTCATGGCGCCATGAGCGCGGACGTGCCGTCCCGTCCCGACTCGAAACAGCGTTAACGGCCGCGACGCATCGCGCTAAGATTGTCATTGCGGCGCAATAATGATATTGCACCGCACAATAACGACCGACCTTCGGCCGGCGGTGCCGGAGCGGAGCAGCGGTCAGCATAGCGGCGCTCAACAGGAGGACCACCCATGGCGACCAAGACCCCTTACGAAGTCCCCACCGAGATGCGCGAATTCGCCGAGCGCAGCGTCGAGCAGGCCCGCAAGGCTTTCGACGGTTTCATCGGCGCCGCCGCCAAGGCCGTCGATTCGGCGCATGGCTCGGCCGAGACCGCTCGCCTGAACACGCATGAGGCCGCGCGCAAGGCGATCGCCTATGCTGAGAACAATGTCGCCGCCGCCTTCGATCTCGCCCAGAAGCTGGTTCAGTCCAAGGACCTGACCGAGGTCATGGCGCATCAGTCCGAGTTCATGAAAGCGCAGATGGCATCGCTCCAGGCGCAGCTGAAGGAAATCGGCACGGCCGCGCAGGACGTCGCGACCAAGACGGCCGAGACCGTCGCGAAGGCCGCCAAGCCCAAGTAAGCCTACCGCCGACGACGCGGCCGCCGCCCGGCGGCCGCGATTGCGCCGACTGGTCATCCGGACTGCACCGGCGCGACCCCCTTGGACGGATGGCCGGATCGACCGGCCGACGATCCGTCGCCGCGCTGAAGGAGAACCGCGATGGTCAAGCCCGCCCCGACCCGCACCAAGTCGAAGGCCCCGGTCAGCCTCTCTCCCGTCAAGGCCCTCTCGGGCCCGCTTCCGGCCGAATCTGCCGCCTCGAAGGCCCCCGCCGCTCAGCCGAGCATGGCCAAGGCCGCTGAGGCGCCCAAGCCTGCTGCAGTACCCAAGCCTGCTGCAGCGTCCAAGCCCGTCGAAATCTCGAAGCCGGCGGTCCCGGCCAAGCCCGCCGAAGCGCCCAAGGCACCGGCGGCCACGGCTCCCTCCAAACCTGTTCCGAACAACGCCGTCCCTGCCAAGCCCGTGGCCGCCGCACCCGTGGCCAAGACCCCTGCGCCCCCGGTCTCCGCTCCGGTCGGCAAGGTCGCGGCCAAGGCCCCGGCCGCCAAAGCTCCGGTCAAGGCGGCGGCCCGCGCCAGCGCGCCGGCCAAGGTCGTATCGGCTCCCGCTCCGAAAGTGGCGCCGGCCACGCCCGTTGCGTCGGTCGTCGCCGCGCCCGCCGCGATCGAGCCGCAAGCTGTCGCCAAGGCGGTCGAGACGGTCGCTGGCACAGCCGTCGAGGCGACCGCCACGGCCACCGCCGCCGTGACGAAGCTGGCAGAGAAGACGATCGAGGCCGCCGCTGCGAAGGTCGAGGCGAAGCCGGCGCCCGCGAGCAAGCCCGCGCCTTCGCTCGCTGCGATGCCGCTGCCGCGTCCGCCTGAATTTGCCGCGATCGCGACCGGCACGGTGATGACGCAGACGCTGGCGATGGCGAAGGCCTTCGGTGCGCTGCAGGCGAGCATGCTCGACCATGCCTGTTCCGAGCTCCAGGCGCGCCTGGGCGAGGCCGAGACGCTCGCGCGCACCGACAGCGCCGCCGATGCGGTGGCGCTCCAGGCCAAGGCCGTGCGGCGCTCCTACGAATCCTATGCCGAGCATCTGAAGGAACTCGCGCGCATCGCCGGCAAGGCGATGGGCAAGCCCTGAGGAGAGCGGCGAACGGGCGCGTGGAGAAGAGCGGAAAAAGCCCGTGAATCGCGGGTTGCATTCCCGCGGTTCCGGCTCTAGGTTCCGCGCCGCCGCCGATCTCGCGAAAGCGACTGATCGCCACGCGCCGGGTGCGGGCAGCCATAGCTCAGTTGGTTAGAGCGCTAGATTGTGGATCTAGAGGTCCCCCGTTCAAGCCGGGGTGGCTGTACCACCCGTCCCGCCCCGTTTCCGCGACGTTCCACCGCCCTGGCGGGGTTGCTGGGGCTCTTGAAGCCGCCCCACGGATCGCCATATCGTTGAGCAAGCGGAAGGGCTTCGCCTTCCGCCCGCGGGGCGCCGGATATCTGGGCCCCGGTCGATCGGGAGCGCCCTCGCGGGCTCCGGCACCGTCAGGCAAGGTCCTGGGAATGACGCGTACGCCCAGTCTGTCCCATCCGTTTCTCCTCGGCTTCGACGACATCGAACGCGCTTTGGACCGGGTCGCGAAAGGCGCCAGCGAAGGCTACCCGCCCTACAACATCGAGCGGCTCGCCCGTTCCGGCGACGAGCCGGACCGGTTGCGCATCACGCTTGCGGTGGCCGGCTTCGCGCGCGATCAGCTCGAGATCACGCTCGAAGAAAACCAGCTCACAATCCGGGGCCGCCAGATCGACGACAAGACCCGGCAGTTCCTGCATCGGGGCATCGCGGCGCGGCAGTTCCAGCGCAGCTTCCTGCTCGCCGACGGCATGCAGGTGCTGGGCGCCGATCTGTCCAACGGTCTGCTGGCCATCGATCTGGTTCGGCCGGAACCGGAAAGGCTCATCCGGCGTATCGATATCGTCAGTCGCGACGAGCCCGCCTGAGGTCGGAGCGGATGCAAGCGCGGTTTTTGCATCCGTTCATGATTGCCATCGTATCTTTGTAACCGCACTCGCACTGCTCTGAAGGAGGGCGCGATGAACGACGACAGCACGATGATCCGGACCACCCCTCTGACCCCGGCCGAATTCGCCGCCCTGGGCACGGGCGAGGTCGCCTATCTCAAGTCGATGACGTCCGACGAATTGCTGCGCATCTTCCCGCAGGCGCCGGAAATCCAGTCGGGCCTGCAGCTCTTCGCTCTGCTCTCGGCGGATGGCGCGCCGATCCTGGTGACCGATTCGCGCGAGGCCGCCACGGCCAATGCCTGGGAGCACGACCTGCGGATGGTCAGCGTCCACTGATCCGCTCAGGGCGCGGTCGCGATCCCCGCGACCGCCGCCTGCAGGCGCAGGATGTCCGGCGCGGTCGAAAGCCGGTGGTCGCCGTCCTTGATCAGCGTCAGGACGACGGCCTCGCCCGCCAGATGCTCGACCAGCTTCAGGGCATGGCGCCAGGGCACGTCGGGGTCCTGCATGCCCTGCAGGATGTGGACCGGGCAGCCGGTCCTGATCTCCGAGCCGAACATCAGGTGGCGACGCCCGTCCTCGATTAGCGCCCGCGTGATTGGCGTCGGCTCCGGCGAATACTCCGAGGGGCGCATCCAGACGCCGTCGCGCAGGATGGTCTGCCGGATCGGCTCCGGCATCTGCGCCCACATCAGCTCTTCCGAGAAGTCGACAGCCGGCGCGATCAGCACGAGGCCCGCCGGCGCCAGCGCCGTTCCCAGCAGGCGCCGCGCCGCCAGCAGGGCGAGCCAGCCGCCCATCGACGAGCCGACGAGAATGGGGCGGGCACCGCAGCGGGCCTCGATCACCGCCAGTGCGTCGGCGAGCCAGTGGGACAGCGTCCAGCGCGCGAAGTCGCCGCCGCTCTCGCCATGGCCGGCATAGTCGAAGCGCAGGAAGGGCCGGCCGGTCTCGCGCGCCCACTGCGCCAGAGCCTCGGCCTTGGTGGCGCGCATGTCGGAGCGAAAGCCACCCAGCCAGACGACCGGCGCCCCCTCTCCGGGCTGAGAGAGGAGGGCGAGACGGCGGCGATCCTCGCCCTCTCCGACCTCCAGCCATTGCGGTGCCTCGCGCTCCAACGCAAATCTCCTGTGACGAATCGGCGGTTCGGCGCGAATATAGGCTGCCCGGCACGCCCCTGGGCAGGCATAGTCGCAGCGGTGAGAACAGGCGCGGGCCCGACCGCGCGGCGACAAGGTGGCGTTCCAGAACGGTGAATATGTCCTTCCAGCCCGGCGCGCATCTGTCATTGCCCTCGACCGAGTCCCATCCGCTGCTCGGGCGGACGATCCTGCAGATCATCCCCGATCTCGAGGCGGGCGGGGCCGAACGCACCACCGTCGACATCGCCAAGGGCCTGACCGATGTCGGCGCGCGGGCGCTCGTCGCGACGGAAGGCGGACGTCTGGTTGCCGAGCTGCAGGCCAAGGGCGGCGTCTGGCTGCCCTTCCCGGCGGCGTCGAAGAACCCGCTCGCCATGGCGATGAACGTGCGCAAGCTCGCGCTGCTCTGCCGGCACGAGGGCGTCGAGCTGATCCATGCCCGCTCGCGTGCGCCTGCCTGGGTCGCGCTCGCCACGGCCCGGCTGCTGCGCCTGCCCTTCGTCACCACCTATCACGGCTCCTATGCCAGCCGCTCGGCGGTGAAGACGCTCTACAATTCGGTGATGGCGCGCGGCGACGTGGTCATCGCCAACTCGGCCTATACGGCGGAGCTGATCCTGGCCAAGCACGGCTTCGCCCGCGACCGCATCCGCGTCGTCAACCGCGGCACCAATTTCTCGGCCTTCGCGCCGCAGGCGGTCGCGCCCGAGCGCATCCAGGCGCTGCGCACCGCCTGGGGCATCCGGGCGCATCAGCAGATCGTCCTGCTGCCCGGCCGGCTGACGGGCTGGAAGGGCCAGCGCGTGCTGATCGAGGCCGCGCGCATCCTGCGCGACCAGGGCGACACCGACACCGCCTTCATCCTCGCCGGCGACCATCAGGGCCGCGACGGCTATGTCCGCGAGCTCGACCAGCTCATCGCCAAGGCGGGGCTGGAGGGGCGGGTGCGCCGTGTCGGCCATTGCTCGGACATGCCGGCCGCTCTGCTCGCCGCGGCGGTCGTCGCCGTGCCCTCGACCGAGCCCGAAGCCTTCGGCCGCGTCGCGGTCGAGGCGCAGGCGATGGGCACGCCCGTGGTCGTCTCGGATCTCGGCGCCGTACCGGAGACGGTGCTCGCCCCGCCCCAGACGCCGCCGAACGAGCGCACCGGCTGGCGCGTTCCCCCCGGCGATGCCGCGGCCCTGGCCGAGGCCCTGGCTGGGGCGCTCACGCTGCGCCCCTCCGCGCGGGACAACCTCGCCCTGCGCGCTCGCCGCCATGTCGAACGGCATTTCTCGCTGGAGACGATGGTGGGGGACACGCTCGACGTCTACTGCGCCCTGCTCGAGGGCCGGGGCGCGGACTGAGCCCCGCCCCTTGCCGAAAACCCGCCGAGTGACGATCTAGAGACTATTCGTCACAGGCTGCCGGCCCTCGTCCATTGACAACGCGCGTCTTTGTGCAATGTGTCTGGCGATGGGCGCCCGAAGCGCCATTCACAGGAGAATACAGCCATTCGTCGTCCTTTCCGTGCCGCTCCGACCCCGACCAAAGACGGCCCGCGCTCCAATCGCGACATCCGCGGCGTCCGTGAGGTTCAGCTCATCGACGATACCGGCGCCAATCGCGGCGTGGTGTCGTTCTTCGAGGCATTGAAGATTGCCGAGGATGCCGGTCTCGACCTCGTCGAGATCGCCCCCAACTCCGTGCCTCCGGTCTGCAAGATTCTCGACTATGGCCGCTTCCGCTTCCTGGAGCAGAAGAAGGCCGCCGAGGCGCGCAAGAAGCAGCGCACCATCGAGATCAAGGAGATCAAGCTCCGTCCCGGCATCGACAAGCATGACTACGACGTCAAGATGAAGGCGATGCTCGGCTTCTTCGAGGAGGGCGACAAGGTCAAGGTGACCCTGCGCTTCCGCGGCCGCGAGATGGCCCACCAGGATCTCGGCGTGAAGGTGCTCGAGCGCGTCAAGGCGGATCTGGCAGAGACTGCGAAGGTCGAGAGCGACTGGCAGCTCGAAGGTCGCCAGATGGTCATGGTGCTGGCGCCGCGCTAGAGCGCTTGCGCTATGCAATCGGCATCAGGCCCGGCCCCCGTGCCGGGCCTTGTCATGTCTAGGCCTGCGATGCTTGGGTCGCTTCGACCCGATCGAACCGCGAGCGCTTCGCCATGACCCAGCCCAGCATCACCAGCCAGCGCCGCGACCTCGCCACGGCGCTTCGCCTTGCCGCGAAGTTCGAGCTGAACGAGGGCATCTGCAACCATTTTTCGGTCGCGCTGCCGGACGGTCCCGACGGGCGCCCGCGCTACCTGATCAACCCCTATGGCGTGCACTGGTCGGAGATGAAGCCCTCCGACCTGCTGCTGATCGACGAGCGCGGCCAGGTTCTGGAAGGGGAGGGCGAGGTCGAGGCGACCGCCCGCAACATCCACATCGCCGCCCACAAGGCCAATCCGCGGCATGTCGCCGTGCTGCATGTCCACATGCCCTATGCCACGGCGCTGACCATGGTCGAGGGCGGCCGGCTCGAGATGGCGCACCAGACCGCCTGCCGCTTCCACGGCCGCACGCTCTATGTCGATCATTTCGGCGGTCTCGCGCTCGACGAGAGCGAGGGCGAGGCCATCGTCGCCGCCAACAGGGCGGAGGCGGGCGCGGACATCACCTTCCTCGCCCATCACGGCGTCACCATCGGCGGCCCTTCGGTCGCTGTCGCCTTCGACGATCTCTATTTCCTCGAGCGCGCCTGCCGCCAGCAGGTGCTCGCCATGTCGACCGGCCGGCCGCTGAAGCTGATTCCCGAGGCCGAGATCGAGGCCACCGCGCGCGAATGGCGCCAGGTGCTGGTCTTCCAGTCGGAAAAGCACTTCGGGGCGCTGAGGCGAATCGAGGGGCTCTGACCGAACGTCACTTTCGGGTTCTCGCCGGCGTGGTCCTTGTCTAGGGTGGCCTCCGGGGAGCCGGCGCCTGCGACGGGCGCGGTCCCCGCAGGGGGGCAAGTGCATGGCTTCGAACCGAATGGCGACGGCATTGTGCGCGCTGTCGCTGGCTATTTTGGCAGCGGGGCCGCTCGCCGCCCAGACAGCCCCGCCGGCCCAGAGCCCGACGCCGGCCAGGCCCGACGAGACCAAGCTCGACCTGAAGCTCTTCGACAAGGCGGAGGTCGATCGCTCGAAGGGCTGCACGGTCGCGCTCTGGCAGGCCAACCGCGATCCCGACAACGACCGCTACGCCTTCATCTTTACCGAAGCGCTGACCGGCCAGAACCATGCCCGCCAGCCGGCGCGCATCAAGGTCGGCGAAAAAATTCTGCCGATGACGCGCGTGGCGATCGGCGGCAAGGTCGGTGGCTACGGCCTCTACCCCTACCAGCTCTACAAGCTCGGCGCCGATGACGGTTTCGCCGTGCTCGACCTCAAGCTCGGCGATATCGAGGGCGAGGCTGTCGAGATCGAGAGCGGCACGCTGACCGTGTCGATGGCGGGCAAGCAGCAGGCGCGGGTGAATGTGAAGGGCGGAGCCGGCTGCATGACCGCGCCGGTCGCCGCGCCGCCTCAAGCGTCACCGCCGCCCGCGACCGCCGCTGCGCCGCCGCCCTCCAACCCCGGTGGCATCTTCAGCCGCTATACGGTCAGGCCCAATCAGATCCCGCGCACGCTGCCGGCGACGCTAAAGAGCCGTTTTGGCTGCGATCCGGAGATGCTGAAGACCGGCGTCACCGGCTTCCAGATGTCGGAGGAATCGGCGATCTGGGAATTGCCCTGCCAGCGCTTCAACATCCAGGCCAATGCCGTCTATGCGCTGGTCTACCTGCCGGAGCCGGCACAGAATCTGCGCTTCCTGAGCTTCAAGGCGCCTCCCGGCAAGAAGCGCACGAGCGCGCCCGCTGAGCTGATGTCGCCGGAATGGGACGTGAAGACCCGCACCGTCACCGGCACGGCGCTGGGCCGCAGCGAAGGCGATTGCGGGGTCTATGAGCGTCACCGTGTCGGCGCCGACGGCGAGTTCGTTCTGGTCGAATACCGCGAAAAGGTTGCCTGCGACGGCAAGGCGGCCAAGCCCGAACAGTTCCCGCTTGTGTATCGGGCGCGCTGAATGCTCGACATGACGTAAAGTCAGTTTGCGTTTCCGCGCCGTTCGTGCGGGGGTCTGCTTTAAATTTAGGCAGCGAGACCTTCGCAGAGGGATGCGAATCAACGCGGTTGGTGATCTTCTGCCGCCCGCTTCGCAGCCGGCCGGCTGCGATGGCTCGCGTCCCCCGTCCGGCGTCGTGCCGGCGGGCGACGGCCTACCGGAGGCGCCTGCGACTTGCCTACGCTGCGAGAGGGATACGAGATCGACCCGGCGCTCGCCGGCCTGATCCGGCATATGCGGGCGATCGACGACTACCGGCAGGTCTTCGACCGGCTGCAGGCGTCCTGGGATACGCTGACATTGCTCGGCCAGCTCTCGGGCAACGCCACCGAGATGTCGGGCACGCGCTCCGCCTTCGAGAAGCTGACGGCAAGTCTGCTCGGCCATCTCGCCAAGGAAACCCGCGACAAGGTGATGACCGATCTGCGCATCAAGGCGCAGAACGCCATCGACGTGCTGGTCCGCAATCTGTTCGAGCGGACGGCGGACATCGGCTTTCTCGCTGCCGACACCGACATCCGCGAGATGCTCGAGGCGCCGGCCTCGCCCGAGGCGCGGGCTGCGATCGAGGCCCGCTTCCGCGACTATGTCGCCAAGTATTCCGTCTATTCCGACATCGTGCTGGTCGATCGCGAGGGCACGATCCGCGCCCGTCTTCAGCCGCATGAGGCGCAGCAGGCGCGCCACCCCCTGATCGATGAGGCGATGACCTCGACCGGCGCCTATGTCGAGCATTACGGCCTGGTCGATTTCGTCGCGGACCGGAATGCCTTGGTCTATGCTTGGCGCGTCGAGGATGCGGCCAAGCGCCCGATCGGCGTCCTCGTCCTCGTCTTCCGTCTGGCCGACGAGATGGAGGGCATCTTCCGCAACCTGCTGCCGGAGCATGATTGGACGGTGCTGGGCTGCGTCTCGCCGGAGGGCGACATCATCGCCGGATCCTGCCCGATCCAGCTGCCGGCGGGGCTGAAGCTGTCGCCGGCCGCCCTGCAGGGGCGCGACCCGGTGATCCGCCTCGGCGGGCGGCAATATCTCGCCATGGCCTGCCGCACAGTGGGTTACCAGGGCTATATGGGGCCGGGCTGGCTGGGCCTCGGGCTGATCCCGCTGGAGGCGGCGTTCGACCAGGATGACGGCGAACTCGGCAAGAGCATCGGCGAGGATCTGCTCGCCGCCGTCACCAGCCAGGCCGGGCTGTTCTCGGCCGAGCTGCGCAACGTCTCGCGCCAGGCGGCGGCGATCCAGGGCGATCTCAACCGCTCGGTCTGGAACGGCTCGATCCGCCAGGCCGGCTCGACCGCCGCCAACGCCGCCTTCTCGAAAATCCTGCTCTGGGAGATCTCCAGCGCCGGCCGCAAGACGCAGGCCGTCTGCGACGCCTCGATCGGAGACCTCCACCGCACCGTCGTCGCCGCCATCATGGAGAAGTGCCGTTCGCGTGCCGCCTTCGCCATCGACGTGATGGACCGCAATCTCTACGAGCGGGCCAATGACTGCCGCTGGTGGGCGCTGAACGCCAGCTTCGCCCGTGTGCTGGCCGCGCCCTCGCCGGAAGGGCGCCGGCTCTGCGGCGAGATCCTCGCCACCATCAACGCGCTCTACACCGTCTACAGCAACCTCATCCTGTTCGACGCGCAGGGTGTCGTCGTCGCCGTGTCGCAGCCCTCGCAGGCGCATCTCGTCGGCCAAGCGCTCGATGCGGAGTGGGTGAGCCGCACGCTCGCGCTGCGCACAGGCCAGCACTATGCCGTCTCGGGTTTCGAGCCGACGCCGCTTTATGACGGCGCACCGACGCTGATCTACACCGCCGCGGTCCAGAGCCCGGTCGGGGGCCGGGCGCTCGGCGGCATCGCCATCGTCTTCGATTCCACCCCGCAATTCGCGGCGATCCTCGCCGACTCCCTGCCGACCGACGAGTACGGCGCGGCGCTGCCCGGCGCCTTCACCATCCTCGTCGGCAGCGACGGGCGTATCCTCTCCTCGAGCGATCCGCGCTTCGCGGTCGGCGATGCCAGCCCCCTGTCGGTCGATGCCGCTGCGTTGGAGCGGGACGGCGACCTCGCCTGCATCCGCAGCTTCGAGGGCAAGCACATGGCGGTCGGCGCCGCGCTCTCGAAGGGCTATCGCGAATACAAGACCAGCGACGGCCACCGCGCCGATGTCGTGGCGGTCTGTGCCGTGCCGCTCGGCGAGGTCGCGTCGGACAGTGCGGCCCGCCCGGCGGCCGGCGCCACCTCGGTGACCCTGGCCGCGCAGAAGCCCGCCGACGGGGTCGAGGCCTTCGAGGTCGCGACCTTCCATATCGGGCGGCACTGGCTCGGCGTCCGGGCGCGCGACGTCATCGAGGCGGTCGACATCGCAGGCCTCAAGCCTTCGGCCCGGAAGGCGGGAGACGGCCTGCTCGCCGGCTACAAGCTTCACGAGGGCCAGCCCGTGCCGGTGCTGCGCCTCGCCCGGCTGCTCGGCATTCCCGACACCTCCTCGGACGAGCAGCAGATCGTCATCGTGCGCGCCGCCGGCCGCACGCTCGGGCTCATCGTCGATACGCTCGGCCTCATCCCCGAGATCGCGGCCTCCGAGCTGCAGCCGCTTCGCGAACTGACCTCGAAGACCGATGTCCCGGCGCTCGGCGTCGTCGCGACCCGCAATGCCCGCGGCGAGCCGGCAGGCATGCTGATGCTGCTGGACGTCGACCGCCTCGGCGCGAAGCTCCAGGGCGAAAGCGGGTCGGCGCTCGTTCAGGCGGCCGAGTAGCGGCGGGAGCCGCGCTTTCAGGCGGCCGGCCGCTTCGCCAGAGCGAGGCCGATCCCCAAGGCGATCATGGCGCCACCGGAGCCCTCGCGCAGACGGCGAACGAGGGCTGGGCGTGCTGCTGCGCCCTGTCGGATTCCACTCGCCGCATAGGCGACGACGACGTCGGCGAGCGTGTTGAACAGGACGGACACGAAACCCAGGATCAGAAACTGCAGAGCGACGCTGCCGGTCCCGTCGATGAACTGCGGAATGAAGGCCAGGAAGAAGGCGGCGGTCTTCGGATTGAGCGCTTCGACGAAGACGCCTTCGCGAAAAGCCCTCCTTCCACCCAGCGGTGGCTCGATGGTGCCGCCGCTCAGCACGTTCGCCGCGTCCTGTCGCGCCGCCTGGATGGTGCGCCAGCCGAGCCAGACGAGATAGCCCGCGCCGGCGAGCTTGAGCGCCGTGAACAGTTCGGCGCTCGCCAGCACGATCGCGGACACACCCAGGCTGCCGGCGACGACATGAACCATGCCGCCCAGTCCGGTTCCGAAGCTGGACGCGAGGCCTTCCCGGCGCCCGGCCGCCAGCGTTCGCGCGGCGACATAGAAAATGCCGGGACCCGGCGTGATCGCAAGAAGGAGCGCTGCGACGACAAACAGCGCCAGTGAGCTGGGCTCAGGCATGACGGGGGCACCAATGTTGAGGGGAGGGGCGCTTTCGCGATCAGTCGACGGGCACCAGCGCAGCGGCGGCGCGCTCGGTGGGGCGGGGGCTATCCGCGAGACCCGCCGCGACGCCGGCGCGGTCGCTCGCGGGCCGGTTCTGGCTCATCTTGCGCTTGCCCTCCAGCCGCGTGATCGGCATCCGCAGGCCGACGATGCCGCGCAACTGCGCCTGGATGAAATCGGGCGGCGCGTCCGACACCGCCCAGGGGGCGGGACGCTCGCTCTCGTGCAGATCGGTCAGCCGCGTGACGAGGTCGAGCAGCCGCGCCGCGTCGTCGAAGAACTCGACCGGGCCGTAAGCGTGGACCGCGACGTAGTTCCAGGTCGGCACGACCTTGCCGGTCTCCCGCTTGGTCTCGTACCAGGACGGCGTGATGTAGGCGTCGGGGCCCATGAAGATCGCGAGCCCCTCGCCCAGAGCAGGCTCCCGCCATTGCGGATTGGCCTTGGCGAGATGGCCGTAGAGCACGCCGTTCTCGCCTTCGCTTTCGTCCAGGAACAGCGGCAGTGGCGTCGCCAGCACGCCGGCCTCGGTCGCCGTGACGACATGGGCGAGCCGCGCGCCGCGGATCGTCGCGACGATGCTGTGCCGGTCGTCGTCGCGGAAGGCAGGCGGTGTGTACATCACGGAACTCCTTGCGTCGTCACCGCCAATGGGGCCAGTCTGGCTTGGAGGAAACGGCCAGTTTCGTAAAATCCGGATGGGCCAGTTGGAAAGTGTCGGGCGCCGGATCGTCGCTGCGATCAAGGAACGCATCCATGGCGGCGCCTATCGTCCGGGCGATCGCCTGCCGTCGAGCCGCGCCTTCGCGGCGGAATGGGGCGCCTCCCGCACGACCGTGACGGCCGCCTATGGCCAGCTGATCGCGGAAGGCTATCTGATCAGCCGTCAGGGCGCGCGTCCGGTGGTCGCGAGGGGCCTCGCCGCGCCGCCGGGGCCCGCGCCGGAACCGCCGCTGCCGGCGCGGTCGCTATCGGGCTTCGCGCAACGCCTGCTCGCCCTGCCGGCAACGGCGCCCCGGGAGAGCTTTCCGGTGGCCGATTTCCGCTATGGCGATCTGGCGGGCGCTGATTTTCCCGTGCTGGCCTGGCGTCGCGCCCTGGCCAAGGTTGCGCTCCGCCGTCCGGCCAGGCTGCGCTATGGCGATCCGCAGGGCGACCCGGCCCTGCGCGCGGCCTTGCAGGGCTATCTCTGGCGGGCGCGCGGCATCGCCTGCTCGGCGGACGACATCCTCGTCGTCAACGGCTCGCAGCAGGGGCTGGATCTCTGCGCGCGGCTGCTGCTCGATCCCGGCGACCGCTTCCTGATGGAGAACCCGGGCTATGCCCTCGCGCGCCATGCCTTCCTCGCGGCGGGCGGGGAGGCGGTCCCGGTGCCGGTCGGTTCCGACGGGCTGGTGACGGACGCGCTGCCGCCCGCACGGCTCGTCTATGTCACGCCTTCGCATCAGTATCCGCTCGGCGGCGTCCTGTCCGCGCCGCGCCGGCGCGCGCTGCTGGCCTGGGCGGCTTCCGTCGACGGCTATGTCGTGGAGGACGATTACGACGGTGAGTATCGTCACGACGTCGCGCCGATCCCGCCCGTGCAGACGCTCAATCCGCAAGCGGTGATCTATGCCGGCACGGTCTCCAAGACGCTCTCGCCGACCGTGCGGCTGGGCTATCTGGTCCTGCCGGCCGCGTTGCGCCAGGCCTTCGTCGAGGCGAAGCGCCTGACCGATCGCCATGCGCCCCTGCTGGAGCAGGAGGCCCTGGCCGAGGTGCTGGCCAGCGGTGCCTATGAGCGCCATGTCCGCAGCATCCGCCGAAGGAATGCCGAGCGCCGGAGCATCGTGCTCGCGGCCCTGGCCGAGAGCTGCGGGCAGGTGGTTACGGTCGAGGGGGCCGAGACCGGGCTCCATCTCGTGGTCTGGCTCGAAGGCGTCCCGGCCGCACGGGAGGGCGCGATCGCGCAGGCCGCGCGTGCAGCCGGGGTCGGCCTCTACCCCGTCTCGCCGCTCTACGACGCGTCGGTGCCGAGGCCGGAGACGGCCGGCTTCGTCTTGGGCTATGCCGCGCTCGAGGGCGACGCGCTGCGCCGTGGTGTGGCGATCCTGGCTGCGATCCTGACTCAGGAGCGCCGGACAGCCGGGACGCGGCCGTGAACGCCTCGCTTGCCAGCCCCGTCCTTTTCTGTCATACGCGCGGCCTTCGATCGCCCGGCTGATAAGGGCTGCCGTGGCGGTCGTTCTTTGCTTCCCGCAAGCAAAACATCAAGCGGCGCACTCTGCGCGCCCGCGACCTATGAGGAGCTGAAATGCCCAAGATCAAGACGAAATCGGCCGCGAAGAAGCGGTTCAAGATCACCGGAACCGGCAAGGTGCTCTACGCCCAGGCCGGCAAGCGTCACGGGATGATCAAGCGGACCAACAAGCAGATCCGCAATCACCGCGGCACCACCACCCTGTTCGAGGGTGATGCGGCCAACGTGAAGAAGTATTTCCTCCCCAACGGCTGACGCCCCCTAACCTTCCGGAGATCATGACATGGCTCGCGTGAAACGGGGCGTAACGTCCCACGCCAAGCACAACAAGACGCTCAAGGCCGCCAAGGGCTTCTATGGCCGCCGCAAGAACACGATCCGCGCCGCCAAGGCGGCCGTCGATCGCTCGATGCAGTACGCCTATCGCGACCGCAAGAACAAGAAGCGCTCCTTCCGCGCGCTCTGGATCCAGCGCCTGAACGCCGCGGTGCGCGAGCACGGCCTGGTCTATTCGGTCTTCATCGGCGGCCTGGCCAAGGCCGGCATCGAGCTCGACCGCAAGACCCTCTCGGCGATGGCGATCGACGACGCCGCCTCCTTCACGGCGGTGGTCGAGGCGGTCAAGGCCGCCCTCGGAACCGACGCCCAGGCCAAGGCTGCCTGAGCCTTCCAGCTGCGACGAGATACGGAAGAAGGCCGGCAGCGATGCCGGCCTTTTTTCGTGTGCTCACTGCGTCATTCTCGGGCGTAGCGGAGCGAAGACCCCAGAATCTGGTTCAGGAGATGCTCGGGTCTTCGCCCGGGCATGACGTGCCGTGTCAGGTCTGCACGCGATCCTCGGTCGCCGGCCGCCAGTTGTCGCCCGCGCCCTCGACGATGCGGGCATAGGCCTCCTCCGGCGTATCCGCATAGGCGAAGAGCGCGAGGTCCTGCGCCCGGATCAGCCCGGCCTTCGCCATCGTCTCGAGGTTCAGCAGCGCCTGCCAATAGGCGCGATCGTAGAGCACGATCGGCACCGGGCGCATCTTGCCGGTCTGCACGAGGGTCAGGAGTTCGAACAGCTCGTCCAGCGTCCCGAAGCCGCCCGGAAAGACCACCAGCGCAGCTGCCCGCATCGCCAGATGCATCTTGCGCATCGCGAAATAATGGAAGCGGAAGGTCAGATCCGGCGTCGACCAGGCATTGGGCTCCTGCTCATGCGGGAGCGTGATGTTGAAGCCGATCGAGAGCGCACCGGCCTCCGTCGCGCCGCGATTGGCGGCCTCCATGATGCCCGGCCCGCCGCCGGTGGCGATGACATGATCGCGCCCGAGCTCGCTGGCCGAGAGCGCCCCGCCGCGCTCCGAGGCGAGCTTGCCGAAGGCGCGGGCGGCCTCGTACCAGGGCTCGCCCTCCCGCACCCGCGCCGAGCCGAAGACGACGATCGTCGAGAGGATGCCGCGGGCGCGCAAGTGGTCCTCGGCCTTCTGGTATTCGAGCATGAAGCGCACGCCGCGCGTCGAATCGCCGAGGATGAAGTCGGGGTCGAGTGCTGCCAGGCGATAGGAAGGCGAGGCCTTCTGCGCGGAGCTGTCGGGCTTGTCGGTCGTGTCAGGCATGTCCTGCGAATCCGGTGGGGCTGTCCCAGCCTTACCCCAGATAGTTCCGCAATACGGCCACCATGCGATCCGCGCCGGTCTTGTGCGGCAGCAACGTCAGGAAGTGCCCCTCGCGGTCCATCAGATAGGTCAGCGAGCCATGGTCGACGCTGTGCTCGCCGGGCGCGTGATGCGGCAGCGTCAGCTTGCGGCGATGCACCTTGTAGGCCTTCGCCACCGCCGCGATCTGCGCCTCGCTGCCGGTCAGCCCGATCAGGCGGGGATGGAAGGCGCCGACATAGGCCGCCAGCACGGCGGGCGTGTCATGGGCCGGATCGACCGTGACGAAGAGCGGCGTCACGCGCTCCGCCAGCGGGCCGAGCCCGTCCAGCGCCTGCGCGATATTCGGCAGATCGATCGGGCAGGTGTCGGTGCAGCGCGTGAAGCCGAAATAGATCAGCATGAAGCGCCCGCGAAAGTCGCGGTCGCTCACCTGCGTGCCGCGATGGTCGGTCAGCGAGAACGGACCGCCGAACCGTCCCGCCAGCGGGTCGGGCCGCGGGGAGGGCGCGGCGTGCCCGGCATGGCCGTGATGCTGCGCCAGCGCCGGAAGGCTCAAGCCGGTGGCGAGCCCGGCCAGCAGCGCGCGTCGGTGGGGCCGGCCCTGCATACCGGATCTCAGGGCTTCGGCTGGGGCAGGAGCCCCTTGATGCCGAGCGGGCCGGTCTCGGCCAGAATGGCATTGGACTCGGGGTCCGCCCGCCACCATTCGGGCGCGGCGCCGTTGCGCGCCTCCCACTGCGTCTTGAAGCGCTCGGTCGGCGTGAACGGGGCGCTGCTGCCGGCTTCGCGGACACCCTGCGCGAAGAACAGCGTGATCGCCGGGTTCTCGATCAGGAGCCCGTCGGCCTCGACCTCGCGGCCGCAGAAGCCGGCGAGATCGGGCACCGCGCCGGCGAAATCGACTTGCCCCTTGCCGACCAGCCGGAAGCGGCCATCCGCCTCGAGGATGCCGAGCTGGCGCTTGCCGGCGCCGCAATCGGCCGCGCAGACACCCTTGAGATGGCACAGCGCCTCGACGACGCGGCCCTTCAGCACGACCGGCTTTTCATGCGGGATGCCCCAGGGCTCGGCGGCCTGTGCGACGGGGGGAGCCAGCACGGCCAGCGCCGCGACGCAGAGCCCCGCCGCGCTCTCCCGGATGAGGGCTGATACCATGCCCATCGCCTCAGTTCCCGAACGGCTGGATGCCGTGCTCGTCATGGGTCAGGTTGATCACGCCCTTGTCGTCGGCAATCTTGTCCACGAGCAGGTATCTGACGCCGTCGCGCTCGAGCAGTTCGCCGTCCACCGTGACCTCATGGGCCATCAGCCGGGCGATGCGCGGATTGGCGGCGCTGTCCGTGTCGTCGCCGATGCGCAGGATCAGGTAGAGCCCGCCCTCCGCGTCGCGGATCGCGACGGGAATGCCGCCGAGCGCGCACCAGACCGCGCATTGATGATGGGCGCTGCCCTTGGCGAACATCAGTCCGCTGACCGTGCACCAGCTGTCTGCGATCTCGCCGGTAATGCTGACGCGTTGGCCATCCTGGGCCTGCGCCGGCGCTGCCAGCCAGACGGCGAGCAGGCCGAGAAGAGCCGCCCAGTTCCGTTGCTGCGCGCGGCGCGGCCACGATTGCGACAGCCTTGTCATCAACCGGCCCCCATCATCGGCGCACCCCCCGGTTTTGCCGTCCTCACCCTGCTTTGCCGGCGTGATTGCCTCTAGCATCGGCGCTGGCGACACCCTAGAAGATGCCTCGCAAACGGACCAGAGCAGGCATGGACGAGATCGATCACTTGGGCGCGAGCCTTCTTGCCGACATCGCGAAGGCGCAGGATGAAGCCGCGCTGGAGCAGGTCAGGATCGGCGCGCTCGGCAAGGCCGGCTCGATCTCGGCGCTTCTGAAGACGCTGGGCGCGATGACGCCCGAGGAGCGCAAGGAGAAGGGACCGCTGATCAACGGTCTGCGCGATCAGGTCCAGACGGCGCTCTCGGCCCGCAAGGACGCGCTGGCCGAGGCCGCGCTCGAGGCCAGGCTCGCGGCCGAGCGGATCGACGTTTCGCTGCCGGTGCGGGAGGGGCCCGAAGCCCGCGGCCGCATCCACCCGATCAGCCAGGTCATCGACGAGATCACCGCGATCTTCGGCGATATGGGCTTCTCGATCGCCGAAGGTCCGGACGTCGAGACCGACGATCTCAACTTCACCAAGCTGAACTTCCCTGTCGGCCATCCGGCGCGGGAGATGCACGACACCTTCTTCTTCGCCCCCGACGCGAATGGCGAGCGCAAGCTGCTGCGCACCCATACGTCTCCGGTCCAGGTCCGCACCATGCTGGCCCATGAGCCGCCGATCCGCGTGATCTGCCCGGGCCGCACCTACCGGATGGATTCCGACCAGACGCACACGCCGATGTTCCACCAGGTCGAGGGGCTGGTGATCGACAAGGGCGCCCATATGGGCCACCTGAAATGGATCCTCGAGGAGTTCTGCAAGGCGTTCTTCGAGATCGACACGGTCAAGATGCGCTTCCGGCCGTCCTTCTTCCCCTTCACCGAGCCCTCGGTCGAGGTCGACATCCAGTGCTCGCGCAAGGGCGGCGAGATCCGCTTCGGCGAGGGCGAGGACTGGCTCGAGATCCTCGGCTGCGGCATGGTGCACCCGAACGTGCTGCGCAATTGCGGGCTCGACCCGGAAGTCTATCAGGGCTTTGCCTGGGGCATGGGCATCGACCGCATCGCGATGCTGAAATACGGCATGCCTGACTTACGCCCCTTCTTCGAGGCGGATGTGCGCTGGCTCAGCCATTACGGCTTCCGCCCGCTCGACCTGCCGACGCTGACCGCCGGGCTGTCCGCGTGATGGCGGCCGGGAGCGGGAGGGCCGCGCGATGAGCGCCGCGGGCTGGGCGGGCCTGTTCGCGGTGCTGCTCGTCGCGACGAACCTGCTCTGCCAGGCGATCGCCTATGCGCGGTTGCGCCGGGCGGACCGGCGCACGCCTCTGCTCGCGGCGCTGCCGCCGGTGACGATCGTGCGTCCGCTGCGCGGCATCGAGGCCTTCAGCCGCGAGACGGCGATCTCGGGGCTCGAACTGGATTACCCCGACTACGTCACGATCTTCGCCGTCGCCGATGCCGACGACCCGATCGTGCCGATGGTCGAGGAGCTGATCGCCCGCTACGGCGCGGAGCGGGTGAAGCTCGTGACCGGCGACGTGCCGGTCAGCGCCAATCCCAAGCTCAACAACTGCGTCAAGGGCTGGGAGGCGGCGCGGACGGAGTGGGTCATCCTCGCCGATTCCAATGTGCTGATGCCGAAGGACTATATCCAGCGCCTGCTCGCCTCCTGGCGCGACGACACCGGGCTGGTGTGCTCGACGCCGGTGGGTTCGCGGCCTTTCGGCTTCTGGGCCGAGCTCGAATGCGCCTTCCTCAACACCTTCCAGGCGCGCTGGCAGTTCGCCGGCGAGGCCTGCGGCTTCGGCTTCGCCCAGGGCAAGTCGATGCTCTGGAACAAGCCCTTCCTCGACGCCCGCGGCGGCATCGCCGTGCTCGGCGAGGAGATCGCCGAGGATGCCGCGGCGACGAAGCTCGTGCGCCGTGCCGGCAAGCATGTCCATCTCGTCGGCCAGCCCTTCGAGCAGCCTTTGGGCGAGCGCAGCCTGCGTGACGTCGTCCAGCGCCAGTTCCGCTGGGCGCGGCTGCGGCGCGTGACCTTCCTGCCGTTCTTCCTGCCGGAAATTTTGTCCGGCCCGCTGCTGGCGGTGCTGGCGGCGGCCTTTGCGCTGCCGTCTTTCGGCCTGTCCGCCTGGCTCGCGCCGCTGCTGGTGCTGCTACCCTGGTATGGCGCCGAGCTGGCCTTCGCGCGCGGTGTCGGCTGGTACGGCTCCTGGCGCATGCCGCTGGCGCTGCTGGTGCGCGACATCGTCTTTCCCGGCGTCTGGGCCTATGCCTTCGTCGCCGGCGAGGTCAGCTGGCGCGGCAACGCGATGAAGATCAAGACGGACGGGGAGGACGAGCTGAACGCCGCGCCGCCCCCGATGTCCCATGCAATGACGAGAAGTGACGGACGCTCATGAAGTTCACCCTGTCCTGGTTGAAGGATCATCTCGACACCACCGCGCCCGTCGAGGCCATTGCCGAAGCGCTGACCCGCGTCGGGCTCGAGGTCGAGGGCATCGAGGACAAGGCCAAGGCGCTCGCCGCCTTCACCGTGGCCTATGTGATCGACGCCAAGCAGCACCCCAATGCCGACCGGCTGCGCGTCTGCCTGGTCGACACCGGCGGGGCCGAGCCGGTCCAGGTCGTCTGCGGCGCGCCCAATGCCCGCACCGGCATGAAGAGCGTCTTCTCGCCGCCCGGTACCTATATTCCCGGCAAGGACATCACGCTCGGCAAGGGCGTGATCCGCGGCGTCGAATCGAACGGCATGCTCTGCTCGGCCGCCGAGCTGCAGCTCTCGGAGGATCATGACGGCATCATCGACCTGCCGGCGGATGCCCCCGTCGGGCAGCCCTATGTCGCCTATGCCGGCCTGAGCGATCCGGTCATCGAGATCGCGGTGACTCCCAACCGCGCCGATGCCCTCGGCGTGGCGGGCATTGCGCGCGATCTCGCCGCGGCCGGCCTCGGCACGATCAAGACACCGCCGGTGGCGCCCGTGAAAGCTGGCTTCCCGTGCCCGGTCGGCGTGAAGCTCGAACTCGCAGCCGAGGACAAGGCGCTCTGCCCCGCCTTCGGACTGCGGCTCGTGCGTGGCGTGAAGAACGGCCCGTCGCCGGACTGGCTCCAGGCGCGGCTGCGCGCCGTCGGGATGCGCCCGATCAACGCGCTGGTCGACATCACCAATTTCATGACGCTCGACCGCAACCGGCCGCTGCACGTCTTCGATGCGGCCAAGGTCAAGGGCGACCTCGTCGTGCGCCGGGCCCGGGACGGCGAGTCTATCGTCGCGCTCGACGGCAAGACCTACACGCTGACCGCCGATCAGGTCGTCATCGCGGATGCGGCGGGCGTCGAATCGATCGCCGGCATCATGGGCGGCGAGGCTTCGGGCTGCGACGAGGGCACCACCGACGTGCTGGTCGAGAGCGCACTCTGGGACCCGCTCAACATCGCCCGTTCGGGCCGCGCGCTCGGCATCACCTCCGATGCGCGCTACCGTTTCGAGCGCGGCGTCGATCCGGAATTCTGCCGGCCGGGGCTGGATCTCGCCACGGCGCTGATCGTCGAGCTCTGCGGCGGCGAGCCGTCCGAGATGGTCTTCGCGGGCGAGCTGCCGGGCAGCGCCGCTGCGATCGACTTCCCCTGGTCCGAGGTCAAGCGCCTGACCGGGCTGGAGCTGCCCTTGCCGGAGATGGAGCGGGCGCTGACCTCCCTGGGCTTCGCGGTCTCCGGCGCCGGCGAACGGGTTCAGGTGGTGGCGCCGTCCTGGCGGGCCGATGTCGGCGGCAAGGCCGATCTCGTCGAGGAGATCCTGCGCATTGCCGGGCTCGACCGCGTCGTCTCGACGCCGCTGCCGCGCATCGCGGACGAGGTGCTGAGGCCCGTTCTCACCGTTCTGCAGAAGCGCACCCGCCAGGCCAAGCGCCTGCTCGCCAGCCGCGGCCTCGTCGAGGCCGTCACCTGGTCCTTCATCGACCATGAATCAGCGACGCTGTTCGGCGGCGGCTCGCCGGCGCTGGTGCTGGCCAATCCGATCGCGGCCGATCTCTCCGACATGCGGCCCTCGCTGCTGCCGGGCCTGATCCGCGCCGCCCAGGCCAATGCCGATCGCGGCTTCGGCGACGTGGCCCTCTTCGAGGTCGGACAGATCTTCCAGAGCGACGAGCCCGAGGGCCAGCTCATGGCCGCGACCGGCCTGCGCCGCGGCACGGCGACGCTGGAGGGCGCCGGCCGCCATTGGGACGGCGCGGCCAAACCCGTCGATGCCTTCGACGCCAAGGCCGATGTGCTGGCGCTGCTGGCGGGCCTCGGCGTCCCGACGGGCGGGCTCCAGATCGTAGCCGGCGGGCCGGATTGGGCCCATCCCGGCCGCTCGGCGACGCTGCGCTTCGGCCCCAAGGGCGTGATCGGCGCGTTCGGCGAGGTCCATCCGCGCATTCTCAAGGCGCTCGACGTCAAGGGCCCGCTGGTCGCCTTCGAGATCCATCTCGATGCGCTGCCGCTGCCCAAGGCCAAGCCGACCAAGGTCAAGCCGAAGCTGGCATTGTCCGGCTTCCAGCCTGTGACGCGCGACTTCGCCTTCATCGTCGACAAGGCCACTGCCGCCGGCGAAATGGTCAAGTCCGCCCAGAACGCCGACCGCGCTTTGATCTCTGACGTCTCGGTCTTCGATCTCTACGAGGGCCAGGGCGTCGAGCCGGGCAAGAAGTCGGTCGCGCTCGCGGTCACGCTCCAGCCGGTCGAGAAGACGCTGACGGAAGCCGAAATCGAGGCGGTGGGGGCGAAGATCGTGGCCGAGATGGCCAAGCGCTACGGGGCGGCGCTGCGGGGGTAGGGCCAGCGAGCCGCTTCTGCAGTCGGGCGCGACGGTTCCCTTTTCCCTCCCCCCGCTTGCGGTGGGGAGGGTTAGGGTG
>LSIG01000101.1 GCA_001556125.1 Rhizobiales bacterium CCH10-E5 | reverse complement strand
TCGGCAATGCGCTTGCGCTCCTGTCCCATGCCGGCGAGATCGCGATGCTGCTGGTCCCGCCTGCCTCGCCCGAGGACCACTTCGCCAGGGCCATGCTCGCGAAGGAGCGAGGCGAGCAGTATCGCAAGGGTGACGGTGTCCATGATGCCAAGCTGATGGAGCGCGCGCTGCGGCGCTCCTTCGCCGACAGCCACCCGCGTCTCGTGATCGGCGCGCGCGTGCCGCGCGGCATGGAGGAGGCCGCCCAGCGCTTCAGCGGTGCCGTGCTGCCGCAATCGGGTGCCGGCGACAGCACCCCGCCCGAGGTCTATCACCTCGATCACGGGATGGCGCTGGAGGCCTGGTTCGACGACCCGCCGGATCTCGCTCTCCTGCTCGATGAGGTGAGGACGCTGTTCGCGAGCGTCGAAGCCTGGTCGCAGGCCGAGCCACCATCTCCCTTCTGGTACGGCGCCCGGCGCGGTGCGCTGATCCTCGCCTATGCCCGCCTCTGCCGGATCGGTCTCTGGCCGGCACGCAGCTCCGACGACCTGATCGTGAAGATGGAGGTCGAGCGGCTCATCTCCGAACGTGCAGCCGATCCCGATCCGATGCGTGCCGCGGTCGAGATCGCGCTCGGAGTCGGACGCCGCATCGCCAAGCAGAGCGGGCGCTTCGTGACCGTCCTCGGCGGTGTCGAGCTGTGAGGCCGGTGATGACAAGCAGTCCGTCTCCCGCCGCCGAACTCTTCGAGCACCGGCGCATGCTCAATCTTCAGTTCCTGCTTGGCCATCTGCGGGACCAGCGTCCTGATGGCGCGCTCACGATAACCAAACATGCCGATGCCGCCGAGATCGGCGCTGATGGCCCGGATCAGACGGCCGGTCCCGCGATCGAACTCTACGATGCCGAGCGACTGGCTCGTCGGCTCGGCCATGGAGACGGCTTCGTCGGAGACCCGGCCGAGGCCAATAACGACGAGGATGCAGGTCAGGCGCGCCAGGTCCGGCTCTGGACCAGGATGTATGCCGACGAGCGCGGGCCCTGGCGCAAGCTCGTTATCCCAGACGACGTCATGATCGATCGTCTCGCCAGCCTCGATGCGATCTGTCCGCAGTTCAGCGAGGTCACCGCCTGGATCGTCAGGGCCGCGGGGCTCAGTGCTACGACCGGGACGCCACTGCGGCTCGATCCCGCCGTGGTCGTCGGACCTCCGGGCACGGGGAAGACCTTCTATGCCCGCAAGCTCGCCGAGGTGCTCGACGTGTCCTCCGAGGTCATCGCCATGAACCTGATGACGGACCGCGGTTCGGCGTTCTCCGGGCTGACGCCGGTCTGGCGGGCGTCCGGACCGGGCAAGGTCGCAAAACTCCTGATCGAGGGCAGCCATGCCTCGCCCCTCATCGTCATCGACGAGATCGAGAAGGCCTCGCCTATCAATCCGGCCGAGACGCCGACGAATGTCCTGCACTCCCTCCTCGAGCGCGAGAACGCCGCCCGCTTCGTCGACGAGTTCGTCGATTTGCCGATCAGGGCCGACCACATCTTCTGGTTCGCGACGGCAAACAGCCTGGAACCGCTGCCGACCAGCATCGTCGACCGGCTGATCGTGTTCACGATCGAGCCCAAGCCCGCAGAAATGATCGCCATCCAGAAGAGCATCTTCCACGAGGCGAACCTGCGAGTCGGCGGCAGGTTCGCCGAGCCCGAGGTTGCGCTGTTCCAGGCCACTGCGGCTCACAATCCGCGCATGCTTTCGCGCCTCTGGGACATCGCGATGGGCTTCGCCTGCAAGGCCGGCCGACGGCATCTCGTCGCTGCGGATATCCGCGGGGCCGAGCAGGTCCTCCTCGGAGGGAAGGAGGGCGCGAGGAGGCCAATCGGGTTCATCCGGCCGGTCGAGAAGGGAGAGAGGGAACGGGAATGAGGCGAGAACGGGAATACCCCCCGGGAAGCCCGAGACGACAGGAAACAAAAACCATGATGAACACGACCAGCAGCGAGGGCCACGTTACTCCAGCGACGCGCCGCCGCATCCGCGAGGAGGGCAGCACGGCCGCCGTCACGCACTATGTCGAGACGCGCTGGCCCGCGATCGGCGGCAGGAAGCTCGCGCCGCTTCCGGAGCGCGCCTTTCTCGATGCCGGGTTCTCCGAGGCCTACCAGCCCGGCCATGTCGCCTATGTCTATGTCGCCGGCTCCGGCGACACGCTGAAGGCGCCCGACCAGCCGAGCGGCCTCCACGGCCTGGCGCGGCGCTTCGCCCTGCCGCTGTTCAAGATCTCCGCGACCGCGGCCGAGAACGCGCTCGCCCGGATCGAGGACATCAACCTCGAGCGCTACGCCGGCATGTACGAGGCCGAACCGGGCCTTGCCTGCGATCCGGGTTACGACAACTGGCGCCTCGTCCTCATCCATCCCTCGCGCAAGCCGCTCCCGGGCGCTCCCGTCGAGGCGCGCTCGCGCGTCATCCGCGTCCTCCTACCGAAGGGGCTTTCCCTCATCGCATTCGAGAAGGAGCTCCATGAGCGGCTTAGCGCGGCTTCTCTGCCTCGCTGGATCTCGTCTCCTGCCGGCCGCCGGCACTGCGCCGATCTCAACCTTGACCCGCGCGACGCCATCCGCCTCACCGGCTACAATACCGGTGAGGGAGAGCGCGTCAGCCGTGCCGACGAACTCTACATTTTCAAGCCCCGCCTCGACGGTGGGCGCCTGCTGACAATCATCGAGCGCATCGTCCACGAATTCGTCGTCCGAGACGCGGCCAATGATCGCCCGGCCTGGGGATGGGTTTCCGTTAACCAAGGCTACCGGCGACAGGCCTGACACTCTGGACGGCGGCTTCGGGGAAACTGCCGTTCGTGCTACGTTCTGAATGCATCGAGATCGATTCGGGTCGCGGTCGAAGGCCAGCGGGATTCCTCCACACACTGGGATACCCCGCCCCTTCGACTTCCGATGGAAAGCGCATGTTGCCGCGTGCTCGAAGCTTATGGGCAACCCTGTGTGGCCGCCGGTGGCCGCATGGAGATAAAAACCGGAGGGTCTTGGTTGCCGAGCTTCGCGCTCGGCCGCCGCGGTGTTGGAACGAATTCGGGGTCGACGGAAACAGATCCCGCTGGGCAGTAGCGCTGAGACCCGCGAACCCAGCTGCGTCAGGGCAAAACGTGCCAGCCCTGTGCAAATTCGAGTGAGGCGCGGAAACGATCCAGCCGAAAGGCGGGATTTTCCGTGGACTCTGCTCGATGCTTGGCGACGATCCCTCTTTGGGCGCACGCTGCTTGGACGCTTCTGCACAGCGGAAGGTTCAGGTGCTGAACGCATGGCCCCTGCTGCTGAGCCTTGAGCAGGTCTGCGCCTATCTGGACCTCTCCCCTGTGACCTTCCGTAGGGTTTGCCCCGTGCCGGCGGTCGCGCTCGGCGCTGCCGTTGCGCGCTGGAATCGAAACCAGATCGACGAGTGGGTGAATTCCTTACCCCCGAAAAACCAGGCGTTCGCCGGCGGAAACGCCGCCGATCAGCCGCGCCGCTATCAACCTGCCGAAGCTGTTGCCGACGAGCGACGCAACGAGGCACTTCAGAAGATCCGCGACAGGCACCATGGACGAGCCAAAGCCAAGAATTCCTCATGTCCAGCGCGTTAGAAAGCCGGACGGCCGCATCCACCTGTACTTCCGCAAAGGGGACTACCGGGAAGGGCCCTTGACGAGCCCGGACGGCAGCGATGAACTTCGCGTTGAGGTGCGGGCCATTCTCAATCGCCTGGAGGCCCGCCAGAAGGTGCAGGGCGGTCTCGAGGGGACGATCGGGGCGATGCTGCTGCGCTATGCCGGTGATGGCGAGAAGCGCAAGCCGTCCGCGGAATTCCTCGGGCTCGCCGGTAGCACCCAGGCGGAATATCTGAGGATGGCGACCGAGATCCGACAGGATTGCGGCGAAGTCTTCCTCCAGGATGTGACGGTCAATTGGTTCCGGGACGTCCGGGATGCCTGGGCGCTTCTGGGATACAAGGCAGCCAATGACAGACGGCAGGTGCTCAAGAACGCCTTGGCCCCAGCTCTGGACGACGGCCGCATACCGGCGGACCCCTTCGCGAAAATCGGTAAGCTTCCTCGTCCCCACGATGCGGGAGAGGCACATCCGATCTGGGAAGAACATGAGTTCGAGGCGGCGCTCGAAGACGCGGTGCAGCGCAACCTTTCGGGTTTGGCCCGGGCATACGCCCTCGCACGCTGGGGTGGCTTCCGGCGGGGCACGATCTGCATGATTCCCCTTGCAGCCCGGACGACGGGTTTCGACGATCAGGGTAACCCGCAGCCGCGCCTCTTCTGGATGACGGAGAAGAGAAAGGTCCTCTGCAACAAGCGCGAGGATACTAGGCTGACCGCGTTCCTGACCGCTACGCCGAACAAGGCATCCACCATCGCCTACAATGCCGACGGCAATATCTGGAAAGAAAGGCAGCTCGGCCAGGCGGTCGAGCGTCACATCGAGCGCTTGGCCAAGGCTGGGAAGCTACGTCCTGGCCTCAATCTCCACGGCCTGCGCCATTCGCGCGGCGTCGAGCTCGCCGAGGCTGGAGCGAGCGATGCCGAGATCATGTCGCAGCTCGAGCATGCGACGGACCGGGCTGCGAAAATCTATCGCCGTCAGGCCGAGCGGCGCCGTCTTGCGGACTCCGGCCAGGACAAGGTGGACAATGTCATCAGGGCCCGGAAAAAAGCCGCAGCCGAGGGCTAAGTCCCCGGCTGTAAACGGCCTGTAAATTTCCTGTAAACTCGGAGCTCGAAAATGAGCTAAGTAGTGGCGCGCCCGAAAGGATTCGAACCTCTGACCCTCAGATTCGTAGTCTGATGCTCTATCCAGCTGAGCTACGGGCGCGTATCGGGCAGCGGCGTGGCGCCGTCGCTCCGATGGGGGCGAAATAGCCGCTCTCCCTGCGCTTGGCAACCCTCAATGTCGCGGCGCGGCAAAAGTTTTGCCGGGGCCGGGCCGCTGGCGGGTCCCTCAGCCGCCCGCCCGCAGCAGCGGCGCGGCGGCCGCGATCCGGCGCGCCTGCGCCTTGCGCCGCTCCTTCGGCAGCTTCTCGGCGATGCCGTAGAGCTGCTCGCGCCGATCCATCTCATGCCAGACATCGGCGGGGGCGATGCCCATTTCGCTCCACAGCACGACCAGATTGTAGAGCAGGTCGGCGCTTTCCTGGATCGTCCGGTGGCGCTCGCCCTGCACCGCTTCGAGCCCGACCTCGAAGGCCTCCTCGGCCAGCTTCTTGGCCATCTTGGACACGCCCTCGCCAGCGAGCCGGGCCGTCCGCGACAGGGCGGGGTCGGCGTGGCGCGCCGCGAGGACGGCGGCATGGAGACGCTGGATCGAATCGGCCATCGCGGCAGAATCCCTGCCGCGGATGAGGGTTTGATGACAGCGGCCCAGGCAGGGCCGCGGCGCTCAGTCGGCGATGACCTGCAGCCGGTGCAGCCGCGCATAGGCGCCGTCGCGGGCGAGCAGCGCGTCATGGCTGCCGGTCTCGACGATTTTGCCCTCTTCCATGACGACGATCAGATCCGCCTCGCGGACCGTCGACAGGCGATGGGCGATGACCAGCGTGGTGCGGTTCTTCATCAGCCGGGCCAGCGCCTGCTGAACGAGACGCTCCGATTCCGCGTCGAGCGCGCTCGTCGCCTCGTCGAGAAGCAGGATCGGCGCATCCTTCAGGATCGCACGGGCGATGGCAATTCGCTGGCGCTCGCCGCCGGAGAGCTTCTGGCCGCGCTCGCCGACGGACGAATCGTAGCCGTCCGGCATCGCCATGATGAAATCATGCGCGGCGGCCGCCTTCGCGGCGGCGACAATCTCCTCGTCGCTGGCGCCGGGCCGTCCGAAGGCGATGTTGGCGCGCACCGTGTCGTCGAACAGCACGACATCCTGGCTGACGACGCCGATCTGGGCTCGCAGCGAGGCCAGCGTCAGCCCGCGCAGATCCTGTCCGTCGATCTCGATGCGACCCTCGGTCGGGTCGTAGAGCCGCGGCACCAGCGCGAGCAGCGTGGATTTGCCAGAGCCCGAGCGCCCGACCAGCGCGGTCGTCCTGCCGCCCTCGGCGACGAGGTCGATGCCCTCCAGCGCGCGCTGGTCGTCGCGGTAGCGGAAGCGCAGATTCTGGAAGGCAACCTCGCCGGCGCCGACCCGCAGCGGCTGGCCATCCGGCGGATCGACGATCTGCTGCTTCTCGTCGAGCAGCGCGTAATAGCGCTTCAGCGAGGCCCCGGCCTCCTGGACGATGGCGTTGAGATTGCCGAGCGAGCGCATCGGCTGCGCCGCCAGCAGCAGCGCCGAGACATAGCCGGTGAAGTCGCCCACGGTAGAGCCGCCGCTGGTGATGCGCACGCCGATCGCCGCCAGCACGCCCGCGACCGCCATGCCGCCGCCGACCTCGAGTAGCGGATCGAGCCGGCCGCGCGCATTCGCCGCCTTCATCTTGAGCGAGCGGATCGTCTCGAAGGCCGCCGCCGCCCGCCGCTCGAGATAGGGCTCGAGCGTGTCGGTCTTGGCGGCGCGCGCACCCTGCAGGCTCTCGGTGACGAGGCTCGCCATCAGGCCCGTCTGCTCCTGCTGCGACGTCGCCATGCGGCGCAGCTTCCGGCCGATCTTGCCGATCGGATGCGCCACGACCGGCGCCACCAGCATGACGACGAGCGTCATCTGCCAGTCGATCCAGAACATCGCGCCGACGAGCGCGAGCGCGGTCAGCACGTCGCGCACGGCGATGTTGATCAGCCGGGTCAGCGCCTCCTTGACGAAGGTGAAATCGGTGGTGAAGCGCTGGGTCAGCGAGGCCGGGTTCTCGCGCTGCAGCTGCGCGAGATCGGCCCGGATCAGATGGGTGTAGAGCGCCGTCTGCATGTCGGCCTCGATCCGGCTGACGACGCTGTTGGTCATGACCGTCTGGGCCAGCAGCGAAAATCCCTTCACCGCCGTGACGATGACGACGACGACGGCGACCGCGTTGACGACGCCGATCTCGATGCCGATCGATTTCGAGACCAGCCGTTCCATGCGCCGCACGAAGCCGGTCGCCTCCGCCGTCATCGGGTCGGCGAAGGCATCGAAGGCCGCCTTGATCAGCAGCGGGTAGAAGCTCGTCGTCGCCGCGATCACCACGACGAGGCCGAGGATCATCGCCATCTGCGGCAGATAGGCCCGGACCTGCTCGCGCCAGACGCGGAGCAGCAGCGCAAAGGTGTCGTCGGTGACGCGGCCTATCTTCATGGCGCGCGACCTATCACGGCGGCGCAGTGAGCGCTACGGGAGGCCGGGTCTTGCTCCGGACAAGAAGCTGGCGTCCCATGCGGGCGACCGATTCAGGAAAGCGCGAGCGCCCATGCCCCTCCCCCCGCCGGCCCAGCCCGGCCAGAGTTTCGCCGAGATCGACACGCCGGCCCTGATCCTCGACCTCGACGCCTTCGAGCGCAATCTCGTCACCATGGCGGCCTATACGCAGGGACATGGCGTCCGGCTGCGGCCCCACGCCAAGACCCATAAGAGCCCCGAGATCGCGCTGCGCCAGATCGCCCATGGCGCGGTCGGCCAGTGCGTCCAGAAGGTCTCCGAGGCGGAGATCCTGGTCGAGAGCGGCGTCACCGACGTGCTCGTCAGCAACGAGGTCGTGGGCGCGGCCAAGCTCGACCGGCTGGCGAAGCTCGCCCGCCAGGCCAGGATCGGACTCTGCGTCGATCATCTCGACGGCATCCGCGAGGCGGCCGAGGCCGCCGCCCGCCACGATGTCGTGCTCGACGTGCTCGTCGAGATCGATGTCGGCGGCCGCCGCTGCGGCGTCGCGCCCGGCGAGACGGCGGTCCGGCTGGCGGAAGCGGTCGCGCGCAGCAACACCCTGCGCTTCGGCGGCCTGCAGGCCTATCACGGCACCGCCCAGCACATGCGCTCGATCGACGAGCGCCGCGAGGCGATCGAGCGCGCCGCGCTGGGCACCCGCAACACGGTGGAGCGGCTGCACCAGGCGGGCCTCGCCTGCGCTGTTGTCGGCGGCGCCGGCACCGGCACCTTCGAGATCGAGAGCCAGTCCGGCATCTGGAACGAGATCCAGGCCGGCTCCTACATCTTCATGGACGCCGACTACGCTCGCAACCGCCAGGCCGACGGCACGCCGTTCCGCACCTTCGAGCATGCGCTCTTCATCCTGACGGCCGTGATGAGCAAGCCGGTGCCGGACCGCGCGGTCGTCGATGCCGGCCACAAGACGGCTTCGGTCGATTCCGGCATGCCGATGCCGTTCCGGCGCGAGGGCGTGATCTACACCAAGCCCTCCGACGAGCACGGCGTGCTGACGGGCGATCCGATCGCGCTGCCGCATCGCGGCGACCGGCTGCTGCTGATTCCGGGCCATTGCGACCCCACGGTGAACCTGCACGACTGGTATGTCTGCGTGCGCGGGCTCCACACGCCGGACGCCCATGTCGAGGCGCTCTGGCCGATCGCGGCGCGCGGCGCCCTGACCTGAACCCGCGCGTCCGGGCCCGCGTGACGGATTCAGCGATTGAGCCTGACCGCCGTGCTCTGCGAGAGATCGTAGCCGCCGAGTTCGCGCGCCCGCGCCGCCATCGCCGGGCCGCGCATCCAGGCCAGCAGCCTCTGCGTCGGTGGCTCGAAATAGCTGCGCCGGCGCATCGCCAGATCGACATGCTCCCAGACCAGCGGGAGGAATTCGAGACCGAAAGCACCGGCAACGGCGCGCGAGGCGATGCCGCAATCGGCGCGCCCGGTCCGGATCGCCAGCGCGAGATCCTGCCCCGTGGCGCAGATGCCTTCGGCGAGGGTCAGCGACGGGGCCGGCACGCCCTCCCGCGCGATCAGGCTCTCCAGCAGCAGCTGCGCGCCCGCGCCCTTCTGGCGACGGGCGAAGCGGGCCCGTCGCTCGACCGCCGAAACGAGGCCGGACAGCCCGAGCGGGTTGCCGGGTGCGACCAGCAGACCCTGCTCCCGGCGCGCAAAGCCGATCACCACGGCGTCATGGAGCCCCGGCTCCGCCTGAACGGCCGCGGGATTGGCGCCGTCATCGTCCGGCGTCGCATGGAGATGGATCGCGGCGATGGCGACCTCGCCCCGCACCAGCCGGTCGAGCCCGGCCTGCGAGCCCTCCGCCAGCAGCGCCAGCCCGCACCCCGAGTCGCGCACGGCCACCTCCAGCAGCGAATCCTGGCTGCCGCCGATGATCGGCGGCGGCTCGGCCAGCCGCAGCCCGTCCGGCCGGGCCAGCCCGGCCTCGAGCCAGCGGTCGAGCGCCGCGCGCGGGAACAGCCACTTCCCGCTGACCTTGCTGCAGGGCACGCCGCCGCTGGCGACCAGCTCGTAGAGCTTGCGCTCCCCGAGCCGCAGATAGCCCGCCGCCTCCTCCGTCGTCAGGTAAGCGTGATCCTGCACCGACATGCACTGTCCTGCATTCTCTCCCGAATTGGCATTTCGTCGCATTGAAAGCTAACAAAGACAAGTCTTTGCAGACTTTCGGAACGAACAAGGCGCGGCATTGGACTTCTCGGCGATCTTCTCGGCGGCCTTCGCCCTCGTCATCGGGCTCGATCCGGCCTTCCTGGCGATCGTAGGACTGTCGCTGCGCGTGACGCTGACCGCCGTGCTGGTCGCGGCCCTCATCGGCCTGCCGCTCGGCGCCGCCCTGGCGCTCGCCCGGTTCCCGGGCCGCGCTGCCGTGATCGTCCTGCTCAACGCCCTGATGGGGCTGCCACCGGTCGTCGCCGGGCTGATCGTCTTCCTGCTGCTGTCGCGCTCCGGGCCGCTCGGGCCGCTTGGTCTCCTCTTCACGCCGACGGCGATGATCATCGCACAGGTCCTGCTCGTCCTGCCGATCGTGATCGCGCTGACGCGCCAGACCGTCGAGGATCTCTGGGGCGAGTATCGTGACCATCTCCGCTCGGTCGGGCTCGAAGGCCTGCGCGCCATCCCGACCCTGCTCTTCGACGGCCGTTTCGCGCTCGCCACCGCCCTGCTCGCCGGCTTCGGCCGCGCCAGCGCCGAGGTCGGCGCCGTGCTGATCGTCGGCGGCAACATCGCCGGCTACACCCGGACGATGACCACGGCGATCACGCTCGAAACCTCGAAGGGCGACCTGCCGCTCGCGCTCGGCCTCGGCCTCGTCCTGATCGCCCTGACGCTCGCCATCAATGCCGTCGCCTTCGGCGCCAGCCGCATCGGCGCCCGGTATGCCGGGTGAGTGCCATGCGTGACCGCAGCTCGATCCTGCCCCTCGACGTCCGCTCCGTCGCCTTCCATGGCGACGGGCGCCGCCTGGTCGACGGCGTCAGCTTCCGGCTGCCGGCCGGCGGGCTGACCGTCCTGCTCGGCCCCAACGGGGCCGGCAAGTCGCTGATGCTGCGCCTCTGTCACGGGCTCCTGACCCCGAGCGAGGGGCGGATCGGCTGGGCGCCCGGCGCGGATGGCAGCCACCGGCGTCACGCCATGGTCTTCCAGAAGCCGATCATGCTGCGCCGCTCGGTCGAGGCCAATGTCCTGCACGCGCTTGCCGCGGCAGGCCAGAAGCGCGACGAGCGCCGCGATCGCTGCAGGGCCGCGCTCGAACGCTTCGGCCTTGCCGATCGAGCCGATCAGGCGGCGCGGCTGCTTTCCGGCGGCGAACAGCAGCGCCTCGCCATCGCCCGGGCCTGGGCGCTGCGGCCGGAACTGCTCTTCCTGGACGAGCCGACCTCGCAGCTCGACCCCGCCGCCACCCGCCAGATCGAGACGCTGCTCACCGGCCTCGTCGCCGAGGGGCTGACCGTGCTGATGTCGACCCATGATCTCGGCCAGGCCCGGCGCCTGGCCTCGCGCGTGTTGTTCCTCAATCGCGGCCGGCTGGTCGAGGATGCCTGCGCCACAGATTTCTTCGCCGGCCCCGCCACGCCCGAGGCACGGGCCTTCCTCGCCGGCGATCTGCTCTGGTGACACCCCGACCGAACAAGAAACCGAGGAGACGACCATGACGACGACCCGACGCCTGCTTCTGGCCACCGGTTTCAGCGCCGCGCTGACCGGCTTTGCGCTGGCCCAGACCACGACCGCCACGCCGCCCGCCGCCTCTGCTCCGGCGGCGACCGGGACGCGCTTCATCACGGTCTCCTCTACCACCTCGACCCAGGATTCCGGGCTGTTCGGCCACATCCTGCCGCTGTTCAAGGCGAAGACCGGCATCGAGGTCCGCGTCGTCTCGCAGGGCACGGGCCAGGCGCTCGACACCGGCCGGCGCGGCGATGCCGACGTCGTCTTCGTCCATGCCAGGGCGCAGGAGGAGAAATTCGTCGCCGACGGCTTCGGGCTCGAGCGCAGGCCCGTGATGTACAACGACTTCGTGCTGATCGGACCGAAGGCCGACCCGGCCGGCATTGCCGGGACCAAGGACATCGCCGCCGCGCTGGTGAAGATCGCCGAGAAGGGCGCGCCCTTCGTCTCGCGCGGCGACAAGTCCGGCACGCACTCGGCTGAACTGTCGCTCTGGAAGGTGGCCGGTATCGATCTCGAGGCCAGGAAGGGCGCCTGGTATCGCGAGATCGGCCAGGGCATGGGCGCCGCCCTCAACACCGCCGGCGGCATGGGCGCCTATGTGCTCGCCGATCGCGGCACCTGGATCTCCTTCAAGAACCGCGGCGACCTCGGCATCGCGGTCGAGGGCGATCGCCGCCTGTTCAACCAGTACGGCGTCATCGCGGTGAACCCCGCCAAGCACCCGCATGTGAAGATCAATGACGGGCAGGCCTTCGTGAACTGGCTGGTCAGCCCCGAGGGTCAGAAGGCCATCGCCGACTACAAGATCGAGGGGCAGCAGCTGTTCTTCCCCAACGCGACGCAGGCGGGCGCGTGACCCCATGCGCCTCGGCTTTCTGGCAGGCCTCGTTGTAATGGCCGGTCTCGCCACGTCGCCGACCCTCGCGCAGGAGCCGGTTCTCCTGCATGCGGCGGGCAGCCTGCGGGCCGCGCTCATGGAGGTGACGCAGGCCTTCACCGCGCAGAGCGGGCTTCCCGTGAAGCCGGCTTTCGGTGCTTCGGGCCTGCTGCGCGAGCGCATCGCCAAGGGCGAGGCGGCGGAGGTCTTCGCCTCCGCCGATCTCGGCAACCCCCGCGCTCTGGCGAAGGAGGGGCGCAGCGGCCCGGTCGTGCTCTTCGCCCGCAACGAACTCTGCGCCTTCATCCGTCCCGGCGTCGCCGCGACGCCGGAGACGTTGCTGGAGCGCATGCTGGACACGGGCCTCAAGCTCGGCACCTCGACGCCGCGCGCCGACCCCTCCGGCGACTATGCCTTCCAGGTCTTCGCGCGGGCCGAGGCGGTGAAACCCGGCTCCCGGGCGGCGCTGGAGGCCAAGGCGCTGCAGCTGACCGGCGGGCCCGGCAGCGCCCCGGCGCCGGACGGCCTCAACGTCTACGGTCACAACCTCGCCAGCGGCGCGGCCGACATCTTCCTCGCCTATTGCACCAATGCGGCACCGATCGCGAAGGAGCAGCCGGGGATCCGCCTGGTGAAGCTCCCACCGGAGCTGGCGGTCGGGGCGGATTACGGCCTGACCCTGATGAACGGGGCCTCGCCAAATGCGGCCCGCCTCGCCATGTTCATCCTCGCGCAGGAGGGGCAGGCGATCCTGGCCCGGCACGGCTTTGCCGCGCCGACGCTCCCGCGCGAAGGCGGCTGACCGGAGACCCCCATGGACTGGCAGGCGACGCGACCGGGCGAGACCAGCGCAAACCTGCCCGACCGGCAGGATGCGCATCTCGTCTTCATCGGCCGCCTGCGCACGCCCTTTACCACGCGCGACCAGTGCCCGCGTCAGGGCGATGCCGAAGTCGGCCCGGTCTGCCGCGCCGAGATCGACGAACCCTGGCGCGCCGCGCTCGCCGGGATCGAAGACTTCGCCTGGCTCGACCTGCTCTACTGGATGCATCAGGCCCGGCGCGACCTCGTCACCCAGACGCCGCGCGGCGGCCAGCCGCTCGGCACCTTCGCGCTGCGCTCGCCCGTTCGGCCCAATCCGATCGCGCTTTCGCGGGTGCGGCTGCTCGGCGTCGAGGACGGCGCGCTGCTGGTGCGCGGGCTCGACTGCCTCGACGGCACGCCGCTGCTCGACATCAAGCCGCATCGCTGCCGGCACAGCCCGCCAACGGAGCCCGGCCATGCCCCGTCCTGACCGCCGCGCCCTCCTCACCGGCCTCGCCGCCCTCGCGGCGTGCCCCCGCTTGGCGCAGGCGGCGAGCGTGCGCGACGGCGCGGGCCGCGACGTCGCCGTGCCCGCCACGGTCACGCGCGTTTTCCCCGCCGGGCCGCCCGCCGCAATCCAGCTCTACACGCTCGCGCCCGATCTGCTGCTGGGCTGGCCGCGCGCCAACCGGCCCGAGGAGCGCGAATTCCTGCTGCCGGGCATCGGCGACCGGCCCGAGATCGGCCGCATCACCGGGCGCGGCAACAGCGCCAATCTCGAAGCCGTGCTCCAGCTCAAGCCCGATTTGATCGTCGATGCCGGCTCGACCGGCAGAACCTATGTCGAGCTCGCCGAGCGGGTGCAGGGCCAGACCGGCATCCCCTATGTGCTGCTCGACGGCCGCTTCGGTTCGATCCCCGAGAGCTACCGCATCCTCGGCCGGCTGACCGGCCGCAGCGAACGCGCCGAGACGCTCGCAACCTGGTGCGAGACGGCCATGACGACGATCCGCGGCCGCATCGCCGGCATCCCGGTGCAACAGCGTCCCTCCGTCTACTATGCCCGCGGACCGCGCGGCCTCGAGACGGGGCTGGGCGGCTCGATCAATGTCGAGACGCTCTCCTTCCTCGGCGCCCGCAACGTCGCCGACCAGCCGGGCAGTGGGCTGGCGCAGGTCTCGCTCGAACAGGTCCTGGCCTGGGACCCGGAGGTGATCGTCACCATCGACCTCGCCTTCTCGGAAAGCGTGCGCCGCGATCCCGCCTGGGCCGGTGTGCGGGCCGTGAAGGCCGGCCGCGTCCACCTCTCGCCCAAGCTCCCCTTCGGCTGGGTCGATTTCCCGCCTTCGGTCAACCGCATGGTCGGGCTCTGGTGGCTGGCGAAGCTGCTCTATCCGCAAGCTTTCCCGGAAGACATCCGGGGCATCGCGCGCGACTTCCACACGCTGTTCTACCAGGTCACGCCGAGCGAGCCGCAGCTCGACCGCATCCTTGCGGGGCGGGGGTGATGGCCGTGACACCGTCTGGGCGGCTCTGACCCGATGCGCCCTTCGCTCCTGCGCGGCAACGCCATCGCGCTCACCCTGCTCGGCCTCGCCATCCTGCTCGCCTTCGGGGTCGGGCGCTTCCCGGTCGCCCCCGGCGATCTCGCGCGCATCCTCTGGTCGGGCCTGAGCGGCCAGCCTTCCGGGCTGTCGCCGCAGGTCGAGACCGTGATCTGGAACATCCGTGGCCCGCGCGTGCTGGCGGCGCTGCTCTGCGGAGCCGCGCTGGCGGTGGCGGGCACCGCCTTCCAGGGCCTGTTCCGCAACCCGCTGGTCTCGCCGGACATCCTCGGCGCCTCCTCGGGGGCGGCACTGGGAGCGGTCCTCGGCATCTATCTCTCGCTCGGGCTCTTCGCGATCCAGCTCGCCGCCTTCGCCGGCGGCCTGCTGGCGGTCGGCGCGGTCTATGCGGTCGGCTCGACGATCCGGCGCGGCGACCCCGTCCTCGTCCTCGTCCTGACCGGTGTGGTCGTCGGCTCGCTGCTCGGCGCCGGCATCGGGCTGATCAAATACTGGGCCGACCCCTACAACCAGCTGCCAGCCATGACCTTCTGGCTGCTCGGCAGCCTCGCCGGCACGGACCGCAGCGATCTCGTGCCGCTGCTCGGCCCGGTGCTCGCCGGATCGGCGGTGCTCATGGCGTTGCGCTGGCGCATGAACGCGATGTCGCTACCGGAGGAGGAGGCGCGCGCGCTCGGCCTGCGCACCGGCCCCTTGCGCCTCGCCATCGTCGCGGCCGCGACGCTGGTCACGGCGGCGAGCGTCGCGGCCGCCGGCATCATCGGCTGGGTCGGGCTCGTCGTGCCCCACCTCGCCCGCTTCCTCGTCGGCCCGGACTTCAGCCGTCTGCTGCCGACGGCGGCCGTGCTCGGCGGCGGCTATCTGCTCGTCATCGACACGTTGGCGCGCACGGCCGGCCCGGTCGAGACGCCGCTCGGCATCCTCACCGCCGTGATCGGCACGCCTTTCTTCATCTGGCTGCTCGCCTCGGCCCGCGGAGGCTGGTCGTGAGCCTCGCCGCCTTCGATCTGGTCTACGGCTATCGCGAGCGCATCATCGGCCGCGACATCGCCTTGTCGCTTGCCCGCGGCGAGGTTCTGGCCCTGGTCGGCCCCAATGGCAGCGGCAAGACCACGCTGCTGAAGACCCTGCTCGGGCTGCTGCCGGCCCGCGGCGGGACGCTGCTGCTGGACGACCGCCCCCTCGCCGCGCTCTCGCCGCCGGAACGGGCGCGGGCGCTCGGTTATGTCCCGCAGGCCCATGCCGGCACCTTCGCCTTCACCGTCGAGACCGTGGTGCTGATGGGCCGCAGCGCCCATGCCGGGCTCTTCGCGGCGCCCTCGCCCCGCGACCATGCGGTCACTGCGGCCATGCTGGAGCGCCTCGGCATCGCCCGGCTGGCGCAGCGGCCCTATACGGAGATTTCCGGCGGCGAGCGCCAGCTCGTGCTCATCGCCCGTGCGCTCGCGCAAGAGCCGGCCTATGTCGTGCTCGACGAACCGACCGCCAGCCTCGATTTCGGCAATCAGGGCCGGGTGATGCAGGAGATCCGCCGGCTGGCGGCGGAAGGGCTCGGCGTGCTGTTCACGACGCATGATCCCAACCAGGCGCTGCGCCATGCCGACCGCGTCATGATGATCCGCGACGGACAGGCCATCGCCAGCGGGGCAGCTGCGGATCTGCTCACGCCCGAGCGGCTGGAACAGCTGTACGGCGTGCCGATCGAAACGGTACAGGACGGAGACGGCCGCATCGCCTTCCTGCCCGGCTGAGAGGCCCTACCGGCAGAAATCGGCGCAGCCCGATTCCCAGAACGGGGCATCGCGGCGCAGCTCCGGCATCGAGGGGCGCGGCTTGGCGCCGGGCAGATCGGCCGGCGTCGGCGCCACCAGCTCCCACCAGCGATGAGCGCATTGCGAGCGGAAGGCCATCTGCTCCGAAATCGAGCTGTCCTGCTTCGCCAGCGCCGCATCGAGCGCCGCGCAAGCCTCGCGCAGCCGCGCATCATGCGTGTCCGAGGGCGCGTTGGCATAGTCGTGGAAGGCGGCGGTGAAGGCCTCCATCTCCTGCGCCAGCTGCGGCCAGTCGTGCCGGTCGAGATTCCAGGCGTCCATCCATTCGCGCACCACGGTCTCGACGGCGTCCGCCTTGGGCCTGTCCTTCACCTTGCGCGCCGTCGTCAGCATGTGGCGCATCAACTCGGCCCGCGCGTGGAGATGGCGGGCGGCCAGCGCTGCCTCGCGCATCGCGGCGATGGCGGCCTCCGCCTCGGCGCGCAATTCCTCGACCAGATGGGGCATCTCGGTTCTCTCAGGGCAAAGTGGCCAGGCGTTCGATCATCCGCTCGAACAGCGTCGTCGCCTCGACGGTCGCGACGACATGGGCATTGGTTTCGCGCTTCAGCCGGCCGTTCCAGTCGATCGTCGTGCGGCCGCGCAGGGAGCCTGCGCCGGTCTCGATCTCGACGAAACAATCGCGCCCCGCGAACAGCTCCGGCCAGAGCAGGAAGGCGATGACGCAGGGGTCGTGCATCGGATGCCCGGCCGTGCCGAGCCCGCCCGGGCGCGGGCGAGTCAGCATGCCGTGGATCGCCCTGCCTGTTGCCGTGCCGAGCGCGCCGATCCGCGCGACCTGCTCATGGCTGGCGATCGCCTGCAGCGTGACGCCGAGCCCCATCATCACGATCGGCCGGCCGCAACCGAAGACGATCGCAGCGGCGTGAGGATCCACATGGATGTTGAACTCGGCCGCCGGCGTCATGTTGCCGAGCCCCAACGCCCCGCCCATCAGCACGATACGCTTCACCTTGGGCAGGATGTCCGGCGCCAGCCGGACCGCGAGCGCCAGATTGGTCAGCGGCCCGAGCGGGCACAGCGTGATGCCATCGTCCGGCGCGGCGCGGCAGAGCGCGATGATCGCCTCGACCGCGTGACCGGGGCTGGCTTCGCTCGCGGGCGGGGGCAAGTCGGCGCCGGCGAGCCCGTCGGGGCCGCAGACGAACTCGGCCGTCTCCAGCGGGAACAGCAGCGGCCCCTCAGCGCCGGCATGGACGGGGACGGTCGCCGCCTCCGCCCCGGCGAGGTCGCGGATGCGCAGGGCGTTGGCGGTGGTCTGCGCCACCGGGACATTGCCGGCGACCGTGGTAATGGCGCGCAGGTCGAGCCGCTCGCGCGACGCGAAGGCGAGCAGCAGCGCGACGGCGTCGTCCTGGCCGGGATCGGTGTCGATGAGGATGGCTTCGCGCATCGACTCACGCCGCCTTGGCGTTGCCGGCCATGATCAGATGGGCGATGTCGTCGGCTTTGAGATCGCCGATCGGCCGGTCGACATATTTGCGGCCCGCGCCCATGATCACCACCCGGTCGGCGAGGGCCACCACGTCGCGCATGTTGTGGCTGATCAGGATGACGGTGCGCCCGTCGGCCTTGAGCTTGCGGATCAGGTCGAGCACCAGCGCGCTTTCCTTGACGCCGAGCGCCGCCGTCGGCTCGTCCATGATGATGATCTCGGCATTCCAGCGCAGGGCGCGCGAGATCGCGACCGCCTGGCGCTGGCCGCCGGAGAGCCGCTCGACCGGGCGGGTCATGTCCGTCACCGCCGCCGACAGCTGCGAGAGATAGCGCTGCGATTCGGCGATCATGCGCTTCTTGTCGAGCACGCGCAGGAAGGGCAGCAGCAGGGGCCGGGTCAGCTCCGAGCCCATGAAGACGTTCTGGGCGATGGAGAGCCGCGGCGCGAGCGCGAGATCCTGGTAGATCGTGGCGACGCCATGCTCCAGCGCGTCATGCGGCGAGCCGAAGGCCACCGGCTGGCCACGCATGCTGATCGACCCCGAGGTCGGCTCCTCGGCGCCTGAGATCACCTTGATCAGGCTCGACTTGCCGGCGCCGTTGTCGCCGCAGATCGCGACGACCTCGCCGGGAAAGATGTCGAGATCGACCTCGCGCACGGCGACGACGGGGCCGTAGGCCTTGCCGATGCCGCGCAGGGAGAGAAGGGGGGTGGGATCGGTCATGCTCTGTCCGTCCGGCTACGGGGCCACGCGGCGTCATTCTCGGGCGGAGCGAAGCTCCGACCCGAGAATCTCATGCCGGGAAGGCGCTGGTTTCCGAGATGCTCGGGTCTTCGCCCGAGCATGACGCGCAGGGCTTCACTTCAGGAACTGCTGCACGTTCGTCTTGTCGACCAGCACGGCGTCCGTGAAGAGATAGGGCCCGCTGGTGACGGTCTCCTTCGGCTTCTTCTCGACGACGATGGTCTGGATCGCGTCGACCGCCTGCTTGCCCATCGCCTCGAAGGGAATGGCGACGGTCGCGAGGAAGGTCGAGGCGGGGTCGGCGATGCGGGCATAGGTTTCCTTGCCGCCATCGACCGAGACGAGCGGGATCTGGCCCTTCTTGACGCCCTGCGCCTGCAGCAGATCATCGATGATGTAGGCCTGCCCGTCGAAGGAGGCCCAGATGCCGTTGATCTTGCCCTGGTTCTGCAGCAGCAGCGCCTGCATGCCGGCCCGGACGTCGTCGCGCCAGCTCTGGGTGCGCGCCATCGAGAACTTGCCGAGTTCCTTCACCGCCTGGTTCTCGGCCAGCACCGCATCGAGGATGCGGCCGCGGATGCGCGAGGCGACGTTGAGGTCGAAGCGGGCGGTGACGATGTTGCCCTGGTAGCCGAGCTGACCGAGCAGGTAGAGCGCGGCATCCGCGCCGACCTTGTACTCGTTGGTCTGGATGTCGAAGAGCGCATGCGGACTCGAGCCCGACTGCACGGTGATGACGGGAATCTTGGCGTCCTTGGCCGCCTTGAACTGGGCGTCGGCCTCGACCGGCTTGCCCATGGCGATGATGATGGCGTCGACCTTCTTGGCGATCAGCGCGTCGAACTGCTCGGCATGCTTGGGCAGCGCACCCTCCGAGTTCAGCAGCGTCACGCCCCAGCCTTTCGCCTTGGCGGCCGCCGCCGCCGCGTTGGCGACGCGCGCATGCGTCTCCGACGAGAACTGGAAGCCGATGATCCCGACCTCGAAGGCCTGTGCCTGCGAACCCAGTGCGAGCATCGCGGCTGCGGCCAGCAGCGTCTTCCTCAATCCGAACATGTGACCTCTCCCCTCGTTCTTGTGGTGGTTCTCAGACCTTGAAGGCCGCCTTCTTCATCGCGCTGGCCGAGAACGCGACCGAGCCGATGATGATGACGCCGAGCACGATGTCCTGGATGTAATAGGGCGCGCCGAGCAGGACCAAGCCGTTGCCGAGCACCTTCAGCACCAGCGCCGCGAACACCGTGCCGGCGATGTTGGGCTTGCCGGGCTCGAACATGGTCATGCCGAGCAGCACGGCGGCGATGGCGTAGAGCAGATAGTCGCCCGCCATGTTGGGCGCCGCCGAGGACAGGTTCGCGGCCAGCAGCGCCGCCATCAGCCCGGCGAAGACGCCCGCCAGCAGCAGGCCGATGCGCTTCATCCGCGCCGTGGCGATGCCGGCGAGCCGCGCCGCCTCGTCCGCCTCGCCGGTGGCGACCATATGCGCGCCGGTGCGGGTCCATTTCACCAGGACCCAGGCGAAGAGCGTCGCGCCGGTCATCCAGAGCACGAGATTGGGGACGCCGAAGCTGTAGCCGCGCGCCAGCCCGGTGAAGCTCACAGGCCAGCGCCCGGTGAAGGCGACGCCCTGGGTGATCATGAAGGCCAGCCCCTTGGCGATGGCCGCTGTCCCCAGCGTCATGATCAGCGAGGGGATGCGCAGCACCGTGACGCCATAGCCGTTGAGGCTGCCGAGCACGATGCCGACCGCGAGCGCGGCCCCGAAGGCAACCGCAGGCGGGTATTGCGAATGCACCATCCAGCCGCAGACCACCGCCGCCAGACTCGCCATCTCCGCGATCGAAAGGTCGAGCTCCGCCACCGTGAAGGCGAGCGCGAAGCCCAGCGCCAGAATCGCGAGGAAGCTCGTATCCTTCAGCACGTTGATGATGTTCATCGTGCTGGCGAAATTCGGCGCGAAGAGCAGGAAGAAGACGACCAGCACGAGCCCGGCGATGGCCGTGCCGTAGCGCCCGATCACTTCGCGAACATCGAGCCCGGCCATGCCCTCAGGCCCCCTTCGCGATGGTCGAGATCGGGGAGAGGATCTCGATGCCGCCGGTGATCGGGATCAGCGCACCGGTCACGAAGGCCGCCGAGGGCGAAAGCAGGAAGGCGATCACGGCAGCGACATCCTCGGGTCGTCCCAAACGTCCAAGCGGCGTGCGTATAGCGGCGCCGGCGACCAGCGCATCGAATTGCTGCGCGAAGCCGCCGCGCACCATAGGCGTATCGATGATCCCCGGCGCTACCGCATTCACGCGAATGCCATGCGGTCCGAGCTGCTGGGCCATACCGTAGGTGAGGGTCGCGACGCCGCCCTTGGCCGAGCCATAGGCGAGATTGGCCCCGCCATTGGCATGGGCGATCGAGGAGATGTGGACGATGGACCCGCCTTCACCCTGGCCTATCATCTGGCGCGCGGCCGTCTTCGAGATGCGGAACACCGCAGAGAGATTGATGTCGACGAGCCTGTCCCACTCGTCATCCTCCATCTCGACCAGCGGCACGGGGCGCGAGGCGCCCGCCCCCGTCACGAGATGATCGAGCCGGCCGAAGCGCTCGACCGCGAGATCGACGCAGGCCTGGGCGAGATCGCGCTCGCGGACATCGCCCGCCAGCGTCGCGACGCTGGCACCCTGCGCGGCAAGGTCCCGGGCCAGCGCGTCGAGCCCGCTCTGGTCGAGGCCCGACAGCACCAGACGATGGCCCTGCTGCGCCAGCATCGTGGCGAGTGCGCCGCCGATGCCGCCCGAGGCGCCCGTGACGAGGGTGACCGGTCCCGCCATGACGTCAGGCCGCCTTGCGGTTCTCATAGGCGCGCACGAGGGCCTGGGCGCGGCGCGGCTCGACCGGGTTCAGCGTCTGACGATCGTATTTGATCGAGGTGCCGACGATGAAGAGTTCGGCGACCTCGGCCAGCCGCGCGATGTTCTCCTCCGCCACGCCGGTGCCGACCGCGACGGGCGTGTCGGGCACCTGACGGGCGACGCTCTCGATCACCGCGATATCGGCCTCCTTGCCGGCGGCGGGGCCGCCGACGCAAACGATGTCGGCGAGCCCGATGAAGACCGCGCCCGAGGCCTTTTGCTCGACGGGGCGGTTGTCGAGGTTGATCGAGAAGCCCGGCGTGACGTTACAGATGATGCGGATGTGCTCGGCGCCGAGATGGGCGCGCAGGCGCAGCGCCCTCGCGCCGTCCGGCGTCATCATGCCGATGTCGCCGACGAGCCCGCCGGTCAGGAAGGCGCGCACGAAGCGCCCGCCCGTCGCATGGGCGACCGCGATCGAGGCCGGCGGGTCGATCAGCATGTTGACGCCGTGCGGCAAGGTCGTCTGCGCCTGGCATTCGGCGATCACCTCGGTCATCGCGGCGACGACCTCGATCGGCATGGTGCCCTCATAGGGCATGTCGGATTCATTGGTGTAGAGCAGCGCGTGGAAGCCGGCCTCCTCGAGGATCTTCGCCTCCTCCTTCGCCTGCTTCACGATCTTCCGCATGCCGCCGGCACGGTCGTAGAGCGGCGTGCCGGGCAGGGCGAGGGTATGGACACAGCCGATGAGGAGATGGTCGCGGCCGAAATCGGTCTGGACGAGGGTCTTCATGGGCGGTCAGTCCTTGGGGGCGGGAGAAGGCGCGGCATGGATGCCGGGCAGGGCACCGGCGCTGCGCGAGAGGGAGGCAAGATCGGCAGAGAGAGGCGCGATCGCCACCTCGCTGCGCCGGTAGAGCGCGTACAGCGCGTCATAGGCGGCCCGGCGCGAGGGCTCCGGGGTGAAGCGCCGCGCCGGCCGCACCAGCGCCTCCTGGGCCTGCGCCAGCGAGGCGAAGCGCCCGAGCCCGGTCCAGGCGACGATCGCGGCGCCGAGCAGTCCGGGCTCACCCGAGGCGCCGACGACGACGGGCCGGCCGCAGATATCCGCCTTGATCTGGCTCCAGACCGGATTGGCCGCGGCGCCGCCGCCGAAGCGGATCTCACCGACCGGTGCACCGAGCGCGGCCTCTGCCCGCTCCAGCACGATCCGGTTGAGGAAGGCGACTCCCTCCAGCACGGCGAAGGCGAGATCGGTCGCACCATGCTGGCGGCCGAGCCCGAGGATCGCCCCGCGCAGCGCCGGGTTCCAGTAGGGCACGCGCTCGCCCTGGAGATAGGGCAGGAAGATGAGCGGCTGCGGATGCCGGCGCCCAACCAGAAGCGCATCGATGCGCTGGCCGGTCGAGCCCGGCTCCGCGCTTTCTTGCGCCAGCAGCGAGAGCAGCCAGGAGACGGTGTCCGCGCCGTTCTGGCTCGGCCCGCCGATCTGCCAGAGGCCGCGCCAGTCGACCGTCAGCAGGCCCTCGGCCTCGACCGGATCCAGGCCGACGGCGCCCAGCACCTCCGTGGTGCCGGAGATGTTGTAGGCATAGCCCGCCCGCAGCGCGCCGAGGCCCGCCACCGCGACCCAGGTATCACTCGACGAGCAGAACACGGGTACGCCGGCCAGCCTGTCCAGCGGCGCCGGCAGGCCCGGCTGCACGGGCCCGACCGGGTCGCAAGGCTCCAGCATGGGCGGGAGGATGCCGGCAGACAGCACGATCGTGCCGAAGGGATCGACACCGCCGACGGCTTCGCGCGAGGCCAGCAGCCGCGCCATCGAGACAGGGTCGCCGGCCTGGCGGCCGGTCAGCCGGGCGTTGAGGTAATCCTTGGGCTCGAGCACGCAGGCGAGCGAGCGGAAGCAGGCCTCTTCCTCCTCGCGCAGCCAGGCGAGGCGCGCCAGCGGATGGAAGGCGTTGATGCGCTGCGCCTCGGGGTGCTCGCCCAGCCGCGCGCGCAACCGCCCCGCGGCAGCCTCCGAGCGCGTATCCTTCCAGGTCATGGCCGGGCGCAGCTGGCGCCCGTCGCGACCGAGGAAGACCTGCGTGCGAGTGACACCGCAGATCGCGACGGCCTCGATTGCGTCGAACAAGGCGGGCTCGGCCTCGGCGAGTTGTCGGGCCGCTTCGACGAGGATGCGCCACCAGGCGGTCGCGTCGATCTCCGACCAGCCCATGCGGTCGATCGCGGTCGGGCCCAGGATCATCGCCTGCGCGCGGGTCACGCCGGTCTCGTCGATCAGCGCAGCGCGGAAGCTGGTGCCGCCGAGATCGCAGGCGAGGACGACGCTCATGCGGTGGCTCCCGGGGCCGAGTCCGTGACGTCGCGATGTATCGTGAAGCGGTAGATGTCGCCGCGGATCAGGTTGTCGCTGACCTCGACCACCGCGCCATTCGCGTCGCGCGCCACGCGCTGGGAGCGGAACACCGCCGTGCCCGGCGCGATCGCGAGCGGCTCGGCCTCCTCGGCGCTGACGGACCAAGGCTCCAGGGTTTCCTCGACGGTAGCGACCTGCACGCCGCGGCATTCGGCGAGATAGCGATAGAGCGAGGCATTCTCGAGATCGGCGGCCGTGGTTTCACCCAGCGTCACGAGCCCGACGCGCGAACGCTGCAGAACCGCCGGCTGATCGTCGAGGCAGCGCAGGCGGGTCAGTTCGACGAGGCCGGCGGCCGCGGCCGGCCCGAACAGCGCCGCTTCCTCCGCGGCGGCGGGCCGTGCGACGAGCGCGATCACGCGCGTGGTCGGCACGCGCCCGGCCATGCGCGCCTCGGTGTGGAAATCGACGATGCTGCCGAGGTTCTTGGCGATGTGCCGGGGACGGTAGAAGGTGCCCTGCCCCTGCCGGCGCTCGATCAGGCCCTGATCCTGCAGCTGCTTCAGCGCCGCGCGGATGGTGGTGCGGCTGGCCCCGTAGCGCTCGCAGAGTTCGTGCTCGGAGGGGATCGCGCGGGACGTGTCGCCGCCCGCCGCGAGGCCGCGTTCCAGACTTCGGGCGATGTCCTGATAACGGATCACGCGGCGGCCCCGGCTGAGGAGCCACCATGAAAGATACAAATCCAATACAAGTCAAGCGGAGTGGAGCCGCGGAGGCGAGAGCGATCAGAAGTCGCTGGTCAGGCCCTTCACCTCCCAGTCGTTGTAGCGCACCGGCTCCAGCCCGCCACGCCCGTCGATCTCCTTGCGGCTGGCGACATCCGCCGCCCGGGCATCGATCTCGGCACGCCGCGCCTGCGCCTCCGCCAGGGCTCGCTGGGCCGCCGGCGACAGGGTCTTCGGTGCGGTCTGCGCGCCATCCGCCGGGGCGGGGGTCATGTCGTGGGGCTCGCTCATCGCCTCGGTCTCTCGCAAAGTCCTTGCAGGATCGCCGTCCGCTTCACCACATAAGGGCCTGAACCGCATCCGGGGAGAGGCATGTCGCCGCGAGCCGGGCCGCGAAGCAAGGGGATGACGATGAACTATGTCCGCACCGGCATGCTGATGGCCGGTCTCACCGCGCTCTTCGGCGCGGTCGGCTATCTGCTCGGCGGCGGCGGCGGCATGCTGATGGCGCTCGGCTTCGCCGCCGTCACCAACCTGTTCAGCTACTGGAACTCGGACCGGCTGGCGCTCGCCGCCCACAACGCCCATGAGGTCGACGAGCGGAGCGCGCCCGAGCTCTACGGCATGGTGCGCGACCTCGCGGCGAGGGCCAATATGCCGATGCCGCGCGTCTACCTGATCGACGAGGACCAGCCCAACGCCTTCGCCACCGGCCGCAATCCGGAGAATGCGGCGGTTGCGGCCACCACCGGCATCCTGCGCACGCTGAGCTATGAGGAGCTGGCGGGCGTGATGGCGCATGAGCTGGCCCACATCAAGAACCACGACACGCTGACGATGACGATCACCGCCACCATGGCCGGCGCGATCTCCTCGCTCATAACCTTCGGCATGATGCTCGGCTCGCGCGAGAACCGGCCCAACCTCATCGTCCAGATCCTGCTCTCGATCCTGGCGCCGATGGCCGCGATGATCATCCAGATGGCGATCTCGCGTTCGCGCGAATACGAGGCCGACAAGCTGGGCGGGGAGATCTGCGGCAATCCGGTCTGGCTCGCCGATGCGCTGGCCAAGATCGCCGGCGGCGTCGCGCACACGCCAAACGAGACGGCGGAGGCGAAGCCTGCTACGGCGCATATGTTCATCATCAATCCCCTCACGGCTGGCGGCATGGATTCCCTGTTCTCGACCCACCCCGATACCGGCAACCGCATCGCCGCGCTGATGGAGCAGGCCCGCGCCATGGGCGTCGGCCGCAGCGGCGGCGGCTTCATGAGCCAGGCGACCCAGAGCCCCTGGGGCGGGTCCGGCCGGGCGCCGGGTCCCTGGGGCTGATCCGGTGGCGAAGGGACGCAAGGCGGACGCTCTCCACACCGAAGCAGGACGGACAGAGGACGGCGACAGCGGAACGGCGCCGGGCCTGCCGGCTCGCAAGCTCGCCGCGGCCGTGATCGACGAGGTGCTGCGGGCGAAGCTCTCGCTCGACGACACCCATGAGCGGCTGGCGCCGTCCTACGGGCTCGACGCCGCCGACAGCGCCCTGGCGCGCGCCATCGCGATCACCGCCTTCCGGCGCCTGGGCACGATCCAGGAGGCGATCAACGCGCGTCTGGAGCGCGGCAGCCCGCGCAATTCCGGGCCCTTTGAGCCGATCATGGTCGCGGCCGCCGCGCAGATCCTTTTCCTCGACGTGCCGGACCATGCCGCCGTCGATCTGGCGATCCGCCAGCTCCACGAGGATGCGCGCTCCTCGCGCTATGTCTCGCTCGGCAATGCGCTGCTTCGGCGGCTGGCCCGTGAACGCGAAGCCATCCTCGCCGAGGCCGTCGACCCCTTCCTCGACACGCCGGAATGGCTCGCCGAGAGCTGGATGGAGAGCTATGGGGAGGATGTCGCCGCCGCCATCGCCGAGAGCCATCGCGACGAGCCGCCGCTCGACATCTCCGTAAAATCCGATCCCGAGGGCTGGGCGGCAAAGCTCGACGGCCTCCTCCTGCCGACGGGCTCGATCCGCCTGCGCGAGCGCGGCGGCATCACCGGCCTGCCCGGCTTCGACGACGGCGCCTGGTGGGTGCAGGACGCCGCCGCGGCGCTGCCCGTGCGCCTGCTCGCGCCGAAGCCGGGCGAGCGCGTCGCCGATCTCTGCGCCGCGCCGGGCGGCAAGACCGCGCAGCTCGCGGCAATGGGCGCGCAGGTCACCGCCGTCGATCGCTCGGGGCCGCGCCTGCGTCGGCTGCGCGCCAATCTGGAGCGGCTCGCGCTGGCGGCGGAGATCGTCACAGCCGATGCCGCGCAATGGCAGGCCGAGCCCTTCGACGCCGTGCTGCTCGACGCCCCCTGCAGCGCGACCGGTACCATCCGCCGCCACCCCGACGTCGCCTGGACCAAATCGCCCGAGGACCGCGACAAGCTCGTCGCCCTCCAGGCACGGTTGCTCGAGGCCGCGGCGCGTCTGACGAAGCCGGGTGGCCGGCTGGTCTACTGCACCTGCTCGCTCGAACCGCAGGAGGGCGAAGCGCAGATCGAAGCCTTCCTGAACGCCCATCCCGATTTCGTCCGCAAGCCCGTCGAGCCGGCCGACATTGGGGGCCTCACGGAGGCGATCGACCGCAACGGCGACCTGCGCACCCTGCCCCATCAGCTCCGTAACGAGACGCCGCGGCTTTCGGGATGGAGCGGATTTTACGCAACCCGCCTGATCAGGCTATGACAGCCTGGGGAATCGGACGGGCGATCGACGCCTTGGGTCGTGAGTACGGGGCATATCGGGGCATTGAACGGCTGGTCTGAGCGCAGGGGTTTGGCGCAGGCCGCGATCGGACGGGCGGCCCGGCGAACCCGTGGTCAGCTCTTCGGCATCGCGCGCCGGCTCTGGCCGTTCGGGCGATCCGCGGCCACGCGCCTGCTCTTCGCCCCCCATGATCTGCGCACGGCCGACCCGACCACGGCGGCCGACATCTATGCCGGCTACTACGCCTTCGCCGGCCGCACCCTGCGTACCCATGGCGAATCCCCCTTCGACAGCGCGCCGCCGAGCGAGGCCTGGGCCGAGGCGCTGTTCGGCTTCGGCTGGCTGCGCCACATGCACGTCGCCAATACGGCGCTCGCCCGCGCCAATGCCCGCGCCCTCGTCGAGGACTTCATCGCCCGCAAGCGCGAGCGCGGCGAGATCGCGCGCCGCCCGGCCGTAGCGGCACGCCGGCTGATCTCGCTGCTCTCGCATTCGCCCCTTCTGCTGGAGGGTGCCGACCATGTCTTCTACGACCGCTTCCTGCGCCATGTCTGGCGCCTGGCCGACCGCCTGCATCTGGAGCTGGCCGGAGCGGTGGAGGGCGGCGCACGCCTCAACTGCCTGATCGCGGTGAGCTTCGCGGCCATCTGCCTCGACGGACAGGACGGCCGCCGGCGCCGCCTCGATCACCTACTGTCCGACGAACTCGACCATCAGATCCTGCCGGATGGCGGCCATCTCAGCCGCAATCCGCGCGTTCTGATCGAACTGCTGCTCGATCTTCTGCCCTTGCGCGAGACCTTCATGGCGCGCGGCATCGAGCCGCCACGCGGCATGCTGATGGCGATCGAGCGGATGATGCCGCATCTGCGCCTGTTCCGGCACGGCGACGGGGCGCTGGCCCTGTTCAACGGCATGGGTACGACGCCGCCGGACCTGATGGCGACACTGGCAGCCTATGACGACGCCCGGGCGCGGCCGATCGAGCAGGCCGGCTATTCCGGCTACAGCCGCCTGACCGGGGAGCGCGCCCTCGTCGTGATCGAGGCCGGCGCTGCGCCACGGGGCGCCTATTCCGTCGAGGCCCATGCCGGCTGCCTCTCCTTCGAGTTCTCGAGCGGCGCCCAGCGCATCGTCGTCAATTGCGGAACCAGCCGCTACGGCTCGGCCGAGCTGCGCCAGGCGGCGCGCAGCACGGCCGCCCATTCCACGCTGACCCTCGCCGATCGCTCGAGCGCCACCTTCGGCCGCGTGCTGGGCGAGATGCGAGTCATCGCCGGCCCCGCCGATGTGCGCGTCGCGCGGCAGGACACGGAAACCGGCCCCGAATGGGTCGGCAGCCATGATGGCTATCGCCGCGGCCTCGGCGCCGTGCACACCCGCCGCATTCTGCTCGCGCGCGACGGCGCCGCGCTGTCGGGAGAAGACGAGGTCACGCTGAGCGAGCCGCCGCCCAACATGCCGGCGGTGGCGCGTTTCCACCTCCACCCGGCGGTCAGGGCGAGTCTCGTGCGCGATGGCGAGGCCGTGATGCTGGCTCTGCCGAATGGCGAGGTCTGGTCCTTCGAGGCGCAGGGACTGCCGCTTTCGGTCGAGGAAAGCATCTTCCTGGCCGCGGCCGACGGCCGGCGACGAACCGAGCAGATCAGCCTCACCTTCGATGCTGTGGCGACGCCCCGGATCGCCTGGCGCTTCAGCCGCGTCGGCGCGGCCGGCCCCGCATCCGCGCGCTTCCGCCCTCCACCACCGGAGGAGACCCCGCCGGAATCGCCCGCGGAACCCTGAACGGTCGGCTCACTTTGCTTTGCGCGCCGCAGCATGATAGCTCGCGCCCGACCGTCTCCTGTGCTGGACCCTTTCCGATGCCGACCGAGCTCCGCCGCGTCGAACGCGCCCTCCTTTCCGTCTCCGACAAGACCGGGCTGGTCGAGTTCGCGCGCGCCCTGAACCGGCTGGGCATCGCCCTCGTCTCGACGGGCGGCACGGCGAAGGCGCTGGCCGAGGCCGGCCTGCCCGTCTCCGACGTGTCGGACCTCACCGGCTTCCCGGAGATGATGGACGGGCGCGTCAAGACGCTTCACCCGAAGGTTCATGGCGGTCTGCTCGCGATCCGCTCCCATCCCGAGCATCAGGCCTCGATGCTCGGCCACGGCATCGCGCCGATCGATCTGCTCGTCGTCAATCTCTACCCCTTCGAGGCGACGGTCGCGGCCGGCAAACCTTATGAAGACTGCATCGAGAACATCGATATCGGCGGTCCGGCGATGATCCGCGCCGCCGCGAAGAACCATCACGACGTCGCCGTCGTCGTCGAACCCTCCGACTACGCAGCGGTCGTCGCCGATCTCGAGGCGCAGAAGGGCGCGACCACGCTGACTTTGCGCCGCCGGCTCGCGCAGAAGGCCTATGCCCGCACGGCGGCCTATGACGCCGCGATTTCGAACTGGTTCGCCAACGAACTGGGCGACACCGCCCCGGCCTATCGCGCGCTGGGCGGCCAGCTCGCCGAGACGATGCGCTATGGCGAGAACCCGCATCAATGGGCGGCCTTCTACCGGACGCCCGGCACCCGGCCCGGCGTCGCCACGGCCCGCCAGGTACAGGGTAAGCAGCTCTCCTTCAACAACATCAACGACACCGACGCCGCCTTCGAATGCGTCGCCGAGTTCGACCCCGCGACGGCGGCCGCTTGCGTCATCGTCAAGCACGCCAACCCTTGCGGCGTCGCCACGGGCCCCTCGCTGCTCGCCGCCTATGAGCGCGCGCTGGCCTGCGACCCGGTCTCGGCCTTCGGCGGCATCGTCGCGCTCAACCGCCGGCTCGACGCGGAGGCCGCGCGGAAGATCGTCGAGATCTTCACCGAGGTGATCATCGCGCCCGAGGCGGACGAGGAGGCGATCGCCCTCATCGCCGCCAAGAAGAACCTGCGCCTGCTGCTGACCGGGGGTCTGCCGGATGTGCGCGCGCCCGGCCTCTCGCTGCGCACCGTCTCGGGCGGCTTCCTCGCCCAGGCGCGCGACAACGCCGTGGTCGTCGACATGGAACTGAAGGTCGTGACCAAGCGCCAGCCGAGCGAGCGGGAGCTGGCCGATCTGCGCTTCGCCTTCCGCGTCGCCAAGCACGTCAAGTCGAACGCCATCGTCTATGTGAAGGACGGCGCCACCGTCGGCATCGGTGCCGGCCAGATGAGCCGTGTCGATTCCTCGCGCATCGCCGCCTGGAAGGCGGCCGAGGCCGCGAAGGCCGCTGGCTTGCCGGAGACGCTCGCCAAGGGCTCGGTCGTCGCCTCCGACGCCTTCTTCCCCTTCGCCGACGGCCTGCTGGCCGCGGCCGAGGCCGGCGCCACCGCCGTGATCCAGCCCGGCGGCTCGATGCGCGACGACGAGGTGATCAAGGCCGCCGACGAGGCCGGCCTCGCCATGGTCTTTACCGGTCATCGCCATTTCCGCCACTGAGCCCAACCGCGCAGGGAGGGCTGCCGGATGCATACGCTGAAACTCATCGCCGCCGGTTTCGCCCTGCTCGGCGCGCTGCATTTCCTGGCGCGCCGCCTGAAGCTCGGCGGCGGCGATCCGACCGGCTTCGCGGTCAAGCTCTTCCTGCCGCTCTGGCTCGTGGCTGCGCTGGTCAATCTGTGGGTCGGCGTCAATCGCGCCGGATATAGCCTGCTGCAGGAGATGCCGTTCTTCTCGCTGGTCTTCGGCCTGCCGGCGGCGTTCGCGATCCTGCTCTTCCTCAAATTCAGGTGATGCGATGAGCCTGGATTCCGTTCGCGCCTTCTTCGCCGCCCATGCCCCCGACATCCCGGTCATCGTCACGCCCGAGAGCAGCGCGACGGTCCTGCTTGCCGCCGCCGCCCATGGCGTCGAGCCCGCGCGGATTGCCAAGACGCTTTCGCTGCGGGTTGGTGAACGCGTCGTCCTGGTGGTGGCGCGCGGCGATGCCCGGCTCGACAACCGCAAGGCCAAGGCGGCGTTCGGTGCCAAGCCGCGCATGCTCGATCTGGCCGAGGTTGAGGCGTTGACCGGCCATCCCGTCGGCGGCGTCTGCCCTTTTGGGCTGGCGACGCCGCTGCCGGTCTATTGCGACATCTCGCTGAAGGCCTTTGACGAGGTCGTGCCCGCCGCCGGCTCGACGCACAGCGCGGTACGGATCGCGCCCGATCGCATGGTCGCGCTGACAGGCGCGGACTGGGTCGATGTCTGCCAGGATGTCGTCGCCTCGGATGGCTGACGGACCTTAGCCTGAATCCGCCAGCCGGCGCGTCAGCGCCATGGCAGCGGCCGGATTGCGGATTTTGGCGCCGCTGATCACGTAGAGAAAGACGTCGCGCGCCACGGTCGGCGCTGGCTCCGTGGCGACGCACTCCAGATCGCCGGGAGCCTCTCCCTTCGACCATTGCCGCGCATGCTGCACCCATCGGTCGAGATCGGCGTCCGGATAGCCCTCCGGCTCCTCCTCGCGCGTTCCCATGATCCGGGCATAAACGAAGGGCGCCGTCGCATCGGCGATCTGCGGATAATCCGAATCCGCCGCGGTGATCGCCGCCACGCCATACTCCCGCAGGAGAGCGATGAAGTCCGGTGTACGAAAGCTGTCATGGCGGACCTCGACGGCATGGCGGATCGCGAGGCCGTCGACGTTGTGCGGCAGAAGCTTCAGGAAAGCCGCGAAATCGGCCGGGTCGAAGGCCTTGGTCGGCATGAACTGCCAGTTGATCGGGCCGAGCTTTTCCTTCAGCTCCGTCACGCCGCTGGCGAAGAACTTCTCGATCGACGCGCCCGCTTCCGCCAGCACCCGGCGATTCGTGATGTAGCGCGAGCCTTTGACCGCAAAGACGAAGCCGTCCGGCGTCTCCGCCCGCCAGCGGGCAAAACTCTCAGGCTTCTGCGAGCCGTAATAGGTGCCGTTGATTTCGATCGTGCCCAGATGCGCGGCCGCGTGCTCGAGCTCCCGCTTCTGCGGCAGGCCCTCGGGATAGAATGTGCCGCGCCAGGGTTCGAACATCCAGCCGCCGATACCGACCCTGATTGTGCCCTGCGGCTTGGTCATCGTGATCTCCAGCGTGGCAAGGTCTCGGTCCGGTGCGGGGGCGGCTATGAAGCAGGCCTAGCACTGTCGGCGAACCTAGCAGGCGTTCGACTTGGTTCGAAGGAGCTGTGCGCCAGGCTGTGTCAGCAGCGGCGCGTGTCTCACACAGCCCCACCTGGCATGAAGCCCGTTGAAACGCGAAAACGCCCGCGGCTTTTGGCTGCGGGCGTTTTGATCGTTTGATTTTGG
>LSIG01000100.1 GCA_001556125.1 Rhizobiales bacterium CCH10-E5 | reverse complement strand
GCCCTTCACCATGGGCCTTGGCCAGTTGCGCGACCAGCGTCGTCGCCGGCGTGAACAGGACCGAGTAGCCGGTGACGATGGCTTCGCGCCCGAGCGCGACCGCCAGATGGGTCTTGCCCACGCCCGGCGGGCCCAGGAGCAGCACCGCCTCGCCATTGGCGATGAAGCGCCCCGTCGCGATCTCGCGGATCTGCGCCTTGTCGAGGGAAGGCTGGGCCCCGAAGTCGAAGCCGCTGAGGTCGCGCACGAAGGGGAAACGCGCCAGGCCGAAGGACATGTCGATCCGGCGCTGGTCGCGGCGTGCGACCTCGCGCTCGCAAAACAGCGTCAGCGCCTCCCGGATCGTGAGTTCGCGGCGACCGGCCTCGTCGATCAGGCTGTCGAGCTGATCGCGCAGCGCCGTCAGCTTCAACCGGCCGAGCAAGGCAGTCAGGTGATCATGGTCGTTCATCAGAAGCCTCCCCCGACAACCGCCTCATACTC
>LSIG01000010.1 GCA_001556125.1 Rhizobiales bacterium CCH10-E5 | reverse complement strand
GGCCAGCCGGCACGGCCGCCCGCCAGCGCGTCGAGCACACCCAGAAAGGCCGGCCAGTCCTCGCCGGCGCGCGGAGGGGCCGGCGCATCCGCCAGCGCCCGCAGGGGATCGGGCGCCGCCGCGACCAGATCCAGCACGCGCCGCGCGGACGTCGGCCCGACGCCGGGCAGGAGCTGCATCAACCGGAAGCCGGCGACCTTGTCGCGAGGGTTCTCGACGAAGCGCAGCAGGGCGAGGATGTCCTTCACATGGGCGGCGTCCAGGAATTTCAGCCCGCCGAATTTTACGAAGGGTATGTTGCGGCGGGTCAATTCGATCTCGAGCGGGCCGCTGTGATGGGAGGCGCGGAACAGCACTGCCTGCTGCTTCAGGGCGGCGCCGGCCTCGCGGTTCTCCAGAACGCGCGTGGCGATGAAGCTCGCCTGATCCGCCTCGTCGCGGACATGGACGAGCTGCGGCGGCGCGCCCGTGGCGCGGTCCGTCCAGAGATTCTTGGTAAAGCGCTCGGCGGCCAACTCGATCACCGCATTGGCGGCCGCGAGAATGCCTTGGGTCGAGCGGTAATTCTGGTCGAGCGTGACGATCTCCGCCGGCGGCGTGAAGGCGGCCGGAAAGTCGAGGATGTTGCGGATCGTCGCGGCGCGGAAGGCGTAGATCGACTGCGCGTCGTCGCCCACGACGGTGAGGCCCCGGCCGTCCGGTTTGAGGCCCAGCAAGATCGCTGACTGGAGGCGGTTGGTGTCCTGATACTCGTCGACCATGACATGGTCGAAGCGTTCGCCGATCTCCGCCGCCAGCGCGGGATCGGCCATGGTCTGCGCCCAGTAGAGCAGCAGATCGTCGCAATCGAGCACGTTCTGCTGTTGCTTCGCCTCGACATAGGCGGCGAACAGCTCGCGCAGCTCGGCGCCCCAGGCCGCGCACCAGGGGAAGGAGCGGGTGAGCACGGTCTCGATCGGCGTCTGCGCGTTGACGCAACGCGAATAGATCGAGAGGCAGGTGCCCTTGGCCGGAAAGCGGGCCTGCGTCTTCGAGAAGCCGAGTTCGTGCCGGACCAGGTTCATCAGGTCGGCAGCATCCTCCCGGTCGTGGATCGTGAAGGCCGGGTCGAGCCCGATCTGGTCGGCGTGATCGCGCAGGAGGCGCGCGCCGAGCCCATGGAAGGTGCCGGCCCAGCTCAGCGCGTCCGTCACCGCGGCGGCCCCCTCCCCCATCACCTTGCGGGCGATGCGCCCGACGCGGCGTGTCATCTCGGCGGCGGCGCGGCGCGAGAAGGTCATCAGGAGTATGCGCCGCGGATCGGCACCGCTGACAATGAGATGAGCGACGCGATGGGCGAGCGTATTGGTCTTGCCCGAGCCCGCCCCGGCGATGACCAGCAGCGGCAATGCCGGTGCAGGCCCGGCGCCATGGGTGACAGCCCGCCGCTGCGCCGGGTTGAGCAGGTCGAGATAGGCGGTGGCCGGAGCCGGCGAATCGATGGCGAGCATGAACCGGACTCGATCAGTTTCCGGTTTTGTTCGCAATCACAGGCGAAATCAGACGGCGCCGACATTTTGACCAGGCGCCAGGTCCCGGGCTGGCTCCGGGGCTCGTCAGAGCTTCGAGAGGTCCGGGAAAGGACGCACCGGATCGCGGCCGTCCCAGCCCTCGGAGGCCTCGCGGATCAGGCGGAACATCTCGCCCTTAGGGCCGGCGACCTCGGAAAGTTCGATCACCGTGCCCGGGTGATAGTGCGTGTCGAAATAGACGAACCGACCGCGCTCGCCGACCTCGCCGGACATCACCGGCACGAGTCCCTGCGCCGTGAGACGGGCGAGATCGGCGTCGTAGTCCTCGGTCCAGTAGGCGACATGCTGGAGACCGCTATGGCCGGCATCGGTGAAGTCCTTGTACATGGACGGCACGGCGTTGCGGCACTGGATCAGCTCGATCTGGAGCGGCCCGGAATTGGCGAGCGCGACCGAGTTGTGCGGCTCGTAGGCCTCGCCCCTGTAACGATAGTTCCGGATCGGGACCTTCGGATTGTAGAAGAAGGGGCCGATGCCGAGCACGCGGCTCCAATAGTCCATCGCTGCCTCGATATCGGGCACGACATAACCGGCCTGGCGAATCTGGCCGAAGAAGCGGCTCATGCGGGCATCCTTGTGGGGGTCTGGCGGAAGGCGCGGCCCCGAGGCGGCCGGTTCTGGAAAAGACCGGCGGGATCGCCCGCCGGCTCTCGATGATGGGCCGATAGGCCTCAGGCGAGCTTGCCGACGGCGTCCTCGAGCAGGCTCCAGGCCTCGGTGCCGAAGCGCTCCTGCCACTCCTTGTAGAAGCCGGCCGTGCGCAGCTTGGCGCGGAAGCTGTCGGGATCGGTCTTGTTGAAGGAGAGCCCCTTCGACTGGAGATCGGCCTGGACCGTCTCGTTGAGCGCCTTGATGTCGGCCCGCTGCTTCATGCCGGCGTCGTTGATGGCATCGGCGACGATCTTCTGGAGATCCGCCGGCAGGCCGCGCCAGGCGCGCCCGTTGGCGATGAACCAGAACCCGTCCCAGATATGGTTCGAGATGGCGCAGCTCTTCTGGACCTCGAAGAGCTTGGCCACCTGAATGATCGGCAGCGGGTTCTCCTGTGCGTCGACGACGCGGGTCTGAAGGGCGGTGTAGACCTCGCTGAACTGCAGGCTCGCCGGGGCGGCATCAAGCGCCTTGAACATCGAGATCGAGAGCGGGCTTACCGGCACGCGGATCTTCAGGCCGGCCATGTCTTTGGCCTGCTCGATCGGACGGCCCGAGGTCGTCATCTGGCGGAAGCCGTTGTCCCACATCTTCTCGAAAGCGAAGAGATTCACCTTCGCGATCGCCTCGCGGACATGGGCGCCGAGCTTGCCGTCCATCGCCTTCCAGACCTGGTCGTAGTCCGAGAAGGCGAAGCCGACCGCGTTGATCGCCGCCACCGGCACCAGCGTCGCGATCACCAGCGCCGAGGGGGTGAAGAAGGTGATCCCACCATTGCGGACCTGGCTCAGCATGTCCGTGTCGCCGCCGAGCTGGTTGTTCGGGAAGATCTTGATCTCGACGCGGCCCTTGCTCTCCCGCGCGACGCGCTCCGCGGCTTCCTGCGCGCGGATGTTGAGCGGATGGCTGAGCGGCAGGTTGTTGCCGTATTTCAGCTCGAACTCGGCGGCCCGCGCGACATGCGGCAGGCCGATCAGCGGCATGGCGGCGGGTGTGGCGGCAAGCGTGCGCAGGACCGCGCGGCGGGTGACGATGGCCATCTCTTCCTCCCTTCGGATCGCTGCGCGATCGCTCGTTCTGGTGTTCTTCCCATCACGATAGGAAGCCGGCATGATGGGCGTCAAACTCAGTTTCTGATGGTTTTTGATGGATTCGCTTCGATGACTCTGGACGTGGACGACAAGCCCAGGCGCAGCCGCTCGGCCCGGATCGACGACGTCGCGGCGCGCGCCGGCGTCTCCACCGCCACCGTCGACCGCGTGCTGAACGGGCGGCCGGGCGTGCGGGCGCTGACGGTCCAGCGCGTGCTCCGGGCCGCAGGCGAGATCGGCTATCTGATCGACGAAGAGCGGCCGGCCAGCGCGCTGAGGCCGCTGCGGCTCGCCTTCCTCCTGCCGGCGGGGGACAACCGATTCCTCGGGATGCTGGGGCGGCTGATCGGCGGCTCGCAGGCACAACTCGCCTCGTTCAACATGCGCGCGCGGGTCGACCATATCGAGAGCTTCCGGCCGGAGCTGCTGGCACAGCATCTCAGGGCGGTGGGGCGCGAGGTCGACGGCATCGCCTTCATGGCTCTGGAGCACCCGACGGTGCGCGAGGCGGTCGACCGGCTGGCGGAGCGCGGCGTCCCGACCGTGACCCTGATCTCGGACATCGCCAATACGAAGCGCGTCGCCTATGTCGGCCTCGACAACCGCTCGGCCGGGCGCACGGCCGGTTATCTGATCGGGCGCTTCATCGGCAACCGGCCGGCGAAGGTCGCGATGATCGCCGGCAGCCTGAGCTACCGCGCCCATGAGGAGCGCGAGATGGGCTTCCTGCATCTCTTCCAGGATCTGTTCCCGCAGATTCAGGTCGTCGGGCTGCGGGAGGGCCATGATGAGGAGGCGCGCAATTACCGCCAGACCAAGACGCTGCTGGCGCAGCACCCCGACCTCGCTGGCATCTACAATATCGGCGGCGGGCCGGAAGGGATCGCGCGGGCCTTGAAGGAGGCCGGCCGCCAGCAGGAGGTCGTCTTCGTCGGCCATGGCCTGACCCCGGCGACGCGCGACCTGCTGATCGAGGGCGCGATGGATGCGGTGATCACCCAGAACCCGCAGGCGGCGCTGATGGACTGCGTCTCGATCTTCGCCAATCTGCGCGCCGGCCTTCCGGCGACCCAGGGTGTCGAGCGGCCGCGAACCGAGATCGTGCTGCGCGAAAACCTGCCCTGAGACGACACGCCGCTCGGCTCTGGGGCATCGCGTCGCAGCCAGGCCCGTCCGGCATCGCTGCGGCGTATAGCGGTCATGACGAATGGGACTGCGACGATGGCGAAGACCAGGGCGACCCGGAATGCGGGCCTTGCCCTGCTGGAATCCTTCCGCCCTTTGATGGGCCGCAGCTACGCCGAGCATCGCAACACCGATCGCGGCCCGGGGCGGCACGTCTTCGTTTCGCGCCTCTCGCCCTATCTGCGCCGGCGCCTCGTGACCGAGCGGGAGACGGTGGAAGCGGCGCTGGCCGATCACGGCGCTGAGGCGGCCGATGCCTTCATCCGCGAGGTGTTCTGGCGCGGCTACTTCAAGGGCTGGCTGGAACGACGCCCGCAGATCTGGGCGGCTTATGTCGCGGGGCTGCAGCGCGATCTCGCGGCGGTGGCGGCCGATCCCGCTCTGGCGGGCCGGGTCGCGGCAGCCGAACAGGGCCGAACCGGCCTCGCCTACTTCGATGCCTGGGCGCAGGAGCTGACGGCCACCGGCTATCTCCACAACCATGCGCGGATGTGGTTCGCCTCGATCTGGATCTTCACGCTCCGGCTGCCCTGGCGTCTGGGAGCCGATCTCTTCCTGCGGCATCTGCTCGATGGCGACCCCGCCTCCAACACGTTGAGCTGGCGCTGGGTCGGCGGGTTGCATACCCGCGGAAAATTCTATCAGGCCCAGGCCTGGAACATCGCCCGCTTCACCGAAGGGCGCTTCACCCCCTCGGAGCGTGATCTGGCCGAGGTCGTCGCCGGTCTCGAGGACGAGGAGCCGGAGGGACTCCCCGCGCCGCAGCCGTTGCGGAGCGTCACGCTCCCGCAGCCCGGCCGGCCGACGGCCCTGCTGATCACCGAGGAGGATTGCCGGCTGGAGGACCATGACCTCGCCGGCTTCGATATCCGTGCCGCGGCGACGCTCGCCGCCAGCCCGCTACGCTCGCCGCGCCCGGTGGCGGAGGCCTTCGCGCGCTTCGAGGCCGAGGCGCTGGCCGATGCCGCGTCGAGGACAGGGTTCGAGGTGACAGCCCTGCAGGCTGCCGCGCCCGAAGCCCTCGTCGAGTGGGCCGTCGCCGCGCGCGTGACGCAGATCGCCACCGGCTATGTGACGCGCAGCCCGCTGCACGACTGGCTGGCGCGGGCGGTGCCGCTGCTGGAGGCGCGGGGGATCACGCTCTGCGAATGGCGGCGGGCGTGGGATGCGGCGATCTGGCCGCATGCCAGCGCGGGCTTCTTCAAGGTCAAGCAGCAGATCCCCGCCATCCTCGACCGGCTCGAAAGCCGCTGACCGCGCGGCTGCCGGGTTCAGCGCTCCGGCGGGCGGAACGCGGCCTCGGCATCGCGCATGGCGGCGCGGCCGGCTTCGCCGACCATTGCGGCGATCTCGGCCAGCTGGCGCGCGAGCGGGTTGGTCTTGCGCCAGACCATGCCGATGGTGCGCGTCGGGCGCGGCGCCTCGAGCCTCGCCACGGAGACCGCGGCGCTGCGCATCTCGACCGCCACCGCCATCTCCGGGATCAGGGTCACGCCGATCCCCGCGCCGACCATCTGAACCAGCGTCGAGAGGGAGCTGCCTTCCATCAGCGCGCGCGGGGCCGGCGCACCGATATTGCAGACCTCCAGCGCCTGGTCGCGAAAGCAGTGCCCCTCCTCCAGCAGCAGCAGGCGCATCTCGCGCAGCATCGTCGTGCTCGGCACGGGCCGCCCTGCGTCGTCGCGTGAGCGCACCAGCACGAACTCCTCCTCGAAAAGGGCCGTCTCGACGAGTGACGGCTCGGAGGCCGGCAGGGCGACGATCGCCGCATCGAGCCGGCCGCCCACCAGATCCTCCAGCAGGAGCCGCGTCAGCGCCTCTCGGGGATTGAGTTCGATGTCCGGATAGCAACTGACGAGCGCCTTGATCAGCCTCGGCAGCAGGTAAGGCGCGACCGTCGGGATGATGCCGAGGCGCAACGGCCCGGCGAGAGGGCCGCGCGAGGCGCGGGCGAGATCGGCCAGTTCATCGATCGCGCGCAGAATGTCGCGACCACGCAGGGCGAATTCCTCGCCCAATGCCGTCAGCCGGATCTGCTTGGCGCTGCGCTCGACCAGGGTCACGCCCAGGCTGTCCTCGAGATCCTTGATCTGGAGTGACAGCGCCGGTTGCGAGATGGCGCAATGCTCGGCGGCCCGGCCGAAATGGCCCTGGCGGGCGAGCGCATCGAAATAGCGCAGATGGCGGATGGAGAGCGACGCCATAGGTTTTTCTCATCATGCCAATTACAAATTCAAAATTAATTTTATCACATTCGCATGCTAGGTCCCAGCCCAGCTGACCGGTCCGCGACGGCTCGCGGATGACGGTACCGAGTGGGGAGATTGGCAATGGACGGATTGAACACGGCGCCGAAGGGCAAATGCCCGGTGATGCACGGCGCGAACACGCGGGCCGACGGCATGGCCATGAACTGGTGGCCGAACGCGCTCAACCTCGACATCCTCCACCAGCACGACAGCAAGACCAACCCGCTGAAGGGCTTCAGCTATCGCGAGGCGCTGAAGACGCTGGACGTCGCTGCGCTCAAGCGCGACCTGCATGCGCTGATGACCGACAGCCAGGAATGGTGGCCGGCCGATTGGGGCCATTACGGCGGGCTGTTCATCCGCATGGCCTGGCACGCGGCCGGCTCCTACCGCCTCGCCGACGGCCGCGGCGGCGGCGGCACCGGCAACCAGCGCTTTGCGCCGCTCAACTCCTGGCCGGACAACGCCAATCTCGACAAGGCCCGCCGCCTGCTCTGGCCGATCAAGAAGAAGTACGGCAACCAGGTCAGCTGGGCCGACCTGCTGATCCTCGCCGGCAACATCGCCTACGAGTCGATGGGCCTGAAGACCTTCGGCTTCGGCTTCGGCCGCGAGGACATCTGGCACCCGGAGAAGGACATCTACTGGGGCGCCGAGAAGGAGTGGCTGGCGCCCTCCGACGGCCGCTACGAAGATATCATGGACGCCTCCACCATGGAGAACCCGCTCGCCGCGGTGCAGATGGGGCTGATCTATGTGAACCCCGAGGGCGTTAACGGCGTGCCCGACCCGCTGCGGACGGCGGCGCATGTGCGCGAGACCTTCGCCCGCATGGCGATGGACGACGAGGAGACCGCGGCACTGACGGCCGGCGGCCACACCGTCGGCAAGACCCATGGCAATGGCGACGCCGCCAAGCTCGGCCCCGTGCCGGAGGGCGCCGACATCGCCGAGCAGGGTCTCGGCTGGATGAACCACGAGACGCGCTCTGTCGGCCGCAACACCGTGACCTCGGGCATCGAGGGCGCCTGGACGACCCATCCGACCAAGTGGGACAATGGCTATTTCGACCTGCTCTTCGGCTATGAGTGGGAGCTGAAGAAGTCGCCCGCCGGTGCCTGGCAGTGGATGCCGATCAACATCCGCGAGGAGGACATGCCGGTCGATGTCGAGGATCCGTCGATCCGCGTCATGCCGATCATGACCGATGCCGACATGGCGATGAAGATGGACCCGGCCTATCGCGCCATCTGCGAGCGCTTCCACCGCGACCACGCCTATTTTTCGGAGACCTTCGCGCGGGCCTGGTTCAAGCTGACCCATCGCGACATGGGGCCGAAAATCCGCTATTTCGGCCCGGACGTTCCGGCCGAGGATCTGATCTGGCAGGACCCGGTTCCCGCCGGCCGACGCGACTACGACGTGGCTGCGGTCAAGGCCAAGATCGCGGCCTGCGGCCTCTCCGCGGCCGACATGATCGCGACGGCCTGGGACAGCGCCCGCACCTATCGCGGCTCCGACATGCGCGGCGGCACGGACGGCGCGCGCATCCGCCTCGCCCCGCAGAAGGACTGGGAGGGTAACGAGCCGGCGCGGCTTTCGCGCGTGCTCGGCGTGCTGGAAGGCATCGCTTCCGAGACCGGCGCCAGTGTCGCCGACGTGATCGTGCTGGCGGGCAGCCATGCGGTCGAGCAGGCGGCGAAGGCGGCCGGGTTCGATGTCGCGGTGCCCTTCGCCGCCGGTCGCGGCGACGCGACGCAGGAGCAGACCGACGTGGCCTCCTTCAAGGCGCTGGAGCCGCTCGCCGACGGCTTCCGCAACTGGCTGAAGAAGGACTACACCGTCAGCCCCGAGGAGATGCTGCTCGACCGGGCCCAGCTGCTCGGCCTGACGGCACAGGAGATGACGGTGCTGGTCGGCGGCCTGCGCGCGCTCGGCGTCAACCATGGCGGCACGAAGCACGGCGTCTTCAGCGACCGCACGGGTGCGCTGACGACGGACTTCTTCGTCGGCCTGACCGACATGGCCTATCGCTGGGAGCCGGTCAGCAAGAACCTCTACCACCTCGTCGATCGCAAGAGCGGCGCGGTGAAGTGGACGGCGACGCGCGTCGACCTCGTCTTCGGTTCGAACTCGATCTTGCGCGCCTATGCCGAGGTCTATGCCCAGGACGACGGCCAGGAGAAGTTCGTGAAGGACTTCGTCGCCGCCTGGACCAAGGTGATGAACGCCGGCCGCTTCGACCTCAACTGAGCCTTTCCGACGGCTCCAGCGATACCCTGTCCCCGCGCCTGACGGCGCGGGGATTTTCATGTGGCGGGTGCCGTCTGGCGACCTGCCCTGCCATCCCGCCTGCGGCATCGGCGCCCAGAGGGGTATCGCGCGCTTGCAGCGGCGGCGCGCGAGACCAATATCGACGGGCATGACAGATCTGGTCGTCTGGTTCGATGGCGGATGCCCGCTCTGCCGCCGCGAGATCGCGGCGATGAAGCGGCTCGACCGCGCCGGCCGCATCACCTTCCTCGACGTCGCCTCGCCCGAGACCGACTGCCCGCTCGACCGGGGAGCCCTGCTCGCCCGTTTCCACGCGCGGGAAAACGGCGTGCTGCTCTCGGGCGCCGCCGCCTTCGCCGCGATGTGGCGCGCGATTCCGCTGCTGCGCCCGCTGGGCCTCGCCGCGCGCAATCGCCATGTCGGAGCGGCGCTGGAATGGCTCTATCTGCGCTTCCTGCGGCACCGCCCGACGCTGCAGCGTTGGGCGGGCGCCCGCGACGCGAAGGCCTGAGGCGACAAGCGCGGAACCCGGCCAGCGATCCCGTGTTGGTCTGGTCGGAGCCAAGAGGGCTCCACCAGCCCGACAGGATCGCTCTCCATGCACCGCGCCCACACCATGCCTTTCGGTGCCCGGATCACCGAGGGGGGTGTCGAATTCTCGCTCTGGGCGCCCTCGGTCCGCGAGGTCACGCTGCTGATCGACGGGGCCGAGCGGCCCATGGCCGCGGCGGCCGAAGGCTGGCACCGCCTGCTCGATCCGCAGGCGCGCCCTGGATCGCTCTATCGCTACCGCATCGAAGGGGGGCTCTCGATCCCCGACCCGGCCTCACGCTACCAGCCGGACGACATCGACGGGCCGAGCCAGGTCGTCGACCCGGCAGCTTTCATCTGGAGCGACGGCGACTGGCGCGGGCGCCCTTGGGAAGAGGCGGTGCTCTACGAGGCCCATGTCGGCACGGCGACACCGGAAGGCACCTTCGCGGCCCTGACGGCGAAGCTCGACCATCTGCGCGACCTCGGGATCACCGCGCTCGAATTGCTGCCGGTGGCGGATTTTCCGGGCAACCGCGGGTGGGGCTATGACGGTGTGCTGCATTACGCACCCGATCACGCCTATGGCACGCCCGACGACCTCAAGCGGCTGGTCGACGAGGCGCATCGCCGCGGGATCATGATGTTCCTCGACGTCGTCTACAACCACTTCGGCCCGTCGGGTAACTACCTGCCCAACTACGCCGCCTCCTTCTTCACCGAGCGCCACGAAACGGCCTGGGGCGCCGGCATCAATTTCGACGGCGAGGCCGCGGCCGTGGTGCGCGACTACTTCGTCCACAATGCGCTCTACTGGCTGGAGGAATATCATTTCGACGGCCTGCGTTTCGACGCCGTTCACGCCATCGCCGACGACAGCAGCCGGCACGTCATCGGCGAGCTGGCCGAGCGCGTCCGCGAGGGGCTGCCGGGCCGCGAAATCCATCTGGTTCTGGAAAATGCCGCCAACGAGGCGCGCTGGCTCGCGCGCGCCGAGACCGGCCGGCCGATCCTGCACAACGCACAGTGGACCGACGACACGCATCACGCCTGGCACCGGCTGCTGACGGGCGAGAGCGATGGCTATTATTCCGACTACGAAGACGCCGCCGGCCATCTCGGCCGCTGCCTTTCCGAGGGGTTTGCCTTCCAGGGCGAGTTCTCGGCGCATGAGGGCGCGGTCCGTGGCGAGCCGTCCGCGCATCTGCCGCCCTCGGCCTTCGTCAATTTCCTGCAGAACCACGACCAGGTCGGGAACCGGGCTCAGGGCGAGCGCATCGACGCCCTGACGCAACCTTCGAAACTCGCCTTGGCGCGGGCGGGCCTGCTGCTCGCACCGCAGATCCCGCTGCTGTTCATGGGCGAGGAATGGCAGGCCTCGACGCCTTTCCAGTACTTCGTCGATTTCGCCGATCCTGAGCTGTCACGTGCGGTGCGGGACGGGCGGCGTCGGGAATTCGGCGGCTTCGGCGGCTTCGCTGCGGAGGAAGTACCGGACCCGACCGACCCGCAGACGGCCCTCCGCTCGCGGCTGGACTGGACGGAGATCGCGCGATCTCCCCATGCCGAAATTCTGGCGGAGACGAAGGCCCTGCTCGACCTGCGTCGCGAGCAGGTGCTGCCGCTGACCCGGACACGGTTTCTCGGTGCGATCTGCCAGCGCGCTACCCCGGACACGCTCGACATCGCGTGGTCGTTCGAGCGCGGAAGGCTGCGTTTCGTCGCGCATTTCGGCGAAGGCGAGGTGGTCGTGGATGGTCCCGGCTCGTCGAGCGTTCTCTGGGCCAGCCCCGGCATCGAGATCGGAGCCGATATCCGCCTCCGGCCCTGGACCGGCGCGTTTCTGGTGGCCCGCTCATGAACCCACAGCAGGAGAACGCCCTGTCTCGCGACCCGAACGGCGAAGCCCGCAACGCCAACGCGCTCGCCGCGCCGCCGCCGCGTGCGACCTATCGCCTGCAGTTCCATGCCGGCTTCACCTTCGACGATGCGGTCGCGATCCTGCCTTATCTCGCACGGCTGGGAATCAGCCATGTCTATGCCTCGCCGGTGCAAACGGCGCGGCCGGGCTCGACCCATGGCTACGACATCGTCGACCACACCCGGATCAATCCGGAATTGGGTGGCGAGGAGGGCTTCCGGCGCCTCTCGGACGCGCTGAAACAGCACGGTCTCGGTCTGATCCTCGACATCGTCCCCAATCATATGGGCATCGGCGGCGCCGACAACGCCTGGTGGCTCTCGGTCATCGAATGGGGCCAGCTCTCGCCCCACGCTATCGCTTTCGACATCGACTGGGAGCGGCTCGGCGCCAATGGCAAGCTGGTGCTGCCCTTCCTCGGCAAGCGCTATGGCGACGCGCTGGAAGAGGGCGAGCTGACGCTGAAGCGCGACGAGAGCGGCGGCGGTTTCAGTCTCTGGCATTTCGAGCATCGCTTCCCGATCAGCCCGCTCAGCTATCCGATCCTGCTCGACCGGGTGCTGGTTCTGGTGGCCGACCATGAGCGGCCTGATTACCGGGAGCTGCTGGCGATCTCGTCCCGACTGCGCGCGCTCTCGGACAATCCCAGCGGCGCGAGCCCCGATGGCCTCGTGGCGGAATGCGAGACGCTCAAGCAGCGGCTGGAGTTGGTTTTCGCCGAGTCCCCGGAGCTGGCGGAGGCCACCGAGCGGGCGCTCGATCTCGTCAACGGCGCCGAGGGAATCCGGGAAAGCTTCGACACGCTGCACCGAATCCTCGAAATGCAGAGCTACCGGCTGGCGAACTGGCGCGTCGCGGCGAGCGACATCAATTACCGCCGCTTCTTCGACATCAACACGCTGGCGGGGGTGCGGGTCGAGGAGCCGCTGGTCTTCGAGCGAACGCACGCGCTGATCCTCGATCTGGTCAGGGCCGGCCGCATTCAGGGGCTGCGGATCGACCACATCGACGGCCTCGCCGATCCTGAAGGCTATGTCCGGGCGCTCCAGTCCAAGGTTGGGCCCGGCTTTTACATCCTGGTTGAGAAGATCCTCGGCCATGGTGAGACGCTGCGCCCTTGGCCGATCTCCGGCACGACCGGATACGAGGTTCTCAACCTGATCGACGGGATCCTGCTCGACCGGCCCGGAGCGGCCGCGATCGAGGAAAGCTATCGCGAGATCACGCGCCAGCCCGACAGCTTCGAGGAACTGCTGCGACGGGCAAAGCGCGAGACGCTGCATGCGAGTTTCGCCAGCGAGTTGGAGGTCCTCGTTTCCGATCTCGCCCGCATCGCCTATGGGGACCGGCGCAGCCGCGATTACACCGTCCACGCCATGCGTCAGGTTCTGACCGAGATCATCGAGCGGCTGCCGGTCTACCGCAGCTACATCACGGACGAGCCCTCGCTGGAGGACCGGACGCTGATCGAGGAGACGGTGGCGGCCGCGATCGCCGGCACCCCTATGCCGGATACCTCGCTGCATCGCTTCGTGGCCGCGCTGCTGCTCGGCGAGGCGGACCGGATGATGACCGCACCGCCGCCGGCCGAGCATCTAGCGCGCTTTCGCCGCCGCTTCCAGCAGCTCAGCGGCCCGGTCACCGCCAAGAGTCTGGAGGACACGCTGTTCTACCGCTATGGCCCGTTGCTCGCCCTCAACGAGGTCGGCGGCGAGCCGAGCCATCATGGCGTTTCGGCGGAGGCGTTCCACGCGGCCAATGCTGAGCGGCATCGCGATTGGCCGCATGCCATGATCGCGACCGCGACGCATGACACCAAGCGCGGCGAAGATGGCCGCGCCAGGCTCCTGTCCCTGACCGAAATGCCGCAGCGCTGGGCCGAAGCGAGCAGCCGCTGGCATGCGCTCAGCTCGGAATTGGCGCCCGACCGCACCCGGCCGGATGCGAATGACCGGCAGTTGATCCTGCAGCAGATGCTGGCGTCCTGGCCGGTCGAGCTTCTCGAGTCCGATGATGCCCCGCAGCTCGACGCGTTCCGCGAGCGCATGCAGGGCTGGGTCGAGAAGGCGCTGCGCGAGGCCAAGCGCAAGACGAGCTGGATCAATCCCCAAGAGGCCTATGAGCAGGCCGCCAAGGATCTGATCGCCGGCGCCCTCGCAGCAGGCAGCTCTTTCCTCGAGACCTACCGGCCCCTGGCGCGAGACCTCGCGCAGCGCGGCATGGTGCGCGGCCTGAGCCGGACGGTGCTGAAGCTAACGCTGCCCGGCGTTCCCGATGTCTATCAGGGGACCGAATTCTGGGATCTCTCGCTGGTCGACCCGGACAATCGCCGCACCGTGGACTACGAGACCAGGGCCCGCGCTCTGGATGACGACGCTCATGCCGCGGCCCTGCTCGCCACCTGGCCGGACGGGCGGATCAAGCAGCGCATCATGGCCGCGCTGCTGGCTGACCGTGCCGCCTCGCCGGACCTCTATGCGGAGGGGAGCTACGAGCCGCTTGAGCTTCGAGGAGAGCGCTCGGTCGATCTCGTCGGCTTCAAGCGCCGTGTCGGCGCGGAGGCGCTTCTCGTCATCGCTGCCCGCATCGCAGGTGGCGAAGCAGCCGCGGCCTTGCCGCTCGGGCCGCATTGGGAGGGCGTCGTTCTCCCGATGACGGGCGAGTGGGAGGATGTGTTGACCGGCCGCCGGGTCACCGCGGGCGAGGCGGGTCTCTCCGTCACCGATGCGCTCGCGGTGCTGCCCGTGTCGGTGCTGCGGCAGCGGTAGCCGCCCAAGCGGCGGCGACCTGCCAAGCGCGGCGCAACCTAGGCGCCGTCCGGCACGAAGACCAGCGCGCCGAGAGGCGGGATCACGATCTCGATCGAGGCCGGCTCGCCTCCCAGTCCCTCGGCCCTCGCCTCGACCCAGCCGCCATTGCCGACGCCGGAGCCACCATAGGAGCCGGCGTCGCTGTTGAAGATTTCGCGCCATCTTCCCGCCTGCGGAACGCCGATCCGGTAGTTCCAGCGGGGCACGGGCGTCAGGTTGACGACGGTGATCACCGGCTTCTCGCCCGGTGCCTGGCGCAGATAGGCATAGACGCTGTTCTCGCGATCATCCTGAATCAACCAGCGGAAACCGCTCGGCTCGGCATCGCTCGCATGCAGGGCCGGCCAAGCGGCATACAGCCGGTTGAGATCGCCCACCAGCGACTGCATGCCGCGATGCAGCGGGTCTTCCAGCAGGTCCCAGTCGATCTCGCCGTCATGGTTCCATTCGCGGCGCTGGGCGATTTCGCCCCCCATGAAAAGCAGCTTCTTGCCGGGATGAGTCCACATGAAGGCGAAATAGGCCCGTAAGCCGGCAAACTTCTGCCAGAGGTCGCCTGGCATCTTCTCCAGCAGCGAGCCTTTGCCGTGCACCACCTCGTCATGAGACAGCGGCAGAACGAAGCGCTCGGAAAAGGCATAGACGAGGCCGAAGGTCATCTCGTCATGGTGATGGCGGCGATAGAGCGGGTCGCGCTGCAGATAGTGCAGCGTGTCGTGCATCCAGCCCATGTTCCATTTATAGGAGAAGCCGAGACCGCCTTCGGCAGCGGGCAGCGTCACGCCCGGCCAGGCGGTCGATTCCTCCGCGATCGTGATCGCGCCGGGATGGCGCTGTGCGACCAGCGTGTTCAGCTCGCGCAGGAAGGCGACGGCCTCCAGATTTTCGCGCCCCCCGAGGTGATTGGGCACCCATTCGCCCGGCTGGCGGCTGTAGTCGCGATAGAGCATGGAGGCGACCGCATCGACCCGCAGCCCGTCGACATGGAAATGCTCGAGCCAGTGGAGGGCGCTGGCGATCAGGAAGTTCGAGACCTCCCGGCGCCCGAAATTGTAGATCAGCGTGTTCCAGTCCTTGTGGAAGCCCTCACGCGGGTCCTCGTGCTCGTAGAGCGCCGTGCCATCGAAGCGGGCGAGGCCATGGGCGTCGGACGGGAAATGCGCCGGCACCCAGTCGACGATGACGCCGATCTCCTCCCGGTGGCAGGCCTCGACAAAGAGCGCGAAATCCTCCGGCTCGCCGAAGCGGCGGGTCGGCGCGAAAAGGCCGAGCGGCTGATAGCCCCAGGAGCCGGTAAAGGGGTGCTCCGCGACCGGCATCAGCTCGACATGGGTGAACCCCATCGCCTTGACGTAAGGAACGAGCCGGTCGGCGAGATTGCGCCAATCGAGCATGTCGCCATTCGGCCCCCTTACCCACGAGCCCGGATGCAGCTCGTAGATCGAGATCGGTGCGTCGGCGGCTTGCCGTCTGGCCCGCGCGGCCATCCAGGCCTGGTCGCCCCAAACATGCGACGCCGGACGCGGAACGATTGAGGCGGTTCCCGGCGGCAGTTCCGCCGCGCGCGCCAAGGGATCGGCCTTCTGCGGCAGGAGATGGCCGTCGCGGTCGAGGATCTCGTATTTGTAGAGTTCCCCGCTCCCGAGCCGGGGCACGAAGAGCTCCCAAACGCCGCAATCGCCGCGACGGATCATCGGATGGCGGCGGCCGTCCCAGCTGTTGAAGGTGCCGACAACAGAGACGCGGCGCGCATTCGGCGCCCAGACGGCAAAGCGCACGCCGCGGACACCCTCGACGATGCAGCGATTGGCGCCGAGCGCCCGCGCCAGTTCGAGATGGCGCCCCTCGCTGATTAGATGCAGGTCGAGATCGCCGAGCAGCGGGCCGAAGACGTAAGGGTCCTCTGTGATCTGCTCGCCTCCGGGCCAGCGGATGGCGAGGCAGTAGGGACCGTTGGCGAGGTCGCCGACGAACAATCCCTCCGGCTCGGACGGCCGCAGACGGACATCGTCACGGCCCTCCTGCCGCACGGCCACGCCTTCAGCGCCCGGGATGAACACCCGCAGATAGCGGCCGGCCGGACCCTGATGCGGGCCGAGGACGGCGTCGGGTGTGCCCCACCGACCCTGCGCCAGCGCGGTGGCCGTCTCCATGGGCAGCGGCGGCACGCGCTCGATGAATGCCTCACTCATGCCGATCTCCTTCCGGCAGCAGCCGCGCCAGCAGTCCGATCAGACCGCGCAATGGAACGGTGAGCCATTCGGGACGGTTCGCGACCTCATAATTGATCTCGTAGGCGGCCTTTTCGAGCATGAAGAGGTCGAGCAGCGCCTCGCCCTCCCCTTCGCCCTCGGCCATGGGCCCGCCGGTGACCGCCTCGCGATAGCCCGCGAGCAGCGCCGTGGGCATGGCCGCGGAGAAAGCCTCCGCCAGCAGCTCGTAGCGCCCGGCCTGGCCGGAGGCGGCGACGGTGCGAGCCCCGGCCGCGATCGCATAGTCGAGCGAGCGGAGGATGCCGGCGACATCGCGCCAGCCGCTGTCCTTCGCCCGACGCTCGGACAGCGGCTGGGCCGGCTCGCCCTCGAAGTCGATGATCATGACGTCGCCGCTCGCGACCAGCACCTGGCCGAGATGGAAATCACCATGGACACGATGGAGCAGGCGGCCCTCCCCCGCGCGGCAGAGCCGGTCGACGAGGGCGAGGATGTCGGCGCGGCGCGCGACGATCCCCTCCGCCATCGCCTGCTCTTCCGGCGGCAAAGTCGCGGCCGCCTTCTCAAGATGGGTGCAAGCCGCTTCGACCCGGCCGCGGATGCGCTCGCGCCAGCGTTCGACCTGTGCGGCGTCGGCGGTTTCCGGCGCAAAGGCCGGGTCGTCGCTGGGCTGCGCCAGCACGACATGCATCTCGCCCAGACGCTGCCCCAGGCTGCGTGAAAACGCCTCGTAAATGGCGAGCTGGCTCGCGAGATCGACATCCTCGCGCAGCATCTCGTCGATGACGCGGCCGAGATAGGCGGCCGTCCATTCCCAGGCATCGCCTTCGCCGGGGATGAACGCCTGTACCACCGCCATGACCTCCTCCTCGCCCTCGTCGGGGACATGGACGATCTCGCCCAGCAGAGCAGGTGCGTTGCGGAAGCCGCGGTCGGTGAGCAGGCGCGACATTTCGGCTTCGGGATGGCGCCCCGGCGCCAGCCGTCGGAACAGCTTCAGCATCACCTTGTGGTCGATGATGACCGAAGAGTTCGACTGCTCGGCCGAGAGCCAGCGCACGGGATCCTCTGGCTGGATCTGCACATCTTCGAAGGCCGAGGTCGGTCGGAACTGCACCGTGCCCACCGTGCTCTTCACGGAGCCCTCCGCCTTCAGCAGCGCGAGCAGTTCGTGGACGAAGGAGGGCAGCGAGAAGGCATCGGTCAGGAAGCCGGTGCGGCGGCCGCGACGAACACGGGCGAGCGCCATCTGCTGCGGCAGCGCCTGCGCGATCTCATCGTCCCAGCCGATCCCGAGCGGCAACTGATAACGCTCCATGCCGCCGTCATGGCGCACTTCGACCGCCATCAGCGCGGCCTCGCGGCCGCTGCCGATGCGGGCGGTGAAGGCGACCTTCGTCTCGTCGAGCGCCCGGTCTTTTGCGGCGAACCAGCGCCGCTTCATGAGGTAGGGCGGCAGGATCGCGGTCTCGAATTCGCGCCGCGATTGCGGCGTGATCATCTCGTCCGGGCCGCCCCGCAGCACGAAGGTGGTGTAGTCCGGCATCGGCTCGGGCGTCTGCGCGTGCCAGGAGGGCACCTGCGCGTCCTGCGCCAGCACGAACCAGTAGAAGCCATAGGGCGGCAGTGTGATCAGATAGGTGAGCTGGCCGATCGCCGGGAAGACCGAGTTGCCGAGCATCTCGACCGGGTGGCGGCCGGCGAATTCGGAGAGGTCGAGCTCGAAGGCCTGGGCCGAGCGCGACAGATTGGCGACGCAGAGAATGGTCTCGCCGTCATGCTCGCGCAGATAGGCGAAGGCCTTTCGGTTCTTCGGATAGAGGAAGCGCAGGCTGCCGCGGCCGAAAGCCTGGTGTTCCTTGCGCACCGCGAGGATGCGCCGCGTCCAGTTCAGCAGCGAGTGGGGATCGCGCGCCTGCGCTTCGACATTGACCGCCTCGAAACCGTAGAGCGGGTCCATGATCGGCGGCAGCACGAGGCTCGCCGGGTCGGCCCGGGAGAAGCCGCCATTGCGGTCCGGCGACCACTGCATCGGCGTACGAACGCCGTCGCGATCGCCGAGGAAGATGTTGTCGCCCATGCCGAGTTCGTCGCCGTAATAGATCACCGGCGTGCCGGGCATCGAGAGCAGTAGGCTGTTCATCAATTCGATGCGGCGGCGGTCGCGCTCCAGCAGCGGCGCGAGCCGCCGCCGGATGCCGAGATTGATGCGGGCGCGCTTGTCGGTGGCGTAGAAGTTCCAGAGATAGTCCCGCTCCTTGTCGGTCACCATTTCGAGCGTCAGCTCGTCATGGTTGCGCAGGAAGATCGCCCATTGGCAGCCCTCGGGAATGTCCGGGGTTTGGCGCATGATGTCGGTGATCGGGAAGCGGTCCTCCTGCGCGATCGCCATGTACATGCGCGGCATCAGCGGGAAGTGGAACGCCATGTGGCATTCGTCGCCATCGCCGAAATAGGCCTGCGTGTCCTCGGGCCACATATTGGCCTCGGCCAGCAGCATCCGGTCCGGGAAGGAGGCGTCGAGCTCGGCGCGGATGCGCTTCAGCACCGCATGGGTCTCGGGCAGGTTCTCATTCGAGGTGCCGTCGCGCTCGATCAGATAAGGCACCGCATCGAGCCGCAGGCCGTCGACGCCGAGGTCGAGCCAGAAGCGCATCACGCCCAGAACGGCCCGGATCACGGCCGGATTGTCGAAGTTGAGATCGGGCTGGTGCGAGTAGAAACGGTGCCAGAAATAGGCGCCGGCGGTCGCGTCCCAGGTCCAGTTCGAGCGCTCGGTGTCGAGGAAGATGATGCGCGTGCCGGAATAGAGCTGGTCGTTGTCCGACCAGACGTAATAGTTGCGATGCGGCGAGCCCGGCTTGGCGAGGCGCGCGCGCTGGAACCAAGGGTGCTGGTCCGAGGTGTGGTTGATCACCAGCTCGGTCACGACCCGGATGCCGCGCTCATGCGCGGCCCGGATGAAGCGCTTCACATCCGCTATCGTGCCGTAATCAGGATGGACGGCCTTGTATTCGGAGATGTCGTAGCCGTCGTCCAGACGCGGCGAGGGATAGAACGGCAACAGCCAGATCACGTTCACGCCGAGCGAGACGATGTAGTCGAGCTTGGCGATCAGGCCGGGAAAGTCGCCGATGCCGTCGCCATTGGCGTCGTGGAACGACTTCACATGGAGCTGGTAGATGATCGCGTCCCGGTACCATTGCGGATCGCGCGCATCGGCTGCGGGACGGACGATGCCTTCGGCCATGGTCATTGGGAACCTGTCGGGGCGCTGAGGCGCCAGATCGAGAAGGGCAGGTCGCGCGGGTCGAGGCGGATCGACTGCGCCTTGCCGTGCCAGTGGAAGCGGTGGCCGCGAATCAGGTCTTCGACCGCCACCGAGGCATCGTCGGGCAGACCGAACTCCCAGAGCGGCACCTCGATGCCGGCCTCGTGCGCGTTGAAAGGATCGAGGTTGACGGCAACGAGGACGATGTCACCGTCGGCGCCCGCCCTCTTGCCGAAGTAGAGAATGTTGTCGTTGAAGGCGTTGTAGAAGGTCAGCCCAAGATGGCTCTGCAGGGCCGGTTCGCTGCGCCTGATCCGGTTGAGCCGGGTGATCTCGGCGATGATGTTGCCGGGAGCCTGCCAGTCACGCGGCTTGATCTCGTATTTCTCGCTGTCGAGATACTCTTCCTTGCCCGGAATGGCCGCAGCCTCGCAGAGTTCGAAGCCGGAATAGACGCCCCAGAGCCCGGACAGTGTCGCTGCCAGCGCGGCGCGGATCAGGAAGCCAGGCCGGCCCGAGCGCTGCAGGAAGACGGGGTTGATGTCCGGCGTATTGACGAAGAAGTGCGGGCGGAAGATGTCGCGCGCCGGTTCTTCGTTCAGCTCGGTGAGGTACTCCGTCAGCTCGGCCTTGCTGTTGCGCCAGGTGAAGTAGGTGTAGGACTGCGAGAAGCCGACCTTGCCGAGGCGGTACATCACCTTGGGCCGCGTGAAGGCCTCGGCCAAGAAGATCACGCCCGGATCGCGCGAGCGGATGTCGGCGATCAGCCACTCCCAGAAGGGGAACGGCTTGGTATGCGGATTGTCGACGCGGAAGATTCGTACACCCTCGTCGACCCAGCCCTGCACGACATCACGGAGCGCGAGCCAAAGGTCTGGAATGGCGTCTTTCGCATAGAAATCGACGTTGACGATGTCCTGGTACTTCTTCGGCGGGTTCTCGGCGTAGCGCATCGATCCGTCCGGCCGCCACTGGAACCAGCCGGGATGCTCCTCGAGCCAGGGATGATCCGGCGAGCACTGGATTGCGAAGTCGAGCGCAATCTCCAGCCCGTGATCGGCGGCCGCCTTCACCAGAGCGCGGAAGTCCTCGCGGCTGCCGAGTTCGGGGTGGATCGCGTCATGGCCGCCATCGGCCGAGCCGATCGCATAGGGACTGCCCGGATCATCAGCAGAGGGCGTCAGCGTATTGTTGCGGCCCTTTCGATTGGTCTTCCCGATCGGGTGGATCGGCGGGAAGTAGAGCACATCGAAGCCCATCGCCTTGACGGCCGGCAGGCGGCCGATGACATCCCGGAAGGTCCCATGCCGCGCCGGGCTGTCGGTGATCGAGCGCGGAAAGAGTTCGTACCAGTTGGAGAACGACGCCGCCTCGCGGTCGGCCTCGACGGGGTAGACGCTGTCGCGTCCCGTGGCATGGGGGCGCGGATCGGCGCGCGTCATCGCCGAACTCAGCGTGTCGGCGAGCAGGACAGCCGCGTCCTCGGCCTGGCTCCCGCCCAGGCGCGCGAGATGCGCCTCGATCACGGGGCGGTCCGCCGGCGCGGCGCTCTGCGCGAACTTTTCGAGGATGATCCGCCCTTCGCGGATTTCCAGCGCAATATCGAGACCCGCCTCGCGCTTCTTGGCGAGGTCGCGGCGGAAGGTGCCGAATTCGCTCCACCAGGCTTCGATCGCGAAGAGATGGCGACCGACCCGCAGGAGCGGGAACTGACCCTCCCAGATGTCGTTCACCCGAAGATGCATCGGCGCGCGCGACCATTCCGGCTCGTCCTCGGCGCGCCAGAGCAGTTCCGCGGCCAGCACCTCATGGCCGTCGCTGAAGATGTCGGCGGTGATCTGCACCGTCTCGCCGGCGCGGCGCTTGACGGCGAAGCGCCCGCCATCGACCGCGGGCGAAACCGCCTCGATGGCGATGCGCGCGCCCGCAAGCTGCGCGCGATCCTCCGGACCAGCGGGGGCGGATCCTCGTATGGGATCGGCCTCCCCAAGATCGAGAACCATGCCCCAAGCCGGAAGCAGCTCGATGGCCTTCGCGTCGCGGGCTGCGAGGCCCAGACCAGCGGCGCTCAGTCTGCCGTCCAGCGTGGCCGCGTTGACGGGATCCGTGTTCAGAAGGGCTAGGCGTGCAACCACACCGGCGCGTCGCAGAACGATGGCAGAAGGCCCGCTCGCAGAGAGCATGCGCATGGACCGTTCGGCGCCCTGCGGCAGGGCAGCAGCGGCCTCGTTGGCGGCGCGTACGGCCGCAGTGAAGCCGCTGGACGTCTCCGCGCCGTCCAACGAGACGTCGTCCGGCTCGACGTGAAGAAAGGGGGTATCAAGCCCGTGCTCGAATCCCATGGGCATCAGCCAGCCGTCGGCGAACACCGCCGAGGCCATCATCGCGGCCTGGCGTCCGCGCTCGGGATTGACGGGCGCGGCGGCCGGTCGGCGCGCCGCGAACGGGTTTTCGGGGCAACCGATCAGGCGCTGCGTTTCGCCGAGCGCCTGACAATGCTCGATAAGGTCGGCGACGCTGCGGCCCTCCGCGACCGGCGCCGAAACGGCATCGAACACATCTGCCACCGACGCCCTCTCCTGGGACGTCGCCTCGGGCATCCAGGCCCAGGCCACGACGTCCGGCCGGCTCTGCCGAAGCGGCGCGAGACAGTCCCGCCAGACGTCGAGTGGCACCGATAAAGCGTCATGGCAGCGGAAGCCCTCGACGCCGCATTCGGCCCAGCGCGTGAGCTGGCCTGCCCAGAATGCAACGAGGCGCCGCGATCCGTCCGGATCGTCGAAGGCAGCCTCCGCGGCGGGACGCTGGAGATCCGTGCGGGGATCGAGTCCATTTCGGTGCGGCTGTCGCCAGCAACCCGGCAAGGCGGCGGCCAGCGGGCCCTGCGCCTCGGCGCGCGTGATCGCGACATCCATCCAGAGCGTCAATCCGGCATTGCGGCAACGCTCCGTCAGCGTCGCGAGGACCGCTGCCGCATCCTGTCCGGCGATACGTTCGAGATTGGTCGTCGCAAACAGATCGCGCCCGTCCGAGAACGGCCAGGCCAGAAGAACATGGTCGAATCCCAGATCTTTTGCGCGCGCGGCGTGATCACCCCAGCTCTCCGGCGCTCCGGCGAGCCTCGGGTGGAGATAATACACGCGTGGATTGCGCCAGATCTTTCGATGGTCCTGAGCGGATGCCGCCATGGAACGAGAAACTCTTGGTTCAGACACCGCCAGGGCATCACGGGTCAGATCCTTCATCGTGATGAGGAACGGCCCGGCGCCGTGTGGGTTCCATCGGGTGCCGAGCGGCCCGGGTGCAGGGCCCCGCGCCAGAGCGCTCACAGGCCGGTACGGCGCGTCGAACCGGAGCCCGCTCCAGCCGTTGCTGTCACGAGACCCGGCCCCTGCCGGAGCAGCCCTTCAGGAGAGCGAGATGCAGAACGACTTCAACACGACGGGCCCCTCCAATGTCGGCCGCGAACCCGGCCGAAGCGGGCGGGCGGACGAGACAGTGCGCGAGGGCGCGGCGCAGGTCGGTATCGACACGCAGGAACTCGGCCGGGCCGTCGGCGACCGTGCCGGCGAGTGGCAGCAGATGCTGCTTGAGGAGATCCAGGCCCGCCCCCTGCGGGCGCTGGGCTGGGCTGCCGCCGCGGGCTTCGTTGTCGGCCTCTGGTCTGCGCGCTGAGGCCGTCCCGACCAGAGGCCGTCATGGACGACGTCGACAACGAAGCTTTGACGCGACGAGCGGGTCGCGAGCCGCATGGGAATGCGGCTCGCCTCCGGCGGGAGGAGCTCGATCTTACCGCCTGGGAATTGGCCCGGCGGCTGGTCGGTGTTGCGCTGCTCTGCGAGGATGCCGGCGGCATCATCGTGGAGACCGAAGCCTATGCGCGCGACGATGCCGCCTCGCACAGCTTCCGGGGCCCGACACCGCGCAACCGTTCGATGTTCGCCGGGCCGGGCGCTGTCTATGTCTACCGCTCCTACGGGCTGCACTGGTGCTTCAACATCGTCGCGCGCGATGCCGGCGCCGTGCTGATCCGCGCCATCGAGCCGCGATGGGGGCTCGACCTGATGCGCCTGCGGCGCGGGCGCAGCGATCATCTCGCCGACGGGCCGGGGCGGCTCGCCGAGGCGCTCGCCATCGACATCGCCCATGACGGGGCCGACGTGACAGCCGCTCCCTTCGCACTGCTGGACCGCGCCGTTGAGCCGCTGGTCCTGACGGGGCGACGCATCGGCATCAGCCAGGAGCGGGAGCGTCCCTGGCGGTTCGCGCTCGCCGGCTCGCCCTGGCTCAGCCGCGCCTTGACGGCGGCCGAGCCCACTCCGCACGCGGCGCCGCACGAAACCGGCGAGGCCAGGTCATGACTTCCACCCTGCCGACAGACACCAGCGACGAGGCGGTCGCGGCCGCAGCCCAGGGCGTATTGGACCTGCTCTCCGAAGCGGGATGGCGGCTGGTGACGGCGGAATCCTGCACCGCCGGGCGATTGGCCGGCGCGCTCGCCGCCGGTGACGGCGCCGGCTCGGCGCTTCAAGGAGGTTTCGTCTGCTACAGCAAGGACGCGAAGGTCCGGATGCTGGGCCTGCCGTCCGAAACGCTCCAAACGCGTCAGGGCGCGGTCACCGAAACCGTCGCGCGGCTGATGGCCGAAGGCGCCCGCGACCGCTCCGGCGCCGAGATCGCGATCGCGGTGACGGGCGTGCTCGGTCCCTCATGCGACGAGGACGGCAACCCGGTCGGGCTCGTCGATATCGCCTGCGCTGTCGCGGGCCTGACGCAGCATCGGCGCGAGCGCTGGCCGGAAGCGGCGCCGGACGTTCTCATCCGCGCGACAATCCTGTCCGCACTCGGCCTCGTCGCCGCGATGCTGGCGGAGACGCGTGATCTCGCTCAGGAGCCGACGATCGTCCCGCCATTGGGGTGAAGCACCTGGCCCGACATGTAGGACGCCTCCTCGCTGGCCAGGAAGACATGGCAGGAGGCGACCTCGTTGGGTTGGCCGGGCCGGCCCATCGGAACGCTCGATCCATGCTGCGCCACCTGCTTCTCATCGAAGGAGGCCGGGATCAGCGGTGTCCAGATCGGCCCCGGTGCGACGGCGTTGACGCGGATGCCCTTCTCGGCCAACGCCTGCGCCAGCGATCGGGTGAAGGCGACGATCGCGCCGCGCGTCGCGGCGTAGTCGATCAGCGTGTCCTTGCCCTTGTAGGCGGTGACCGAGGTGGTGTTGACGATCGCGCCCCCCTTCCGCATGTGCCGCAGGGCGTGCTTGGTCATGTGGAAATAGCCGAAGACATTCGTCCGGAAGGTCCGTTCGAGCTGCTCCGCCGGAATTTCGAGCGGCTCCTCCACGACATGCTGCTCGGCGGCGTTGTTCACCAGGATGTCGAGCCGCCCGAAGGTCTCGATCGTCCGGGAGACGGCCTCCTCGCAGAAGGCCTCGTCGCCGATGTCGCCAGCCAGCGCGAGGGCCTTCCCGCCCTCCGCCTCGACCAGCCGGACGGTTTCCTGTGCGTCGTCGTGCTCATCGAGATAGACGATGGCGACGGAAGCGCCCTCCCGCGCCATGCCGAGGGCAACCGCGCGACCGATCCCGCTGTCGCCGCCGGTGATGAGTGCAACCTTCTCCTTCAGCCGACCGACACCGGGAAAGCGCGGTTCGGATTGCGGGCGCGGCGACATCTGCGCCTCGCTGCCGGGCTGGCGGGATTGCGTCTGCGGCGGGTTGGCGTCCGTCATGGAAGAGCCTTTCTCTGGCGTTGGCCTCAAGGAGACTGATGAAGGGCAACCCTCCGGCGCCGGGGCAGTTCCGGCCCGATCGGGAACCATGGCGGGTTCGGCTCATTGATGTGCCATCGAACCAGAGGACGCTTCGCCCATGCCGGATCCTTCCACACCCGCCGGCGCTGCGGAGCCGGTCTCGCCCTCCCTGCCGCTGCCGATGCCGTGCCAGCGCCATGCGCTACCCTGGGGCGACGGGAGCTTGGCGCTTCTGGAGGATGGCGCAGGCCACCCTCTCCTGCTCGTCCACAGCGTCAACGCCGCCGCCTCGAGCTATGAGGTCAAGCCGATCTTCGAGGCGCTGCGAGCTAGACGGCGTGTCTTCGCGCTCGACCTGCCGGGCTTCGGCCTGTCAAGCCGGGGGCCCGACATCTATACGGTCGAGCGCTATGTCGAGGCGATCCTGACCGCGGCGCGGGCCGTTCAGGCGATGTCCGATGGTCGGCCCGTCGCCGCTCTGGCCCTGTCGCTCTCATCCGAGTTCCTGGCGCGCGCGGCGCTGCAGCAGCCGGAGCTGTTCGCCGGTCTCGCCCTCGTCACGCCGACCGGCTTCGAAGCCGGCGCCCAACACCGCCGCGGGGGCATGCCGGAAGCTCGCCCTCGCACGGCCCTGGAGAAGGCCCTGACCGCGCCACTCTGGCGCAGCGGGTTGTTTGGCCTGCTCGTCAGCCGGCCCAGCATGCGGTTCTTCCTGCGGCGGACCTTCGGCGGCCCGCCCGATCCCGGGCTGGTCGACTACGCCTGGCAGAGCGCGCACCAGCCGGGGGCCGCGTTCGCAGCCTTCGCCTTCGCGTCGGGCAAGCTGTTCTCGCCTGATATCCGCGACGTCTACGAAGTGCTGGAACTGCCGGTCTGGCTGGCTCATGGCACGCGCGGCTCGTTCAGCGACTTCAGCGAGGCAGGGTGGACGATGGGGAAGCCCAACTGGGAGATCTCCGCCTTCGACACCGGCGCCTTCCCGCATTTCCAGGCGCCGGCCGCCTTCCTGTCCCGGCTCGAACGCTTTCTCGATGCGCTGCCGGGAGATACCCGACAGACACCAGCCACGGCGACGAGAGCTGCCCCGCATCTGCGCATCGTGGCCGGTGGGGGAGAGCGGGCGTGAACTGGCTGTCCTTGATTGGCTACGGCGCGGCGCTCTGCTCGACAGTGAGCTTTGTCCCGCAAGCCTGGCGGGTGCTGAAGACGCGCGACGTCTCGGCGCTCTCGACGCCGACCTATGCGATCACCTGCTGCGGCTTCGCGCTCTGGCTGGCCTATGGCATCGGCAAGTCGGAATGGCCGCTGATCCTGACCAACGGGATCTGCCTCGTGCTCGCCAGCTTCATCCTCGCCATGAAGCTGATGTCGCGCCGGCAACGGGACAGTGTCGCGCAGACGCTGGCGCCGACCGCCGAGTGACCGCTGCAGAGGCGTGCGGCGCACCTCGCCGGAGCCTGCCGGCCCACCTGCGAAGAAGCAAAACGAGGGTCAAAGCTTTGACCCGTCCGCCCGGCCTTCTCGCCCCCCGGGCCTTTCTTTGGCCTCCTCGCCGGAACGATGTCCATGACGGCCGGTTGACGGTGCACACCCTCACCTGGAGATGCCCCATGGCCACCAAGACGAAGACGCTGCACGACCTCTTCATCGACCAGCTCAAGGACACCTACTACGCCGAGAAGCAGATCCTGAAGGCGCTGCCAAAGATGGCGAAGGCCGCTAAGGATGCTGAATCCAAGAAAGCGTTCGAGACGCATCGCGACGAGACGGAGCGCCAGATCGAGCGCCTCGAGCAGGTCTTCGAACTCTGCGAGGTCCCTGCGCGCGGCAAGACCTGCGAGGCGATGGTCGGCATCCTCGAGGAGGGCAAGGAGGTCATGGAGGAGTATGCGGACAGCGAGGCGCTCGACGCCGGGCTGATCGCCTCGGCCCAGGCGGTGGAGCATTACGAGATCGCCCGCTACGGCACGCTCAAGGCGCTGGCGATGCAACTCGGCATGAAGGACGCCGCCAAGCTGCTCGACGAGACGCTGGCGGAGGAGAAGAAGACCGACGAGCTGCTGAGCAAGCTGGCCGCAACCCGCGCCAATGCGAAGGCGCAGAAGGCGGCCTGAGCCGGCTTTTCGCCCAAGGCTATCATAGAGGAGACGAGCCCCATGACTGACAGCGCGCAGGATCTGCCCGCCACCGGGCCGGCGCTCGCCCTCGCCTTGCAGCGCCGCCATCCGGACCAGGACTGGCTGGCGGCGCTCGCCATGGCCGCGTGTCGCCCGCGCGGCGACGTCGAGCGCGATCTGCAGGAGGAGGGCGTGCTGCCGCCTGCACTGCGCGAGGCCGCCGGCCAGGTCTCCTCAGTCCTGCAGGCTCGGGATGTGGCAGCCCAGGATGCGGCGGGCCGCGACGACATCTTCGCTGCACGCACCAACGATCGCGACGCGCCGATGGAGGTCGACGACGAAGCCGGCACCATCGTCCAGCCGTCCAACAAGGGCATGCCTTCCCAATCCGGCTCCGATCATGAGATGCGGACAAAGCCGTCCAAGGCCGAGAAGAACGAGGAGTTCCTGCCGATTAGCGGCGTACCGGCGTTTGTTAGCCCGCTACGCAAGGACGAGGAGTAAGAAGACGCCAACGTCTGCCCATGGGGCCGATGATAGCGTGAGACAGGTCGATGTGGCGGCCGATCATTTCATGATGATGAAGGGTCGCGCGGTCAGCCGGCGGCGGCCGACGCGGACTGTGGCGGAGCCGGCCGCTCGCCGACATCGAAAGACAGGCGGAGAACCACGCCCGACGGGAGGTAGTCGACATCCACCTGCGGGTTACATTCCGAGGGCAGCGCCCTCTTGATCAGGCGGCTTCCGAATCCGTGACGATCCGGCGGAATGACCGGCGGGCCGTCGCATTCCCGCCAGAGGAAGCTGAAGCGACCGTTCGCATCCAGCGTCCATGCGATCTTCACCACGCCGTTCCCGTCCCGCAGTGCGCCGTACTTCAGGGCGTTGGTCGAGAGTTCGTGCACGATCATCGACAGCGCCAGCGCCACCTTGCCACTCAACCTGACAAGTGGCCCGGATGTCTGGATGCGGCTCATTCGGTCGACATGGGGCCGCAGCGTCGTCGCCACCACCTCCGCGACCGAACCCTCGCGCTGCTCGTCTGACAGCAGGACATCGAGTGCAGAGGACAGCGCGACGACCCGCTCGGAGAAGATGCGCGAGCGCTCGGCGTCGACATAGGGACCGAATGTCTGTCGCGCGATCGCCTGGAGGACGGTCAGCAGGTTCTTGACGCGATGGCCGAGTTCGCGCGTCAGCAGGCCCCTTTGCTCGCCGGCTCGGGCCGCCGCTTCCTCGCGAAGCGCCAGTTCGTCGAGCAGCTCGTCGACCGCGTGGCCGACGCTCTCTATCTCGCCGTGAGCGGTGCGCATCCCCGTCCGGCGCTGGCTCTCGCCCCGTCGCCAGGCGGCGAGGACGTCGTTGATCCGCATGATCGGCCGGCGGACGAAGGCGTTGCCGACGAACCAGGCTGCGGCGAAGGTCAGGATCGCGCCCAGGCCGACGATGATGGCCCCGATCAGGCTCGACCGATCGATCGCCGCGAAGGCCTCGGACCGGGCGAGGCCGGCGCTGACATAGATCCCCGGAACAGGAAGACCGACGGGCTGGTAACCCACGATGCGAGCCTCGCCATCCTGGCTGACGAGATCGAGACTTCCCGGCTGTGGCGCCCGCACCAGATGCTGGAAGCCGTCCGGAATCCGCGTGCCCACGAAGCGCTCGGGAGCCGGATGGCGCGCGAGGATGACACCGTTCCGGTCGGCCACCGTCAATGCGCCCGAGGGCGCGACGCCCCGCTCGCGCAGGCGCTCGCCCAGCCAGTCCAGCCGGATTCCCGTGGCAAGGACGCCGCGGGGCGCTCCCTGATTGTCCCGGATGGCGCGCGCGATGGGCAGGACGGCCGTTTCGGTGATCCGGCTCTGCGTGTACTCACCCACCACGGAGAGGTCTGCGGTCAGGGCCTCCTTCCAGTAGCTGCGGTCGGACATGTCCTGGCCCGCGGAAGAGCCCGCGCTGTCACAGACCACGCGGCCCTCGGCCGACATCAGGAAGATGACGCGGATCGACGGCACGGAAGCCGCCACGGCCGCGAGCGCCATGCCGCAGGCCTGTGGATCGGCGGCCGACACCGCGGCATTGGCCGCCACCGCGATCAGCAGGCCATCCATGCCCTCGATCAGGCGCTCGATTTCAGAAGCGGCCTGGCGGCTCGCCTGCTGCGCCATGCGGTGGACCTCCCGCTCGCGCTCGGCGCGATAGGTCACCTCGTTGATCGCCAGGAGCCCAACGCCCGGCGCCAGGGCCGCGGTCGCCAAAAGGAAGAGGCGCTTTTTCAAATGCGACGCTCCGCCGATCTGCGCCAGCGGGCGACCTGGGGCCGCTGCCTCGACGCCGCGCTTTGTCCCCTAGCCTGAATCGTTTCGCCCACCTCGATCACGTTGATCGGGAACGGGTCGATGACGGCCGTGTGACGAAGGCAGTATCCCCAGGCTGGCTGCGCCGCGACGCCGCATGGCTGCCGCGCTCGCAGGCTCGGATCCCAACCCCGCCGCATTGCGGCGGCCCTGACGCCGGCGGCGCATTGCGAAGGGAAGGAGTCGTTTGTCTCGCGGATGGGCAATGGCTGAACCCCTTCCCTGTCCGCACCCGGCACGGTTCCACTATGGCAGGGCGACCGATCGCCGCATTAACCTAGGCTAAGATGCGCGCCATTCGCTGAGGTCAGCTGCCCGGCGTCAGATGCAGATAGGCGTCGTCGAAGTCGCCGATGCGAGCGAGACCCGGCCAGTCGAGGATGGTGAGCCGGCGGCTCGCGATGCCGATCACCCCATCCCGCCGCAGGCTCTTCATCACGCGGTTGACATGGACGACCGACAGCCCCAGCGCGTCGCCCAGATGGGTCTGCGTCAGGTGAAAGGGCATGGTCATGTCCTCGGCCAGCCCGACATTGCGATAGCGCAGGAAGAGCTCGCAGAGCAGGTGAGCAACGCGCACGCGCGCGGTGCGGCGTCCGATGCTGCACATCCACTCGCGAAAGAGCGAGCCGTCGATCAGGGTGTCGCGCCAGAGCAGAAATCCGAGCCGCGGGTGGTTCTCGACGAGTTGCATCAGCGTCGGATGCGGGACGAGCGCGAGGCGCACGCGGGTCAGCGTCAGCAATCCGTGGTCCATCTGGTGGAGCAGCAGGCTCTGGAGATCCGGCATGTCCCCCGGGATATGGAACGAATTGATCTGGCGCGCTCCGTCGCCGACGATCTTGAAGCGGCAGCACATGCCGCTGAGCAGGATGCAGCCTTGCGTCGGCCGATCGCGCTCGCGCACGATCTCCTGGCCGGGCGGGTACTCGCGGAGGGTCAGCGGCAGCGATTCGACCGCCGCCGCATCGGCCTGGCTGACTGGGCCGAGCGCGATCAGCTTGCGCAGCAGGGGTGCCAGCGGCTGCCCGTTGTCATCCGCGGCGGCCATCACGGGTTGCCTCCGTAGCGAACATGCGACCGGGCCGGTCGTCCGGCTTGAGCGGATGGCGACATCGACTCAGCCCAGGACGGCGCCGGCCGCTTCATGGCCGCCCGGCGACTCCGCAGGCCGCACCGCTTTGCGCTTTCGGGTGTGCTGATACAGCACGACACCCATGGCCCGGGCGCGCGGGATGGCCTTGGCCAAGGCGAGCTCGACGCTCTTGGCCGGGAGGACCGCACCGTATCTCTCGAAGGCCGCGACGATCTCCTCCGGATCGACCTCGCCGTAGTTGCGATCGTGCAGCACCATGTCGACCGCCTTGATCAGGTCGGCGGTGATCGGCGCGGCGCGCACCCGCACCAGCGTCTCGATGACGGTGCGGGCCTTGACCGTGGTCCGGCGCTTCACGAGCTGCATCAGCGCGGCGATGGCGATCAATTCGCCGGGGCGGAAGGGCCGGCCGGGCGACGGGTTGCGCAAAATGCAGGCTCCGGCCCGCTCGCAGATCTGCAGCGCCGTCAACACATCCTCATCGCCCGCGGCGGCGGCGAAGAAGAGCTGGCTGTTGGTGATCTGCACGCGGCCCTTGTTATGGCCGATGAAGGCGCCGGCCCGGTCGCTGCGGTCGCCCGCCTCCACGACGAGCACCTCGAGTTCCGCGATCCCGCCATGGGTGACGGCGGCAATGGCCGTATGCTGGCCGTCGATGACGTGCCACTGGTCGTCGACCCGGGTCACGACCGGCACCTTGAAGCGGCGCCAGTCCCACTCCTCGACGAGCTTGCGGATCAGGCGGATCGACTTGGTCGACAGATCGCGCTGATAGGCCGGATCGATGCAAAGATCCTCTGCCCTGATCACCTTGGTCGACGGGCGGGGCCCGACCTCGGCGCGCTGCCATTCAGCCGCCAAATCGAGGGCGGTGATCGGCCTGATTTCATCCGACATCGCTCGTTGCTCCGATCACATCTGTTCAGTCTGCGGTTGTCGGCAGAATAGTCGTCGTTCAATCCACCACATTAACTTGTGATATGATGGCTCTCTCCCGACCGCAGTGACGGCGCTCGCGGATCGCAGGGAACAAAACGCGCCGCCGTGTCGCGGGAGCTTCAGGCTGCTCGATCGCGCCCGCCCGTCCTTGCAAGCGCGAATTCCGCCAATCCCTGCGCGTCCCCGTCGCCATCGCATTCGTGCATACTGCATACGCGCGTCGGGCCATGGCCTATCGCTGCCCGACGCGGAATGATGGAGACGGCGCGCCTTCGCAGGCGGAAGACCGAAGAGGCCGGCGCGGACGAGACAGTCCGCAGACTGGCCCGGACAGGAGGAGAAGAGGAATGACGTTGCCGCTCGCGGGCCTTCGGGTGCTCGACATTTCGCAGGTCATGGCCGGGCCGTTCTGCTGCATGCTGCTGGCCGACATGGGCGCGGACGTCATCAAGGTCGAGCCGCCCGGCACAGGGGATTCGACCCGGCAGTCGATGGGCTTTCGCCTGAAAGGCGCCGACAGCCCCGGCTTCCTGGCGCTGAACCGCAACAAGCGCAGCATCGCGCTCGACCTGAAATCCGAGGCTGACCGCGCGGTACTCTACGCGCTGGTCAAGACGGCCGACATTCTGATCGAGAATGCGCGCCCCGGCGTCGCCAAGCGCCTCGGCATGGATTACGTGACGCTGAAGGCGCTCAATCCGCGCCTGATCTTCGCCAGCATTTCCGGCTTCGGCCAAACGGGCCCCTGGTCGCAGCGACCGGGCTTCGATCTGATCGCCCAGGCTGTTTCGGGCGTGCTCAGCGCCAACGGCCTGCCCGGCATGGAGCCGGCAAAGAATTCGATTCCCGTTGCCGATCTCGGGGCCGGGCTGTTCACGACCTATGCCGTTCTGAGTGCGGTGATCGGGCGGCAGAGTTCCGGCCAGGGGCAGTTCGTCGACGCGTCGCTGTTCGAGGCCGCGCTCGCCCTCTCCGTCTGGGAGACGACGGAGTTGTGGGGCACCGGCAGGACGCCGGAGCCGATCGGCTCGGCCAACCGCATGTCGGCGCCCTATCAGGCGGTGGCGGCCTCCGACGGCTGGTTCGTGATCGGCGCCGCCAATCAGGGCCTCTGGATGAAGCTGCTGAAGGTGCTCGGCCGCGAGGATCTGCAGGCGGATGAGCGCTTCGCGACCAACGCCGCGCGCATCGCCAACCGCCTTGAGCTCATCGACGCGATGGCGCCGACCTTCGCCTCGCGCCCACGCCAGGCCTGGATCGACGGGCTGCTGGAGGCCGGCGTGCCGGCCGCGCCAATCCTCGACTATGCGCAGGCCGTCGTCAGCGAGCAGGCGGTGGCGCGCGAGATGGTGCAGATGGTGGCGCATCCGGTGGAAGGGGCCTTCAAGGCACTCGGATTCCCGGTGAAGCTCAGCGCCACGCCGCAGCAGATGCGACTGCCGCCGCCGCTGCTCGACCAGCATGGCCGGGAGATCCGGCAGGAACTGGTCGCGCGCGGCCTGCTCGCGCCGGAGGCGGCAGGCCACCCCGCCGACGCGAAGGCTGCTCGCCCGCGCATCGGCTTCATCGGCATCGGGATCATGGGCGAGGCGATGGTGCGCCGCCTGCTCGATCTCGGCCACAGCGTGACCGTCTGGAACCTCGAGCCCGAGCGGCTGGAGACGGTCCTGCCGCATGGCGCCGTCGCGGCGAAGTCGCCGGCGGCGGTCGCGGCCGCGAGCGACATCGTCATGCTCTGCGTGCTGCATATGGAGGCCGTCGAGCGCTGCGTCCTGGCGCCGGACGGGATTGCTGCGGCGAGCCCTGCTGCGAAGCTCGTCATCGATTTCTCGACCGCCGATCCGGAGGGGACGCGCCGTGTCGCGGCGAAGCTGAAGGCGCTGACGGGCGCGGGCTGGGTCGATGCGCCGGTCTCGGGCGGGCCGCAGCTCGCCCGCACCGGCCAGATGACGGTGATGGCCGGCGGCGACGCCGCCGATTTCGAGGCGGCCAAGCCTCTTCTCGCGGAGATGGCGGGCAACGTCACGCTGATGGGCCCGGTCGGCGCCGGACAGACGACCAAGGTCATCAACCAGGCGATCGTGGGCACCGGCTATGTGTTGATGGCGGAGGCGCTGATGCTGGCGGAGGCCGCGGGCATCGACGCCGCCCGGCTGCCGCAATGCCTGGCCGGAGGCCATGCCGACAGCAGCCTGCTGCAGCGGCTCTATCCGCAGATGCAACAGCGCGCCTTCGAGCCACCTTCCAGCTATGCGCGGCAATTGCTGAAGGATCTGAAGGCCGTCTCCGCCTTCGCCCAAGGCTTGAGCCTCGATCTCGGTGTCATCGAGCAGGGCGTGCAGCGCTACAAGGATTATGTCGAGCTCGGCCACGAGATGTCGGATTCGGCGGCCGTGGTGAAGCTCTACGAGCACGAGGCCGCGACGCGCGGAAAGGGCCGGCCATGAGCCCCGCGTCTGTCTCTTATACACATCTCCGA
>LSIG01000001.1 GCA_001556125.1 Rhizobiales bacterium CCH10-E5 | reverse complement strand
GCAAATGGCGGCGTGACTTAAACCAAATGGCCTCCGGTGAAGCCGGGGCGGTTCAAAGGCCCGTAGGGGCTCACTGATGCTCCATTCGCCGGAATGCTGGCAGCCGCGCTCAAGTGATCGCTCCAGAAAGGCTGCTGCGCGCGGCCTGTAAAAGTTGTTGTAGAACTGTGCTAAATTCACGTCGAGGCGCCCATTCGAGGACGGCCTTCGCCCGTCCTGCATCGCCAAAGAAGCGGGGAGTCTCGTTGCCTCGCATCCGCGTCTTGTCCTGTTCCACAGAGATAGGGACGGTGCTGCAGGCCAGCAGCGTGTCGAGCAGCGCGCCGATACGCTGGGGACGCCCCGACGCGATGTTGAGGATCGTGCCGGGCGGAATATCGTCGCTGCGCAGCACCGCATGGGCATAAGCTTCAGCTACATCACGAACGTCGAGGAAGTCGCGCTCGACATCGAGATTGCCAACACGGATCACGGGCGGGCTCATCCCGGCCTCAATGCGTGCAATCTGCGCGGCGAAGCTCGGCAGCACGAAATCTTCGGTCTGACCCACGCCGGTGTGGTTGAAGGGCCGGAACCGGACGCAACGCAGTCCCTTGGTTGCCAGCGCGCCGAGAGCGAGGTCTGCGGCTGCCTTGGTGACGGCATAGTCGCTGACGGGAGCTATGACGTCGGTCTCCGTCATCGCCCTGTTCAGCTTGGCGGTCTCGCCATACACTTGGCCCGAGCCCGCGAATAGCAGAGTGCAGTCCGGCTGATACTCGAGGATGGCTCGCGCGATGCTGAGCGTCCCGCCGACATTGACGCGCCAGGCGAGATCGGGATCCGCTCCGGCCGCGTGTGGCGACGACACCGCCGCCAGGTGAACGACATGCGTCGGGCGGGCCGTCTGGACACAACTGCGAACCGCCTCGGCGTCCTCGATGTCGAGGTTGTAAACACCGGGAATTGTGGTCTGGCCGGTCTTACGGACGGTCTGCACCACGTCGCAGTCGTGAGGTGCCAGGGCGCGAAGGGCATCTGCGATGTACGGTGCGACGAACCCCGCCGATCCGGTTATTAAAATGCGCATTCCTCACGGCTCCAAGCCACAACGTCCACAATTGCAAAGGGCGATGGTTCGCCCGTCCATCGCGACGAGTGGCGCTGGTAGGTGCCAATCGCCCCGCTTAAAGACCAGCTTCACCTCGGTTACAAGCAAAAGTTCAACCTGTGGAATCGAGCCGTCAGCAGGCTGCCTGACTGGCCCGCGAGCGCCGCGGGGCGTCGCAAGCGCCCCAACGGATGTCGCCCAAACGCGAGCGAGGCCTCTTTTTGGCGCTCAGTCTGTACTGGCGTGCTCGTCCGATGCATAGGCAGCCAGAACGCTCTGGGGATCACCATCCAACATCAGTTTTCCACCCTTGAGCCAAAGGGCCCGGTTGCAGAAGCGCTTGATCGCTTCGTTATCGTGGGAGGCGAGGAAGAGGATGTTGGCGCTGCTTATGAGCTTCTGAAGCCGCCTCTCGGCGCGTTCGGCAAAGGCGGCGTCGCCCACCCCGATAACCTCGTCGAGAATGACGATGTCGGGATCGACGGCCGTGCTCACGCCGAAGGCGAGGCGCAGCAGCATGCCGCTTGAATAGGTCCTGATCGGCAGCGAGAGAAACTCGCCGAGCTGGCTGAACTCTTCCACATCGGCGACGATGGCTTGCGCCTGCTTGTTGTCGAGCCCCAGCATGATGCCGCGCATGATGATGTTTTCGTAGCCTGTGGCGTCGGAATCCATTCCCATGGCGAGATCGATCAGCGACGAGACTCGCCCGGTGATGGTCGCGCTGCCGTTGGTGGGGGGGTATACGCGGCACAGGACCCGCAGCAGCGTGGTCTTGCCGGCGCCGTTGCCGCCGATCAGGCCGATACGGTCTCCATTTTTCGCTTGGAAGCTGATCTCGTTCAACGCCTTGACGATCTGAACGCTGCGGTCGCGGCGATCCTCGAGTCCGCCGCCCACTGTGCGCCGGAAAAGCTCGTTCTTGAGGCCGCGTCCGCGCGCATTGTAGATGGCCAGCTCGACGCTGGCCTTGTCGAGAACGATCGATGCCATTTCGCTAGATCCAGTACACGACGCGGCGCGCATACTTGCCTGCGAACGCCAGCGCCACCGTCCAGCCGACGATCAGCATCGCCAGCAGGGTCGCGTAGGAGGCGAGGCTCGGCACCGCACCGAGCAGGGGCTGTCGGGTCACGTCAAGCATGCTCGCGAAGGGGTTGAGCAACAGCAGGAGATGATTGGATGACAGCTGCTCCGGCTTGTAGATGACCGGCGAGATGAAGAAAGCTAGCTGCATGATGCTCTGGATGATCTGCGGGATGTCGCGGAAGCGCGTCGACAGGATTCCCAGGATGTAGCCGATCCAGGTGATGTTCAGCAGAACCAGCGCCAGCCCGGGGAAAAACAGGAGCAGGTTGCCATTGATCGGCGTCCCGCAAACGATCAGCAGGGGAGGGATGATCAGGATGTTGTGGCCGAGCACGAAGATGTTGCGCGCCAGCGTTCGCAGGATGAAGGTGAACTGCGGCAGCGCCACCTGGCGGATGATGTTGTCGTTCTCGGTAAAGCTGTTGCAGCTGTCGATGATGGTGGTCGAGATCAGGCCCCACAGGACTAAGCCGGCCCCGACATGGGGCATATAGCTGGCCATCGGCATTGAGAACACGGCCGAATAGATGAGGCCCATCCCCCAGACCATCACGGCCATGCTGAGGGTCAGCCAGAACTGCCCGAGCCGGGAGCGCCGATACCGCCGGGCGACGTCGTTTTTCGCCAGCATCCACCACATGCGCCAGGAGCTGAAGCCCCCTGCGACGTCCGAGGCGCCGATCGCGATCAAGCTCATTCCGAATTCCTCTTGCCGGCCGGCCATGACGCGCGAAAAAAGCCAGAGCCAACGGCGCGGCATCCATAGCGCGCAAGGGAACGAAAAATCAACGCCGGTCGGCCGGTCGCGTGGCCGGCCCGGCTTGGCGGCAGACGGCGTGAGGGCGTCAACGGACGCTGAAGCGCCGGTAACCTCGGCTGCATGGCAAACTTCTCGCGTTGGCCGCTGGCCGCCCTGGACCCGGGCTGGTGGTGGCGATGCGCTCGTGAGCCGCGGCTAGGGGCGTGCAACGGCAATTAGGCCGCAGGTAAGCGCGCGATCATAATCCGATGGGGCGTGCTGCCTGCAGCAGCATCCCAATCAGCACGTGCTTCACGGACGCAGTATAGCTCCAATCCTCTCAGCGGATTTCGCCGTTCACGACGCGATATGATCGACGGACGATCAACTTCTCAGGACACATTTGCCTCTTGAACAGCAGCGTCTTGGGCCGATGAATGACGATAGGCCGTAAGCGCCGTGCCCTGTTCGTGGTCGTCATCGCCACAATTCTGGTCTTGCGGGGCGTTTGAATTCTCCGGGCCTGAGGGCAATGCCCCGCGCAAGCCTGTTTGTTCGGTGGCGTCATTGTCGGCATGGCCGCGCTCTTTGCGGCTGTGGATGAGGCTAGTTTTCCGACATCGATCAGGCGGCATAATCTCCCGCCAGGGCACTGCTTTAACCCTGGATTGCTCATCGGTGTTGCCGTTATGCTCCGCGCCACCGATCCCGCATGGGAGATTTGTCGTCCACTCGGACTCAGCCGCCGTGGCGCTTCAGATCCGCATCGACCATCTCGCGGATCATCTCCTCGAGCCCGATCGTGGCATCCCAGCCAAGCTTGGCTTTCGCCTTTGCGGGGTTGCCCAGCAGAGTATCGACTTCGGCGGGCCTGAAGAGCTCCGGATCGATCACTAGATAGGCGTCCATGTCGAGGCCGACATGCTCGAACGCGATCTGGCACATGTCCCTAACCGTCACCGTCCGGCCCGTGGCGATGACGTAATCGTCGGGCACGTCCTGCTGCAGCATCAGCCACATCGCCTTGACGTAGTCGCGCGAATGACCCCAGTCGCGCTTCGCGTCGATGTTGCCCAGCCGCAGCTCCTTGGCGAGCCCGAGTTTGATCCTGGCGACCGCATCCGTGACCTTGCGGGTTACGAACTCGATGCCGCGCAGAGGCGACTCGTGGTTGAACAGGATGCCGCTGGAGGCATGGAGGCCGAAGCTCTCGCGGTAGTTGACGGTCATCCAATGGCCGTACAGCTTCGCCACCGCGTAAGGAGAGCGCGGATAGAACGGCGTCGTCTCACTCTGCATGGGCTCCTGGATGAGGCCATACATTTCCGACGATGAGGCTTGGTAGAAGCGGGCCTTCGGTGCTTCTAGGCGGACAGCCTCGAGCACATTGGCGACGGCGAGGCCCGTGACGTTGCCTGTCAGAAGCGGCTGTTGCCAGGACGACTTCACGAACGACTGGGCTGCCAGATTGTAAACTTCGTCGGGCTGAATCTCCCGGACGGTTCGGATCAGCCCCGACAGGTCTGTCATGTTGCCGTCGATCAGCTTGACCTGCTGCTCGATGCCGAGCCAGCGAAGTCGGACATCATTGACGTCGGCCGTGCTCGAACGCCGCACGAGGCCGTAAACCTCGTAGCCCTTCGCCAGCAAGAGCTCGGAGAGGTAGGCGCCATCCTGGCCCGTGACACCCGTAATCAAAGCCTTTGGCAATTGTAACCCCATTCACAATTAGAACGCGACCGCACGAACGACCGTGCTGCCCTGCCGGTGTGCTGCCGCCGAGGCGTTATAGAAGAGGCGCAGCCAGCGCAACTGGTATTGCTCTACATTTTGGGATTAATCGAGCAAGCCGCACTTCTAGCTCGGAATTGATAAAGGTGGCCCCCTAATGCCCTGTGCGCCAATGTGGGCCATCTCGCGGTCAGGTCTGAATCCCATTGAGTAAGCCGGGTAAATCTGGCAAGGCAAAACGCTTGGGCAGCTGTTTTCGAAGTGCGGGCGCTGACGAACCCAGGCCAGCGCATCCGCAGCCTCCCTGTATGTAAAATTCCTGAAGGCCTTACGATCCAAATGCAGCAGACATTACACAATGCGCGACAGCTGCTGAATCCGCGTGCCATCGCGTTGCGCCTGATCGCCATCGTCATCACCCGGCCGAGGTTGAGGCAGCAGGCCAAGGCTCTGGCGGCCCGGTTTCCGACCCTTGAGCGCCGCCTGAAAGCCCGCATCTTCTCGCTTCCCGCCGCACCGCAGATGATTAGCGCCGCGCAGGGCGTTCCCGCTGAGCCGATCTGCGGCCAGGCTCGGTGGCTCCATGACTATCTCGAGGCTCGGCAGGTCGCGCGACCGTGACCTGCGCTGGATATCAGCCCCCGATTTGATTCGACCTCTGCTATGCGCCTGATCCTCGATCTTCAAACACTTCAGTCGAACTCGCGTGAACGAGGGATTGGGCGGTTCAGCCGCGGTCTTGCGCAAGCCATGGTTGAAGACGGTGCCAGACGCCCAATCCTTGCGCTTCAGAATGCGGCCATGCCTTTGGCGACGGGGCGGGACGGGTCGATGCTGGGTGGGCTTGTGCCCTCCGGCGATGTCGAGGTCTTCTCCGGCCTCACCGGCACGAGCGCCATCTCGCCTCACGGCGCGGAGCGGGCACGCGCCTCGGATACAATCCGGGACGCGCATGTCGCGCGTCTCATGCCGACAGCCGTCCATGTTGCGAGCCCATTTGAGGGCTTCGGCGACGACACGGTGGTCGGCGCGAGCCAGCGAGACCCGGCCTACCTTACGGTTGCGACCGTGTTCGATCTGATACCGTTCGAGAACCCCGAATTACATCTTCCCACCCCGCTACACGAGCGCTGGTTTGGGGATAGGCTTGAAAAGCTAAAAAACATTGGCCTTTTGCTTGCGATTTCCGAGCACACGCGGCAGCGCGCCATCGCATTGCTTGGTCTGGCGCCGGATCGGGTGGTCACCATCATGGGCGACGCCGACAGGATGTTCAGGCGGATCGAGCTCGCGCCCGAGCGCCGCCGCACGGTCCTGCAGCGCTATGGCATCACCAAGCCGTTCGTCATGCATACCGGTATCCTCGAACCCCGAAAGAACGTGCCGGCGCTGGTCCGTGCCTTTGCCTCTCTCGCTCCCGAATTGCGGAACGGGCACCAGATCGTCCTCGCCGCGCGAGCCACGGATGGCGATCGGGACGCCTTGTCTCTGGTCGCGGAGAAAGCGGGGCTAGATCCCGCAACCCTCGTTTTTGCCGGCCATGTGCCCGACGAGGACCTACTTGTCCTTTACAATGCCTGCTCTGTCTTCGCCTTTCCTTCGCTGGCTGAAGGATTCGGCCTGCCGCCGCTCGAGGCGATGCGGTGCGGCTGCCTGGCCATCGGTGCGAGCGACACGAGCACGGCCGAGGTAATCGGCGACAGCGATCTTCTGTTCGACCCACGCGACGACGCGAGTATCGCGGCCTGCCTGAGCCGTGTCCTCGGAGACCGGGACTTCCGGGCCGCCAAACTGGTTTCCAGCCAGATCCAGCAGGATCGTTTCAGCTGGCGCGCTTCGGCTCGCGTGGCGCTGGAGGCGATCGACGCCGGCGTCGAGCGGCTGGCGCATGATCAGTCGCGCCCGGCTCCCCGTTTCGGACTGTTCAAGCCGGTTGAATGGCCAGCGCTTCCAGGCGCCTTGGCGTCGAATAAGGATTGGCTACCGGATGAGGCCGGCGGCGCGGGTACGATCCCGGTCTATCCCGTCGCACGCGGCGGACCTGCTCCGTCGGTTGCGCGCGCAATGGCCGAGCGCCCGGGTCTGCTGCTCCGGCTGGAGGACGAAATCGAGCCCTATGTGGCGTTCGGCGAAGCTGCTGCGGACCTGACCTACCGGGTTCACGGCTACCGAGGGCTGATAGAGGCGTGGCCTGTCGCTGCGCTTGAGGGCTGGCGCTACGCTCCCGGTGTTGTGGCTTCGGTCGGCTCGCCCGCGACCGGCTCCGTGCGCGACGACGCGGAATGGAGGCGGGCTGCCATCGCGGCGGAGAAATTGTCCGAGGCCGCCGAGTGGGTCGCCCAGGAGCCGGTGCGACCCGAGACGCTCGCGGCGCTGGCCAACCGATTGGCTGGGACCTTGCTCCCGAGTCGGGGGAAAAGCCTGTTCCTCGACGTTACCGAGCTTGCCCAGCGGGATGCTCGCTCCGGTGTCCAGCGCGTCGTCCGTAACATCGCGGCGCGGCTGTTGAGGGAAGCGGAGGGGAGGCGCATCGAGCCCGTCTATCTCGACGGCGACACCTTCCGCTTTGCCAGAGCGTTCACCACCCGGTTTCTTAACCTGCCACCACTTGGGCTCGCTGACGATCCCGTCGATTTTCAGCCGGACGACATCTTTGTCGGGCTCGACCTCAACGTGCTGATGGCAGAGGCTGCCTTCGATACGCTCGAGATGCAGCGCCGCCGGGGATTGAGGGTCTGGTTCGTGGTCTACGACCTGCTGCCCCTGCTGATGCCGGATTGTTTCGATCCGGGCCTGCGCCTGCCGTTCCATCGCTGGATCCGGAAGATCGCCGGCATTTCAGATGGGCTCGTGGCGATTTCCCGTTCTGTCGCCGACGAGATCGCAGCCTATCTCGAAGGGGTCAGACCCCCTCGCTCGAGCCCTCTGCAGCTGACTCATTTCAACCTCGGCGGAGATCTGGATGGGCAGGCCCCCTCAGGCGCGATGAGAGCCGATGACGCTCGGCTCATCGCCGAGCTCGGCGAAAAAACCTATTTCCTGAAGGTCGGCACGATCGAGCCCCGCAAGGGGCACCGGCAACTGGTCGACGCCTTCGATCTGCTCTGGCGCGAAGGGCGAGACGTGTCGCTGGTGCTCGTGGGCAAGGCCGGTTGGCTGACGGGCGATCTGGTGCCGCACATCACGACGCATGCGGAGTTTGGCAAGCGCCTGTTCTGGCTTCAAGGCGCGGGCGACGCTGCGCTCGATCGGCTCTACGAGGGTGCGACGGCCGTGATCCAAGCTTCCTATGGCGAAGGATACGGCCTTCCTCTGATCGAGGCCGCGCGGCATGGCAAGCCCATCATCGCACGCGACATTCCGGTCTTTCGGGAACTGGCGGAAGGGTTTGCAACATTCTTCAAGGGTCTTACGACGTCGGATATCAGCGCGACCATCTGCGCCTGGCTGGAGACGGCGGCGGATCTGCGACCGCAATCCGACCGGATGCCCTGGATCACCTGGCAGCAGAGCGCGATGGAGCTTGCTGCGGCGGTTACCGGCGAGAAGCCCTATCGCGTCTGGGACGACCATGATCTCGACCGCTGGATCTGGACGCCGGCCCATCCGGAGATGAAGAGCGGGACAGGGCGCATCGAGCGCGGTCGTTTCGAGGCCGATGCGCCGTCGGGTTCTCTTCTGGACATGAATCTAGGCATGCTCGGGCATGGGGCCTACAGTTTGCAGATCGGCCACGAGCCCGTTCCGGACTCCGGCGCCCGCCTGTGCGTCCGATGGAAACCCGCCAGCGAGCCGGCGCAGGAATGGATCGTCGATGTCGCATCGGCCTCGGATTGTCTGCTCCAGACAACCGTGGAGGCGGCCTCAGCTGGCGTCCGGTTGATGATTGACCACATCCAGCCGGGTCCCGTTGCCCTGACCTCGGTGGTGTTGACGAAACTCAAGCAGCACGATGACTGATGGCCTTGGACGCGAAGAGCCGGCTACGGCCGAGGGGGCTGATGGTAACTGCTCCCGTTGGCCTCTCGACGCGCATCGCCTGACGGCGGCGGTCCCCTATCTGGCGCTAGCCTGCATCTTCACGCTGGTCTATCTCGCCCATCCGGCGCTCCCGGGCAACAATCTCGACCATCCTCAGGGATGGTGGGGGTGGTGGGACCAGAGCCTCTATCTGCGCTCCGCGCAGGCTCTGGGGCGGCTTCAGGTGTCACCCGAAGCGCACTGGTATCCGCTCGGCTACAGTCTTCTGGGGGCTCCGTGGACGCGCATCGTCCCGACGCATCCCTTCTTCTTCGTGAATCTGTTCTGCCTCTTCGGCGCGTTCTTCTGCTTCGTTCGCATCGGCCGTGCCATGGGCATTCGCGACAGCATCGCGGCCCTCGTCTTCATTGGCGCGATCACGGCGGATTGGCTGATCTTCTGGCAGTTCGTGATCCCCTGGAACACGACGCCCGTCATGCTTTACATCTATCTCGCGCTGGCGGTGACGTTGCGTAGAGAGCCTCTCAACCTGGGGGCCGCGGTCCTGGCGGCTATCTACGCCGCCCTCGTCTGCGTCACCCGCCCCAGCGACATGGTGATGCTGGCTCCCATCGGATTGGCCCTAATGGTGCGGATCTGGAGTGGCTCGCCGCCCGCCCTCGCGCTTGGCCGGCTCGCAGGCGGGGCCCTTGCCGCGGCCCTGGTCTGCCTCGCCTATGGGCTGCTGCATACGCGCATCTACGGCTTTGCGCCTTCGCCCTATATGGTCCACTCCGGGGCGCTCGGCCTCAACCTCGCGGATCTGCCGCGTAAACTCTACGCCGTGCTGGTCGATCCGAAGCCGTTTTATGGCGAAGGGCAGGGGCTCCTTGAACGGGCCCCATGGATGATCCTCGCTCTGCCCGCTCTGCCCCTTGCCATTATGAAACGGAGTTTCCCGGCGGGCCTTCTCTGTGCCGTCGTCGCCGCCAACGTAGTCTTCTATGCGTCCTACACCGATTTTCTGCCGCACGGCATCTGGCGCTACAACAATATCCACTACCTCAAGGCGTCGTACCCTCTCGTGGGGCTGTTAGCCGTCTATGTCCTCGCGAATCTGCTGAATGTCAGGACGGCCCTGGTGGCCGGCGTGACGATTTTGGCGGCGTTGTCTGTCGACTATCGCGTCCTGCGCGGCCCCCTCGCGGCCCAGGTCGTGGATGAGCACACCATCGCCATCTCGCTTCCCAGCCCGAAGGTCGCGTCGCTGGTGCTGGGTCAGGGAAAGCTCGACTACAAGAACATCTATTTCGAAGACAATGTGATACGGGCCAACGGCTCCACATTGCGGAACATCTATGATTTCAGGTCGATACCGGTCGACGGGCAGATGTACCTTGTCTTCTTTCGGCCGCTCGCAGCGTCGCAGATACTGCTGACCTTCAAGGCTCCGCACGGCTTCCCCGTCTCGGAGCCCATTGCCGTCACGGGTGGCAAGGGCGCCTTCAGGCTGCGCTGGCCACGCCTGCCGTAACCGCCGGCCAGGGTCGCGGCCAGCCGCAATCCTGGGGCGACCAAACGAGCAGAAGCGAAGAGGGGGCAGCGCGATGCTGCGCCGGCGCCTCAGGAGCGCCGATAGATATCCTCGATGCGAACGATGTCGTCTTCGCCGAGATAGGATCCGACCTGGACCTCGATCAGTTCGAGCGGGATCTTGCCCGGGTTGGCCATGCGATGGACGCAACCGATCGGGAGATAGATCGACTCGTTTTCGTGGATCACGTGCGTCTCGTCGTTGCGCGTCACCTCCGCTGTGCCGCGCACGACCACCCAATGTTCGGCGCGGTGGAAATGCTTCTGGAGCGAGAGCACACCGCCGGGCTTGACCGTGATGCGCTTGACCTGATGGCGCTCGCCGAGATCGATCGAGAGATATTTGCCCCAGGGACGCTGGATTTCACGATGGGCGCCAGCTTCGGACTCCCCGTTGGCAGTGATCAGCGCGACCATGTCCTTGACCTTGTCGGCCCACGCCTTGCTGGTCACCAGCACCGCGTCGCGCGTCGAGATCACGGCGATGTCGTCGAGACCGATCACGCCGACGACGGCCTCGTCCGAGCGGATCAGGTTGTCCTTGCCCTCGATGACATAGCCACGGCCGGTGATCGCATTGCCCTCGCCGTCCTTGTCCGAGAGGTCCCAGACGGCGGCCCAGCCGCCGACATCAGACCAGCCGAAATGGCCGGAAACGACGGCGGCCCTCTGCGTCCGCTCCATCACGGCGTAGTCGATCGAAATCTTCTTCGCCCCGGCGAAGGCTTTCGCGTCGAGAAGCAGGAAATCGAGGTCACGCGTGGCATGAGCCACCGCATCGGCGACCGGTGCGAGAATGTCGGGCTCAAAAGCTTCGAGCTCGCCGCGCATCGTCGCCGCGTCGAAGATGAAGTTCCCAGAATTCCACATGTAGCCGTCGAGGAGGTACTGGGTCGCGCGCGCGGCATCCGGCTTTTCTACGAAGGCGGAGACGCGCCGGGCGCCGTCGTCATCGATGGCGTCGCCCGGCCGGATATAGCCGTAGCCGGTGGCCGGAAATGTCGGCGGAATGCCGATGGTCACGATATGCCCTTGGCTGGCGACCAAGCCCGCCCGGCGGCAGGTTTCGACGAAGAGCGCACCGTCCTGGACGACATGATCCGCCGCGAACACGCCGACCACGGCGTTTTCATCTTGGGCCAGCGCGAGCTCCGTGGCCGTGGCGACCGCGGCCCCTGAGTCCCGCCGCGCCGGTTCAAGAACGATGTGCGCCGTCACGCCGATCGCCTGAAGCTGTTCCTGGACGGTGAAGCGGTAGTCGGCATTGGTGATGACGATAGGCTGAGCGAACACCGATGGCTCAGCAACGAGGCGCATAGTTCGCTGAAATGAGGATTCATGGCCGAGCAGGGCGATGAACTGTTTGGGCATCGTATCGCGCGAGACGGGCCAGAGCCTCGTGCCGGCGCCGCCGCACATGATGACGGGGATGATCTTTGTGGGCATCGGCGACGGGATCCTTGGTGGTGGACGCTCTAAGGCTGTCTGCTTAGTGAAGAACAACGCTGCGTCAACGGGCAACCGCATGACGGCGTGCGCGTGTCATGCCGCTGGCGGGTGCCGCGCGCCGTGGACCGGGCGGCCGACGCGCTGTCAATTCCGGCGTCAGGCCGTTGCCCGTCGCGCGATCTCCAGCCCCTCCGCAAGCAGGGCCTCGGCGGCCTCCTCCGTGGGCGCCTCGACATAGACGCGCAGTTCCGGCGCATTGCCCGACGCCCTGAAATGGACGGTCGTCCCGTCGCCGAGCGTTAGCCGCAGACCGTCGCGGCGATCGCGGGCCGCTACGCCGCCGTGACCCGCGAAAGTCGCATCGCGATAGGCCGGGTCTTCCGCGTCGAGCCTCTCGATCAGCATCGCGGTCTTCGCCTGCGGCACCTCCTGGAGGCGGTTGGAGAGGGCGATGGCGAAAGCCTGCCCGGCAGCGAGCCGACTCAGTGGTTGCCCGGCGCGCGCGGCGGCCGTCAGGGTAGCAACAATCGGCAGCAGCGCGTCCCGGGTCGGAAGAGCAGCGAGACGGCGCCCGTCGCGGTCGATGTCGGAGCCCAGCAGCACGCCGCCATTGGCTTCAAAACCGATGACCAGCCGGGCTCCCTCGGCGGTCGCCTCCGCCATGCCGGCGATGACGTAGGGCGATCCGACCCGCGTCCGCACGACCCGCTCGAACAGCCCCGGACGTTCGAGGGCCGAGTTGGACGTCACGGGGGTGACGATCGCATCGGCGCCCAGAAAGGCGGCAGTCAGCGCGCCCACGAGGTCGCCGCGCAGGAAACGCCCCGCCTCGCCGGCCACCAGAGGCCGGTCCGCATCGCCATCGGTGGAGACGATGGCATCCAGCCTCTGGCTGCCAGCCCATCCGGCCGCGAGCTCGATGTCTTCCGGGCGCAGCGCCTCGGTATCGACGGGAATGAAGCGCTCCGCCCGCCCGAGCGGGACCGGGCGAGCCCCCAGCGCCGTCAGCACATCGCAGATGACGTCGCGGCCGACGGAGGAGTGCTGATAGACGCCGACCGTCGCGCCGCTCAGGGCATCGGGGCCGAAGAAGCCGACATAGCGCTCCCGATAGGCCGCGAGAGCATCCCATCGACGCGGCGCCGCGGGTTCGGAGGGAACCTCCGTCAGCCCGAGCTGTGCATGCCAGGCGAGGATGCGGCCCTCGTCGGCTTTGTCGATTTCGCCCTCGCTGCGATAGAATTTGAGGCCGTTGCGATCATCGGGGATGTGGCTTCCCGTCACCATGATCGCCGGCGCGCCCAGCTGCAGGGCCGCGAGCGCGAGCGCGGGCGTGGGGATCTCGCCGCAATCGACCGGCACGAGGCCGGCATCTGCGATGGCGCGGGCGCATTGCTCGGCGATCAGCGGGCTCGATGAGCGCAGATCACGCCCGATCAGGACTTCACCGGAGGGCCCGGCGGCCCCGTCCTCGGCGATCATGCTGCAGAAGGCGCGGACATGGCTGTAGGCGGGCAGGCCCACGAGTTCGCTGACGAGCCCGCGCAGGCCGGAGGTTCCGAATTTGAGGCTGGTCATCTCAGGGGCCGCCTGTCCATGATTCACGTCAAGATGATGCGGGTGCCGGAGCAAGGGGTCGCCTCCGCCAGCGTCCGGAGCGGACCTCCATAGGCCGATGCATCGTCCTAAGGCAACGGGTGGCCGCCTGTTCAGATCCCAGAGGGAGAACGGCCGCAGCTTCAAAAAGAGCCTTGCGGAGCCGCTCCTAACCGGCTGCGCAGCCCGTCGCTCAGCCCGGCACGGATGGGGTGCAGCGAGCCCGGCTCGCCTCTCAGCCCCAGCAATCCGATCTGGGCTGCCAGCCCGGCGCAGGACTTGATCCGCCACCGCCACGGGACATGGCGGAGCTTCGCGACAGCAACGACGTTGCGGGCATAGTAGTAGTTGCGGATGCGGCTGTGGCGCAGGATCTGCGGCTTGCCAAGATCCTCCTGGCTCACCGCCTCACCCCAGCGATGCGGCACCTCCAAATCTGTCGCGACATAGGAGCCCCAGCCGCGATGCCAGGCGCGGAAGCCCCACTCGACATCGATGCCAGCGATGAAGAAATCGTCGCGGAAGGCGCCGATCTCGGCATAGGCGGCCATGTTCACCAGCGAGGCGGAGGTCGGCGCGAAATCGACGGCGGCGAGACCGTCCGCATCGGGCTCGCCCCGCCATTCGTAGCGGATCGGCTTGTAGAATCCGTCGGCCGGCGGCACGAGCCGCGGCGCCAGCACACCGACGCGTCGGCCCTCTGCCTGAAGCCTGACAGACCGCTGCGCCAGGACGTCGAGCAGCCCCGGCGGGGGTTCGCTGTCCTGGTCCAGCAGCATGACATGGTTGAAGCCGTCCCGCGCTGCGGCCTCCATCACGGCGTTCAGGCCGTGGCCGAGGCCGAGATTGGTCGGGCTCCGGATCAGACGCAGATCGGTCGTCGCCAGTGCCGCGATCGTGGCCTCGTCCACCGGGCCGTTCGCGAAGGCGAAGAAGGGCACGCCACGCAATCCCTGCGCCTGTCGTGCGAGCAGGGCGGGATCGGGCTGGTACAGCACAACTGCCGCACAGGCTCGCGCGCCCTGCCTCCGCCCGTCGGGTCCTGTCGTCACGTTGCTATCCTCGCCGAGAGCGCTACGCCATAGACCGTTCCGGCGCGGGACGGCAATCGGCGCCGCGCTCGCCCCCGTGCCGTGCGCACGGACGCAATTCGCTCCCGCCCTTGCCCGGCCGGTGCCGCCTGCGCGATAAGAGGCTAAGGCCCGGTCATCCGCCGCGGCGTCACGGGGCGGCAGAGACCTTTCCCAGCATGAGCTTCCAGAACATCCACAGCCACGGGTTCGTCCGTCTCGCCTGCGCGGCGCCGCGGCTGAAGGTGGCCGACCCGGCTTTTAACCTCTCGCAGATGCTGCCGCTGCTGCGGCGGGCGCAGGGGGAGGGCGCATCGGTCGTGCTGTTCCCGGAGCTGGGCCTGAGCTCCTATGCGATCGACGATCTGCACATGCAGAGCGCGCTGCTCGATGCGGTGCGCGAGGCTCTGGCCGGGCTGGTCGACGAGACCCGGGCCCTGCGGGCGGTTGCGGTCGTCGGCGCGCCGCTGCGGGTCGGCGGACGGCTGTTCAACTGTGCGATCGCGGTCCATCGCGGCCAAATCCTGGCCGTCGTGCCCAAGACCTATCTGCCGAACTACCGCGAATTCTACGAGCGGCGGCAGTTCGCCTCGGGCGAGCGCGCCGGAATCACGTCGATCGAGCTCTGCGGCCAGGATGTGCCCTTCGGCACCGACATCCTGCTAAGCGCCTCCGACATCCCTGATTTTACGCTCCATATGGAGATCTGCGAGGATGTCTGGATGCCGGTGCCGCCGAGCTCGTTTGCGGCTCTGGCGGGCGCAACCGTTCTGCTCAACCTCTCGGCCTCCAACGTCACCATCGGCAAGTCGGATTGGCGGCATGCGCTCTGCAAGGCCCATTCGGGACGTTGCATTGCGGCATATGCCTATTCCGCCGCCGGCACGGGCGAATCGACCACCGATCTCGCCTGGGACGGTCAGGCGATGATCTATGAGAACGGCGCGCTGCTGGCCGAAGCCGAGCGCTTCGCCGCGGAGCCGCAGCTCATCCTAGCTGATATAGACCTGGAGCGGCTGGCGCTGGACCGCATCCGGATGAACACCTTCGGCGACAATGCCGATGCGCTGCGCGACCGGCTCGGCTTTCGCCGCATCACCTTCGCGCTGGAGCCGGACCGCGAGAGCGATCTCGGCCTGCGGCGCGAGGTCGAGCGCTTTCCCTTCGTCCCGTCGGACGATGCCAGGCTGAACGAGCTCTGCTTTGAGGCCTACAACATCCAGTCGCATGGCCTGCGCCAGCGACTGGTGAGCACCCGCGTCGAGAAGATCGTCATCGGCGTCTCCGGCGGGCTCGATTCGACGCAGGCGCTGCTCGTCGCTGCCGATACAATGGATGTGCTGGGCCTCCCCCGCGAGAACATCCTCGCCTACACGCTGCCGGCCTTCGCCACGAGTACGGGCACCAAGACCAATGCCTGGCGGCTGATGAAAGCGCTGGGCGTCACCGCCGCCGAGATCGACATGACGCCGGCCTGCCGACAGATGCTGGTCGATATCGGCCACCCCTTTGCGGAGGGGCAGCCCGTCTACGACATCACTTTTGAAAACGTGCAGGCGGGCGCGCGCACTTCGCTGCTGTTTCGCCTCGCCAACGAGAACAATGGCCTCGTGCTCGGCACGGGCGATCTGTCGGAGCTGGCGCTGGGCTGGTGCACCTATGGCGTCGGCGACCAGATGTCCCATTACAACGTCAACGGCTCGGTCTCGAAGACGTTGATCCAGCATCTCATCCGCTGGGTCGCCCGCGGCCAGCGCTTCGGCCCAGAGGCGTCAGCGACGCTGGAGGCGATCCTCGCCACCGAAATCTCACCCGAGCTGGTGCCGGGCGACGGCGACGGGCCGAGCCAGAAGACCGAGGATTTCGTCGGCCCCTATGCGCTGCAGGATTTCAACCTGTTCTACACGACGCGCTACGGCTTCCGGCCCAGCAAGGTCGCTTTCCTCTCGCACCATGCCTGGGCGGATGCGGCGCGCGGCACCTGGCCGCCGCATTTGGAAGCGGCCAAGCAGGTCGCCTACGACCTGCCGACGATCAAGCGCTGGCTGACCGTCTTCGTGCGCCGCTTCTTCGAGACCAGCCAGTTCAAGCGCTCGGCCATGCCCAACGGACCGAAGGTCTCGTCGGGCGGCTCGCTCTCGCCGCGCGGCGACTGGCGCGCTCCCAGCGATGCGTCTGCGAGCGCCTGGCTCGCCGATCTTGATCGCATACCATGACCAGCGAGAGTGCGGCCCGTGCGGTCACATTAGTGCACCAAAAAAATGATGGTGTGTCGAAGCCGCTCAGCCGTGGCGTCACCCACGTGCGATCGCCCAGCCCCTCGCGCGTGCTAGATTCTCCATGACAGCAATTTGCCGCCGCAGGTCGTCCACACGCTGATACAATTCCCGTTCTGCAGCCTGCTGCTGCTTGTCCCGCAGCTTCTTCAGCTTCCGCAGCCATGTTGCCGGGGGCGCCGACATGCGAGGTCCAGGGGCGGTGCTGGACAAACCGCCTGCAAGCAGCTGCTTCGACTTTTGACAGCTATGGTCGCACTGGCTGTCCATCGGCCTCATCTAAGACATCACTAGCACATTGGGCTTGGTGTGGGGATTGCTACCTTTGAGGGCAGTCCGTTCTACGACCGCCCGCCATCCACCGAAAGCACCTGCCCGGTGATCCAGCCGGCCTGCTCGCTGAGGAAGAACAGGCTGGCGGCTGCGATGTCGGCGGGCGTGCCGAGGCGGCGGGTGTGGATGCCCTCGATCAGGCGCTTCTGGCCTTCGGCCCCGTAGCTCTCCCATTGCCGCTCGGTCGCGGGGTTGGAGCGCACGAAGCCCGGCGCCACCGAATTCACCGTGATGCCATGCGGCCCGAATTCCCAGGCGAGCTGCTTGGTCAGCCCGACCAGCGCATGCTTGGCGGAGGAATAGGCCTGGATGCCGGTCAGGCTCGGCCGAAGGCCCGCGCCCGAGGAGATGGTCACGATCCGGCCATGGCCGGAGGCCTTCATCGCCGGGGCCGCCGCCTGCGCCAGGAAGAAGGCGGAATCGACATTGGCGGCGAAGATCACCCGCCAGTCGGCCTCCGAAATCGCCTCGATCGGCCGGCCGACCTGGCCGCGCACGCCACCCGCCGCATGGACCAGAAGCTCCAGCCGGCCGCTTTGCGCGACGATGTCGGCGACGAGCTTGGCCGCCGCCTCGGCCGAGCCGAGATCGACCGCATGGGGAACGGCGCCGATCGCGGTTGCCGTGGCCGCGACGCCCTCGGCGTCGATGTCGGCGAGATGGACGGTGGCGCCGGCCTCGACCAGGGCGGCGGCGATGGCGCGCCCGATGCCCTGGGCCGCGCCGGTGACGAGGGCTACGCGGTCGTCAAAACGGATTTGCATCGGTCGATCAGCACTTTCAGGGTCTCGAAGGATTGCGGCCGCCGGCCGTCCTCGATGTCGTGGATCAGGGTCACCAGCGTCTCGACCGCCGGCGTCGGCACGCCGGCCTCGCGCCCGAGCGCGGCGATGATGCCGATCTGCGGATCGACCTCGGTCTTGCGCTTGCGCACGGCGAGGTCGCGCCAGATGCCGGAATGGGTCTTGGCGGTCTTGGAGGTGTAGTCGGCGAGCCAGGCGATCGTCTCGATCTGCGGATATTCCGGCTGGCCCGGCGCGAACACCATCGGGTCGAATTCGCCGAAACCCAGCGTCTTGACGCCACGCGCCGCCGCCACCGCGGCGACCTCCTGGCCGAGCGCCAGCCAGACCACGAGGCGCTCCGGATCGGCGAAGTTCGCCGACATCGAATCGCCCGTCAGCGCGGTGCCGAACAGCATCGCGCCATAGGAGAGCTTGCCCCAGAGATAGCCCCAGATATTGGTCGTCAGGATCGATTTTTGCTCGAAGACGAGCAGAAGCTTGTGCATCTCGATGGCGCGCGGCGTGATCTGCCCGTCGATTTCGCCGACGACGACGGCGCCCTCATTGCCGTAGAGGATCTCGCCCGGCCCGTGCCAGTCGGCGCCGAAATTGACGAAGCAGCCCATCGTCCGCTCCGCCCCGACGACGGCCGCGATGGCGATTTCGTTGAGGCCGTTCTGGGCAGAGAGCACATAGCCGTCCGGCGCGAGATGGGGGCTGAGCGCGGCGACCGCCTCGTCGGTGGCGCCGGCCTTCACGGCGAGCACGATGCGTTTGTAGGTGCCGGTCAGCTCGGCCGGGGTGACGGCGGGGATGACCTGCGTGAAATTGTCGATCAGCCCGGTGATCGAAAGCCCCGTCGTCCGGCAGGCCTCGACATGCTCGGGCACGATGTCGACCAGCAGCACGGGGATGCCGGCGCGCGTCCAGTAGGCGCCGAGCGTACCGCCGATCGCGCCGGCGCCCCAGATCAGGATCGGTTCGGTGGTCATGGGCAGGCTCCGGATGCGCTGACCGATCCCCTTCCCCCCGCTTGCGGTGGGGAAGGGTTAGGGATGGGGGGCAGTGCCGCTCGGCAAGACGATGCAGGACTGCGGTATGGCTTTGCGGCCCCCCACCCCAGCCCTCCCCACCGCAAGCGGGGGGAGGGCTGGGGTG